>CAZFIV010000004.1:0-24156 GCA_964519665.1 uncultured Myxococcales bacterium
GCCCAAAGTCCGCTTCTTTGTCACGCTTCGCTCGGAGCAAGTCTCCTAGTGCGGGTGCTCGTACCCACCGGCGGCGCCGCCCGCGCCGTGGTCACCGTCCGGTCGGGTCTTTCGACCGGTGCCGGCAGCGGTCGGCGGCGGCGCAGTCTGGTCGCGATGCTGGCCGTCTTGCTCGTCGCGGCCCAAAATGGCCAATAGGTCGTTCTTGCCGAAGTCGGCCTCGGTACGATGATAGACCGGCTTCGGATGGATCCCGCTGTCCATCCGAATGGCGTCGCAGGGGCACGCTTCGACGCACAGGCCGCACATCACGCACCTCAGCTCGTCGATCTCGAAGATCACCGGGTACTTCTCGATGCCTCGGTCGTCGGTCTCGCCGGCGACGATGTGAATGCAATGGGCCGGACAGGCCGTCTGGCACATGAAGCACGCCACGCAGCGAGGCGTGCCGTCTTCCCGGGGTACCAGCCGATGCATCCCCCGGAATCGATGCGGATAGACGACCTTCTCATCCGGGTACTGCACCGTCTGTGCGTACTTGTTTTCTTTTCTCGCGAAGATGTTCTTGAAAAAGTGCCGGATCGTCGCGCCCAACCCGGCGGCGATCGCCGGGACGAACAGTTTGTCGAGCGTCTCTTCGTCTCGAGTGACGGTTCGGATCACGACCTGGCCCCGGCGAGGACCACCCGAGTGGTCATTTGAGGAGGGCGGCGCGGCAGCCGGTTGTTCGTTGTTCATCATCGACCTCCCTCCTGCAGAGCCAGCACGACCCCCGCCGTCAGCACCAGGTTGGCCAGCGACAACGGCAGCAGCCGTCGCCACCCCAACGTCATCACCTGGTCATACCGAAAACGCGGCAGGGTCCATCGAAGCATCAGCTGAAACCAACAGAAGAATAGTAGTTTGAATAGAAACGCCCCGACCCGGAGCACGGTGGCCACGACCGCGGGCACGTCGAAGCCCGCGCCGCCGGGGAACAGAAACGCCGCTCCCCCGGCTGCGGTGTCGATCAGATAAGGGAACTGCCAGCCGCCGAAGAAAAACGTCGTGACCATCCCCGAGATCACGATGACCTCGATGTACTCGGCCATGAAGAACATCCCGAACTTCATGCCCGAGTACTCGACGAAGTAGCCGACGATCTCGGACTCGCCCTCCGCGAGATCGAAGGGCACGCGCTTGTTCTCGGCGATCGCGGCGGTCAGGAAGATGATGAAAGAAAGCGGCTGCAGGAAGATGCCCCAGGGCGGCAACAAGCCGAAGAGCAGACCGTTGCCCTGCTCCACCACCATCCGGTAGGGCTCCAGGGTTCCGAAGATGAGCACCAGCCCCATCACCGACAGCCCCATCGTCACTTCGTACGAGATCATCTGCGCCGAGGCGCGCAGGCCGCCGAGCATCGCAAACCGGGACGCGGAGGCATATCCGGCCAAGGTCACGCCGAAGACGGCCAGGGAACTGATCGCGAAGATATACACGATACCGGCGTCGAGGCGGGCGACCTGCAGTCGGTACTCGGCTCCACCAACCGTGATGTCGGGCCCGATCGGGATCACCGCGAAGGTCACCAGCGCCGGCAGGAGCGCGATGATCGGCGCCAGGTTGTAGAGGAAGCGATCGGCGCGCTGGTTGATCGTGTCTTCCTTGGTGAGCATCTTGATCGCGTCGGCCAGGGGATGCAGCAGCCCGAAGATCGTGAAGTTGACGCCGAAGAGGGTGAAACCGGCGCGGTTGGGCCCAACGCGGTCTTGAATCATCGCCGACTGGCGGCGCTCCGCCCAGGTCAGAGGGCCCGCGAGCCCGAGGCACAGGGCGATCATCACACCGATCCGGACGACGTCCCAAACCAGCGAATAAAACGTATACTCCATCGATCGACTCGCTCTCGGATTCTCGTGTTCCCGGCGGCCTCAGGAGCTTGCCGACGAGCTCGCGGGCTCGGGGCCGGCCGCCGGGGCCGCCGGCGGTTGCCGATCCTCGGCGAGGTCGTCGGACTCCAGCAGCATCCCATCCGGACCCAGCTGCACGGCCGATATTTCGCGCAAGAGATCGGTGTGCGCCTTGAGGGCGTTGAAGGCGCGAATCCAGTTGGTCATCGTCCACGTCGTGCCCGCGCCGCAGGCCCGAGCGGTGAACGTTGCCGCGTCGACCGTCGGCAGTCGGCGCTCGATCGGCTTGATGGCGCGATTGACCCGCTGAATGCGGCCCTGAATGTTGACGAAGGTACCGTCCTGTTCGGCGAACGACGCCATCGGGATCACCAGGTCGGCGTTTTTCGAAGTCGCGTCCCAGTTCGTCGAGAAGCAGAGCACGGTGGCTTTCCGGAGGACTTCGACCCAGGACTCGTCGGGGGTCGGGTACTCGCTGCCGACCATCAGGACGGTCTTCACGTCACCCTTGTCGATCGCTTTCTTGAGACCATCGGCGCCCTCATCGAAGATCGAGTAGCCCTCGAGCACGAGCTCGGCGCCGGCGCGATTCGGGTTCTGGTCGGTGACCCGCAAGATCTCGTCGGCCGCCCAATCGGGCTGCCCCACGATCGCATAGGTATCGACTTGCAGCACCTGCTCGGCCAGCTCCACGAAGGCGGTCACGCCTTCGGTGGTTAGCTGCGCGGACAGCACGAGCGCCAACGATCCATCGGTGTCGCCCACGTACCCGCCCAGGCACTCGGAGAGCTGGCGCTCGGCCTCCGCCCAATCGACCGGAACCAGCCGCCCCTCGTCGTTCTTCGCGTGGGGAACGGTCACCGCCGTCTCCGGGTCGTGGATCCGCTTATAGCTCAGCCGCCCGGCATCGCAGAGCCACCCCTGGTTGACGTGCTCGTTGTCCCGACCTCGATACCGCTGCACCTCGTCACGGTAGTGGTCGAGCTTGATGTTGCAGCCCCGGGCACAACCGGCGCAGATGGAATCCGTCGTCTTCAAGAACCAGCTTCGGACTTTAAATCGAAAATCGCGGCTGGTCAGCGCCCCGACCGGACAGATCTCGACCGTATTCAAGCTGTAGGGGTCGTCCAAGGGCTCGCCCGGAAAGGTCCCGATCACGGCCCGGTCACCGCGGTCGAACTGCCCCAGCTGCGGGTTCTGGGCGATTTCGTCCATGAATCGGACGCAGCGGGTGCAGTTGATGCACCGCTCCTCATCCAGCATGACCTGCGGCCCCAGCTCGACCGCTTTGTCCTTGACGACTTTGATCTCATCGAAGCGCGTCCCCGTCCGGTCGTGCTTCATGTAGTAGTCCTGAAGCTTGCACTCGCCGGCCTGATCGCAGATGGGGCAATCGATAGGGTGGTTGATCAACAAGAATTCATGAACCGCGCCGCGCGCTTCGAGCACTTTGGGAGAGTCGGTCTTGACGACCATGCCCTCGCGGCACTTCACCTCGCACGCGGGCAAGAGCTTGGGCGCCTTTTCGACCTCGACCAGACACATGCGGCAGTTCGCAGCGACCGATAGACGCGGATGCCAGCAATAGTAGGGCACCTCGATGCCGTGGGCCGTGGTCGCCTCGATGATGGTCTGCCCCGGCTGAAAATCCAGATCCCGGCCGTCGACGTTGATCGTTGGCATGGCGACTCCTTCATCGCCGCAGAGGCCACCGTGCGCAAGCGCGGGTCGGCCCGAAAACCTTGGAAATCCGGCGCCCTAGGAAACCCCCTCGGGTATACCGAGAATCGGCCTCCTCCGGTCGACTAGCGGCGGGCCCTCACAGCGTCGGCTCCGGTCCGAAGACGTCCACGCCGACGGTCGGCGACTCCTGACGAAACGCGTTGGCGTCGATCCGAGCCGCCGCCGTAGTGAGCGCCCGCAGGAGCGCCCGGCTGGTGCGGTAGAAGTCGAGGTCATGCAGCTCGTGGCACATGTGCGCGAGCTCGTGGGCCAGAACGGGAAGAAGCGCCCGGCAGGCCAACTTCGGGTCGGCGTGCTTCGACAGCCGACGCAGGGTTCGATGCGCGACATTGAACCGGATCTCGCCGGCGCGGTAGGCGGCGACGGGTCCGAACGCGTTTCGAGAGAGTCCAAAGGCCAACCGCGGAAGTGGCCCCGGGAGTAGCCGACCGACCGCTTCCACCACCTCGGGGGCCCCCAAGAACGCCTGCAGCTCTCCGATGAGGGCCCGGGTGGTGAGACGAACCTGGCGGGCCGGCACTTCGCGCTGAAAGAGCGAATACTCGGCCCGCGGCCCGGAGAGCACGCGGTCGCGGATCCGGGACAGCAGGCTCGGTTGCGCGATGTCTTCCGCGCGCGCCGCGGCCGGCATGTCGCGCATGCCGGAGAGCTTTCGAAAGATATCGCGCTCGATCGAGTCGTCGGCCCGCATGATCGGGTCTCCGCTGCGGTCACGCCATGCGGGCCGATAGCTGAGAGCCCGGAAGGTGTCGTTCTCCTTGAACGCCACCAGCTCTTCGAAGCTGTACCGCTTGCCGTCGAACCAGGCGCGGAACAGCGGAGAACGGACCACCGCGCTCGAAAATAGGTCGTCGGACTCGGCGAGCAGGCTCTCGGGCGTCGCCGCCCGCAGCCCTCGCCGAACCGCGTCGAGCAACACGATTCGGGCGTAGGCGTCTTCGGACTGCTCGTAGTGCCGCACCACCCGATAGGCCGCCTCGTAGGCGAGGCGCCGCAGCTCGCCCTGAAACCGCTCGAAGCGCTCGTCCTCGACGAACGCGTTGCGGCTGGCGACGAGATCGAGTCCTTCGGCGTTGATCGCGCCGAAAACCCCTCGAGGCCACGGCTTGCCTTGCACCCGATGGAGGGGCAGCTCGCACACGAACAGGCCCCGCTGATACGCCCGAAACTTGGAGTCGGGCCGGGACGGGTCGATCGCGGCCACGCCGACGGGGCCCTTGACCGCCGACGCGGCGACCAGCGTGCGCTCCTCGAACGTCCAGTCGCCGGCTCGGATCTCGGATTTGATGTAGTCGCTGAGCTCCCGGCCCAGCAGCCGATGATTGAGTTCGGTCTCGACGCCCGAATACGCGGCGTGGGTCTCGAAGATCTCGGTCACGCGGGCTACTCGACCTTCGGGCGCGCGCTTCGGATCGAACGTGATGTCGACCCGGCTGCCCCCGAGGCGAGGAGGGTTCGCATCTTCGACCTCGATCGAGACCCCACCGCTGACGTCAGGGAAGAATCGAATGACGACCCCGGTGTCGCGCCCGAATCGGGTAGCTCGAAACTCCACTCGCCCGACGCCGAGTTGGGGATCGAACACCGAGGCGAAGCCAATCCCGAACCGGCCGATCGCGTCGCGCCCGCGTCGGGTGGACTTGCCGAGGGTGGTGAGCGCATCGAGCCCGGGCTCGTCGAGCCCGGTCCCGTTGTCTTCGACCGAGACCCGGTCCGCGCTCACCCGAAGCTCGATCCGAGCGTCGCGCCGGCCCCGAACCGCGTCCAGCGCGTTGGCGTACAGCTCTCGAAAGGCGAGGAACGGGTCTTCGAACTGATTCGCGGAGAGGATGCGGAGGACCCGGTCGGGGTCCGCGCGGTACAGGGGCCGACGCGCCACTCCCGGCGCCGGCATCGGACCGGTCGCCGACAGCTCGCCGGCCCCGACGCCCAACGTCTCGAACGCCGCGCTCGCGATTTCGCCGCTGAGCGGAATGCCCTCGAGGACGGCTTCCGAGCCGGTCGGCGAACGGGTCGGCGAACGGGTCGGCGAGCGGGTCGGCGAGCGGGTCAGAGACCGAAGGCTCGACCCCGGGGTCTCCGACGCCGGCTCGATCCGCGCTTCGGTCGGCCCTGAACGATCGTTGTCGGTCATCGTCGCTCCGGTCGCAAGTTGACTTCCGCCCGTCCGAGGAGGTCCCACTCCACCTGGCGGGGGTCCGTTCCCCGACCCAGCTCGACGTCGGTGGCCAGCAGCATGTCGAGCAGCACCCGGGCCCGGCGGGGCTCGACGGCGGCGATGGTGATCAAGTCGCGCACGGTCGGATGGTTCCGATTCAACAGCACCCGACCCTGTCGCCGCAGAAGAAAGCGACCGTCGTTGGGATCGCCGGCGCGGCTGATCAGATCGACGAACCCGAGTTCGACTCGGTCGAGGTCGAGGCGAACACCGGACCGGATCGGCTCGTCCGGAACGAACTCTCGGTAGCCCTTGATCGACGCGGAGGCCGACGCCGCCAAGGGGCGGCCGGCCGCCCGGACCGACCAGGCGCGCGCGACTACGAAGTCGATCGGATGCAGAATCGCCCGAGTTAGGACGTTCCAGCGGCGCTGGCGGGTCTCTCCGACCTTGAGCGGGGCTCCCGCTTCGGTCCGCAGCCAGCTGCGCCGGGGCCGCCGTCGAGCGCTGAGAATCAGCCCGAGCCCGGCCGCCGCCCACAGGAGCGCCAAGACGGCCGCCAAGACGCTCGACCACCGGTTGCGGAGCTGGGTCGGCATCAGTTCTGCGGCCTGGGCCGGCTCGTCGGCATGGTCGGGCCCGCCGCCGTCGACCCGTCCATCGCCCGCAGACACCGCGTCGACCGCCTGTGCGGTCGGGGCAGCCACCCGGCGGTCGTCGGCGCTGGCGGTCGGGCCTGCGGCCTCCGTCGAGCTCTCTTTCGACGCGCTTGTAGGTACGGTCGGCAGCCACCCGGACGGGTCTGACAAACCGGGAACCCCCAGACCGGCCACGCTCATCGACACCATGGCGAGCAACGCCCCGGCCACCACCGACGCGACGACCCCGACCGGCCGGCGCCATCCACCGGCTTCCCTCGCCGCCGGCCGTTGGGCCAAGGCCACCTCGCCGCGCCCCCAATCGATCTCGGCCACCTCGACCCCGTCATCGAGGCCGTCGACCTCGACCGTTTCGATCGCTTGCCGCTCGAGAAAGTCCTCGAGGTCGCGGTACAGAAGCAGCACCGGCACCCCCCGGTCGACGTACCCTCCGATCTCTTCCCGGGTGCGGGGCACCCGCGAGATGGGCACCCGCCCTTCCTGGCGGATGACCTCGATCAGCTCGTTGGCCGACACCAGCGAGCCATCCGCGGTCTCGAGCACCGGAGCGTCACGAACGACCGCGTCGGGGGTGTCGTCTTCGGGCAGCAACAGCTGACTGCGCAGCCACTCGAGAGCGGCCCGGTCGTTGACGTCGAGGCCTCTTTCGGGCGGGGTCCCGTCCTGACGAAGTCGGTCGCACCGGACGCGGAGCTGGCGAGCGACATGGGCACGAAACGCTGGCATCTTGCCCCGCCCTGCCCGCAACAAGGCATCGAACGCCTGGTCGCGCCGGACCGCGTTGCGCGAGAGCGTGGGTGCGAGGCGCGGAGAGTCGAGAATGTACGAGACCTCGGGCCCCAGGATCGGCGCCTCGGTCTCCAACACGATCCCGCCCCCCATGAGGCAATGGACGGGCTCCGCGACGATCCCGAGAACCCCTTGGCCGTCGGGGCTCGCGAACTGAAGCGAATACGGCGTCGGAAGCGCGATCTCGCGGTTGACCTGGGTACCGTTGACGAACAGCGGAATCGTGATCGAGCCGCAGGTGTCTTGCACCAGCTTAAACGCGCGTTCCGCCAGGCTCTCCGCTTCGGTTCGAGGGCAGCGCTTGTACACGCGCACGACGGTGCCGCGGGGGCGCGGCTCGAGCTGGGCGATCGTTCCGGAGCCGTCGCGGTTGAAAGTGATGCGGTGGGTCACCTGACCGTCGCAGGTCTCGACGACCATCCTCGCGATGCCGAGCGCGTACGGCGATAACTTTCCCACCCCGAAGCGCCCCCGCTCGCGGGATGGATCCTTGTCGGAGAATCCGATCGTCAGGTAACCCTCGACCTCCCGGGCGTTCATGCCCCGGCCATCGTCGCGGACCGACAGACGCATGAGCCCACGGTGACTGTCGTACGCGACGTCGGCCTCGATACGGCGGGCTCCGGCATCGGCGGCGTTCTGGATCAGCTCTCGAACGCAGAGCAGCGGCTCTGGAAACTGCTCGGTGAGCGCATCCAGCAAGCCACGGATGTCTACCGAGAACGACTGACGACCGTCGCCGGATACCACTGCCGTCGACAGTACGAGCATCCACCACCAAAATGAAGCGAACTCGCCGCGAGTGGTTCGCTCCGCCCCGCGTGCCCCCGCGGCGCGTGAGTCTTCTCAACACCGGCGTCGCCGGCGCTCCCCAAAGAGTCCACGTCCACGGGTGGGGTTTGCAACTCCCCCTGGCGGGTACTAGCGTGCGACCGTGCTCGGCGTCCTGATCTTGGTCTCCGTGGCCGGTGCGCCGGCCCTCGATTCGTATCCCGAAGCATCCCCGGCCAACGAAACCCTCACCCTCGCCGCGGGCGCGACGGTCAAGGTCCGGCTGCGGGTGCCGGTCACGGGACCACCGAGTCGGTACTGCCAGGTCTTGGTCCGAAGCTCGGGTTGGTCGGGCATCGCGGAGGTTCTACCGCTCGGCGAGGTGGCGAAGGTCGAGCTGTCGCCGCCCGCGGTCGAGGTCACGGTATTGGTGTCGGCCAATGCGCCGACCTCGCGGGCCTATTCCGGTGCCATCCGGGTCGTGGTGCACGACCCCAATCTTTCGCTCCAAGTTGGAGACCTGGTGTGGCGGCCTCGGCTCCGGGTTGAACCGCTCGATCCGGCCCCACCGGTGGAGCCAACGGCGGACGCTCTGCGCCAGGCCCGCCGCGAGCTTGAGGGGAACCTCGGTCGGGCCGGACCGGTCGCTGACCAGGTGCGGAGCACGGGCATGGCTATCCTGAGGCCCGAAACCGCCCAGTGGAACGAGGCCTTGACCAGAGTCATACGCAGCATGGGTCGCGTACAAGCGCTGTCCGCCCAGCTGAGAGCGGTCGGTCTGGGACGAGGGCCGGACGCCGAAGCGAGTGCGTTGGCCCTCGCGACGAACCGGGGTCCGGCACGCCGTCCGTTGCCTCGAACGCTCGACCGGGCCAGCCCCGCGCGGGGCCTCAAGCGCGCCGAAGCACTCCTGAAGCGACTCCAATTCGAGCGCGCGCTCGGCTGGTGCGACGCGCTGATCGACAGCGGGCGACTCCAGCGACGCGAGCTGGCGCAAGCCCTGGTGCTGAGAGCCACGATTCAAGCGCTCGGGGGCTTCGAACAGGAGGCGCGGGTTTCGTATGGTCGGGCCTCCTGTATCGATACGGTGGCCCGGCCTCCCGACCGACCTCTGTTCGAGGAGGCCTTCGATCGGCTGGCTCGCCCACCGGCGTGCGTCCAAACGCTCAACGCGCAGCCGCCCTACGCGACTCGGGTCGCCGGTCCGCAGGGGGTCACCCTCAAGGTGGGCATCCCGTACGGCCCTGACCCCTTCGGAATCGTGACCGGCGGTACCGTTCAGCTCCTCGACCCGCGGGGCGTGATGTTGGCGCAGCAAGCCGCCATTGCCGAGATCATCGACGACCAGCCGGTCCTGGTGGCGGAGTTCTCCGACGATGGCCAGCTTGCCGACCCGACCGGCCGGGTCTACGTCGCCGGCAATCTCGACGGTCCGGGTCGGGTCAATTTGGTCGACGTCGGCACGCCGGAGCCCGAGGTGGTCACCGTCGAGGACGAGAACCTGTTCGTCGACGGCGGCGTGCCCACGTGGCTGTGGATCACCCTCGGAGTGGTCGCGGTCGGCGGCGCCACGGCGGCGGTGATCGCCGTGACCTCGGACGGCGACCCAACGGACGCTCCCAGGGGGATCGGTCCCGTCGAGGTCACATTCTGATGCCCGCGGGGGCCGTCTTCGATTACCGTGGCCCCCGGTGATGGAAGAGCAGGAGCATCAGCGCCTCCACCGACAGTTGCTGCGCAAGGTCCAGCAGACCTGCAAGTCGTACGCGCTGCTGGCCCCCGACGACCGCATCATGGTGGCGATCAGCGGCGGCAAAGACAGCTACACGATGCTGGAGCTACTGCATGCGGTGGCCGGTCGGCTTCCGTTCTCGGTGCAGCTCATCGCCGTGCACCTCGACCAGCGACAGCCGAACTACGATGGTCGACCGCTGAAGGGGTGGCTCGACCGAAAGGGCTACGCCTACGAGATCCTATCGGAAGACACCTATTCGGTGGTCACCGCCCACCTCGACGAGACCAGCACTTACTGTTCGCTCTGTTCACGCCTTCGACGGGGCATCCTGTACACCGCCGCCGAGCGCCTGGGTTGCAACAAGATTGCGCTCGGCCACCACCGCGAAGATACGATCGAAACCCTGCTCATGAACCTCTTTTACGCCGGCAAGATCCAGGCGATGCCCGCCCGCTATACGACCGACGACGGGCGCTTTCAGGTGATCCGACCGTTGATCGAATGCGCTGAAAGTCAGATTGCGCGTTTCGCCGAGCTCCAGGCGTTTCCGATTTTGCCGTGCAATCTGTGTGGCAGCCAGACCGGGCTGAAGCGCGAAGCCATGCACGACCTGCTCGAGCGCCTCGAAGCGCACAACCCGCACGTCCGAAGCATCATGCTGAACGCGCTTCGCAACGTTCGCCCGACCCATCTGCTCGACCAGGAGGTCGCCACTGCGTGGGCCGAGCGTCGTGCCGACATTCGCCCGACGGCCACCCCGCGACCCCGTAAAACCCACGCCGCCGCCGACCCCGTCGCCACCTCTTTGGGCCGCACCCGCCTCCGCATCATCGAGTCAGATCCCGGCTGAGAAATCTCGGTGTGGTAACGCGGGACGGGTCCATCGATCGGATTCGCCGGGTCGCCCGCTATTCGCATAACCCCTTACTCCCCACCGGTCTCGAAGCCGCTCTGGTGTCGTACGCATAAGTACAACACTGGAATTTACTGTCGACGAACCTGGTCCCTTTTTTTTCTTGATGAATTAGTGAGCTTCCAAGAAACCGCCTGGTCTATCGAATCAACCGAATCATTGAATGAACTTGACCGGCGGAAACGGCGCTTAGAGCCCCGAAGAGTTACTTCATCGCAATTCGTTGATTTTGTTCGTCCCGAGACGATCTCATCTCGGCCGCAGAAAAAGAAGCCGACGAGCCGCCAAGCCCCCTCGTCATCTCAGTGCGGTCATACTGCTGTCACAATGATGTTGGGGAACCTTCGATAGGCGTGTGCCCTCGATTAGGCTACGCGTCGCCTCGAGTCCGGCGCGACATCGTGCGCCGTTGGTCATGGGGACCAACCTCGTCTTCGGTCATCGACCGGAGGCGAGCGCCCTGTTGCGCGTCGGCTCGAGCCTGCGGAGGTTAATCGTGCAGTTTAAACTGAAGTACCTAGCGTTGATTCCGGCCCTCCTGCTTGCCGGCGCCGTCGCGTGTGGCGACGATGACGACGACAACAACAACAACCAGCAAAACAACAACAACGGTGGCGGCAACGCCAACAACAACAACGGCAACGCCAACAACAACGGCAACGCCAACAACAACAACGCGCCGACGTTCAGCGCTGCTGAATGCACTGGCGAAACCGGTCTTGCCGCTGAAGGCTGCCAGAACGGCCAGATCGAATTCTACACCGAGGCGGTCACGCTCGGTGCCAACCTTTCGGCTACGGTTCCTGACGGTCTGGTGCCCGGCGAAGATCTGCCGGACACCGTCAGCACCTGTGCCAACGACCCCACGGCGGGACCTGCGGTCGCCGGCACCCTGGAAGCCAACGACTTCTTCGGCGCCGTCAACCCCGACGGCTCGAACGATTGGTGGGCTGGCTGGACGTACATCAACAGCGCCATTGACGGCGGCCTGCCCGGCGCTAACTTCCACCCCCTCGAGGCGGAAATCACGGCGGGCACCCTGACGGGTGCTGGAAGCAACGCCTGCTCGACCCTCGGCGGCGGCGCGACCTACGGCGACGGCGGCACCGTGACCGTCTTCGGCGAGTCGTTCCCCGTCTGCGTCGTGAGCGGTCGCCTCACCTCGAACGCTTCGTGGCCCAACAACCACGTGTTCCTGATCGACGGAACCTTTAACATCGGTTCCGGCGACGCGGAAAACGCGACCGACACCAACGGCCCGACCCTCACCATCGAGGCAGGCACCCAGATCTACGCCGTGAACGGCTCGGACACCACCTTCGTGGTCACCCGTGGCGCCGAAATCGCCGCCAACGGCACCGCTGCCCTGCCGATCATCTTCGGCGCTGTTGCCGGCGACCCCACCGCATCGCCCGCCATCACCGACACCGACGTCACTGACCTCACCGGCCGCGGCCAGTGGGGCGGCATTGCGCTGTCGGGCTTCGGCAAGGTCGCATCTTCGGATCTCGGCATTGGCGGCGAAGTTCAAACCGAAGCGGCGCCCCCTGAGGCGACTCGCTTCTTCGGCGGCAACGACAACATGGACAGCAGCGGAACCATGCGCTACGTCATCATCGCTGAATCGGGCGTTCCCTTCTCGAACAACGAGGAGATCCAGGGCCTGACCATCGAAGCTGCTGGTAAGGGCACCACCATCGAATACCTCCAGGTCATCGGCTCGAACGACGACGGCGTTGAGTGGTTCGGCGGCGCGGCCGACGCCAAGTACGTTGTGATCAACGGCGCTGAAGACGACGGCCTCGACCAGGACGACGGCTACTGCGGCGTGGTCCAGTACGCGATCGTCATCCAAGGCGAGCTGAACGGCAACCGTGGCTTCGAGTTCGACGGCTCGTCCGACCTCACCAACCCCACGGTTGTGACCAACCCCGTCGTGGCCAACGTGACCATCATCGGCGCTGCCGGCTCGCAGTCCACCGAAGGCATCTACAACCGTAACGGCTGGCAGGGTCAGATCTGGCGCGCAGTTGTCGTTGACGGCGATACCACGCCGTTCGACAACGGCTGCCTCCTCGTCGAAGACCCGCTTGACATGCTCCCCGCAGCGCTGACGTACCGTGACGGTATCTTCAACTGCGCGAACGGTCAGGCCAGCGGCCTGGTTACTCCCGAGTGATTTGAGGCCTTGCGCTTCTGATTGATTAGAAGTCGGGGTCGCGCTTGCGCGGCTCCGACTTCTTGCTTTCGCATCTACGCAACCCTGATCGACGAGACCGAGCCGCCCGACCGACGGCGCTCTTTTCTGGCGGAGAAAACTCGATGACGAGTCTAGAGAACCCCTCTAACCGAAGGCCTGTGAGCCGACGCCTCGCCGGTTGGGGCGTGGCTGCCCTGGTCGCCGTATGCCCCGCGCTCGCGAACGCGCAGAGCGGCGAAGACCTCACGACCCTCGCTGACCGCTTGATCAAGCTGCGCGGCGAAGTCGAAACGCTGCACGACGACATCGAGACCCGTCAGCAGCAGCACCGCAACCGAATGACGTCGCTGGCTCAGCGACGGGCGGAGCTCGAAGCGCAGATTCAGCGCCAGGAGCTTCAGCTGAAGAAGATTCGCCGAGACGTCGGCGAGCTTCGAAGCCAGGCCAAAACGATCGATGAAGAGTCGGCACTCCTGCGACCCGTCGCCAAGAACGCGGCCGAGACGCTCGAGAAACACGTCGACCGCTCCCTTCCGTTCACCGTCGAGGAACGTAAGGCCGACATCAAAGAGAAGATCAGAAAGCTCGAAAAGGGTGAACTCACCACCCCCCGTACCCTCAACCAGCTCTGGTCGTTCGTCGAAGACGAATTGCGGTTGTGCCGCGAGAACACGATGTTCAGCCAAACGGTGGTCGTGAACGGTGAGCCGGTGCTGGCCGATGTCGTTCGCCTCGGAATGGCGATGCTGTTCTTCCGCACCAACGACGGCAGCATCACCGGCCGCGCCGTCCGGACCAACGATGCTTGGACCTTCGAGCCCCTCGATGGCACTCAGGCCAAGCAAGCCGACGAACTGTTCGACGCCTTCGAGCGTCAGGTCCGCACCGGATTCTTCACCATTCCCAACGCTCTGCCCGGAGAGACCCGATGAGAAAGTTGCTGCCCCTCCTGCTCGTCGCTTCCACCGCCGCCCCCGCCTTTGCGCAGACCGGCGGCGAATCCTCGGCGCCCCCGCCCCCAGCGAACGCCAACGGCGGCGCGGCCGATGGCGCCGAGTCTGTCGACATGACCCTGCGTGAGGCCTACAAGCGCGAGTTTGCCTTTCTCGCCGGCCAAAAGCGCCAGCTCGAGCAGCGGCTCGAGCGCGTCGAAAAGAACGCGGAACGGGAAGCCCGGTCCGCGCAAGGCGAGATCACCGGTCTCGAGTCTCGTCTCCTCGGCCTCGAAGCCAAGACGAAGGCCCTTCAAGAAGAGCTCCTGCTCGCCGAGCAGGCGTCGCAGTCGTCGAGTGACGACAAGCAGCTCATCGACTCGACCATCAACCAGTCCGCGACCACGCTGAAAGACTACGGCATCACCCTCGACCTTCCTGAAGATGCCCCCAAAGACCAGCGGCTGACCGCCAGCTTCGACAAGGCCACCGAGCTGCTTCGAAAGCTGTCCTCCGTGAATGACGAGCCGGGCGCGTTCTACCTCGCGGACGGAAAAGAAGTGGAGGGCACCCTCGTTCGGGTCGGTCGCATCGCGGCGTACGGCGTGAGCGCCGAGGGCTCCGGCGTCCTGTTCCCCGTCGGCGGCGGCAAGCTCAAGATCTGGAAAGACCCGGCCGCCGAAGACGCTACGGCCCTCGCGAGCGGCAACGTCCCCGGTACGCTGTCTATCTACCTTTACGAATCGGAGACGTCGGCCGTCGACGACTCCGGCGAACAGACCGCCTACGAGCACGTCGATAGCGGCGGGAGCATCGCCTGGGTGATCGTCGTTCTCGGTATCTTCGGCATCTTCCTGGCCGCGGTGCGAGCCGTCATGCTGTGGATGTCGTCGGGCAATACTTCGAAGCTCGAGCAGCAGGTGGGCGAACTGGTGGGCGCTCAGCGCATCGATGAGGCCGTGCAGACGGCCAAGAGCGCCCGCGGGTCCGCCGCCCGCGTCCTGGCCTCGGTGCTCACCTCGATCAAGGGCGGCACCGAAGGCGAAGACCTCGATGACGTGATCGGCGAGAGCATGCTCAAAGAGAGCCGCACCCTCAACCGCTTCAACGCCATCATCCTCGTCATCGCCGGCGTCGCGCCGCTGCTCGGTCTGCTCGGTACGGTGACCGGTATGATCTCGACCTTCGACGTCATCACCAAGTTCGGCACCGGCGACCCGAAGATGCTCTCCGGTGGTATCTCGACCGCGCTCGTCACGACGGAGCTCGGGCTGATCGTGGCCATCCCCACCCTGTTGCTGGGTAGCCTGCTCAAGGGCTGGGGCGACGGCATCGAGAACGAGGCCGACCGCGTCGTCCTGAAGGTCGTCAACATTCACAAAGACACCCAGAACGACAGCGACGGTGGCGCACCGGCCGAAGCGGCGCCGGCCGCCCCGGCGGCTCCAGCGGCGTCGGCGGCGCCCGCCCCGCAAGACGCCTAGGAACCGGCCGTGGCTGAGGTATACGGCGCCTTCCTAAAATATGTGGAGATGGGCGGCTACGTGATGCCACCGCTCATCTTCGCGACCATGTTGCTTTGGTTCGCGCTCGGGTACCGAGTCGCGGTTTTGGCGCTGGGCTCGAGCCGCCAGCCGCGGGCCTTGGTGAAGGCCGTGGTCGACGGTCGGCTCACCCAGCCGAGAGGGGTGGTCGAGCGGGCCGCCGTCGTCGGCGTCCGCCTCAAGGATCGAAGCCCCAGCAACTTGAAAGACCGTCTTCAAGAGGCGTTCAGCTACCTTGAGCGAGATATGGGTCGGTACAAGACCCTCGTCGGGGTCATCGTGGCCGTCGCGCCGCTGTTGGGCCTGCTCGGCACCGTCTCCGGTATGATCGTCACCTTCGACTCTCTGGGCGACATGACGCTCTATTCGCAGTCGGGCGGCATCGCCGGCGGTATTTCGCAGGCCTTGTTGACGACCCAGTTCGGGCTCGTAGTGGCCATCCCCGGTCAAATTCTGCGGGGCATTCTCGACCGCCGCCAGCGGGTGCTCGAGAGCATGATCGAAGAAGTGAAGAACATCCTCACGTCCGACGTCGGGGAGGAGATTGAGGCATGAGAGTTCGCAAGAAGGCCGAAGAAAACAAGGGCATCGATATCTCGCCCCTGATCGACATGGTGTTCATCCTTCTGATCTTCTTCATGGTCAGCACGACCTTTCAAAAGGACATGGACATCGACATCAGCCGTCCGAAGGCCTCGAGCGCGACCCGGTCCTCGACCAAAGCGATCAAGATTTATATCTCGGCGGACGGCTCGACCTATATGGATGGCCAGCCCATCCGTAAGTGGATGATCCAAAGCCGCGTGCGCGACTTGCTCGAGACCGGCGACGAAAACGAATCCGTGCTCATCGTCGCCGACGGGCGGGTGCCTACCGATAAGCTCGTATCGATCGTCGACGAGGCGCGACGGGCCGGCGCGACGGATGTCGGCGTGGCCACCGACCTCGAGGTAGGTGGCCCGTGAGCAGCACCCAGAGCGTCGTTCAAAAGCCTACTCAGCTCGCGCCCTATATTTCGGGCGTCCTCGCGTCGCTGGTCGGCTCCACGCTCGTCTTGGGCACCGTGGTGCTCATGAACGAGTTGTCGGCGCCTCCCGAGCGCAAGGAGCTCGAAAAGAAGACGGAGTTCACTCCGGTCGAAAAACAGAAACCAAAGCCCAAGAAGCAGGTGACCCGGCCGAAACCCCGGCCGCGGCGTACGCCGAAGGCGCCACCAAGGCCGATGATGAGCAGCCTCAGCTCGAACTTGGCCGGTATCGCGTTCGACCTTCCGGGGCTTCAGTTCGAAGACCTGGGCAACCAGGGCACCGAGCTCCTGCAGACCGATGACGAAGTCGTCCACACCAGTGACACGGTCGACACCGCCCCCCAAGCGGTCGAGCAAATGCCGCCCACGTATCCAAAGCGGGCCTCGGACCGGGGCATCGAGGGCTACGTGGAGCTCAGCGTGCTGATCGACCAAAACGGCTACATCCAGCAGGTCAAGGTGCTCGAAGCCAAGCCCCCCGACGTTTTCGAGGAGGCGGCGACCGAGACCGTTCGCAATTGGCGTTTCACGCCCGCGCTGTACAAGGGCGAGCCCGTGAGCAGCTGGGCCCGACAAAAGATCACCTTCAGGTTGCAGAGACGATGAAACTCAAAGCCCTGTTACTTACGGTATTTGCGGCCTTCACGCTGTCGCTGGCGACCACGGCGGAAGCCAAGAAGAAGAAAAAGAAGGAAGAGGTCAACTACCTCGACCTCGCCACGGTCCTCGTGCGCGACGGCAAGTACGATCGGGCGTCGGGCGTTCTCGCGCAGGTCAACCAAGACGACGAAGAGCTCGACAAGGCCCGTTTCTTCCTTCTGCGCGGATTGGTGCGCCTGAACCTGAGCCTGTTCAGCCAGGCCGCCGAAGACTTCGAGGCGTCGATCGCCGCCGGCCAAGCGGCTCCGATCGTCGCCGTGTATCTCGGGCAGGCGTACTTCTATTCGAACCAGTACGACAAGTCGCTGGCCGCGTTCGAAAAGCAGCCCGCGAAGGTCGCTGAGATTCAGGCGACCTTCGCGATGCGGGGCGAGGCCCTGTGGAAGCTGGAGCGCTACGAAGAAGCGTGGTCGATGCTGAGCGAAGGACAGAAGCGGTACCCAAATTACACCGAGCTTCTGCGACGCAAGGCTTTCTACGCGATCGAGCGCCGGCTGTACCACGTATCCGCCGATCTCGGCGCGGAGTACCTACAGCGCACGCAGGCTTCGTATCAAGACTACCTGGCCATCGGAACCGCGCTGTATCGGTCGGGCAGTGTCGATGAGTCCCTGCGTTTTCTAGAATTGGCACGATTGCGCTACCCCGACGAGGTCCCAGTGACGGTCGAGCTCGCGCGCGTCTACAAAGACCAGCAGATGTACCGTACGGCGGGGGGCTTGCTCGAGCAGGCTGCCCTCAAGACGGGCAAGGATGCCCTGCTCGTCGAGGCCGGGGAGCTCTTCCGCAGTTCTCACGACCCGTTCCGGACGCTGGCCCTCAATGGTCGCATTGCCGACAACCAAAAGCGCCTGCGGCAGCGTCTGTCGGTGCTCATCGAGTTGCGCGACTACGAGCTGGTGGCCACCATGGAGCGCCCCCTCCAGCGCAGCGGTCTGCTCGACGACGAGAGCATTCGCTACGCGCTCGCCTACGCTCTTTTCAAGACCAAGAACTATGATCGCGCGGAGAAGCTGCTGACCGGGATCCGGGACCCAGCGATCTTCCGCCAGGCCACCGAGCTGCGCAAAGCGATGGTGGACTGCCGCGGACAACAGTGGCGCTGCTGATCGCAGCGCGAGGCCACAATGTTCTCAATTACACTCGTTCTGGCTTTGGCTGGGGCCGTCCCTGACGGACCGTTCCAGCAGGAAGGCGGCGCGGCGCCCACGGCGAACACTGTGGAGCCCCGGTCGCTGATCGATGTATTCGTGTTCGAAGGCGGCGCGCCGGTGCCCGGCATCGAGGTTCGCGTCGGCGAACGGTCGTACGGCAAGACCGACTCCAGCGGTGGCTTGTCCACCCAGATTCCCTCGGGTCGACAGCAGCTCAAGATGCTTCGAGGCGACCAGGTCGCCGTCGACCTCGACCTGCTGACCGACAAAGGCGAGCTGGTTCAGATCATCGTCACTCTCCGTCCCAGTGGGTTGGATCCGATCCTCGACATCGAAAACTCGGGCCGCAGCTCGGTGCTGGCCGGCGAACGCATCGCCGAGCGTGAAAAGGATCCCCGGCAAGTATCGACCGAAACCGTTGCGGCTCAGCCGCCCGGCGCGCTTCGGGGCCTGGTCATGTCGATCGAAGACAAGGAGCCGATCAGAAATGCCCAGGTCTTTTTCACCGGCAGTACGGTAGAAACAACAACCGACCGCAAAGGTCGATTTGCGGTGGAGCTGCCGGCCGGAACTTACTCCGTTTCGATCGTCCATCCAGATTACGATACGCAAACCAAGGACAACATTCGCGTTATTCCCGCCAAGGAAGTCCAACTTACTCTGGAACTGACCCCGGCCGGGATTCAGCTTGCGGAGTACGTCGTGACCGCACCGTACGTCGAAGGTTCGATCGCCTCCACCATCGAGGCGCAGCGAGAGACGTCCGCGGTCAGCGAGGTGCTGGGTGCCGAACAGATGGCCGCCGCCGGTGACAGCGACGCGGCCGAGGCCTTGCAGCGCGTATCGGGTCTGCTCATCGAGCAAGGGAAGTACGTTCTCGTGCGCGGTCAGAACTTTCGATACACCTACACGACGTGGAATGGGTCGCCACTACCCAGTCCGGAGCCTCTTCTGCGTGTTGTTCCGCTCGACCTGTTCCCGACGGGGGTTCTTTCGGGCATCGAGGTCCAAAAAAGCTACTCGCCGGACAAGCCCGCTGAGTTCGGCGGTGGTCTGATCGACCTGCAGACCCGAGGCATTCCCCGCGACGCGTTCGTATCGATGACGGTCTCCGGGGGCCTGAATACATTCAGCGCCTTCTCCGATGGCCTCACTTACGAGGGCGGGTCGACGGACATCTTCGGGTTCGATGACGGGATTCGGGCCATTCCCGACCCCATCATCGAGGCCACCAACGATGGTGAGAACACCCTGAGTTCGCCGCCCCTGGCCAGCCAGGAAGAGGTCGACCAGATCGCGCAGTCGTTCAACAATATCTACAACCTCGACCCCACCACCCTCCCGCCCGATTTTGGTGTGAGTGCCGCCGGCGGTGGCGCGTTTGATATCTTCGGGGACGGCACGCTCGGCGCGATTGCTTCGGTCAAGTGGAGCAACAAGTGGCGCCGGCAGCGACGGACTCAGAACATCTACTCGCGGTTTTTCGACGCCGACGGCAATCCGGTGCTGGTGCCGCGGATCCTCTCTACCGAGAATCGAACCGACTTTAACTCCGACATCGGCGGTCTGTTTACGTTGTCTGCCGAGTGGGACGCGCACCAACTGAACGCCAGCACCTTCTACGCGCATCAGACCCAGCAGCGCAGCCAGCAAACCTCCGCCGAGTTCACCAGCATCGATTCGCGTCAGCGTGACGAAGAGGCCTTTGAGCTCAGCTGGATCGACCGGACCCTGATCGCTCAGCAATTGGCCGGGAGCCACGAGTTCTTCGATAAATTTGTCAAGCTTGAGTATCGCGGCGTTTATGCCAAAGCGATACGTGACGCGCCGGACCGCCGAACCTACGATATCCTCCAAGATCGGGGACAAGAGAACTTCCAATCGAACCTTCAGCAAGGCGTCACCCGTCGCTTCAATGAGGTCGACGACACCGTCGTCAGCGGGATGCTCGACTTTTCGGTCACGCCGTTGGATGCCGAAGAGAACTGGCTGGGCGTCACCATCAAGACCGGTGTGGCCTGGACGGCTCAGGACCGTACGGTCTTCAATCGTGAGTTCTTGATCAGAGGCAACACAGATCCGAACGTGGGGGATGTCGCTGACGAGACGGAGACGGACCCTGAGGTGGTCTATAACTCTTCGGAGATCGGCAACAGTGTGACCTTCCGCGACCAATCGGATGCGAACCGCGACGACTCGGAGGGCTTCATTGACGTCTTCGGCACCTACGGGATGGCCGACGTCCGCCTTGGCGACTTTTTGCGGGTGGTGGGCGGCGTCCGCTACGAAGACGTCAATACCTTCGTACGCACGTTCAACACGGATGGTGACGGTGAGCAAGGCCCCGCGCGATACCGGCGACGGGAGTGGTTCCCTGCGATCTCCACCACTTGGTTCATTCTGGAGGAGCTGCAGTTCCGTACGGCATACGGACGGACGACCTCCCGCCCTAACCTGAACGAGCTCTCCGACGCCGTCTTTATCAACCCGGATACAGGAGAGCCATTCATTGGTCGGCGTGACCTGATTCCCGCGACGATCGACGGCTTGGAAGCCCGCCTCGAGTGGTATCCGACGCCAACGGAGTCTTTGACCCTCGGCGCGTTCTGGAAACGGTACACCGATCCCATCGAACAGGTTTTGCGGACTCGAGCCGGTGGGTCAGGCTTCATCTTTTCTTTCGAGAACAGTCCGAGCGCCGACGTTTTGGGCGTCGAGTTCGGCGGACGCGTAGAGTTCAGCCACCTTCGCGAGTGGATCGGTGGGCCTGCGTTTATCGACGACATCTACGTGATGGCCAACGTCGCGCTGTTGTCCTCAAGCGTGGAGGTGGACGCCGGTATCGATGAATCCGGGCGTTCGCTCACCGGACAGGCGGACTACACGATCAACTTCCAGGCAGGCTACTCCGGAGAGGAGCACGACCTGACCATCGCGTATAACCATGTGGGGCCCCGCCTGTTCCGCGTAGCGCTGGACTTCGATATCATCCAGCAAGACATTCCGACCCTGGACATCACCTGGGCCTGGCGCATTTGGGACGAGGATGCGACCGCGGGGACCCTGCGGGTCGGCGCGAGCAACCTCATCGACCCCAAAATCCGTTGGACGCGCGGTACGGAGCTGTGGCGTGAGTTCAACCGTGGTCGCACCTTCAGCGCCAGTTTTAAGATCGCCTTCCAATAGTCCGCTCCTCCGCCCCCAGGCCCCCCGCGCGCCGCTTGCGGCCGCCCCGGAGCCCGCCACATCCTCCGCCGGTGGGACCTTTCAGACTTCGTCGCCTGCGCGGACCTGAACTTGCCCTCGATCTCAGACCTCGTCGCCTGCGCGGACCTGAACTTGCCCTCGAGTCGCGTCAGAGACGGCAGCGGTCAACGCGGAGAGCCGAGGGCGGGGAGCGCGCAGGTGGTGAACCAACCGGGCCTCGAAGGTCTCGTTGACCAGCTCCACCTCGAAGCGCGGGTACAGCCGGCGAAGGCTGTCGGCGTAGGCGTAGTCGGCCCGGAGGGTGAGCTCGACCCAGTCGACCTTGAGCTGGGTCGCCGCCTCGGACAAAGCGGCCACCACCGCCCCCGAGTAGGCCCGCACGAGACCGCCCTTCCCTAGCTTGGTGCCGCCGAAGTACCGGGTCACCACCGCCACTACGTCACCGAGGTCGGCGTGCAACAGCACGTTGAGCATCGGCCGCCCCGCTGTGTCATGAGGCTCACCGTCATCGCTCTGCCCGATGCGGGCGGTGGAGCCCGGCGGACCGACTACGAAGCCATAACAGTGGTGCGAAGCGTCGGGCTCACGCTGCCGGATCCACGCGACGAAGGCCTGAGCGGCCTCGACGGTGTCGGCCGGAGCCAGGTCGCAGATGAATCGGCTCCGCTGGACCACGGTCTCCACGCGAAAGGGGCCGACCAGCACCGGGTAACGATCCATCCGAGCAGTGTACCCGGCTCGCCCGTCGCGAGCGACCATCCAGCCATCGCCAGGTAACAAGGTCGAGTTCTGGCCGGACGGACAGGGCGGATTCGAATGTCATCGTTCGGTACATCGCTCAAGACGACTCCGCTCAGCTCGAACGAGCCCGGAAGCTCATCGAGGAAGAGCTCGACTCGGAGTCATCCGGGGCGGTGGTAGCGCTCGACGATGCGCTCGACGTTCTCCATGAAGGCGGCTCGGTGGTGGCGCTCGAACTGGTCCCAGGTGGTGAGGGTCGTGGGGTCTTCGACCAGGTCGACGAACAGCCGGGCGTGCAGGTGGTCGACCTCGTGCTGCATGGTGCCGGCAGCGAAACCGACGAAGACCTGGTCGAAGGCTTCGCCGTGGCGGTCCCAGCCGGTCACCCGGACCTTGGCGACCCGACGCACGACTCCGCGCAGGTTCGGGACGGACAGACAGCCCTCGTAGTTCTCGAAGGTCTCTTCGGTCAGCGGTTCGACCACCGGGTTGACGAGCACGGTGAGCGGGATCCTCGGCTTGTACGGATAGCGAGGGTTGTCGTCGACCTCCAGCGCGCAGATCTGCACCGGCTCGTGGATCTGGGGCGCGGCGAGCCCGGCCCCGTTGGCGTCGCGCATGGTCTCGACCAGGTCGTCGATCAGCTGCTGGCCACCGGGGCTGACGAGCCACTCCCGGGACACTGGGTCGGCCGGTCGGCGGAGGATCGGGTGCCCGATGTGGGCGATCTTTCGGATGGCCATCGGACGGAGTATCGCGCTTGAAAAGCCGGACACAAAGCGGTCATGGTCTTCGCCCCGTGAAGATCGCCACTTGGAACATCAACTCCATCAAAGCGCGCGAAGACCACGTGCTCGACTGGCTCGAGGTGCACTCGCCCGACGTGTTGTGCCTGCAGGAAACCAAGGTCACCGACCAGGAGTTCCCGGAAGACGGCTTCACCGACCTCGACTACGAGGTGCACTACTTCGGGCAACCCACTTACAACGGGGTGGCCATCCTGAGCCGCGACCCGGTCGACGACGTGGTCCGGGGCTTTGCCGACGCTGCCGAGAGCGATGACAAGCGGCTCATCGCGGGCACCATCAACGGCGTCCGCATCGTGAACGTGTACGTGCCCAACGGGCAGGCCGTGGGCAGCGACAAGTACGCTTTCAAGCTCCGGTGGCTCGACGCCCTGCTCGGCTTCTTGCAGGCGGGCCCCGGACCCGACACCCCGCTGATCCTGACCGGCGACTTCAACATCGCGCCCAACCCCGGCGACCACTACGACGCGATGCCTGAAGACCCGACCCTGTTCGTGTCGGCCCCCGAGGTCGAGGGCTTTCGGCGACTGTTGCAATGGGGGTTGACCGACAGCCTGCACCACCATGACCCCTCCCCCAAGCAATACACCTGGTGGGATTATCGCGGCGGCGCGTGGGACCGGAACCAGGGCCTCCGCATCGACCACGTGCTGATGACCGCCTCCCTGGTGCCCAACATCGCCAACGTGACCGTCCATCGAATGGTCCGCGACTTGGACAAGGCCAGCGACCACGTGCCGGTGGTGGTCGAGCTCGAGGGGCTCGCCGGCTGAGCAGCGAGCCTCCGGGCGCGGCTCACCTCGAGGTCGCGGCGACACAGTCGACAGCGCTGATCTCGACGCCGCTCCCCTCGAGGTCAGGGTGATGGCGGCGATCAGCGCTGGCCGGCGGCCGGGGTCGCGGTTTCGACGTGATCCAAGCGGGCCAGCGCGAACACCGTGCCGTCGACCGGGTGAACCCAGTGGTCGACGATCACGACACCTTCGAGGCGAAGCTCGGTCCGGCGCTCGGCTCGCTCAGCTCGCTCGGCTCGATCGGCTCGATCGTCTCGCTCAGCTCGATCGGCTCGCTCAGCGCTGTCGGCTCGGTCGGCTCGGTCAGCCCGACCAGATCGGTCGGCGCGGTCAGCCCGACCAGATCGGTCGGCGCGGTCAGCCCGACCAGATCGATCGACGCGGTCAGCCCGACCAGATCGGTCGGCGCGGTCAGCCCGACCAGATCGGTCGGC
>CAZFIV010000004.1:24256-60073 GCA_964519665.1 uncultured Myxococcales bacterium
GGTCGGCGCGGTCAGCCCGACCAGATCGGTCGGCGCGGTCAGCCCGACCAGATCGGTCGGCGCGGTCAGCACGGGGGGCGTCGGCCGCCGGCGCCGAGGCGGCTTGTCGGGCGATCAGGCGGGCTATCGCCGCCCGGGCCCGGTTGTCGGCAATCGCGCGGGCGAGAGCCGGGTTGCGAATGCCCTTCGCTTCGCCCCGTCCGTAGTACACCGGTCGGCCATTCTCGATCACCACCCCGGGCGGCGACAAAACCCACTCGGGCGCCGAGATCGTTTGCGGCTCGTCGACCTCGTCCGAACCGCTGAAGTCCAGGCAACCGACCCCGAGGCCGAGCCCCACGAACACTATCAAGGCCCATCGCATCGGCCGAACTCTACCCGATCGCCCGATCGACCTCGACGCGAGTCGACCGGTGCGGGGCGTCACTTCAGACCGCGGGCGCGAGGCCGAGCACCAAGGCCGTGAACAGCAAAGTCGTGACGATCTCGGTCACGCCCACCAGCATCGCCGGCGGCCGGGGATGGGCGAGCACCGCCGTCCGGACCAGCGAGGGCAGCAGGGCGAGCGCCAGGCTCCGGGCGGGGCCGCCGGTGGCGACGAAGGCCACCGGCACCAGCAGGTGGTAAAGCAGACACGCCCGGCGCAAGACGATGTCGTGCCGTCCGCGCAAGTTGGACTTCACGAACAGGAGGCTCCCGACGAAGAAAGCCAGCACCAGCAACCAGATCGTCGCGTTGAGCGCGAGTTCGTCGGGCCCGCCCCGCTGCGCCGGGAGCGACTCACCCACCTGCGCCGGGAGCGGCCCGTCCAACGGTCCGTCCAATGGTGCGTGGGGCTGCCCGGCCTCGCTGGCCGGGGCGGGCCGAAGCGCGAGGCTCACCGGCAGCAACAGCGAAAAGCCGAAGATCGACAGGGCGCCGTTGATCAGCGCCCGCTCCCGCTTCCAGCGCAGGTGCACGACCTCGCTGATCAGGACCGGCGCCAGCAGCAGAGCGAAGCCCAGCAGCATCGGTTGGTGCCGAACCAGGAGCGTACTCGGAACCAAACTGAGCCCGGCGTAAACGACCGCCCACCCGATCAGCGCCCGCGCCCGCCGGGATGGCGCGGGCCTCAGGTACGCCAGCCCGGCGCTCAGGCTCATGTAAGTCAGAAGCGCAGCCGCGAACAGCGCCAACTGGAGGCCGATCGGCGCGAACCCCGACCGGCGGGCGCCGATCAGCCACGGCACCACCAGCATCGCCCACGCGCCGTGTTCCTTGGGGATGAACGGCCTGCTCATGCGCATCTCACCCGAGTATGCGGGGACCGTCGGGCCCGAGCATCGGTCGACGATTTGAAAACCGGCCGGCCTTGTTCCAGGGTGCGGCCATGATCGTTCACAACGTCCTGTTCAAACTCAAGAATCCGGCCGACATCCCGGAAGCGGTCGAAAAGCTCCAAGGTATGGAAGGACAGATCGACGTGCTTCGACAGATCGAGGTCGGCATCGACAAGGTCGGAAGCGAGCGGTCGTTTCACATCGCGTTGATCACGCGGTTCGACAGCTGGGAAGACCTCGAGACCTACCGCAAGCATCCGGTGCACGCTCCGGTGCTCGCGCATATGGCGACCGTGGTCGAGCGGGCGGCCGTGGTCGACTACGAGGTCTGACGGGCGGCGCTCAGTAGCCCAATTGCTGCAGGAGCGGTTCGACCGACTGAATGCGCTCGCTGGGCTGGTCGACCTCGAGCACGTCGTACAGCCGGATCAGCGTCCGAGCCTGCGGCTCGGACCGCCGAGCGAGGGAGGCCTTGGTGCCGCCGAACTGCCAGCCCAGCTGCATGCCCTTCACCGCGGTCATCGACGTTCGGAGGCGGTCGGCGTGCCCTTGGCAGCTCGCTCGGCCCTGAAGCACACATGCGCTCAGCAAGAACGAGTGCGCCACCGTAGTGTAGCGGGCGTCTCCCTGCGACGCCGAGATGCACGTCTCCCACGCCCCTTGCTGCTGATCGAGGGGCAGATCGGCCCCGAAGGTGGCCTCGGCGAGGTTGCACGTGAGGCTGACGTCGTTTTGGTACTTGCTGATGTGAGGCTGGCCGAGCGCCACCGCGAGCTGCGAGTTGTGGTAACCGTCCTGAGCGAGGGCGATCGCGGTGTTGATGACCATGATCCCGAAGGTCGCTCGGTCTCCCTGGCCGAAGATCGCCGCGTAGTCACAGGCCTCTTGCATGCCGCGCATCACCTCGGAAGAAGGCCCGCGGCTCGGGTCCGGCGCGATCACTCGCTGATACTGCGCGATCGCCCAGTCGTGGTCCTGCAGGTACTTGGTGACCGGGGGGGTGCCCGAACCGGCCCAGGCCGCCGACGCGAGCAACAGGATGACCTGCTCGATTTCCTCGGCGCTGCCGGGCTCCGCCACCAGGAGCAATCGCGCGTGCGCGGTGGCCATGTCGCTGCGGCGATCGAAATTGTTCGGGCTCATGGCAACCAATCGGGTCCGTACGGACAGCGCCTTTTCGTACACCTTGCGAGCCCCGACGACGTTGCCGTCGGCTTGCTCGGCGTCGCCGGCCGCCTCGTACGCTTCCGCCAGCTTCGCCAGCCTCTCGGCGGCCTCCATGGGGGTCGACGGCACCTCGCTTCGCATCGCGTAGGCCTTCTCGAACACCGCCCGGGCCGGCGGTTCAACCGGGGCCGTCCTCGCCGGAGATACCGGCTGCGGCACCGGCTGCGGCACGGGCTCGGACCGATTATCATTCAACCGACGGGCCTGGGGCCCCGGTTCGTCCCCTCCTCTTGGAATGAGGAACGCCAATCCGATCACCAGCATGAGGGCCAACGCGGCGCCCCCGCCGATCGCGACCCCCATCGAAAACGACCAACCTTGCGGTTGGGGGCCGCCGGCGGGCACCGGCTGACGGGAGAGGGTCGACCGAATACTCGCGACGAACATATTCCACTGCGGGTCGCTGGTGTCGCCGTTCCAGCTCCACAAGCCGGGCGCCTGCGTGTACGCGAACTCGGTCGGCGGCTCGATGTAGTCGAGCCGAACCGACACCAGCGCGCCTCGCGACTGGGCGGCCGCGGCCTCGTGCTTCACCCAGGGTGAGTTGATAGAGACTTCCGACCACACCACGACCACGCAGCGCGCGGCGGCGAGCTCGCGAGTGAGGGTCTGCTCCATCTGTCGACCGGGCGCCAGGGCCAAGTCCCACCACACGGTGAAGCCTTGGCCGCGCAATCCTTCGGCGATCGCTGCCACCCGCCCGGCATCATGTTTGTCGTAACAAAGAAAGACGTCCGCCATCTGATCCCCGGACCGAGGTACCACGCGGCCCCGGGAAGATCATCCACCCAAAGTGACGACCCCCGGGGATCACGACGACCTTTCGGCACATCCGACGCCGGTCACGACTCGCGCCGGCACGACTCACGCCGGAAACGACTCACGCCGGAAACGACTCACGCTGGAAACGACTCACGCTGGAAACGACTCACGTTGGAAACGACTCCCGCTGGAAACGACTCACGCTGGACAGGACAGGCGCTCCAGCAGCCTCTGAAATCGAGGTTGACCGGTCAGCCGGTGAAGCTCGGGGTCGGCCTCGATCCGGTCCGGGTGGTCGAAGCCGAGGTCGACCGCGCGCTCGAGCATCGACAGGGCGGCGTCGTCGCGCCCCTCGCCCGCAGTGACGGCGGCGGCGTAAAACGCCAGGTCGGCCCACATGGTTCGGTCGATCTCGCCCGGCGACACCTGGCCCCGGTCGAGCGCTGTCAACGCAGCCTTCGCCATCACGCTGCCTTTTCGCCGACCCGCCCGCGCCAGGGTGACCGCCGCCCGAACCCGCTCCGGGTGGTAGGCCGGCAGCGCCCACGCCAATCGCTCGACGGCCTCGAGGTCGTCGAGCCGATGCGCGGACGACAAGCCGAGGATCACCATCGACTCCCGCTGAGCTTCGCCCAGAAACTTGGGCATCCGGGAGGCCAGACGAACGACCGCCGGATCGTCGCCGCTCTCCCAGGCCGCGAACGCGTCGGCGTAATACATCGAAGCGGCCTCGATGAACCCCGCCAACAGCGCCAAGCAGAACCCGACGCCGATCAGCCAGGCCAACCCCGGCCAGGCCGCGACCAGCCCGACCGTGGTCAGCAGGCCGAGCCCCCACAGCACCCGATTGCGAAGCCGAGGGTTCGAGACACGGCGGAGGACGGTGGTCGCCAACAGCTGCCCCCCATCCAAGGACGGAAACGGCAGGAGCTGGTACGCGGTCCACGCCACCAGCCAGTCGCGGAGCTCCGCGCCGAAGTACCCGAGGTATAGACTGATCGCGCCCGGAACGATCGCGGCCATCGGGCCCGACAGCAAGACCACCACCCGCGGCGCGATACCCTCGACGTCCGTGAAGTACACCCGACCACCCCCGGCGTGAAGCACCAGCGGACCGACGTACCCGAGGACCCGGGCCACTGCGAAATGCCCGACCTCGTGGCAGATCGCGGCCACCGCCAGCGCAAGGGCCGCTTCGACGTCGAGATTGACGCCCACGATGAGCACGAGAACCGTCAGATCCATGCGGAGCGTGACCGCTCCCAGTCGTAGCTGGTACCTCAGACCGCCGCCCCTTTCGGCTTCTTGGCCCGCTCGACCGGAACCCGCAGCCCGTCTTCGGCCAATAGGGTCGGCTCGAAGACCGCTCGCGCCTCGTCGAGCAACGGCTGAAGGTCGACGTAGCGGGGCGCGAAGTGGGTGAGCACCAACTTCTTGACCCCCGCCTCTTTGGCCAGGACGGCCGCTTCGCGGGCGGTCAGGTTTCGTCGCCGCTCGGCTTCTTCACGCTCGGACCACGCATAGGTGGCCTCGCACAGCAGGACATCGGCTCCATCGGCGAGCTCCAGGGCCCCCCGACACGGCCGGGTGTCCATGACGAAGGCCACCGACTGCCCCTTCTTGGGCACGCTCACCTCGTCGACCTTCACGGTGCGACCGTCATCGAGGGTGACCACCCCGTTGCGCTGCAGCTCCCCTATTTTCGGCCCCCGGACCCCGAAGGCCAGCAGCCGATCCGGCAGCATGGTCACCGCGTCTTTCTCGCGAAGTCGATATCCGAAGCAATCAACGGTGTGGTGGAGCGGCTGCGCCTCTAGGGTGAACCGCTCGTGCTCCAGCAGAACCCCGCCTTCGCGCACTGGGTGGCCCCGGAGCTTGGCCGCGGAGTGATAGATGGAAGCCTTTCGAAGCCGGTCGTAAAACAGCTGCCCGGACTCCGGATAGAACACGTCGACGGTGTGGGGCACCCGGTCGAGCGAGATGCGCTGACAGATGCCGGCGAACCCCAGGCAGTGGTCTTGATGAAAGTGGCTGATCAGCACGCGGGTGATGCTGGTCGCCGACAGATCCGTGAAGATCAGTTGCCGCTGGCTCCCCTCGCCGGGATCGACCAGCACCCCCTCTTCGTCCCACCGAAGGAGCGCCCCGTGATGGTTGCGATCCGCGGTGGGAACGTGCGCGGAGGTCCCGAGGACCACCAGCTCGCGAACGGACATGCCTCGTCTAATAGACGGTCAGCCGGACCTCTTGAAGATAAAGGGGTATCGAACCACCACGAATCCGCCGCCCTTGGGCTTCGGGAATCGCCAAAGCCGAATCTTTCGCAACACGCAGGCCTCGACGGTCGCGTTGTTGAGGGTGGTCTCCTCTACTTTGGCCTGCTGGACGCGACCGTTGGGACTGATGACGAAGCGAGCCGCGACCTTGCCGAAGAGCCCCTGGCTGATCTGCAGCTCTCGCTCGTAGCAGTACCGAATCTGGTGGATATTGCGGCGAATCACCCGGCGGACCAGGTCGCGGTCGAGTGAGCCCTGTATCACCGCTCTCCCCGGCGTGATCTCGATCTCACGCTCCTTCTTGACCCCGAGCTTCGCGGCCGCTTCGCCGTAGACGGAGCCTTGGAGCCCGCCCCCGCGCCCACGGGTGGCGAGCGCGCCGAGCTCGACGGGATCCATGTCGAGACTGTCGTTGGGCAGGTCTCGGCCGCGTTCCTGAAGCCCACCCAGGCCGGAGGCGGTGCCCACCTTGCGTCCCCGCACCCGACCGGCAGCCGCCCGCAGGTCGGGGCTGATCTCTCCGCTCCCCATGATCTGGCGGCGGGCCGATTTGCCCGGCGTGGTACCGATCAGCTGGTCGAGGACGCTCTTGGCGGCCTGTTTCGCCTTCTCTTGGCGGGCCGACCGGCGGCCCTGCTCGGGCCCGTGGTGGTCGACCGCGCCCGCCTTCGATTTGCCCTTGGGCGCCTGTCGTTTGCCCTGCTTGGCCTTGAGGCGGGCGAGTTTCTCTTTGACCTTCTTCTTTTCGGCCGGAGTGAGCCGGATCTGGGCGAATCGGTTGGTCTGAGTCGCGATGCCGTCGACCGGCGCCTCGGGGCTCCGCGAGTGAAAGGCGAAGATCAGGATCGCGTGGAGGAAAAACGCCAGCAGCAGGATGTTGAGCCAAGCGTAGTTCTGCTCGGACCAGAAGCCGGGCGCCACCAGTCGATTCGAACGAATGTACCGAATCTGGAGAATGACGTTCCCATAAACCAGGTAGACGGTCTCGGCGGGCCGCAAGAGATAGCGAACGCCACCCGGCACCGTTCCGTCGAATGCACCTTCGCCGCCCTCGTATAGATAGGCGAGCGGGATCAAGGCGCCGTCGGCCCGCTGAATATGGCCGGTCAAGTTCGGCGGAATATTGAGTTGATAGTGGGTTCCTTGCGGTTCGGCGAGCTCGGCCAGAACGTATTCACTGAAGGGCAGCCCCTGCGACGGGACCTGAATGTCGCACGATTTGATCCGCTGAAACGGCCCCCAGCCCACCACCTCTCGGTGGTCACCGATCGTGATGGTCGGCTGGCGCGCAACCGTGAAGGTATCCAGGACGCTGGTACCCCACACGGTTCGCACCTCGAGGACCCGTGCGGTCGGCGACACCGAGGTGCTAGCCAGGTTGTTGGGCACCGAGCCCCACGGGTCCGTCGCCGAGAGCGGACGATAGACCGGGCCCTGCCGACCGCCGACCGCGGAAGAAGGGCCCATCGCCGGCGATCCGACGGGCATTCCTTCCGAATCGAGCAGAAGATCGGCCGAGGGGTCGGGAACCCGAGGCATGCCCGGAACCGAAGAAACCCCGATCGCGGATTCGGCCACCACGGCAGCCTCGGGTGTCGAGGCCGGCCCCACCGAAATCTCGGTGGGCTTGACTTCGGGAGTCGCCCCCGCAGCGGGCGGGTCGGGTCGCTCCATGACGACGGCGGCGGGCTGAGACCGCGGCGCTGGGTGGGCCGCGGCCGGCGCGTGGGTGGGCGGAGAAGCCCCGGCGGGCGGACCGGCGCTCGACGCCGGCGGCATCGAGGCGAACGCGTCTTGCGCCCACGAAACGTCGACCGGAAGCGGAGGCCGGAGCGCTGGCGCCACGTCGACGTCGTCGGTCGGCCCTTCGAGGCCATGGGCGTCGAGGGCCATATTGACCAACACCCGCAGATCGCCCAGCAGAAGCTCGTCGCCGTCGCTCAACCGCTCCTTCGAGACCTTCTTGCCGTTGAGCAGGGTGCCCTCCGCCGAGCCCATGTCGATGATCGCGTAGCCGACACCGTCGTGGGTCGCCTCGATCACCGCGTGGATGCGGGACACCTTCGGGTCGTCGAGCTTGAGGTGGGCCGTCGCGAGTCGGCCGATCTTGACGATGTCGCGCTCGAAGGTCTCCTGGGCGATGACCGCGTCGCCTTGTCGCACCGTGAGCTTGAGCGCAGTGGGCATGAGGTTCTCGGGCGTTCAGATCTCGGAGACGGACTGCAAGATCTTGTCTCGGAAGTTATCGCGAATCTTGATGAGGTTGGAGTGCCGGATGCGCTTGCGGCTCTCGACGTAGGCGCCGTCGGGACGCGTCAGATCGCCGTCGATGGTGTCGCCCGAGAACGTAAAGACGGTCTTCTTCTTGTAGACGACCTGCGGGTTGGCGTTCGGCGGCTGTTCCTGAGCCGCCGCTTCCGCGCTCATCCCTAGTATCCCTGCAATCAACAACCATCGACCCATGTTCGTCATCGCTCGCCCTCGTCGCTCGGGTCATCCGCGGACCCTACGTCTGGGAAATCTTCTTCCTCTCGAGGGTCACTGTCCACCGCACCGGTCCCGTCGGTCACCGCCGGTTGGTCGACTGCTCCTTCAGCGGCTTGTTCGGCCGTTTGCGCCGCCTCTTCAGCCATCGCGGCTTCCTGCGCCTTAAACTGCTTCAGCTGTTCGACTTCCTGAAGCAGAGACCGGGCCACTGGGTCGTCGCCGGCCGCCAGGCTCAAATATCTTTGAAGGTTGTCGGCGGCGGCCTCGAGCCGTTCGAAATGCCTCAGGTAGAGCAGACCGAGATTGAAATGCGCGGCGGCCGCCGCGTCCTCCACCTGGGTGGCCCGCCGGTACGCCGCCTCGGCGTCTTCGAACTTGCCCTGCCCGCGGTACGCCACCCCGAGATTGACCAGGGCAGGCCCCGACTCCGGGGCGCGGTCGACGACCGCCCTGTAGGCGGACACCGCCCGGTCAAAATTCTTGTAGCCGACCGCGATCTCGGCCACCCGAAACTGCGCGTCGACCATCGACGGGTCGAGCTCGACGGCCCGCTCGAGGCTGGCCAGGCCGGCCACCGGGTCACCCTCGGCGAGCAGCAGTTCACCGAGCGCGAAGCGTAAACAGGCCGACTCGGGGGTGAGCTTCAAACCTCGAGCGACCACCAGCCGCAGGTAGCCCCAAGCCTCGCGCACCAACGACAGGCGGGCCAGCACGCAGTAGGCCTCCGTCCGACCGGGTTGTCGGGCCAACACCTCCTTGGCCAGCCGCTCGGCTTCTTCGAGCTCGCCGGCCGCCAATCGGTAGGTCGCGAGGGTGAGGCGGGCGTCAACGGCGCTCGCGTCCTTCGCGACCGCCGACTCCAGCTGCTCAACGGCCTGGTCGCGGTCGCCCGCGGCGACCGCCAAGGACGCGAGATTGACGTGGGTGGCGACCGGCGCGCCATCGACGGCCAGCGCTCGACGGTACGATTCGGTCGCTTGCGTCCGATCGCCCGCCTGCTGGTAGGCGACGCCCAGGTTGTACCAGCCCAGCCCGAAGCGCGGATGGTTGGCCACCAGCTCGCGCATGCGAACCACCACGTCGTTCCAGTCGATCGCGCCCGTCGCCTCACCTCGCGCCTGGATTTCGGCCGCCTGAACCTGGAGATCATCGGTCGGGCTGTGCCGAGGGGCCGCCGTGACGAGCGCCGCCGGAGCGGGGTCGACCGAGGCACACCCCGCCAGCGCCCCGCCCAACAACACCAACGTCAAGACCGAGCTGCGAGTGCTCATGGCGTACCTCTCGAAGCCGCCTGGCCGAAGATGAGCAACCGAGGTTCCAAAGGCGCGATCCGGGCCCCACCCGTGAAGGGCAGCGTCTTCTCCAGGAGCTCGGGGTACTCGTCGGGCGCCCGCGTCTCGAGGGCGCGCACGCATCGCTGGGCGTACGGGGTAAACGTTCCGAGCTTGGTCGACCGTTCGACGCAGGTTCGGTACGCCTCCAGGGCCGCATCCCGAGCCGGGAGGGTCTCTTGCTCCAGCCGGGCCTTGAGCTCGCCGCACGTCTCGTCATCGAGCCCTTCGGGGCACGGCAGATCGAGGACCGACTCCACGAAGATCTCCCAAGTGCGGGCGACCTGGTAGAGCGAGGCGATCGAGCTTTCGGCTTGCTGGAACTCGCCGACCACCCGGGTGTATTCGGCGACCACCCGGTCGCGCAACTGCGCCTTCTTTTGCAGCGACCGCCGGAACGGTTTCGGCCGGCGCAGGCTGGGCGGCACCAGCCGCATCTTCGCGTAGGCGACGAAGTCGGGCTCTACCCGTTCGAACGCCGCCCAGGATGCATATCGACGGGCCTCGTCAGACAACGGTCGCCCTTTTCGGCGAAGGCCCAAGAACAGCCCCAGCAACCGGCGCCGGATCTTGGCCGCGGTCGAACCCTGGCGCAGCTGACGCGCCCGGAGGTCGGCCTCCCGCCACAACGCCTCCCAAAAGCGCTCGGTGGCCGGAAAGACCTTGGCGTAGTCGCGATACTGGTCGGCGGCACTCTTGTAGCGGCCGGCCCGCTCGAGGTCGCGGGCGATCGACCAGTGGAGGTCGGCCGCTGCGCTCTCCCCACCGGTGATCCGCCCGAACTTCTTCAAGTACTGCGACCTCAGCCTGCTCGCCGCTTTGACTTTGCCCAGCCCCCCGTAGAACACCGCCGCGTTGTACAGCGCGTCGCGGGCCCGCTCGTCATCCGGGAACTTCTCGGCGAAACGGCTGTAAGCCCGCGCGGCGACCTCGTAGTCGGCGCGCGCGGCGGCCTGTTTCGCGACGTACAGGCCGACCTCCGCGACCAGGGGAGAGTTCGGATACTGCTTCAGCAGTTGCCGCCGAAGGCCGTCCGCGCGCTCGAGACGGCCCGCGCGATCCCAGGCCACCGACGCGTTGAACAGGGCCTTGTCGGCGTTCGCGGAGGCCGGAAACTCGGCGGTGAAGTCTTCATACGCCTGAGCCACCATCTCGGGGGTCCCGTTGCCTTTTTGTGCCTCGGCGTCGAGTCGCTGCACGACCTTGAACTTGGCGTACTCCCCGAACTGGGTGAGATCGGCGGCCAGCTTGTCACGCCCGTCGAGCAGCGGCTCGTTCTTGAGGTAGGACGACGCCGAGCGGTACAGGCCATCCCAATCCTCGCGGAGGTTGTGGATGTCGACCACCAGGTTGGCGGCGAACACCGCCTGCTCGGACCGAGGATGCGACATCACCACGTCATCGAGCCGGCGCAGCGCCTCGTCGTGCTGGTTGTGATCGTACATGATCTTGCCGGCCTTGAACTTCACCGCGACGAAGCGACCGGAGCGATCGGCGGCCACGTACTTGACGTACCGGTCGCACGCTTCGACCAGCCGCTGCTTCTGCGGATGCAGGGGCACCGGCTCGGCGTCGGTCGGCTTGGGGCTCTCGAGGCCCAGGTCTCGGATGTGCTCCTCGATCGCCAGGATGCCGTCGTTGGCGGCCTCCGCCACAAACTTGCCCTTCGGGTCGGCCAGGACGGTCGCCTCGTACGCCGACGCCGCGAGGTCGAACTTCTCGACCTTGTAGTACAGATCGGCCAGCTGAAAACGAAGCGGGTACGCGTTGGGCGAGTCCGAGAAGAGCGCGAGATAGGCGTTGTACATGACCTGGGCCGCATCGAAGGTCCGTTCGTTCTTGGTCTTGTTCGCCTCGAGGTTCCACTGTTGGGCCAGCTGGCGGGTGGTGCTTTCGGCCAGCAGCTCGCCTTCTTCGAGGTCGGCCTCTTCGAGGTCGGTGAGCGGGCGCGATTCGACGATGGTCCGCTGCCGCTCATAGATCGCGGTCAGCCGCTTCGTCTCGGCGAGGACCCGGGCCTTGTCGCCGCTTCGTGATACCAGATCGACCACCCGCGCCTGCAGGTAGGGGTTGCGGACCGCCTGCGGGGCCAGACCGATGACCCGCTTGTACACGTAAGCCGCCTCGTCAAAATACCCTTCGTCAAACCACACGGCTCCGAGCTGCTCGAGGAGGTCTCGACAGTCTTTGCCGGTGCAGTCCGACACGCCGATCAGGTCGGCGATCTTGGTCTCCGCTTCTTGCGGGTGGCCAGTGTGAGAGTACGTTCGAACCCAGTCTTTTTGCGCCTCGCGTCCGAGGGCGATGCGGTTCTCACCGCTCAACTGGTCGGCCAACTGCGAGTAGAACACGGTGCCCCGGAACAATCGGAGCGCCTTTTTCCACTCGGCCAGGTTGTAGTAGCACCACGCTTGTTTGTAGAGGGCGAAGCCGTACACTCGAGAGCGCTTGTCGGTGGCCGCCTTTTCGTAACTCTTGAGGGCCCGATACACATTGCCGCGGGTGAAGTAGTATTCGCCGAAAGCGATCCAAGCCTCCGACACGAGCGGGCTCTTCGGAAACCGGGAGATGAGGTCGCGGTAAGCGTCGACCGCTTCATCGTAGCGGTCCTGGCTCCAGTAGCTCTGCCCGAGCGCGAACAAGACCTCCGGGCCCCGCTCGTACTTCGGGTAGGTCTCCCGGATCTCTCGGTACAGCTCCAGCGCCCGCTGCAGCCATCGCTTCGAGGCCCGCATGTTCTCGCGTCGAGCCGTCTCCTTCTTCGCCTTCACGGACCGGTCGGCGGCGGTCAGCGCCGCGTGTTCCGCCTCTTGGCCGCGCAGAAAATAGAACAGAGACTTTTCGTAGTAGAGTTCGGCGAGCCGAAACTTGAGGTCGGGAATGTCGCCTTCGTCCGGGCCGAGCTCCAACAACCGCTTCAGACCGGAGATCTGCTGCTCCCGCTTGGCGGCGACCTGGATCTCGATCTCGCGGCGGAACAGGTCGTACTCGAGGCCCGGGCGGTTGGCCTTCGAGGACGACCGCCGCCGTGCCGACGGCGTCTTCGCCGGCGACGACTGCGCGAACGCGGCCCGCCCCCCGAAGCTCGGCGCTGAACCGCCACCCCCCGCAAGGGGGCCGGGGATAAGGATGAGGCCGGGGACGAGAACGACGGCGACGGCGGCACCGACGACGACCCCTCGACGCGACCGGCCGCGGCGCCACCCCGAACCGATGCGCCCCCTCGACCCGGCGGTCGTCCCGACACGCCTTGGGCCGTGAATCCGGGGCGGGAGGGACTTACGACGATCGTGCTCGCTCATCGGTTTCGCCGTCATCGGCACGAATGCGCCAGCGTGAGCTCGTAGGTTCCGAGCTCGTCTCTCCAGTACTCCCCTTCGAAGGGCCACACCAGCTTCTCGTCATCGGTCCACTCCACGTAGGGCCTCTCGACCCTCTTCGGCCGCCGCTGCACGGCCCGCAGGCGCGACTCGATGCGTTCCTGCTCGGACCGGGCGGTCTCGATGTCGATCCGGATCGCCTGCTGAATCAGCAGATTGATGGCTCGCCGCTCCCGCTCCAGCTGATTCTTGACGGCTCGTCCCGCGTCGTTCGCGGTGCGGGTGCGGATCTCGTCGAGGATTCGGTTGAGCTCCTCGTACAGCTCGGACTCCTGAAAAGACGACCTCGACAGGCGCAGTCGACGGATCTCGGACACGACCTCTCGATAGGCTCGGTCGAGCCGGTCGAGCTCAGGGTCGGACAGCGCGATCTCGAGGACCTGAGCCAGGATCGGAGACCGGGACTGCTCGATGCGACCGCGCAGCTCCTCGAGCGCGGTGTAGTACGCCTCGAAGCGTTGGCGCTCCGACGTCATCTTCTTGAGCTCTTCGTGAACGGGCTCGTACCGCCGCATGAAGTCCCCCAGGATGGCTTTCGCTTCTGGGTACCGGCAGTTCTCGTAGTACACCACCGCCTTCAGAATCAGCGACTCCGGATAGTAGCTGTCGTCGAACAGCGGCGCGTGAAGGGTCATCAGGTTGCCGAGCGCCTTTTCGTAATTGCCGAGCCGGAACTCGGTCCAGCTGCCCTCGTAAAGGGCATCGAGCCAAGCCGGCGAGTCTCGGTCGATCTTCGCGTAGTAGAAGTTGGAGAAGGTCGGTTGCTCGGCCCCGAAGTGGGTTCGAGCCAGCTGGAAGAAGGCCATCTGGCGGAGACGATCGTTCCGGCCATCGCGGGTCATCGCGACCACTTCTTTGAACGCGCCCAGCGCCTCGTTGGCGCGGCCGACTTTGTACAGGAGGACGCCCTCGAGAAATTTGGCCCTCGTTCCGAACTCGGATTCGGGATCGACGCGCCCCACGAATCGCTGCGCCGCCTCGGTATGCTGCTCGGCCGTCAAGGGCTCCGGCCCCATGGGGTCGGTCGGGTCCGTCGGGTCGGTCGGGTCCGTCGGGTCCGTCGCATCCGTTGAGTCTGCGACGACCGCCCGCGGCTGCTCGCGGCTCGCCGGGCGGTCCGGCTTCGCGGGACGTACCGGGTCGCCGAAGAGATCTTCATCGAGCGAAATGCCGTCCGGATCGCGCCCCTCGGAGCCCTGGTCGCGGCCCTCGGACGACCGGGAGTCCGAAGATCGGGGGCCCGAAGACCGGGCGGAGCGTTCGATGGGCTCAGCTTCGGCCGGCAGCGGATCCGGCCCGAAGATATCGCCGAGGATCGACTTGCCGCCGGTCTCGCTCTCTTGGACCCGCACCTCCTGCCGGGGCCCCGCGATCTCCCCCCGCTCGATGGCCACCGCTCGTCCGAAGTGAAAGCGAGCCAATCGAAAGTTGAACTCGTCGCGGTACGCGTCAGGGAACGACTCGCCGCCGTACCGGGCGACGACCTCGTTGACCGAGTCGTCGCCCTCCATCTTGCGGCTGATGAACAGGCACCACTCGAGCGACGACCGATAGAACCGGTTCTTCGGGCCCTTCTCGAGAATGCCGGAGAAGAAGTGCAGCGCCGACCTGTACGCCCCCATTCGATAAAGGGCCTTGGCCAGATTGTATTTCGCTTCGTCTTGCAGGCGACGGTGACGCTTCAAGAACAAGTGCAGCGCCACCGCTGCGCGGTCGTACTGGCCGTTTTTGAGGGTCCGGATGGCCTGGTCGAGCTCTGCTCGCACCGGGTTGCGCTGTCGCTCGGCCACCTTCCGAAGCGACAGGCCCTTCTTCGGTTTGGTCAGACCGCTCTGGGCTCGGCTCACGTCGGCCGTTCCGAGCGCTCCTACGACGATGGCGGCCCCCACGCCCCAGCTCAGCAATCGCATCATCACCTCACCCTACGGATTCTCGTACTCGAAGGAGGTGGGCAAAAACGCCGAAACCGAGACGTTGACCATCAGCAAATTCTGCAAGTCGGACTCTCGGTCGCGCGTGTCGGGGAAAATGTAGTCTCGAAGCTCGACCCGCACCACCAGCCAGTCGTTGACGAAGTACCGCTGGCCGAGCCCAAAATTGATCGCGGGAGACACCCCTTCGTCGGTCTTGAACACGCCCCCGCCGACGGCCAGATAGGTATCGAAGTGAAGGATGCTCTCGCCGAACAGCGAGATTTTGCCGTACAAGGGGGCCCAGATCGCGTCCAGCTCCCCGTGCAGCTCGAAGCGCGGCGGACGCGCGGGCAACGCCCCCGCTGACTGCCGCAGGAAGCGCACCGGCTCCTCCTCGACGGACTCCAACACGTATCCGAATCGACCTTCGAGCGCGAGCGAGTCGACGATGTGATATCCGACCGACCCGCCGAGCACCAAATGCGCGTAGAAAGCGTCATTCAGGTCGATACCGAAGTGGGGATAGAACTCGAACCGATGACGCTTCAGGAACACCTTGCGCTGGACCGACTTGACCCGGTCCGAGAGCTTGCCTTCGCCGGCGCGATCGTCGCCGTCGGTGCGGCGCCCCTCGTCGGTGGCCTCATCGTCCTCCGCATCGCCTCGCTCGTCGTCGGCGGATCGCGTCTCGGGGCTGACCGGCTGGACCTCGACCTCCGTGCTTTGCGCCGAGGCTCCCCCCACCACCGCGGTGGCCACAGCCCAGGCCGTAAGGCCCGTCAGGAACATCTTGAAGGGTCGAGTAATCATGTCTATCGAGCCCGGCGGCGGGCACCGGATGCTACGATGCAGCATCCTCCATATCAAATCGACCAGCCGCAAATCCCGACGTCGAGCTTGCGGCTGCGTCCCATCAGCAGTGGAAGCAAGGAGTCTACCCAATGAAGGTTTCGGTGGCGCAACTCGCGAAGACCGGACGGGCGGCAGGGTTCGTCGCCGTCGCGCTGGTCCTGAGTCTAGCGGTCGCGGGATGCAGCGAGGACGATGTCGGCAAGTGTTGTGAGGCGATCGAAGGCGCGCAAAACGTCGCGATCCCGATGTCGATACAAACCGAAGACGGCTTTCAAAATGCCATTCGCCGCGACCCGAACTTCGCGTGCGACTTTCTGACGTGCGTCGCATACCAAGGTAGTTCGACGTACTGCACGCGGGACTGTACGGACGACGACGATTGTCCGAGAGGTTTCGAGTGCCGGACCGTCCTACAATCCGACCCCGGCCCGACGAGTGCGATCCAACCCGACGACACGTTCTGCGTTCGCGCCGCCCACCAGTGCACAGAATGACGTCCGGACCGCATTCGAGCGGCGCCTGATGGATCTGCGCGGGGTGCGGACCACGCCGGCCTCGCCTCTGCTCGATGTCGGGCGACCCAAGGAGACCGATCCGCACCCTCCGCGGCCTCGGCTCGGCGCCGCCTCATCCTGGGCCGCGCGATACATCTGGCCGCCTCTTCGTTCGGCCAACCGCCCAACCCGGCCGGAATCGGCACCCCGTGCCCGAACCAACCCCGCCGGCCCAGGTCAACCGAGGTCGACGGCGGGAGAACACGACCGGTGACCTCGGACACAGGAGGAGGATAATTCATACCCCCAACCGACCCAGCGGATCGTGTACGCTTTTTTTGGGGCCGCGGAACCGAACGGAAGATCGAATGGTCCCTCCGTGCGTTCAGCCGATTGGAGAAATTCGATGCGCAAGACTCTCGCCTTATTCGCTCTCGCCATGTCGCTTTTGGTGACCGCGGTCATCGTGGTGCTCTCCTCGGGCCCTGAGACCCCACCGCCACCGAAAACCGTGAAGCCCCGTCCGACCCGCATCGCGGCCTCGCCGGTCGCGTCGGCCACCTGGGGGAGCGTCGTCGAGGTCCGCGGGCAGCTGTCCAATGGCTATTTCGCAGCCAGCCATCCCCAAGAGCTGTCGATGGTCTTCGAGCTCGAGGCCGACAAGCGCGCTTCGGGGCCTCACCCCGACACCGCGGTGGCGCTCGTCATCGATCGTTCGGGCTCGATGGCCGACGAGAAGATTCGGCAGGCGCGCCGAGCCGCCAAGATGCTGGTCAGCCGCTTGGGTGACCGCGACCAGATCGCCATCGTGACGTATTCGAGCGATTACGCGGTCGACCTGCCCCTCACGCGTCTCGAAGGGCGGCGAAACCACATCAACCGAGTCATCGACGAGATCCTCGATGGCGGCGGCACCAACCTGAGCGGTGGCCTTCAGGCCGGTTTGAAGGCCCTTCGCCCCAGCCAGCCCGACGTCGCGCGCCGCTTGATCCTGCTGTCCGACGGCAACGCCAACCAGGGCATCACCGACCCGACGGCGATCGGCGATATCGCAGCGCGGGCTCGCCGGTCTGGCGTGACGATCACCACCTTGGGGGTCGGGGTCGACTTCAACGAAGACCTGATGACCTTGGTCGCCCAAAGCGGCGGCGGCGGGTATTACTACGCCCGCAGCGGGGCCGCGATCGCCGATGCGTTCGAAAAGGAGCTCGACGGCCTCAAGGCGCTGACCGCTCGCCAGGTCGAGCTCAGCATCGAGCTGCCCCCCGGCGTGCGCATCAGCGAGGTGTTCGGGTACCGCACCGAGGTCAGTGGCGGCCGGATCATCGTGCCCGTGGGCGATATGGCGAGCGGCGAAAAACGTCGCGTGATCCTGACCCTGGCCGTCGAATCGATGGCCGCGAATACCCAGACCCCCTTCAGCGTGATCGTCCGCCATCGCAGCCCCTCCGGTTTCCAACCGCACGAAGCGAGCGCCCAGCTCGTTGCGATCAGCACCAAAGACGCGGCGAAAGTCGTCCTGGGCGCCTCGCGCGACGTTGAAGAAGTCCTCGCGAACGCTCGCGCCGCTCGGGCTCGCCAAGAGGCGGCCACCTCGTTTTCACGCGGGCAGCGCGAACGGGCGGTCCGCGCCCTCAAAGACACGATCGCTCATGCTCGAAAGGTCAACGCCGACCTCCGGAGCCCCAAGCTCCGAGGTCAGGTCGTCGAGATGCAGAAGACCCTCAACGACCTGACGAGCTTTGGCTACGATTCCGATGACGGCAAAGACCTGATCAAGCGTGAAAAGCTTCAGGCTCACCAAGTCTTCACGTACTGAGCACCGTGGATCCTGCGCAGCCCTCCACCCTCGCGCCATCGCCGCCGGCTCCCGTTCAGCCGGTCGCCCCCCAAAGCACCGCCATCGAACGGTCCGGTCCTGACCCGGCGCGGCACGAAGCCTTTCATCGCACGGCGCTCGAAGCGGCAGCCGGCGGCGCGGTCGGCGCCCTGCTCGCCCACGGGCTGGCGTGGTTGGGCAACGGCTCGCTCGGCGACTACCCGTTCCTGTTCACCGTTTGCGTCGCGGCAGCCTCGATGGCGATGATCGGGGCCGGCCGGGGAACCAGGCCCGATGCCTCCAAGCCCCGAGATTCGACCTCACGCCGGGCTCGAAGAGCGCTCATCGGCGCCGGATGGGGGTTGGTCGGTGGCGCCCTCTTCAGCCTCACCGTCGGCTGGCCCATCGTGGCTGCGCTGCTGCTCGGTGCCAGCATGGTGCCCGTTCTTACCCCCGGAAGCGGGTGGCGAAGCATCCTGACGGCCGCGCTGGTCGCCAGTGGCCTGACGACCGCGGGCCTGTTCGTCGGCCATGTCTTGCTGGATTGGAATCCGCTCGGGGCGTGGCTCGCCCTTCCCTTCGCGAGCGGGGTGGCGGGCGCGGCGGCGGGGCTCTTCTTCGGGCTCGCGACGGCCCCTCGATACCTGACGCCGCCGACCGATCCCGTCGTAGAGGCCTTTCGAGCCGCGCTCGAGGTCAACGACGGCGAGATTCACGCGATTCTGGAGCGTTCCCTCCGCATTTATCTCGCTCTGCAGTCCGAATTCGAAACCCGCAACGACAGCCCCTCGGTCCGGGCGTTGGGGAGCCGAAGCGGAGAAGCCGTCATGCGGGTGCTTCGGATCGCAGAGCAATGCCGACAGGTCGAAGCCGACCTGGCCGCAACGCCCGTTGACCAGCTCGACAACCGGATCCGAGACCTGGAAGATCGATGGGCGCGCTCTCGCGACCCGGCAGCCCAAGAGACCTATCGAGACGCGATCGCCAGCCTGGTGGCGCAAAAAGAGGCCATCGACCGAATCGGCCTCGGGCGGGAGCGGATCGTGGCCCGGTTGCACGCCAACGTCGCCATCCTCGAAAAGCTGCGCTTTTCGCTCATCCATCTGCGCAGCGCGGAGGTCGAGCGTGTCGGCGGCGAGAGCTCTCCGGTCGTCGAGGCCCTCGACGAGCTCGGCCGCGAGCTCGACGCAACCGCGAGCGCGGTGGGCGAGGTCTTCGGCGCTTCGGTCCCCGCGTGGGCGTTGGCCGCCCCCAGCGAGCAACCAACCGCCCGCGCACTCGCCCCCTCCGCCGCGCCGACCCCGGATACCCGGGCTTCGGAAGGCGAGGCCGATCAGACTCGGCGCTCCGGTTCCGAGACCCTCACCGACTGAACGACAAATTCCAGAGCGCGCCCGTCGGTCGACCAGCCGAATCCACGGACATCGCGACGGGTCCCGCGCCGGCCGGTGCCTCCGAGGGAGGCACGGCCATCGATTTGAAGCGCTCGAACGCGCCGTACCGATCCATGAACACCGTTCGAACCAAGGCGCCAACGTCGGCGGTCGACCATTTTCGGCGCCGGCACGCCGAGTCGATGGCCCGTCGAGCCGCCCCGGCCGAAGCCGGTCGCTCATCCGGATCCTTCGACAGCATCGACGCGAAGATCGGGTCGAGGCCCCCGGGAGCCCGGGATCGAGCGAGCTCAGCGGAGGGGCCGGATCGCTCAACACGGACGTGAGCGTGGCCGGCAGGCTTCCCGGGCGAGCGAGTTGGTGTCCGGTCAACATCTCGACCGTCACGACCGCCCACGCGTACAAGTCGCTGCGCCGGTCGACCTTCCGGCCCCGGACCTGCTCGGGCGACATGTAGCGGGGCGTGCCACCGAGCTGCCCGAACAGCGCGACGGACGGTAGCCCGGAATCGCAGGCTCCCCGGGCGAGCGAGTTGGTGTCCGGTCAACATCTCGACCATCACGACCGCCCACGCGTACAAGTCGCTGCGCCGGTCGACCTTCCGGCCCCGGACCTGCTCGGGCGACATGTAGCGGGGCGTGCCACCGAGCTGGCCGAACAGCGCGACCGGACGGTAGCCCGGAATCGAGGGAGGCGGGGCCGCGGCCACCGCCGGTGGCACCGCCGCCACGTGAGATTTCGGCTCGCATCGCGTCGTCGCTTCTCCCTTAGAGCTGCGTGCTCCCAAACACACTAGCGGTATTGCTTAAGTCTCGATCGGCGTTGCACCCGCTAGCCCCGCACGCCGAAACCCGGCGAGTCCCGGTGTGATCCTCGACGCCGGCCTGAAAGGACGCCCCGGTCTCGAGGGTCCCGTGGAGCAGGACGACCAAGCCAGTGCTGGATAGTCCCAACCGCACCTGTCCGATCGGTCGATCTTCGCCGCGGGCCTGCGCCTCGCCGAAATCCACCCAGAGAACCGGTCCCCACGGTTCGCCGGTGTTGGACGTCCACACCTTGGGGCGCGCACCGTTGGGCCACCGCAAGTCCGCCAAGAAGGCCGCCACCAGAGCGTTCGGACGAACCTCGCCCCACGCGTTGCGAGGGTCGAAATCGTCGCCGTCGAGCTCCGGCAGGAACGACACGAAGCCGTCGGCGTGGACGATCAGGCCACGGTAGGTGCGGCCGTAGTACAGGAACACGAACGGCAGGGGAACGATCGCGAAGCCCTCATCGGTCGCCTCGACCGCCTGGTCCTCGACGTACGGCAGCCAATCCAGCGCTACCGCGGTGTCGGGCACGGGCGTCCAGTCATCCAGCGCGTCAGATTCCGACCCGTAGTGATAGGCTGGTTCGACGACGCAGTCCTCGTCGCAGCCGTCCCCCCGCGTCAGGTTGCCATCGTCGCACTCTTCGTCGGGCGTGACCCGGCCATCGCCGCAACGCCCCGGATCCGCGGCAATGCCGACCGTGTACGGAAACGACACGCCGTCGCTCCCTCCCTTCAAACGAACCCGATAGGTACCCCCGCTCAGGCCGACCCGGGTCAGAGCAGGACAGCGAAATCCGGCGTTCGACCCGGTCTGTAGCGTTTGCCCAGAGAAGATGAGCTCGACCGACAGGCTCGATGGGCAGTCGGTCTCGTCGAGAAAATCGACGCTGATCGAGCCCCCCGCTTGCACCCTGACCTGGTACCAATCCTCGAAATCGGGGGGTCCCATCACCCCGTCGATCGCCAATCCATCGGTCACCTCGGCCGCTGCCGGGTTGGCGTTGGCCCCGACTTCGTCTCGTCGACCCCATATGCGGCCGTACGCGCGGTCGACCCCTCCGTCCGCCTCGACGGTCAGCTCGGTGACCAGCGTGCGGTCAACCGCGAATCGCTCGCTCAAGGTTCCGTCGGCGGGTACGACTTCCAGCGCTTCGTCGATGCGCAGGAAGCCGATCGCGTCATCGGGTCCGCCGTTCCAGCGAAGCTCGATCTCTTGCAAGCCCGTCGAAGCACGGTCGAAGATCTCGGGGACCGCGCCGAACGAGGCGATGCGCCCGACCGGGGGGACCGGATTGACCGCGATGGTGACCGTTCGGCGGACGACATCGGTCCCCGCGAACGCCTCGACGGTGTAGCTCCGCCCGAGGGCGATCGGAAGCACCACGAACTGGCCTTGGCGGACATAGGAAGGCCTTCGGCTCTCGTAGAGCACCGGACCGTTGGCACCGTTCAAGCGCAGGACGATGCGATCCGCGCCGGTGGTGGTCCACGACACGACCGCTCCGTGCCCCGGATCGACCGGCCCCGTGCTGATGTCGAGGCTCGAAATGTCGAGCATCTCGGCACCGATGACCTCGATATCGATTTCCCGGGCGAGCACCCGACCCCCGCCCCCGGTCGCGGCCAGCGCCAGAGTCACGTCTTCGGTGAGCGGCGGGGTCGATTCGAACCCGACGAAACGCTCGGTCGAGTCGAGGACCAGGGTCGAGATGCCGTCAGGGCCGCCCACCGCCAGTTGGACGCGGACCGCATTCGCGACCGAATACCCGACCCGCACCCGCTCACCGGCGGCGACTTGGGTGGGCAGGGCCGTAAACGCCAAGATCTCGACCGGACCGGCCGGAGGGACCGCGCACAACCCAGCCACGCACGTCTCGCTGACCAGGCATGGTGACCGGTCGACACACGTCTTCACGCACCGACCATCGACCTCGCGGGTTTCAGGCGGGCACGACGCCGGCGCCGTCTCCGCCGGGGCGGAGCACCCGCCCGCCCCGGCGGCCATGAATATCGCCGCAGTCAGGAACACCATCCGAGCAGAGAACGCACGACCGGCCATGCCTCATACTACCCGGACCGAGAGCGATTGGGTCTGTTGACGACGCTGGCTCCGCGCCCGGGTCAGTACCCGAAGCCATCCACGGAGCGGATCGTCTCTTCCATCGAATACGAAGGAGTGAAAGCGAGCTCTTCCTGGGCCCGCCGGCCGTCCACGACGCAGTTGAACTGGATGTGGCGAAGCTCGGGGGCCGGAAAATCCGAGATGTGATATCGCCAGGCCTGGGAAATGACCCGTTGGAACAGGAAGCTGGGAAGCGACCGCGGCGACCGCCCCAGCACTTCGAAGATTCTCGACAGCGGCGCCTCGCCCGGTCCGACCAGGTTGAACACGCCGCGGGCATCGGAGTCGATCGCCAGCACCAGGGCCCTCACGACATCTTCCTCGTGGATGAGCTGAATCATGGGGTCGAAGCCGGTCACCATCCAAGGTCTGGGCATCCGCAGATAGTTGGACGGCGCGTTTCGCACCCGCGGCCCGACGATGTGCACCGGTCGAAACAGAACCGTCCGCAGCTGCGGGTGCCGGTAAAAAAACGACTGGACGATGCGGTCGGCCGCGACCAGGTCGCGAATCTCAGGGTGGTGTTCGGCGGCCAGGAGCGGCGCCTCTTCGGTGAGGAAATGAGAGTTGTCGGGGTGCGGACCGTAGATGTTGGCGCTCGACAGCACCACCACCGCGCCTACCTGGTACTTGACCGCCAGATCGAGGATGCGCTGCGTGCCCACGACGTTGAAGCGATAGTGGGAATCATCGCCCCGCGGATTGTGGGCGAGCCCGAGGTGCAGGATGGCCTGCACGCGGTCGGTGCGAAACACGTCTTCGATCGGTCGACGGCGCACGTCGGTCTGCACGTGGCGCACATCCTTCGGCAACCCTCGCACCGGACGCCGGTCGACGGCCACGACGGTATGATCGCGGTGCAACGACTGCACCGCCAGGCGCCCGAGATTCCCGGCCGCCCCGGTGACCAGCACCACCGGACGCTCGTCGTGCTCGTTCATCAGATGAAGACGCCTTCTCGGGTGGCGAGCCCGGTCCGTAGGAGTTGCCGGATGGCGTCTTTGACCTTCCGGACGTAGCTATCGACGAGCTCGTCTTCCTCGTCGACCCCGCCCTCGAAGCGAAGCGGCGACCCGAAGTAGATATGGTACCGCGTCGGCAACGGGAGCAAGCCCGCCGGCCCGAGCAAGGGAAAGGTTGGCGTGACCGGAAAGGCCGGGATCCGGAGCATACGAGCCAGACCGGAGAGATTGGTCAGCGCTGGCGCCTGCTCTTCGGCCCCCACGACCCCGACCGGGACGATCGGCGTGTTGGTCTCGAGCGCGAGCCGCATGAAGCCGGTACCGAACATCTGGAGCTGATAGCGCTTGTCGAAAGTCTTCGAGATGCCTCGGACGCCTTCGGGAAAGACAAGGATCGCCTCCTCGCGCTCGAGAAGCCGCCGACAGTTGTCGGGCGTTCCCACGACCTGCCCCACACGGGCCATGAGAACACTGATGAACGGCAACCGCGGGATCCACTTTTCGACCATCGACCGCACGTAGCGGGGAGGATCCCGTTCGAGCAGGAGCGCGGTGAGGATCATCGCGCCATCGAAGGGCAGCTGGCCAGAGTGATTCGACACCAACAGGCACCGCCCGTCAGGCACGTTGGCGACCCCCTCGGCCTGGACTCGGAAGTAGTTCCGGTAGAGCCACGCGGTGGGGGTCAAGACATACTTGACGAAGTCGGGGTCGTACCCGAACGAGTCCACACCCAGCTCACCCAGGTCGACCTCCAAACGCGCTGTTCGCTCCTGGATTTCGTCGGACACGAATCGGTCGATGAAGCGACGGCGTCGCCCGAATCTCGCGCGCTCGGCCACATGGCAAACCTAACTCGCGGCATCACCCGGGTCACCTGCTATTGTGGGTGGTATGAGGCTGCGCGGACTCGAGATACTGCTCGCGACGCTCGGGGGCGTCCTTTCGCTCATCGCCGTGGGCCTCGCGCGCAACGGCGACGGGACGGTCTCATCCCTCCTGTCGGCGCTGATCTGGGCCCTCATCGGGCTCGCGCCCCTGGTCGCGATCGACTTTCTCGTCGTCCGCTGTCTACTGCCCCACTACGGGGCAACGTGGCGATTGGCCAAGGTCGCCGCCCGGATACCGGGCCTGCGATTGCTCTCCGATGGAGGGCGGTCCGTTCCGCGGGTTCGCGGCACCTTCGGCGGTTGCTCGGTGCGGATCGACTGCACGAAGCCCGGATGGAAGACGATCGTCCGGCCGATCCATCGGGATGACCGCGCCGATGTGCAAGTATCATTGCTGAGCGCTTCGATGCCTCGCGGAAGCTGGCGCACCGGAGACCCGACCTTCGACCGCACCGTTCACGTCCACGGCCAGCTTCCCGAGGGGCTTTTGGTCCTCGATCGTCCCACCCGTGAGGTGGTACGCCGCGCTCTGAGCCGAGGCATTGGCATCGACACCGATCACACCGAGTGGAGCGGAGGTCACGTGCTCACGCCCTCGTCCGCCCTCGACCACCTGACGCTGATGAGCGAACTCACTCGTCGCCTGTACGCATTGACCCCAACCGAGCTTCGGGCTCGGGCGCGAACAACGATCGAGTGTGACCCGTACGCCGAAGTTCGGGCGCGGACCCTCTGGCTGTACCAGGAGCACTACCCGCTCACATCGGAAGACCAAGCGACGGTCGAGGCCGCCATGAACGACGAGCATCCCCTGGTCCGGCTGGCGGCCGCCGGTGCGCTGATCGTCGCCCACCCGACCTCGGCTCTCGCGGAAGCCATGTTGGCGGAGGCCGTCGCCCGCGGCGAGTGCCCCGACTGGGCGATCGATGCGGCGCTGGCCCGACTTCTCGAACACGGCCGGCCGGAGGTCGTGAACGCCGCCCTGCAGGCCCGCCTGCGCGATCGGGGCCCCATGCCGGTCGAGGCCGTTCGTTGGTTCTTGGGTCAGCCTCCCGGCCTGAGTCCGGCCCCGATGGTCATCGGACGACGCCTGGTCGCGGCCCCCGAACCCGACGCGCTGAACGCAATACCCGTGATCCTCGCCGCCGGCCCCGCGTGGGAAGAAACACTTCTTGCGCTGCTCGACCACGACAGCGAACGCGTCGCCGATCACACGCTCGACGCGCTGGCGTTCGAAGGCACGGTGAGAGCGATTCCCGCTCTCGAACGCGTCGCGCGTGACCCTCGCCGGCCGCGGAGACTTCGACACGCTGCGCAGGATGCCCTGACCGCGGTTCGAGCCCGCCGCCCCCCCGAAGGGGGCGGTCGTCTATCTCTCACCGATCCCACCTCGACCGGTGGACGGGTCAGCATGGCGGACTGACCGGGTCATTTTCGTTGGCCGGTTACGCTTGACGCGCATGCTGGCGTCCTTTAAACCGCCAACCAATGGTGCTCCGACACGCCAGCTTTGCTTGCACCGACCAGGCGCGCAGCGCCCGGCGGGTGAGCATGTTGTCGCGTCGAACTCATCGGCCCTGCCGAAGCAGCACCGACATCCCTCCGCCTAGCCGCCGGGGCTGAAGTCTCAGTGACTTCGGCTCCGGTAGAACGCTCGCCCTGAAGCCTGCTCAAGCCGGCTTCCTTCCTGGCCTTGGGCCAGGTGGTTCTAGGCTCACCGATTCCGCCGATTCTCAGGTCGACCCGACGAGCCTCGCGACAACACCCAATACGAAGCAACAGGAGGAGGTGCTCTATGCGCCACGAAGGCAAAGAAGAAGCGGCCATCATCGGTCGACGTTCGCGCCCGCGCTTCAGCGATCGGCTCGAATTCCGGCGTGGGCTGTTCGACGCTCGAGCCGGCCGTCCCCCGGCCAGCATTCAGCCGAAATATCTCGCCGGCTACGCCGAAGGGCGTCGTGAAGCGCGGGGCGAAAAGAAAGTCAAAGGCGCGTCCGCCCCGACGAACGACCCCGCACCCGCTTCGCTCGACCGTTGGTCGTAACTCAATACTTCGATGGGGCGCGAATGAATCGCGCCCCATCGAAGTCGCCGCACGCGCTCACGCGCGTCGACGGGTTGTTCGGGGCCGGATGACCGCCAACGCGAGCGACCACAGTCCGGCCACGGTCACTGAGAGCCCGATGAGCGGCCATCCGTAGGCCGGCGAAAGGGTTGCCACGGCGACGACGAGTCCGACGACCGTCACCATGGCCCTGACGACCTCGGCCCCGAACGCCCACCGCCTGCCATCCAGGAGCGCGCCCAGCGAGGCGGTGGCCAATACGATGGCGGCCGCCAAGCCCCACCCGGCGAACCAGGAGAGATTTTCAGCGTAGGCCAAGAACACGACCGTGGCGACGAGCACCACCACGAACTGCGCGGCCACGTAGTAGACGACCGCGGGCTGCGCAACCGGGTCGTATTTCGGATGCTGGATCCACTCCGTCTTCACGGGCCGACCCGACGGCATGAAGCCCGACGGGGTGAAACCGGGCTTTCCGAACCAGACCTGCAGTTTCTCCTCGAGGGTGGACGCCGCCTTGTATCGGCGCCACGAATCCGCCCACACGTGCGTGTTGGCCCACAGAACGTTCCAGCTCGCGACCGGCTCGGTGACCCCGTACACGGGCTCCTCTTCTTCCCACTGGAACGTGCCGAACAGCATGTCCCAGATGATCAACGTCCCCGCGTGATTCTTGTCGATATACTTGGGGTTCTGGCCGTGGTGGACCCGGTGATGCGACGGCGTGTTGATGATGTACTCGAGCCACCCCAGCCGGTCGACCAGGCGAGTGTGAATCCAGAACTGGTACAGCGTGTTGACCGCCACCATCAGGCCGAACATCAGAAGCGGAAAACCCAGGACCGCGAGCGGAAAGTAGAACCACATCGAAAAGAACCCCTGGATGAACGACTGACGGAGGGCCACCGTGAGGTTGTATTCCTCGCTTTGGTGATGAACGACGTGGGCGGCCCACATGAAGTTGATCTCATGGGAGAGCCGGTGGAACCAGTAATAGGCGAAGTCCACCGCTAGGAACGCCAGCGTCCAGCCCCACCAGGTATAAGGGACCTCTGCGATCCGGAGATTCTCGTACACCGCCACGTAAATGCCGACCAACAGGCCCTTGCGGATGAATGTGCCCAGCTGCTGCACGACGCCGCAGCTGAGGTCGGCGATCGAATCGCTGAAGCGGTAGACCTGCTCACCGCGCAGGTGCGCGACGGCCAGCTCGACCCCGATCAAAATGAAGAAAACCGGGATGGCCATCGCGATCAGATTCATGAGCGTATCTTTACCAGCTTGGTCTCCGGGATCGAGAGGTAGACCGTACGGGGCCACCCTGCCAACATGGTTCGGTATGAACCGCGGGCCGCGAACTCAGCTCGTCGACGGGCGGATCCACCTCGTTCGTCCCGAACTGGTCGTCCTCACCGGCGAAGCCCGCGGACGGATCTTCGCGCTGGACGCCAGGGCTCGGCTCCGGGTGGGATCGGCTGAAGATAACGACCTGAGCCTTCCCGATATCTTTCCGCTGCATGCGGAGCTCCGGGTCGAAGAGGTGGGCATCACCGTGGTCGACCAATCGGACGGCCAGACCCGGATCAACGGCGCCACCGTTCACGAAGCGGTGCTCGAACCGGGCGGAACCCTCGACCTTGCCGGAACCGAGCTCCGCCTTCAGGACCAATCTCACAGCGTCGACGTCCTCCCCTCCAACCGACACGCGTTCGGCTCCGCCCGAGGCAAGAGCCTCGCGATGCGCGAAGTCTTCGGGGTGCTCGAGGTGATCGCCCCCACGTCGGCGACGGTCCTGCTTCTCGGCGAAACCGGCACCGGCAAAGACGTGCTAGCGCGAGCGATCCACGAGGCCTCACCCCGTTCGAGCCAAGAACTGTGCACGGTCGACTGCAGCGCCATCTCACCGGCCCTGGTCGAGGCCGAACTGTTCGGGTACGAGCGCGGCGCCTTTACCGGCGCCGAAGAAGCGCGACCCGGTGCCTTCGAAGGGGCGGAGGCAAGCACCTTGTTCTTGGACGAAGTGGGCGAACTCCCCCTCGACGTGCAGCCCAAGTTGCTGCGGGCGATCGACGAGCACGAAGTCCAACGAGTCGGCGGCGCGCATCGACGCTCGATCGACGTTCGGATCGTCGCCGCTACCAAACGCGACCTGGCCGAAGAAGTCGCCCGGGGTCGATTCCGAGAAGACCTCTACTACCGGCTCGCCGTCGTCCCCCTGAGTCTGCCGCCTCTTCGCCACCGCCGCGAGGATATCCCGGTGCTGGTCGAGCACTTTCGGGCCGCGTTTCAGGAGCGCACCGGGCACGCCCTGACCATCCCGAAAGAAGAGATTCAGGGCCTGTTGACCCACGATTGGCCCGGCAACGTGCGAGAGCTCCGAAACACGGTCGAGCGCTCGCTATGGATGGCGCTCACCGGCGATGGCCAGGTTCGGTTTCTCTTGCCCAACTTCTCGGGCGCGTACGCGGCCCCCGCGGAAGCCGAAAGTGAGCGCTTCACGGCCGACCTGTCGTTCTCCGAACACAAGGCGCAGTGGGAAGCCGCGTTCGAAAAGAGCTTCCTCACCTGGTTGATGGCGCGCGCCGAAGGCAGCCTGAGCCACGCATCACGGCTGGCCAGCATGGACCGCAAACACTTGAGAGGTTTGCTTCGGAAACATGACCTCATCCCCGAGCGATGAAGACTCAACTCTTCGGCGCCTCGTCCAATCCGCGATGGACCGCGGCCCGGTTGGCGGCCATCGCCGCCGATCACGGCACGCCCGTCTATGCGTATGATTTGACTCAGGTCGTTGAGCGGATCGGGCGGGTGCGCGCCGCGTTTGGCCCGGTCGCGGGCTCCGCTGGCCACGCCTGCGACGTCGCTCTCCTCTACGCCGCGAAAGCGAACCCTTATCCGTCCCTTCTGGAGGCAATGCGCCCCTACGTGGACGGGCTCGACGTCGCGTCCCTCGGAGAGGTCGAGGCCGCCGTCGCGGCCGGTTATCCGCCCCCCAGCCTCCGGCTCGCGGGCCCCGGTAAGACGTTCTCCCTTTTACGGCGCGCGGTGAAAGACCAGCTGCTGGTCAGCGTCGAGTCGCCCGAGGAGCTGACGGACCTGACGAATCTGGCCCGCGAAGAAGGTCGCTCGGCCCGGGTGGTCCTTCGGCTGGAGCCCCGGACGGCCCTGCACGCGTTCGCCGTGACCATGGCGAGCGTGCCGATGCGACCTCGGTCGTCCTTGGTCGAGTCCTCGACCGGGTCGTCGGTTCATCCATTCGGGCTCGACGAGGCAGAGACCGAGGCTGCCCTCGCGATCCTCGACACCGCGCGCGACGCGCTGACGCTCGAAGGCATTCACGTCTACCGGGGCGCGCAGTGTCGCAGCGTTCGCGGATGGCTGAATCATTTGGCCGAGGTCCTCGATCTGGCGGAGACGATCCAGCGCCGGGGGTGGCCCCTTCGCGACATCAACCTCGGTGGCGGGTTCGGCGTGGCCAGTTCCGCCGGGCCCGAGCTCGACGTGGAGGCGCTCGGCCCCAAGGCATCTCGAATGCTGGGAAAGTTCCGTGAAAACCAGGCCCGGCGGGGGACCGCCGAGGCGCCCCCAGACCGAACGAACGGCGAGCCGGCGTCAGTTCGCCGACAAGGGTCAGCTAACCCTCGTTTCGTGCTCGAGCTGGGCCGGTTTCTCGTCGCGGACGCCGGCGTGTTCGTGACCCGGGTCCTCCGAACGAAGGTGCGAGCCGAACATCGCGTCGCCGTGCTCGACGGAGGTGTTCATCAGCTGTGGGCGGCCACCGGCCAGCTTGGCCCCCGCCCTCGTGCGGTCAGGGTCCCGCTGCCTTCGGCGGCCGCTCTTCGATCCGATGGCGTCGAACTTAGCGATACCCCTACGCACCTGATGGGCCCCCTATGCACCCCGCTCGACGCCCTCGGGACGATTCCCGGTGCGGTCAGGCCCGGCGACCTCGTTGCTTTTCTGCAGGTGGGTGCCTACGGCGCCACCCTCAGTCCGACCGCGTTCCTCGGCCACGGGCCCGCCCGCGAAGTCCTGCTGCGGGACACTACGGCAGGCCCACCCGGACCTCCCGAAAGGTGATGGTCCCGCGGCCCACGCCGAGCCCAAGCCATCCGGTCGTGGCGTCGAAGACGCATTCCAGGGTCTCGGTTCCGGCCTCGATGGTGACCCGGCGTCCCTCCCGCCGGACCTGCAGCCGGCTCGACCAGCCATCGACCCCGCCCGCCGGACCGCCGGCGAATGGGCAGACCGGCGCCGATGCGCCCAATCGCCCGATCCGAATGCTGCTGCCGACCTCCGCGAAGGTGAAGCGCTCGGCGGTCGCGCCCCAAATCACGAGCGCGCGGCCTCCCGTCGGCGCCCGGACGTCGACCTGGAGCGTGAAATCGCCCCATTGGCGGTCCACCGCGATCGCCCATTCGCCGAGCTCGACCCCGTCCAACAGCTGCTCACCCTCCAGGCCGTCTCGGGTCAGGCGCCACCGACCCGGGCGTAGAGGCACCAGCCCCAGACCGTCGCGCGGCCGCTCAGTGGCGCTCAGCGCCCCGTCTGGCCCCCTCCACCCCAGGACCGCGCCGGGGCCCGGATTGAAAGTGTACCGGCGCCCTTCGACGTCGAACAGCAGCACGCCGCCGTCGGTCATGGGCCCGCCGAACAGGGGGCCCGCTTCGATCTCCAGGGAACGCACCTGGCGAGGAAGGAGCTGGATCCAGTCAAGCTGGCGCTCGGTGAGCCGCAACAGGCTTCCGTCGCCCATCGGCACGAGGCGCCCCGCTTCGGTGCTCGTCACGACGGTGACCGGCGATACGTCGCCGAGCGGAATGTCGCGCTCCTGCTTGACCACGACCGCATTCACTTCGGTTCGGTCACTGCCCGGGTCCGAGGTGAGCACCACGACGCTCCCCGCGGCCGTCCGCAGCGCGGGCGCACCGATGAGTGGTCCGCCCAGAGGGATACGAGCATCGAGGGTCGAGCCGCGGCTCGGTTCGAACACCGACGCGTCGACCACCGCGCTCGCGCTCGACGTCTGGGCGAGACCGCCCATGATGAGCGCCCGTCGAACGTCGAGCCGAATCATGGTCGCCCACGCCCTCGGGATCGACAGGGAGCCGATCACGCGATTGTTGAAGGTCCGTGGGTCGAGCCCGAAGACCTCGGTCCGGGCGGTGACCGGACCCGCCCCCCCGGCCGCGAGAATGAGCGTTTCGCTCAGGGCGGCCGTGGCCGCCCCGGCCGGCCATTCGAGCGGAGGCCCCATGGCCGCAGTGGGCTCCCCGAGGACCAGACGGGCGGGTCGCCATGGCGCGGTCGTCCCGCATCGTTCGTACATCGTCCCGCCGACCACCAGGATCTGCGCATCGGACACCAGAAGGGCCGAAAAGTCGCCGGTCCGGCCCCCAACCAGGCTCGGTCCGGGCCGCACGTCGGCGCGGAGAGGTCCGAAGACCTCTGTGTCTTCGCGGGGACATCCGTCGCCATCGACGCCCCCGATCGCCATCCAGCGCCCGGGACCGAGCAGGACCGCCGCGCCGCCGACCCGCACCGTTCCGGGCTCTGGCCAGGACGACAGAACACCCACCCGGGTAAAATCGATCGGAATCGCGCGATCGGGCGGAGCGCCCAGAAAATCGAGGGGCGGCGTTGCTCCCGACGAAATGACGCGACCGGTGTCGTCGATTCCTTCAACCACCAAGCGACGAACGTCTGGATTGGACACGACCGGCAATCGCAGCGGCCCTTGGTCCCATCGATACACCCCGAGGGACTGGACGCCCCGGTCGAGGTCCGCCGAGATGCGCAATCGGGTCACGCCTTGGAAGGGGTCCGGCGTCGTCGGCGGCCTCAGGAACAACTCTACGTCGAGGCGATCTTCACATCCGGACACTGCGGCCGCGATCCACAGCAAGAAGGCCAAGATGGCATTGCGCTTCGACAATGTGCTGGGCATCATCGGGACGAATCGCTGGGGTCGTCCTCCGGGACGACCTTCAGGGTCGACCGAAGATCCGTGTTTCAGCCCACTACGTTCGGCAAGTATTTCCTCACCCGGCGCATTGCGGTGGGGGGCATGGCGGAGGTCTTCGCGGCCAAACTGTATGGCGCCGATGGGTTCGAAAAAGACCTGGTCATCAAACAAATTCTTCCCCAGCACGCGAAAGACCCCGAGTTCGTCCAAAGCTTCGTAGCCGAGGCGAAGATCGCGGTCAGCCTCAACCACGCCAATATCGTCGCGATCTACGAGCTCGGAACGGTTGATGGCACGTATTTCATCGCGATGGAGCTCGTCGACGGGATGGACCTGTACGCCTTCGTCGACGGTTGCCGGCGCCACCAGCTCGCCATCGAGCCTGGGCACGCCCTGTACGCCGTCGAAGAGGTCGCCAAAGGCCTCGACTACGCCCACCGAGGCCTGGGCCCCGACGGACAGCCGCTCGGGCTGGTTCACCGCGACCTGAATCCGCGCAACGTTCTGGTCTCGAAGCAGGGAGAGATCAAGATCCTCGATTTCGGGATCGCCAAGGTCCGGTCGACGATCGCCGCCATGCCCAAAACCCGGGCCGGGGTCGTGAAGGGCACGACCGGATACATGTCGCCCGAGCAGGCGATGGGGCTCGAGGTCGATGCCCGCACCGACATCTATCAGGCCGGCCTGCTCCTGTATGAGCTTTTGACGGGCCAGGCTTTGTTCTGGCGGCCGGACGACGAAAGCACTCGAGCGCTCATGCGTCGCCACGAAGTGCGCCCGGTATCTTCGGTGATGTCTGGGCTGCCCAACGAGCTCGACCAGCTTCTGTTCGCGGCCCTGGCCAAGAACCCCGACGACCGGATACCCGACGCGGCGTCGCTGGTTCGGTACATCGCGCAGCTGCGATTCAAGCTGTATCCGCATGCGTCGGCGACCGGCCTCGGCCTTCAGGTCGCTCGCCTCGCCGCCCTCGACGCTCAGGCCGAGGCGACCGTCGAACCCGAGATCCCCGCCACCGAAGACTTCTCGGAGGTGATCTCTCGCCACATCGAGCAGTCGATCGAGGCCGCCAACGTTCAGACGATCGCCCGGTCCGACCTCGCCCCGCGTCGGCCGACAACGGGCTCGCAGCCCATAAGCTTGGGCGGCGAGGGCCCGACCCAAATTCGGATCGGGCCCGACGAAGTGCCGACCGACGTCGCGCCCCCGGCCGCGGTCCGCCTGGGCCCGGTTGGCAAGTCCCGCGGGTCAGGCCGAATCTTGCTGACCAACGACGGGCGCCTGTTGACCGACGAGCAGACGCCGCCGCCCGCCGAACTCAGCCCCTTCGACGTCGCGATCCCACCGAAGGCACCGAACCGGCGCCTGATTTGGGGGATCGTCGCCGGGGCGGTGGTGGTGTTGCTCGGCCTGATCGGTTGGTTGGTCCTGGCCGCCCCCGCGACCGAGCCCGCCCCTCGCCCCAACCGCGAAGCGAGCCTCGATGCTGGCGTCGAGCCCCGCTCCGAGGTCGTACCGACCCAAGACGAACCGGTTACCCCCTCCCGAAGACGGGAGCGCCGCCCGGCGCCTCCGCCGTCCCGGCCGGAGCCCGACCCCGCGGCAAGTCAGGGCTTCGCGACCGTCGCGTTCGGCGCCAAACCGTGCTCCAGTCGCGTTTCGATCGATGGCAAGGAAATCGCCCGAGGGACCCCCGCCTTCGACAAGAAAGTGCCCGCGGGGGTGCACACGGTTGTCGTCGAGGGCATCACCTGCCCTCAGGTGGATAGCCCCGGCTCTCTCGACAAGCGGACCCCGACCGTCCGTCAGGAAGTGACCTTCGAACCCGGTACGAAGATGGAACTCATGACGAGCTTCGAAGACGGACTGATCGAAGTTCGCGCAAGGTGACGCGATCAGGGCAATTAGAGGGCACCCAACGGGTGACTTGCACCAGTCGAAGCGTGGTTCGTAGTCTTTCGGGGCGGGCATGAGCGATACGGCCGAAACTCACCTGCAGGCCGGCCGGGTCGCCGAGGCCATCGAAACCTTTCGGGGCTTGCTGGGCACGGATCCCGACAACGCCGTCCTTCGCGGTCGGGTCGCCGAGGCCTACTGGCGGGCCGGCAACGTCGAGCGCGCTTTTCATCACTTCCAGAAGGCCGCGTCGCTCTTCATTCGTTTCAATGATCTGCCGTCGGCGGTGCGCATGCTGGACCTGGCCAACCGAGTGAGCCCCAATGAGCCCGATATTCTGTTCCGCTGGGCCGAGTGTCTGGAGAGTCTCGGTCAAGACCGAGGCCTTCGTCCCATCCTCGGCCAGCTGGTGCAGGTGGCCCGGGCCCAGGGCGACCGGCGGCGTCTATGGGCGCTCGACCGCCTCGTGAACCTCGAGCCTCACAACCTCGAGCTTGCGGTCACCCGAGCCGCGGCGCTCGCGGAGAGCGGCCGGCTGAGCGAGGCCGTGCAGAGCTGGCGTCGCCTGAGCCCGAACCTTCCGCGCAGTCACCAAGACTGGCCCGAATTGATCGCCCTCACAGCCCGGTACGCCAAGGCCCGGCCAGACTGCGGCGCGGTGCTCGCTCAGGTTCTCCTCACCCACCAGCGGGCCCGAGAAGCCTTGGCGCTGCTGGTTCCATTCTACGATGAGTACCCCGACCACGTGGAGGTTCTCGAAGCGGTGGTGCAGGCGCTGGAGATGATGGAGGCCGGAGAGCGGGTCATTTTTGCTCGCCTCGAGCTGCTCCGGATTCAGACCGACCGGCGGCTGCGCCCGGCCGCCCTCGATGGTGTCGCCCAGCTTCTTCGACGATATCCGACCGAGCCCGACGTTCTCCGTCAGTGCGCCGAAACGTGCAAAGTCTTCGGCCTCACGTCCGAGTCGAGCCGCTTGCAATATCAGCTCTGCCAGCTCCACGACCGCCGAAACGAACCGGACACTCGCGACCGAGTGCTCGCCGAGCTTCTCCGCGACAGCCCGAATCATCAGGGCGGTTTGGAGCTCGCGATCGCCATCCTGGCCGCGGCGGGTCGTCACAACGAGGCCGAAGCGCTGTCTCAACGCCTGGTCAAGACGGGGGAGGGGCCCGTCTCGACGAACGGGGAGGCGTTCGACCCCGACATCACGATGCCGCCCCGAGCCAACGGAATTCAAACCAAGACCGCAACCATCGCGACGATGGCCGAGATGGCAACGACGCTCGGAAACACGCAGTCAGCGTCCGACACCACCGCTCCCGAAAACGGTCGAAGCGAGTCTTTGTGGTCGGACCCCAGCGCCGTTCAGCTGGTGGATGAAGACGTCATTTTCTCGGAGCCCGACAACACCGTAAGCGCCGACAACACGTCCAGTACCGACGAACCGTCCAATATCCGCAGCACGTCGAACGTCTGGAATCCTGAGGAACCAACGTCCAGGCCCGACGATCACGCCGCCTTCGAGGAACGGACCGCCGTCGGGACTAGAGCGCGGGGTCGGGCACCCACCGAGGCCGCTTCGTCGGCGTCCGCAGCGTCGATCCCGTCAGGCCAATGGCAAGACGAGCCCCCCACCCGCATCGACCGGGACCTTCTCCCCGGAGGCCCGGCAGCGAACCACAACGCCCCCCAGCACCATGACCGAAGCGTCGCGCTTCGAAAACGGCACGATTAACTGCAAGCAATAACGCGCAGCGACCGAAGCGAGCAAAGACGGCTAGGCGCGATTCACGCCCGCCCAGCACCCGAAGACCCTCAAGTGACACCGCGCAGCGAGCGAAGCGAGCGAAGA
>CAZFIV010000004.1:60173-171689 GCA_964519665.1 uncultured Myxococcales bacterium
CGGGTCGGCGCGATTCACTCGCGCCCGGGACCCGAAGACCGGGCGCGATTCACTCCCGCCCGGGACCCGAAGACCTGCAAGTGACAACGCGCAGCGAGCGAAGCGAGCGAAGACGGGTCGGCGCGATTCACTCGCGCCCGGGACCCGAAGACCGGGCGCGATTCACTCGCGCCCGGGACCCGAAGACCGAGCGCGATTCACTCGCGCCGGGACCCGAGGTATAAGCAAGCCGTGGGGATGACCGGTTCGTTGTTCGTCGGCCTGGTCCTGTTGGCCACGATGCCGGGTGGGAGCGGTGGTGCGCTCCAGGTACTGGCCCCTCGCGGCGTCGTCGCGGAGGTCGATGCGGTCAGGAGCGCGAGAGCTCAAGACGACCACGGCGTGCTGATGCGCGACCTCGCCCCAGGTCTTCACCGGCTGAAAATAAAACGGAGAGGCTACGAGCCACAGCATTCCGTCGTCCGGATCACAGCGGGGCAAGTCACGGTTTGGTCGCCCCAGCCTTGGCGCCGGTCGCGCCACCGAACCGACCACGACGCCGCTCAGCGTCCGCCCCGCCCGCCCCTGGGCGCCCTTATGATTCAGACGCTGCCCGTGCACGCGACCATCAAAGCGAAGTCGCTGGGCTGGGACGCGTCCGAGCACGACAAGCGCGCGGGACCGGTTCTGGTCACGGCACCGGCGGGACGCCATCGAGTCTCCGTCTGCAACGACTACGTGTGCGTCGACGCCGATGTGCAGGTCAACCCTGAGACCCTGGCCAGCCTTTTCGTCGACCTCGACCGCGGCGAAGTGCGGGACTTCAGCGCCTCGCATCAAGCGCTGTGGCGCCAGCGACGCACGCGGTGCGCGACGACCGGCCGAGACTGCATGAAGGCTTGCGCATGGGATCTGGCTTTCGCGCCGGCTTCGGTTGGGTCGGCGACACCCTGGACCGCCTCGAAGAGTTGCCAGCGTCTCGGCTTCAGTGCGCGGGCGCAGTGAACGTCAGGCGCGTCCGCAGCGCCGGAACGACGGACCCCGCCGCCCAAACCGAACCGCTGCGACCCACCGTTTCGCGGAGCACGTCGAGGACGGTCGTTGCGAACCGCATGTCGCGTACCGGGCCCACCACTTCACCGTCCTCGACCAAGTACAGGCCTCGGTAGGTGGTTCCGGAAACCGCTAGCCGCCGAGGGTCGGTCAGCGCCGTCGACCCCAATCGCGCAACCAAGAGGCCATAGCCCATCTCAGCGACCAGATCGGGAACCGTGTGCGTGTCACCCTCGAGGACGAGGTGCCAGGCCCGCTCCCCGTCGGCTCCCCTCGCGTCGACCCCGCGATGTCCGGTGGGTTGACCGGAATAGCGCTGCGCGCTCGCCCAGCTGTACACCGGCTCGGCAGTGCGACCTTCCTCGATAATCGCCACTCGCTTGCGGGCGACCCCTTCGTCGTCGAAGGGACACCCGCGATGCAGAGGATGCGTATGGTCGTCGAACAGCCGGATGTCCGGCGCCGCGACCTCTCGCCCCGTCGAGCCGGCGAGGAACGAAGCACCGGAAGCCGCCGAGGCGGCCCCTACATGTTGACCGAGGTGATCAAGCAGGCGCCCGACCACCGCGGGCTCTACCACGACCGGATAGTTACCGGCGGCAATCTGCCGAACCGCTTGCGGTCGATGGGCACGGTTGAGCGCCGCCTCGAGCAGGTCGTCGGGCTCGAGGGCGGCCAGCGTAAATGCGGAGTCCTCGACCCAGCCGCAGGCGCCGTCGGCCCCTCGCATCTCATACTGCAGGCTGACTTTCGTTTGGGGATGATACGCAAGCAGGCCGCGAGTATTCGCGACCGCGTAGGTCATCGGGTTCCCGAGAACGTCGAAGGCGCCGCGCTGCACGGCGACGAGGCCTCCGGCGGTTAGCCGGTGCTTCCAGGCGAGCAACAGCGCCTGCCCCGCCAGTCGTTCGCGGTCCAAAGCCCGCAGGGCGTCGGTCTCCGGATCGTACCCATCGGTCTCTTGGTAGGTCTGCGGCCCCGGCAGTCCGAACCCCACCGCCGAATCGGGGAGGTGCTCGACCTGATTCTTGAGCTGCTGAACGGCCGCCCGAACCCCCGCCATCGACAGGTCACTGGTGGTCATCCGCACCATTCGACCACCGAGTGCGACCCGAATGCTGACCACCTCCGCCCCCCGTTCGAGCGTGGGCAGCAGCCGATTGTCGCTGAAGCGAGTCACATCGTAATCGCCACCGGCGATGGCCACTTCGGCTTCGTCGGTTCCGGATGACGCGACGCTCAGCGCCGCCTCGAGAATGCGAAAGGCCTCTTCCTTGGCTCTCATTAGCGAACATCCTTGCGGCGAACTCGATGGCGCGATCTTCCACGCCCGAAGGCCGGCGGCTTACGGAAGCTCATCGCGCCGCCCCGGCGCGCCGCTAACCCCGGCCCGTCGGAAGCCGGGACGATAGGCACGCTTTGACCGGTTTCGAGCCGAGGACCATCGGCGTACGCGCCGACCTCGACGGCGACGAACCGGGCCGGAGCCGCACCGTGGCCGACCGCGATCGGGCGGTCGCCCGGCGACTTCGCAGCCAGGCTTCCAAACATCCGGAAGCTGTCAGGCCCGCATACCGCGTCGCATCCGCGCCAGAATTCTGGATGGGTCGCGCGGTACACGGGGTCTCGAAGTCGGCGAACTTTCTTGCCGTTCTGGATCTCCCAAGCCACCTCGCCGTGGGCCAGAAAGCCCCCACCCCGCGGATCGAGCAGGACCGCTTTCGGCCCGTCGATCAGGATACCTCGCTCGGTATCGCTGATGAGCGCGTCGAGGTCACCGCCATCGCCGGGCGCCATGCAAAGGTTGGTGCACCGGACCTGGGGTGCCGCTTCCCAGCCCGGCGCCCGCATCGCCCCCGAGGAGGTCTCGAGACCGACGCGCTGGGCCGTCTCGCGACTCGTCAGGTACCCCACGAAGCGACCGTCGACCACCAGATCGACCCGCTGGGCCTCTACCCCTTCGTCGTCGAAGCCGAAGCCACCGGCGCCCCCCGCCTCTCTCGCGTCGGCGTACAGATTGACCCGCTCGCTTCCGAAAACATAGGCCCCGAGTTCTTCGGTCGGGATAAAACCCTCAGAAGAAAGACTCCGGTCGAGCTCCGCGAGCGGAGCACACGTTGCGTGAAGATGGCTCGCGAGCATCGGCGCCGATAGGATCACAGAACCGCTGTGCGCGGGCGTCGCCGGTGCCGAGAGCAGCGCCACCGCCTCTTGGGCGACCTCTTCGGCCGAATCGAGCAACGGACTGTCGGTGACCATTTCCCAGCCTTTGCCCATGACCAGGCCATCCCCACCCATCGGGTAGCTTCGAACCTGCAAATCGTCGCCGTCGGAAGCCCCTGCTTGGTACCCAACCGACGTATATACGTGCTCCTGCTCGATCTCGCTCCCGTCGGAGCTCACGAACAGCTTTCGCTGCCGCTGGGCCGAGAAGCGTCCGGTCGCCGCGACGACCTTGGGGACCGACATCAGCTTTTCGTCGATCGCGAGCAGCAGGCCGACCTTGTTTTCGAGCGGTACGGCGAGCGGGTCGCGTTTGATCTGTGTGCGGTAGATCGCTCGGTGAGGGGTCTGCGGCACGAGCTCCACCCGTTCGGACTGCAAGATGGCGGCGGCCCGAGCCAGCTCGGCGGCTCGGCGAGCGGCCACCGTCACATCGTGGCGCGACGGTTCCGAAACTCCGACGTATCCCCATGCACCTTGAAGAAGCACGCGTACGCCCAGACCGCGAGTCACCTGAGTGCGTGCCAGATCGAGTCGACCGTTTCGGGTGGCCACGTCTTCGCGATGTCGGAATTCGAAGCGCGCGTCGGCATAGGACGCTCCGAGACGAATGGCCTCTTCCACTGCGATGTAGGTCAGTTCCAGCGCGAGCGGATGATTGAACACGAAGGCTCCAGATCCTGGCCCGACCCCTCCGCCGTCATGACGGCCGCGTCTAGGCCCCTTTGTCGGCCGTTATCCCCCGGACCGTCACCGTAGGCAAGTATCCTCCCGAATCTTCGAGTTCGCGCGACCATCCTCGAAAGCCGAGTTGCCGTGGCCCAACGATGACATTCCGCTCTGAGCGCTTCATAATCACTGAATTCGACGGCGAGAGCCGAGCCCCGGTACGACTGCCGTGAACCCCGGCCATTCCCGACCACCCGATCCCAGTCGCCATGAACGATCCACGAAAGCCTCCGAGCCCATCGACGCCGCGGGAACCTCCCCGGCTTCCGCGTCGCGGACTCCAGGCCGGCGCGGTCGGAACTGGCGCGGACGGGCGGTATTACCGATTGGTCGCGCCGCTTCAGCGGGGGGGGATGGGCGAGTTATTCCTCGCCGAGATGATCCGGCCGGGCATTCCACCCGAACGAGTGGTCATCAAACGACTGCTGACTGACCTCCAGGACGAAGACAAGTACGTCAAGATGTTCCGGTCCGAAGCGGCGGTCATGGCGAGGCTACAGCACCCCAATGTTGTCAAGTTGCTGGACACTCCGGTCATCGAGCGCGCGCATTGTCTGGCGATGGAGTTCGTGTATGGACGCAATCTTCATCAGATCCTGCACCGCCACGAACGGATAGGCCGTCCGATTCCCACCAAGATCGCCCTCACCATCGTCGCCCACGTGCTGCGCGGACTGCACTACGCGCACACGTTCATGGAGCCCGACGGACGCCCACTGCAACTGGTCCATCGAGATGTAACGCCCGGCAACGTGTTGGTCGGCTACAACGGTTCGGTCAAACTGACCGATTTTGGGATTGCCAAGTCGAAGATGTCGCTCGTTTCGACCACCGTGGGTATCGTCAAAGGCAAAGCCCGATATCTGGCGCCCGAACAGATACTCGGGGAGCCGGCGACCCCTCGCTCGGATATCTTTTCGGCGGCAGTGGTCACCGTGGAGCTCTTGACGAGAGAGCCTCTGTTCGAACGGGCTTCGCTGCCGAAGACTCTGCACGCGATCGTGCACGGTGAGCGACCCGACCTAGCGAGCCAGCTGCCTAAAGCACGCCCCAAGCTGGTCGCGATCCTCGACCGAGCGTTGTCGATCGAACCTCGTCGCCGACCACCGACCGCCGAGGCGTTCGCGCAACACCTCTTGCTCGCCGGCCACGATTACGGTGGCCCCGCCAACGGGCCCGAGGTCGGTGGCTATCTGCAAATGATCTTTCACGACCGAGCGCCCCTGCCCCCCCTGGGGGGCGACCTCGAACAACCCACGATCACCGGCCCCCAAGATCCGACTTCGATCGACCGGGCGCCCGACGATCCGATCGAGGAAGTGTGGGCGACCGACGTTGGTGGCGCGCCGACCGGCGAGATCAACGCTCTGTCTGAGACCCGCGAGGGCGATGCCCTGAGCATCACCGGAGGCTCTGGCAACGGCCCTACCTACATTCTGCCTCAAGAGCTGCCGGCCGAGCTGCTCCATGGCGGCGGGGGCGGCCAACGAGGCGACTTTTCGAACGGGATCGACGACACTGCCAGCCCATCTTTCAACGAAGCGATCTCCGCCCTGGCCCTGGTCCAGAGTCAGCAGGGCTCAACGACGGGAGCCTCGGCGACCCCGGAGGCCGCGGACGCCTCCCCGCCTCACGGTCGGCCCGCGGCCGGTTGGCTCGTGGGGAGCGTAGGTTTCGTCGTCGGCGCCCTCGTGGGCGTCGGGGCCACGCTGTGCATCCAAGCCCTGTTCCACTCGGCCGACGGGCCGCGGCGCGATCCGCCCGCAGCGGTCCCCGCTTTCGCTCCCGGTCCTGACCGCGCGCCCGAGGCATCCCGAATCGTCTTGCCGGATTCGACAGGCCCGAGCCCGGCACGGGCCACCCTCCATGTTCTGTATCCATCCAGCGCCAGCGTAAGCATCGACGGGGAGCGCCTCCCCGGGCGCGTCCCGATCGCGGGCATCGAACTCGAACCCGGCCCCCACACCATCATCGTGATGAAAGGGAGCTACCGCCGGGCGCACCGCGTCGAAGTCCACGCGGGCGACGTGCTCGAACTTGACCGCGCGCTCAAGCGCTATTCATCTTCGGATCCGGAGGGCGGCGATGACGGAACGAGCGGGACCCTCAAACCATGAGCACCCACCGGCGGTCGTCGACTCGGGACGTCGAACGGGTCGGTGCGGTCCGGTCCGACTTCAAAGACGTACCGGGACGACGGCGCGACGATGCCGAGCGCCGCGCGTACCTCTTGCCTCGCCCGAGGCCAGTTCGTTTCGCCGAGCGCCCACAGAAAGTACCGCGCACCCGGGCCATCGCCGAGGAGCTCGGCCGGAAAGTCGACGGTGCGATCCATCGCGTACGAAGCCTCTTTCGCGCAGGCCCACAGGCGCACCCGAGGCTGGTAGGGCCCCATCGTTCGGTTGAAGCGGCGGGTCTGGCGCCAGCGAAAGCTGAATTGCGGACACCGACGTGCGCCGTCCCAGCCGACCGGCACTCCGTCGGACTCCATGGTTGCTCGCCAGCCGTACGGAGCCCGAGCGCCGAGGTCGGCCCATGGCGACGTCGCGGTCGCGGTCGCGGTCGGCGGAGCCATCGTCACCTCGGGTCTAGCCTCGAACCGGCCCGACAGATCCGCACCATCGACCAGCGCCACGAAGTCGGCGACCGCGACTCGCAGGGCTTCGCTCATCACCGCCCATGGGTCCGGCGGGTCGGTCTCTGGATCGACCGTTCGCGTCTCGAAGATCGACCAGCCCGCATCCGCGTGGAGGACGGGCCGGCCATCGGGAGCGCGCAGGATCAGGTCTTTCAGGACGACCTCTGCCAGCACCATTCGCTCGTTCGGCCGTCGGCCGGAGTCTTTCGGAGGCGGCTCGGCCTCCACGTACCCGCGCAGGCGCCGGATCTTGCCGCTCAGGATCAGGTCGGCGTCGGGGGCTTGAGAACGATCCCGCACCAGTACGATCTGGGCAAACATCCGCCGCTTCGCGAGGTGGCGGGCGAGGACTTCCGTCACCCGATCGACCGGCCGGCCCGCGAGGTTTTCGAGGGCGGTGCCAAGGTACTCACGCCGGCGGAACACGTAGCGTCCGTCCGCATCCGGCGGCTCGGTCGGCAGGCGCGCGTCGTCGAAGGGAAGGATCGCGACCCGCATCGGATGGCGCGGCCGGGTAAGGCTCTCGATGTCTTCGAGAGGGTACGGGATCCTCGCGGACGCGCAGCCGCTGGCCCCCCCGATGACCGCGATCAACGGAAAGATCAGCCCGACTGCAAGCGGGGTTTCGCATAGGTACGCGCGTCCGCCGCGCCCGTTACCAGTTCGCACTGGCATCAGTGAACAGTGATGACGTCGCCGGCTCTCAACGTCACGTCGTTGGTCGAGCCCTCGCCGCGGCTGAGCGCGTCGAGGTCGACGACCCGCCGGAGCACCCGGTCATCGGTTTGACGCATGACCACCGCGCAGCCGGCGGCGCCCGGCCGAACCCCTCCCGCGAGGGCGATCGCGTTCAGCACACGCTGACTGCGAGCGACCGGATAAGCGTCAGGCCGCTGCACCTTACCCAACACGAACACCTCGGCGGGCCCCCACTCCTCGACCGAGATCGTGACCAGCGGGTCCGGCAAGTAAGCTTTGAGCGCATCGATCAAGCGTTTCGAGAGCTCCGGAACCGTGAAGCCGGCCGCCGGAACTTCGCCGAGATTGGGCAAGCTCAACTGCCCGTCAGGCCGAACCCTGACCGCTCGCGATAGAGATTCGTTCTGCCAAACGTCGATCTTCAGCTGGTCGCCGGCCTGAATTCGATACGGTCCCGGCGGCGAAGTCTCGAAGCCGGAAAGGTCTCCGGGTCCGACCACCGGGCAGGTCGCCGTGGCGCAGCGGACGGCCAACAGAGCGATGATGAGGACGGCCAACCTTCCCATGATGATGACGGCTTACCGAACCGGCGGGCTGGCGTCTACGGGGGGGGTGCGCGCTGCCTGTTCGTCCGGTAGTCCCACGCGGCCGCAAAGCCGACCAGAACGGTGATCGCCATCGGCGTCCACGGTGAGCGCAAGAACGCTCGGGTACTCGGATACGCGGGGACGAGGATCGCCGTCAGAACGGCATATAGGGTCCCCGCCGCCACGACGCCCAGCAAACCACCGACCACCGCCGGGACCGATCGAGCCCGCAGCGCGAAGGCCGTGCCCAGACTCACAAGACCTGCCCCCACCGCGGTCGCGAGCCACGGGGAAATGACGCTCGTCCCTGCGCCCGCCAGGAGGGTGCTCGCGACGAGAACCAACCCAGCCCGTATCCAAGCCCGTCTCATCGAATGGCTCCGGCGGTCACAGATAGATCCTCAGTGTTGCCCATATGGCGACCGTTTGTTACCGGCGGGCGAGGCGTGGGGATACCTAGTACTTTTGGCCCAGTTCTGCTGGCCCTGTGCGCGGCCGGCTCTGGTGAACCCAGCGATGAGGCAAGCACGGAAACCCCAACCCGCGCTATGTCTCTCGTCGATTTGGTCAACGAGGCCCTCGCCAACAATCTTCAGGTCCGAATCACCGAGGCGCAGATCGACGAGGCTCGGGGTCTGCTCAGTTTCGCTGAAGCGCAGGCTTATCCCACCGCGTCGCTGCAGGTCCTGTTCGGGGCGCCCACGCCCGAAGCGCGCACCCGGGTCCTCAACGACATTTCGACGGTCACGCCCGACTCGCTGCAGGGTGACTTCAATTTTGGGTCGGTGGGCGTGTCGCTGAGAATCAACGGACAAGTCGTCCAGCCCATTTACACGTTTGGTAAGATCGAAAAAGGCAAGCGGGCCGCCGGCCATCTGGTTCGGGCCGCCCGACATCAACGAACCACGACTCAGGCCGAGCTGGTGGTCAACGTCAACCGCGCATTTTGGGCGTATCAGCTCACCCAAGCGTTCTTGGACTCTCTGGGCGAGGGCAAGGAGACGCTGGCCGAGGTCCTCGACCGGATCGAAGAGCTGCTCGAAGTCGACTCCACCCAGGTCACCGAAAACGACCGGCTTCGGCTGCGGTACGCGCTGGCCACCCTGTCGGTGCGAGAGGCGGAGGCCCGGCAGGCCGCCGAAACGGCCCTCCGAGCGATCCGCCTGCTGATCGGGTGGTCACAAAGCCGGGCGCTGGTGCTCGAACAACGAGATCTCGACGACCTGCCCGAAGAGCTCCCCGATCTGCAAGACGGCCTTCAGGCCGCCGCCATCGAGCGCCCCGACCTCAAAGCCCTCAACTCGGTCGTCCGGGCCGCCGAGACCTTCGTCGAGTTTCGGCGCGCGGGCTTCTTTCCGTCATTGTTCATCGGTGGATTTCTCGACTACGCCTACACGTCCAATGCGACGAATCAAACCAACCCGTTCATCTATGACCCGTTCAACTCGTTGACGCTGGCGGCCGGGGTCGGCGTGCAGGTCGATCTCGACATCTTCACCAAGCTCGCCCTGCTCGAACAGGCCGAGGCTCAAGCCCGAGTCCGGGCCACCCAAGCCGAGCTGGCCAAGCAGGCGGTCGAGCTGGAAGTTCACACCAAGCACCTCGAGATCACGACGGGCTACGAGCGGCTGGATGCGCTCGAGAAAGCCAATCGAAGCGCTCGCGGATGGCTGACGGCCAGCGCGCTGGCCTACGACATCGGTACCGGGCAAGCCGACGAACTGATCGACGCCTTTCTCGCGTGGGCGGCGTCCGAAGCCGAGCTCCAAACGACCCGCTTCAATACACTTCTGAACCTGGTCGATTTCGAGCGCGCAACGGGACGACTCATGCAAAGACACTGGTCGGGCGCTCCGTGAGTGGGCTCACCCCGGAATCAATTCGGACTTTCAAACGTCCGACAAGGCGAGACGACCATGCTTAGACTCGATTCATCTGCCGCCAAGCTGCTCGCGATTCTACTGTTCGCGTCGGCCCCGTTCAGCCTGGCTGTGGCGGCCATCGCCAAGCCGCCCTCTCCCCAGCCATGGCTCGAAGCCAAGGTTGAGCAAGCCCGACAGCTGTCCCTTCGAAAAGTCACCGAGGGGTCCCCAGAAGAAGAACAGCTCAAGACCGAGTTCAAGGCCCTGATCGATGACATGCTCGACTGGGAAGTCATGACTCGCCGTTCCCTCGGGCGCTCCTGGAAGCAGCTGACTTCGAATCAGCAACGAGAGTTCTCCGTCCTGCTGCGCAAGCTGATCGAGTCTTCGTACCAGTCCAAGATGCGACTCGCCGCCAAGGGAGACGTCTCCCGACCCAAGAAGGTCGCGATCAAATGGGGCGAAGCCGACATCAAGACGAAGTCGGCCAGCGTCATGGCGACTGTCAAAGCCGATAAGTCCAAGACGTTTCTCGAATTCGACCTCAGCTGGGACGGAGAACGCTGGCGCGTCTTCGACGTCACTTTCGACGACGTGAGTACGATCCGGACGTATCGAAGTCAGTTCCGCAAGTTGATCGAGGACAAAGGGTTCGATGAACTCATGCGCCGGATGCAAGCCAAACTGACGGACATCGAAGCCGGGCGAGCCCAGATCGCATCCCCCTGATCGCTTGTTCACCGCCGGCGTACACGCGCCGTTCACCCGCCTTCAGGGCGCTACGAACGCCCGCTCGCTCGCCGGCGGACCTTTCATCCGACGCTCACCGACAGGTGACCGCAGCTCGCTTGCGAGCGCGCTCGTGAATCGGCGCCTTCGCTCGCGTCATCCGGGTAATACGTCGCCATCGGTCGCAGACATCGTTGGCCCCTCGTTGGGCCGCCAGCTCCGCCTCCTGGCCCAGCGACTCGGCCTTTTCCTCGAGGCGCCGGAGGCCCGCGATGACCTTGGGATTCGTAGGGTCGAGCTTGAATCCCGACTCCCACCGCTGAAACGCTTGTTCGAACCGCTCGGCATCGAACAGACTGCTCCCGCGGTCTGCGAAGGCCTCCGACAAGCCAACCTCCAGCTCCTGAACGATGAACGACTTGACTCCCCGGGGCAGGATTCGACGCTCGAAGCGGTCGAGATCGATCAACATCGCCCACGCCTCATCGGGGTCGTTGCTGATCTCGGTCCGGGTCCGTTTGTATCGCAGACCGACTTCCTGAATCGCCGCCGCCATCGCCTTCGCGCTGACCGCCCGGGCGCCCTCGGCCTTACGGGCCAGGGCGACGGCCCGTTCCTCTGCCTCGTCGAGAGCGCCCCGCTTGTAGATCAGCGCGACCGTGATGAGCTCGCGATCTCCGCCGAACTGGCGAACGAGCGCATTGGGTTCGGTGGCCGACGGCGCCGAGTCCCGAGGGCTCGAAGTCGGGCGGTAGGCGCTGAAGGCAATCTTGCGTCGCCGCATTCGCTTTTCGAGCCGCCGCAGGCCATCGAGCGCCACCATGGAGTTGGGGTCGAGGGTAAGAACATATTTGTACCGCCGGTGGGCCTTGCGCCAGGTGCGACGCCCCAGCGCCTCTCGCGCCGCCGCCTTCAGCTCTTCGCGAATCGCTCGTTCCTTGAGCTCATCGGCCCGTCGTCGGACCGCCGCGCCCCGCGGACCGTCTTGCGGAGCCTCTTCGAGCACCCTCAGCGCGCGGGCGTGCTTGCCCCGAGCCGCATAACGCTCGGCCTCGGCGAGAGCAGCGTTGGCCGCCTCGATGTTTCGGACCCGGGCCAGCAGTTGCCTCGCCTCCGCGTTGATCGGGTCGCGCTCGAGCAGCGCCGCGAGCCGCTCTCGAACGCACAGGTAATCGCCCGCGGCCTCGCAGGTCTTCGCTTCGGCCATCGACGTCGCCAAGAGGCCCTCGAGATCGAAGTTGGGGTCGACCTGCGGCAGGTTGACCGGCAGGCCATCCGAACCCCGGCGGCTATACGGGGACGTCGCGGTCCATACCCGATCGGTCGCCGGCGGGTCGGCGCCGTCGCCGCGCCCCAGGTCGAGCACCGCGCTCCCCGCCAGCGGGGCGGCTTCGGTTCCGGGCACCGACTCGCTTCGTTCGAGCGCAGCGCCGGGCACCGGCCGGGCCGCCGGCTCACCCGCCGACGCAAACGGGGACTCGGCGGCCTCTTGACCCACCGGGGAACCGGTCGATGGGCGGTCGACGCCTTCGAGGGACACCACGCCACCGCCGGGCTGACCGTCGGTCGCGTCGGCGGTGGATGATGTCCACGCCAAGAGCGTGCCATCGAAAAGGTCGATGCCGTGCTGCCTCCGCAGCTGAACGACCAGCGCGACGCTGAGCACGACGATCGCCAACACCAGACCGACGATCCCCATGGTCAGCCACCGCCGCTCCTGGGTCGCCCGCCGCGCCCGGGCCCGGGTCGATAGCGGAGCCGGGGCCCCCACCGCCAGCTCCGGGGGGAGCCGGACATCGAAAGCCACGTTGCCGACCCGCAGCACGTCACCCTCCGCCAACTCCGCCATATCGACCCGCAGGTCGTTCACGAATACCCCATTCGAGCTGCCGAGGTCGGTCACCGTGACCCGATGGCGAGCAAACACGATCCGCGCATGTTGCCGGGACACCGAGCCGTCGAGGATCGGAACGTCGCACTCCTCGAGACGGCCGATGATGTTTTCGCCGCGCTGGAGAACGAACACTCTGCCCTTGGCGGGCGCGTCTCTACCCATCAGACGCGGCAGCCGATCGCTCAGGCCCGGTTCGGCGTGCGGGCGTCGCTGGGCGACCGGCGCCGTACCCGCGGAGGAGGACACCTCCGCCTGGATAGAGACGGCCGGCTTGGTGCCTCGAGCTCGGGTCCGAGGACGGTCGATTTCGGACCCGCCAGAGCCCTTCAAGACCATTTTGAACGCCCCGACCCGAACTTCGTCGCGCGGGCCCACTCGGGCTCGCTTATCGATCTTCCTCTCGTTCAGCCGAACGCCGTTGGAGCTGCCCAGGTCTTCGACCCAGGGCTCGCCGTCGATCAGCTTGAAGGCGGCGTGCCGACGAGAAACCTTGCGGTCGTCGACCCGGATGTCGGCGCTCTCATCGCGACCGATCACCAGCGCCTGCGGACGGAGCTCGACCTCCCGAACGTCCCCGTTGGGCGCCCGCACCACCAGAATCACCTGGTCATCGTTACGAGCGGCCACCGCACTCCCCGCTCGAGGCTATCGCTTCAGGCTTGAAAGATGTCCATGTTGACCTCGGCTTCGCCACGCTCGACGAGGTCTTCCAGGAATCGAGGCACGTAGCCAGTGGCGTGGAACGTGCCGGTAACGATGAGGTTCTCATCGACCCCTTCCGCTTTGAAGGTGAAGATATTCTCGAGGCGAACCTGACCATCATCGATCACGACTTCACTGATCGCGGTGATCCGACGGCTGTTATCGAGGAACCGAGCCTCGTGCATCACGACCGGAATGGCTCGGGCGACCGCCAGCCGCGCCTCTTCGACGGACATTTGGTCTTCTTCGTTGATCACCCGCGCGATTCTTTCGACCGCCTCGGCCGGACTGGCCGCCGGATAGGCCAACACCGAGCCCTGAAGGGGACCTTCGATCGACCGCAGGGCGGCGCCGATGTCGAGCCCGCTGAGGTCTCCGAGCACCGCCCGGTCGGCTTGCAGGGCCACCGCGTGAGCCAACAGAGCGGACAGAGGGATCCCTCCGTGCGGCTCGAGGGTCACGAGGTTCCGCGGCGGCAACACGTGTAGCTCGATCCCCCGCTCGATCGTGATCACGCGATCGTCGGTGGGCATTTGGGCGAGCAGTGCATTCAGCGTGGCGGTCGCGTTGACGCCCGGACCGATCGACAACAACACGTTGGTACGACACCGCACGCAGTGATCGAGAAACGTGGTCATCTCCGGCGAAATCGTATTGTATTCCAGGAGTTTATCGAGCGTGAAGAAGTCGCGGGTGGTCTTGCGGAGCGACAGGGTTGGTCCGCGGAACGACAGCGGTGGCAGCGCGGCGACGACTCGAGTGCCGTCGCGAAGACGGCCGTCCACCAGCGTTTGATCGGGCTCGACACCGGCGAGGACCGCGAGGGTCTGAATGAGCCGCACCACCTGGGCTTCGGACGAAAGGCGGCGACTCACCGATTCGAGTCGACCATCGCGGTCGGCCAGCACCTGGCGGTCGTGGGTCACCGCGACTTCGACCACCTGCTGGTTCTCGAGGAGGTCGAGCACCGGCTCGACGCCCGTCGCCCTGGCCCCGACTTCCTCCGACAGCACTTGGAGATCTTCGGTGGGCGAGATCAGGCCAGCCGCCACCATCCGCTCCGCCGCGGATCGGGCCTCGGCGACCGCGTGCGCCTCGAGGCCCGGCAACTCAGCCAGCAGACGACCGCGCAGCGACAGGATCTCGGCAACCTCGAGGTGCAGGTCGTTCAACGCGTCGGCGCGGCTGAGAAACTCGGCCGAGGCGGCCACCGGCATCGCCATCGGAACTGAACCGGCGGCCGGCCCCAGAGCCGGGGCAGGCCGCAGCGTGGGGCCGCCCAGCGCCATGTTGGCCGCCCCGGCCACATTCGCATCGGCGGCGCTCACCTCGGCCGCCACGGCGGTCTCGCCAGGGCCCGCGTCGGCGGTGGCGGCCGGAGGATCGGGGATCAGCACTTCGGGGGCCAACTCTTCGGGATCGTCGGCTCGGCTGCGAGCGGGGATCGGTCGAACGCGGGACGGTCCACCCCTGACCGGCTGCTTCGGACGCGGCAGACCCGTTGCCCGCGCCTCTACCCCGTCAGCGCCGGCACCATCGAGCGGCTCCAGGCTCGCTTCCCCAAACCCCGCTTCGAGCTCCGGCTCGGCCCGCGTTCGTTTGGCCGGCTTGGGCAACTTGGCCTGCGGCTCGGCACCGGGGACGTCGAACTCCTGGTCGAAATTGTCGTCGATCAGCCCTGGCGCGGGCGGCTCGTTGTCGCGCGGCCCCGGCCCATCATCCAGGCCGAGCGGAGCATCACCGCCGAACAGGTCGATCTCGTCCTCGCCGCCGGAACCTCGGGCCCGCGCGACCGGTTCACGCTCCTCGACGGCGGCACCGTTTTGGCTGCTGGCCAGCTGAAGGGTGAAGTCGCCGATGTAGATCTTGTCGGTCGCCTTCACCACCTGCGGGGCGGTGATCTTCTTTCCGTTGACGTAGGTTCCGTTGGTCGACTTGAGGTCGACGATGATGAACTTTCCGTCTTTTAAAACGATCCGGGAGTGACGCTTGGAGATATTTCCCTTCGGCAGGATGATGTCGTTACCCTGCACTCGGCCGATGGTGATTTCGGCCTTGTCGAAGTTCTCCTGGCGCCCCTGACCACCTTTTTCGTTGATTGTGACCTGGAACATGGCGGCTCGCCGGGAGTGTAGCAAACCCACCCTTCTCCACAAGTTGGGGAAGAACGTTCTGTATCGGTCGCCGGTCGGAGCCCTCTTGCCTTGAACCGCTCGGCTCGATTTCCGTCGTCCGGGGCTCGGCAGGGCCTCGCCTCCCCGCTCGCCGGGCCCTCGAGGCTCGCGGGGTGGACGCCGGCCATCGGCGAAGTGCTCGCCATCACCGGATGACGCGGAAGTCGATCGCCCCCGAAATGGGTAGGACCTCGGCAATCGCGCTGGTGCCCGGCGTGCTGATGATCCACGAACCCCGCATCGGCGCGAACTCCGCGTCGGCCGGTGCAGATAACCGGGTAGTGCCGCCCAGGCCCGAAATATTCGTGGCCAGACCGATACCCGCCAATGGGCTCCCAGAGACCGTTACCTCGAGACCAACCCGACGAACCCTGAGTTCGGAGAAAAGATCGGGGTCGTTGGATTCGCATCGGGCGAAGCATTCGCGAGCGACCGATTCATCGACTTCGACCTCCGGAGGAGGCTGAATGATGCAGGTGAAGCCCTCGGCGCACTCGTCGTTCGCCGTGCAGATACGCCCCTCTTCGTCCAAGAAATCCTCCTCCGGAAGCCCGAAAGTGGAGCCCTCGCGAATCAAACCCTCGGGGACGAAGCCCTCGAACGTAAATGCGACGGGCAGGGGATCTCCGGTCAGGCTGTTGCCTTCGAACCTCGCCTCTATCACGTCGCCGGCGGAGGAGGTTGCCGTGCCCATGCGGGTCTCGGTGACGGTCGCCGGGACGCGCTGCAGCACAGTCCCCACGAACAGCCCACTGATCTGGGACAACACGACCTCCGGCCCCGACGGAAAGATATCCAGGTACTGAACCTGCGCCGAGCAGGGTCCGGGGTCCGGCGCCAAGGGCTCGCGGAAGCGAATCGCTTCACTCAGCACTTCCTCCACTGTGCCGGTGAGCGTCGAGGACGTCGCGGCCAGGTCTTGGCAGGCCGGATCATTCGGAAAGTAATCGACGTTCAGCAAAACCGTGTCGCCGGGTTCGACTTGACGCTCGTCTATGACCAGGTCGGACACTTCGACAAGGTCGGGGTCGACATCAACACCGATGGTCACGACCCCGCTGTCCGCCGTGAGCAACGAGCCTCGGTACCCCACCTCGTACAGAGCGTTGTTGACGGTCCGTTCGATGAAAACAGCGTCGGCCCCTTCGCTTTCACAGGTCACGTCGGTCAACACTGCGAAACACGCCGGCACGTCGGGCGCCTCGGGATTCTCTTCCTGGAGGTCCTCTTCGGCCTCGAGAATGCATCCCTTGATACGAACGTCGTCCAGGTCTTCGTCGAGGCGACGCATGCTTGTGATCTGCGTTTCTGCAAGGATCGCGAGCCGAGGCGGAGACCCGAGCACGAAGTTCACCGATGCATTGGCATAGGCCAGGATCAATGCTGGAGCCCGCGGTTCGCCCAGGAAGTCGTCCTCGGTCACCACCTCCTGCACCTCGCCCTGGCCGAACTGCTCGAGGCTGTCCAATTGACCGAGACCGACCGCCAGGACCGGATTGTCGATGAGGTCGAGGTGCCCGAGACGGAGCGGGTTGCCGAGGTCTGCCTCATACTCGAAAGGCGACTCGAGTGGGCTCGAACCGAGCACCAGCTGGTTCGACGCGCCGCGCACGAGGTGCATCATCCGCGCCTTGTCTATCCGGACCGCGAACACGCCCAGCGCGCCGCCGTCGGTCACCAGGCGGGTCGGACCGAATACGTTGATTCGCCGAACGGCCCCAAACTCGGGCACGCCGTCGGTGAGCGTGAACGGCACCTCGAACACGTCGGAGCTCGACGCGTCGCTCACGACCACCCGGTCGTCGAGGACCGCCATGCTCGTCGGGTGAGCTGGTCCCGGCAGGTCGACCGTAACCAAGGTCGGTGGCTGTAGACCGTCGCGATGAAGGGTGAAGAACACCAGGCGACCGTCGCCGGCGCCCACCGGGTCGAGCAGCAGCGCGAACACGTCGTAGCCTTGCGTATCGCAAGGCACGGGAGCGAATGGGTCGGTGATGACTGGGTCGGGCGTGTCACACCCGCCGTAGGCGACGGTATCGAGGTCGATCGGAATCCACGAGCCCGCGGTCTCGGTAAAGGTCGCCAGGTCGAGTCGATCGAACAGAAAGCCCCGGTAGGCATCCGCCCGAGCCGACAACGGCCGCGCAAGCGCGTCGATGACGTAGATCGCCCCGTCGACGCCACCCGCGGCACCCTCCGGCGCCAGCACGAACCCCCGGGCGCCACGAACCCCGCTCACGTCGAGGTCGACGATAAACGGGGCCGACGTGGACCCGTCGGTCAACGGCAAATCGACCGGAGTTCCGTCGGCAAGGAAGTACGTCGACGGATACTCGCAGGTCCGCTGAAACCGGACCGTATCTTTCGACGCCGCCACCGTGGTCGGGAACCCGGGCGTGGACAAGACCAGCGGGAAGTAGACGGTCGGGCCGGACGGAAAGTCTTCCCGCTGGCTCACGATCAATTCCTGGGGAAGGCCGTCGGCATCACCCACCAAACTGCCGGACTGTTCGAAGTTGAAGAGTCGAATCCCTTCCGCTTCGGAGTCCGCGATGAACAGGGTCGCTTGCCGGGTGCCCGCAATGTCATTCTCGGTCACCTTGGCCTCATCGATGAACTGGAGAAACGCTCGCTCTTCCTCGGAGTACGTAGCGGTCAGGGTCGCATAATAGTCCGTCGGTACGATCGGGGTCAGTGGACACTGAAGGTCGAGCGTCCGCTGCACGAACTCCAAGCCGGTCGGGCGCCGGAAATCAGGACGCGCAAACTGCTGGTCGTCTTCACACGCGAGGGTGGTCACCGCCAACGCCGCGACGAGGGCCCCGGGGGCCGATCTCAATCCGTTCATCAAGGCTCCTCGCGCTCGCCCAAGGGGTCGAGGTCTCGACCCAAGCGAGCGATCACGTGGTGGCGCCGGGGATTGCTGTCGGTGACATCGATGACCCCCATGGTGCTGTTGGCGAAGTTGCTGACGAAAGCCAGTCGACGGTCTCCGTCCTGCGCGAAGACGATCTGGGTCGGCTGGTCGAGCAAGCGAACCTGCCGAATCTCGCCGCCTCCGAAGTCGCGCAGGCCCCGGCTTTCGATCCGTGCCATGAACTGCGGCTGGTCGCCCGACACGTTCACCACGTAAACGTAGTCGAATCGCTGGTCGCCGACGTACAATAGCCGCGTCCCGTCGGGCCGCCCCTCATCGAGGTTGGGGGCCCCCAGCTCTTCGCCGATTTCGAGCAGATTCAGGATTCGAGGCGGGCTCTCGATCATATCGACGACCACCACGGCGGAGTTGGTCGCCTCAACGATGTCCGGTGGGAACCGGACCGTTACGTATGCGCGTCGACCGTCGCCCGACATCACCACCCCTCGCGCTTCGAAGGCCCCCAGACTGACGTCGAATCGGACCAGCTCGTCGACTTCGCTCTGGAGCGTCTCGGATCTCGGGTCGACCGAACAGTCGCTCGGTTGGTCGACCTGCTCGGGATCTAGGTCGAACGGCTCGTCGGTCTCCGGATCGGTGTCGACGAATGAAACGACATGCTCGACCAAGCTCAGGTTGGGCGAAGATATGAACGACAGCGAGATGATCGCCGCCGATTCCGGGGTGGTCGTGCTCGACGGGACGAAGTCGGTCACCCCCCGAATACCGCCAATGGCCAGATTATTGATGTTGCAGTCTTCATCGGGCGGAAGGACCGGGACGTCGCCGATGATACGGGCCTCGATATAGTCGGTGCTCAGCATGCTGAACGTCGTTTCAAAGATGCCGGGAACGGGGCTGTCGGAGGTCAAGCTACCGACGGCCACGAGCTCCTGATCCCCGAACTCGGTCACTCCGACCGAGAAGGTGTCACGGCCTCGCAGCTTGATCCGATGCGTGGAAGTGCAATCGAAGCCGATCTCCCTCGGGTCTTCCGGAGTGCTTTCTCCACACCGGAGGATTCCGCCGTCTTCGACCCGCACCACGGTCAGCTCGTTGCGTTTGCGGCTCGGGCTCAACACGTACGGGCGCGCCCCAGCGCCACCGGGATCGAGCTCGATCGTGGCGAGCTGGCCAGAAAACGAATCGACGCGAACGGAATCGAGGATCGCCGGCCCGAACGAGTCGGTGAAGAACACCTCACTTTGGTCGCGAGGAACCAACTCGAACAGCGCCGGCAACGAGAATGAGAACAGCCGGCCATTGTTGAATCGCTGGTCGAAGTTGGAGCTGCCGACCAGCAGAAGGTCGTCGTCTCCAACCTGCAACCGCAGCATTCCGATCGGGTAGTGAAGCTGGTCGTTGGGGGGGATCGTCCCGGGAAGCTCTTCGGCGCAACCGAACCCCGCCAAGCTCGACAGGGCGATGGCCAGCAGCGCCGTGGTCGAGGGCCGACCGACCGACCGACCAACGGACGCCCCACCTGCGGACCCAGAATCTTGGCGGCAATGGGGGCTAAAGTCGGGTCTTCGGCCGGATGAGCTCCGGCCGGAAGACCCTAATGCTGACGCGACGACGCCGGCGCGGAGACTCGTCAGTCCTCGTCGCGCAGGCTCGCCTGCGCGGCCGCCAGACGGGCGACCGGCACGCGGAAGGGCGAACACGACACGTAGTCCAACCCGACCTGATGGCAGAAAGCCACAGAATTCGGCTCACCGCCGTGCTCACCGCAGATCCCGACTTTGAGGCGCGGTTTCACGCTGCGACCGCGCTCACTCGCCCATTTTACCAGGAAGCCAACGCCCTCCGTATCCATGACCTGGAACGGTTCGTCGGCCAGGATGCCGTCTTCGACGTAGGCGGGCAGGAAGCCCGCACTATCATCCCGCGAAATCCCGAATGTCATCTGGGTGAGATCGTTGGTTCCGAACGAGAAGAAGTCGGCGTGCTGGGCGATGTCGTCGGCGGTGAGCGCCGCTCGCGGGACCTCGATCATCGTCCCGATCTGGAATTCGACTTTTCGCTGCTGCTCTTCGAACACCTGCTCGGCGGTGGCTTCGATCAGCTTGCGAATCTTGTCGAGCTCCCGCCAGGTCGAAACCAGCGGGACCATGATTTCGGGCAACACGTGCACCCCGGCCCGCTCGACGTTCACCGCCGCCTCGAGGATGGCGCGAGTCTGCATTTCGTAGATCTCAGGATGCGCGAGGCCCAACCGGCAGCCCCGGAGTCCGAGCATCGGATTGAACTCCCGAAGCTGCTCGGCTTTCGCCTTGAGACCCGCGGGGTCGCGCGAGAGGACGGCGGCCAGCGCCTCCATCTCGGAATCGCCGTGGGGGAGGAACTCGTGCAGCGGGGGATCGAGCAACCGGATGGTGACCGGTAGCCCGTCCATCGCCCGGAAGATGCCCTCGAAGTCGGCTCGCTGCATAGGTGCCAGCTTGCTCAACGCCGCCCGCCGGCCGGTCTCGCTCTCGGCCATGATCATCTCCCGCATCGCGGTGATGCGGTTGGCGTCGAAGAACATATGCTCGGTCCGACACAGCCCGATGCCTTCGGCGCCGAAGCCGCGGGCAGTGGCGGCGTCGTTCGGGGTGTCCGCGTTGGTCCGCACCTTCAAGCGCCGGATCTCGTCGACCCAGGTCATGAGCTCGTCGAACTGGGCCGAACCCCCGGCCTGGACGGTGGCCACCTCGCCGAGCATGACTTCACCGCTGCCGCCGTCGAGGGTGATGACGTCATTGGCTTTGATCGTCTGGCCCCGCGACTCGGCCTGCTGAAGCTCGTAGTTGACGGTCAGCTCGGCGCAGCCCACGACGCACGGCTTGCCCATGCCGCGGGCGACGACCGCAGCGTGGGAGGTCATGCCGCCCCGAGCGGTCAGCACGCCGACGCTGTGGTGCATCCCGGCCACGTCCTCGGGCGAGGTCTCGACCCGCAGGAGAATCACGTTTTCACCGCGAGCTCCCCGCTCGGCCGCCTCGTCGGCATTGAACACCACGCGGCCGGTCGCCGCGCCCGGAGAGGCGGGCAGACCCTTAGCGACCACTTGGCGGGACGCTTTCGGGTCGAGCATCGGGTGCAGCAGCTGGTCGATCTGGGCCGGCGACACCCGGCGAACCGCTTCCTTGCGGTCGATCATGCCTTCGTTGGCCAGGTCGACCGCGATGCGCACCGACGCCGCCGCCGTGCGCTTACCGTTGCGGGTCTGCAGGATGTAGAGCGTACCGCTCTGGATGGTAAACTCGATGTCCTGCATGTCGCGGTAGTGACTCTCGAGGCGATGCCGAATCTCGTCGAGCTCACGATAGAGACCGGGCATTTGGCGCTCGAGCGTTTGGCTGGGGTCCGTCGCCTGCCCGCTGTCGTTGATCGGCAGCGGGGTTCGGATCCCCGCCACGACGTCCTCGCCCTGCGCGTTGCGCAGATACTCGCCGTAGAAGCGCTTGGTGCCGTCGCCGGGGTCGCGCGTAAACGCAACACCGGTTGCGCAGTCTTCGCCCATGTTGCCGAAGACCATCGACTGAATGTTGACCGCCGTACCGAGATCCTGAGGGATGTTGTTGATCTTGCGATACTTGAACGCGCGATCGTTGAACCACGACCTAAACACGGCGCCGGTCGCGCCCAGGAGCTGAGTGCGGGGATCCTGGGGAAATGGTTGCTGCGTCGCGGTCTGAGTGATCTGTTTGTACTCTTCGACCAGCTCCTTCAAGGCTTCAGCCGGCAGCTCGTAGTCGTGCGCGACCTGGTGGTCGCGTCGCTTGGTCGCGAGTGCATGCTCGTAGGGATCGTGTTCCCCCTTCGCATCCTTCACGCCCATGACGACCTGGGCATACATCGAGATCAGCCGCCGGTAGCTGTCGTATGCAAAGCGCGGGTCGGACCGACGGGCGAGGCCCTCCACGGCTTGGTCGTTCAGGCCCAGGTTGAGAATCGTATCCATCATGCCCGGCATCGAGATCGCGGCGCCCGAACGGACCGACACGAGCAGGGGGTTGTCGGCGTCACCGAAGCCTGCCCCCATGAGCTGCTCGACGCGCGCGAGGGACGCAAACATCTCCTCTTCCAGACCGGCCGGTAGTTGTCCGCCGCCTTGGTAGTAGTCGTTGCAGGCTTCGGTGGTCACGGTGAAACCGGGCGGCACGGGAAGGCCCAGTCGGGTCATTTCGGCAAGATTGGCGCCCTTGCCACCGAGCAGCTGTCGGTCGCTGGCGCTCCCGTCGGCCTCACCACCACCAAAAAAGTAAACACGCTTATCGCTCACGGCTCTACCTCCGCTTTCTGTTCGAAGCGGCATCAGTGTTTTTCCTGAATATAGCTACGACAAGGTGCGGGGTAACACGGGGCTGGGATCTCGTCAACGCGAGCAATATCAATAACTTGTGCGCAGATGAGGTCCGGTTTTGTAATTCCGTCAATGACGCGGACCTATTGGTCGCTCTAGAGAGGCAAGCATAGGAATGCCGATCCGCGACCCGTCGGTTGCACGGGTAACCGACGGATTGTACCGGGCGGATCCGGCATGCATGAACGTCGAAGAGGGCCACATGCCGATTTCATTGAAGCTTCCGCCGGAGTCTCTGGCGACCCAGCATCTCTCTCCGCTCGCGGACGTTCTCCGCCGCAGCCTGCCAAAGCGTATCCTTCGGCGTCTGGCGCGCCATCCGGTCGCCGTCGTGAGTGTGGTGAGTTTGGTGCTCAAAGGTGGGCGAGAAACCTATCGGTGGCGCGTTGGACTGATCGACGGGAGCGAGTTCCGCGTTCGGCTCGGGACCCATTTCGGTAGCACCGGGGGCGGCATGGCCGGCGCCGCAGCGGGATCCGCAGCCGGCACGATGATCGCGCCCGGTCTGGGAACCATGGTGGGAGCCTTCGCGGGGGGCATGGCGGGCGAGATGCTCGGAGGGAAAGCGGGGCGAGCGGCCCTCGAGAACGCAGAGGCAATGCTCAAACGAAACGCCAGCCCTTCCGATGCCCCTTCCGATAACGATACGCCGGACGAGAAGGCGTAGTGGTCAAGAAGCTTCCCGACTGGCTCGAACGCGGGCTGACCCATCCGGTGGCCGTGGCGGGCGTGCTTTCATTGGGGATCAAGCTCGGCCAAGAGTCGACCAGACTTCGAGCGGGTGAAATCAGCAAGGAAGAGTTTCGCAAGCGGGCCGGACGACACCTCGGAGCGGTCACCGGCACGATGAGCGGAGCGGGCGTAGGCTCGCTGCTCGGGCGGTTGTGGCCCGGGCCCGGCACGCTGGTCGGCATCTTCGTGGGGAGCATGCTCGGCGAAATGTGGGGCGAAAAGGTCGGACGGAACGCCGTCGAACGCTTCGCCCATGCGTGGGCCAGTGCGGCCAAAGACAGTGATCCGACCACCGAGAACGATGGGTCGGACCCCGCGAAAACCATGGAAGACGTGGTTCAAAGAAGCGTCCGCCGAAGGCTCTAACCTGCGATTCCAGAGTCTCGGGGGCGCCCGTTAGCACTTGATACTGAACATGCGTTACGCTAAACATGTTCAGTATGAGTGAGGCCGTTCAGAACCTGCCGGCGATTCGCGCCTATCTTAGACGTCACGCTCCGTTTCTGTCGGATCGGGAGGATGTTTCGAGTGGTTCTCAGGCTATTGATGGTCTGTTGGCCGGCGGCATTCCGAAAGGCTCCCTCACGGTCATAGCGGGCGAGCTGGGCACCGGCCGAATGACCCTGGCGGCACAGGCGCTCCGCGAGGAAACCCGAAGGGGCCGACCGGTGGCATGGGTCGATGCTACGGGAACATTGTATCCGCCGGCCCTAGCCCTCCAGGGTATCGACCTTCAGCGATTGCTCGTCGTTCAAAACGCCGAAGAACGCTCCGTTTACGCGCTGGAACAGATTCTCGAGTCGGGTGCCTTCGGCATGGTCGCGGCCAGTGGGCTCGACCGAATGCTGAACCCGAGCCGCCTGCGCCGCATTCAGACGGCCACCGAGGGCGCTCGGGTGTGCACGATGCTCCTTCTCGAGCCGCGAGCCGCCCAGAAGGTGACCACGGCAGCACTCAAGCTACGGCTGACGCGTCGGCATCGCGGCATTCAAATCCAGGTCGAGAAAGATCGCACGGGCCGGGCCTTGGGCCGAAGAGCTGTATTGCCCGACGACACGGTCATGGGGCGATGCGCGTGAAACCGAGCTAGGCGGCGGCCTCCAATGATAAGCCCCGAGGTCGGTTCGTACCGACCCCGGGGCTTATCGAGCCATCCGAACACCACCGGTCTACGATGTTTGCGACCGGTTTCTTTATTGAGTCGCAGAGCAGGAACGACCTGCTCCCTCTTCACCACCAGCTACAGTCGCTCTTTCAGAGCCTTGGCTGGCTTGAATCCCACGGTCTTTGAAGCCTTGATCTTTATGGACTCGCCCGTCTGCGGGTTGCGGCCTTTGCGCGCCTTTCGGCGGCGGAGTTCAAAAGAGCCGAAACCTGGATACGCCGCGCGACCCTGACGCCGAATATTGGTCGCCATCGTCGCGAAGACTTGGTCGATCACGGAAGCCACCTGCCTCTTGGTGAGCTCAGGATTCTTCTTCGCAATCGTTTCGAGCAGTTCAGCCTTGGTCATCGTCGGTTCCTCCTGTGGGGACCGTCGGGCCCCGGCACTGGGGTATCATGCGTAGAAGCCCGACGTGTGTCAAGCCCGTACTCAACATATGGGGGTGTCCTAATCAAGTACCCGCTACGCATTGATGACCCGAAAAACACATAAGCCCACCTTCGTGAAACGCACCGATCACCTGGTCTCGCGTAGTTGAAACCCTAAAAGGGCTGCTCATCTTTAGGGCCAGCCGCCCCCTTTTCAGCCAGGCCCCTGACCGCCGGCCCCTGACAGCCGGCCCCTGACCGCCGGCCCCTGACAGCCGGCCCCTGACCGCCGGCCCCTGACCGCCGGCCACTGACCGCCGGCCCCTGACAGCCGGCCCCTGACAGCCGGCCCCTGACCGCCAGCCACTGACCGCCGGCCCACCAACATGCCGATCGTTCGCCGGAACGCATCGTGTCGTTCAGGCCGATCGGCACCCAGGGTCGGCACCCAGGGTCGGCACCCAGGGTCGGCACTCAGGGTCGGCACCTAGGATCGGTACCCAGGGTCAGCACCCAGGTCTGGCCGAGAGAGCTGTCGTCAGCGGATCCGGAGCACGCGGCCGATCTGGAGCTTGTCGTCGCGTTTGATTCTGTTCAGTTTGCAGAGGCGCTCGACCGAGGTTCCGTAGCGAACCGCGATCAACCAGAGTGATTCACCCGACCGAACCCGATGGCGGTTTGCGGTGGTCCGCGTTCCCCGGGGAGCAGACGCTCGCCGGACCCGGCCGCCATGGATCTTGATCCGCTGGCCAACCCGCAGGGTGTTGGTCCGCCAAAGTCCATTCCACATGCGCAGCTGGCGAATACTGACCCGGTATCGCTGGGCGATCTTCCACAGTGATTCGCCTCGACGGACTCGGTGCACGATCACCCGGTCTTTGAGAGGCCCGTAGACCGACGGCCGGAATGCGCGTTTAGGGGGACGAACGATCCGAATGGTCGCCGCATCGGCCACCTTCACGGGAACGACGATCTCTTCATACTGATCGAGCCGGCCATCCTCGATCTTGTTGAAGCTGGCGATCGCCGTAGAAGTCGTGCTGTAGAGCTTCGCCAGCCGGTCGAGCGTATCGCGGTCCGTCACCTCATGGTAGCGATAGGTGTACCGCTGCCGGGGCGACATCGCCGCGAGCCCAGTGGCACACCGGTCGGCGCGCCCCTCAGGAACCCGCAGCGTGTACCGCTGCCCCGGAGGGGTCACCTTGCAGCGGAGCTCGGGGTTGAGCAACTCGACGAGCTCGACCCCCCTTTCGGCGTCGGCAAGGCCGCACGCTGTCGCCACCGTCTCCAGGTCAGTCGCCAGCTCCACCGTGATCGTGTCCCATCGAAGGGGCGGGAGATACCGAACGTTCTCGAACCCGTACGAAGCGGGCTGTTTGGCTATCTGTGCCGCGGCCAGCATCTTGGGCACGTAGTGCTTGGTCTCTCGCTTCAGACGACGGGTACGAGAAATGCGAAAGAAGTCCTTGGACCGGGTTCTTCGGATCGCCCGGGACACCCGCCCGGGGCCGGCGTTGTAGGCCGCGAAGGCGAGATACCAGTGTCCAAATTTACCGTGCAGAGTCGACAGGTACTTGGCCGCCGCGTGGGTCGCCTTTTCGAAGTCTCGGCGTTCGTCGATCCAGAAGTCTATATCGAGGCCATAGCGCTGACCGGTGGCCGGCATGAACTGCCACAACCCGGAGGCCCGCGCCCAGGAAAATGCTCGGGGCGAAAAGCCGCTTTCGATCATCGAAAGGTACACGAGATCCTTCGGAAGACCGTACTCCTCGAGGATCGGCAGGAAAATCGGCACGTAGCGCGTCGATCTCGACAACCATCGCTCGAAAGACTCACGACCCCGGCCCGTCAAGAAATCGATCCACTGTCGGACGCGGGGATCGTCGCTCTGTGGAATATCGTATGCGGCGACATCCATTGCGAGAATCGGCGGCACCGTTCCGTCGGCGGTCAACGCGTCCTCGATACCGCTGCCTTCATCGTCAGGCATCAGATCCGCCCAATCGTCGGGCACGGTTCCTGACTCGGTGAGCTCGAGAGGCGATAGCCCTTGCCGGTCCGCCACCATCGACCACGAATCCGGCGCGAACGACGCCGGCCCGGGCTGCGCGACCGGCGCCGCGACCTTGGCCGACGGACCGGGAGGCCCAAAGACCGCACAGCCGGACAACAACGTGACCCATGCCAGCACCAGGGGCGTTCGAAACTTCAGGATCGGGGTCGGTTCAAACGGCAGCATGGACACGGTCGCCATGATCGGAGTCTTCGGCATGAATCACTCTTTTCTGACCGCGTGACCGGGTCCAGTCACCCGTAGCAGGTAGCTGGCGAATTCAAACTCTTGACTATGCTCTGGTACGTGACACTGGTCAGCGCAGGTCGCAGGAGTCGAGCGGAGCACGATCGATTCGGCCTCGCTCGTGCGAACGTGTTCGGACCCCGGACCGTGGCAGTTTTCGCAGCCGACGTCTTCATACCCCGCCACGTCCTTGACGCGGCAAAAACCACCCGGTTTTTGGTACCCGACCACGTGACACCCCACGCAGGTCAGGTCGTACTGCTTACCGCGCGTCACTAGCGTCTCCCAGGCTTTCCCGTGCCCGGTCTTCCGCCAAAACGCGACCGCTTCCGGATGACACTGCGCGCACGCCGCCGTACCGACATACGTCGGCTGACCGGGAACCGGCGCGCACTTCTTCGGATCCCCCTTTTCGGCGTTCATGGCTTCCAGCTGCGAGTAGTAGGTCGTCAGCATCGCCTCCACTTCAGCGTCGGGCTTGATCGTGTGCGACAAGGCGACCTGCTCGATCCGAACGTAGGGCGATGTTGGGGGCGCGAGTCGCGGCGGGGGACGCGCAAGCTTCGCCGCCAGTCCCTCGATGAGCCCTCGCTTGGCTTTGACCGCCGCCGCCTTGGTCGGATCATCTTTCCAGGCCTCGACCTCCGTGGTGAACGCTTTGATCTTGCGTTCCGTCAACCGACGCCATCGACGATAGCTGCGGTCGCCTTCGTCCAGCGCCAGCGGTTGGGTCGGTGCCGCTGGCCCGAGGGCGATCGTCACCCGGCCCACGTACTGGCCTTGCTGCCCGGCCTCCGCGATCACTGTATTTTCGACGCGTTCCGGGCCCGTTAAGGGAGATCCGAACGGTGTTCCAGGCGCCCGCAAGATAAGGTCGATCCCGGGAACGGTGACCGCGAGCTCGCGAGCATCGGCCTGGCTGAGGTGGGTCAACACGACGACGACGTCGGCCCCTCGCTCACGCAGGGACTGCACCTCCGCGGTGACCGCCGGCGCATATTCCAACGCGGTCATCCCGTTGGCCCCGTAAGCGGACTCCGGCGGCGTCGCGCCCGTGATACCCACTCTGATCTTGCCGATCGTGCGTAGGAAAGAAGCGGCCACCTCCGGCCCGTGCCCGCCCACCGGACGAATGTTCGCCGACACGAACGGCGTCGCTCCTTCGTGCTGAAGGGTCTTCAAGAACTCGGCGCCTTCGTGCAGCTCGCCCGGACCGACATTCAGGGCCGATACGCCGAGTCGTCGATAGACCCGCGCGAGCAACCCAGCCTTCAAACGGTGTTGGTCGCGGCTGACCTCATCGAACCCTTCGGACGGAAAAAGCAGATTTCCCGCGTCGACCAGCCCGCGGGCCGCTCGCCCCCTCTTGAGCACCGCCGCCAGACGCGGCAGCCCGCCGAGCTGCGCCGTCGTGCAGCCGCATGGTTCGATGTATCCCGAGACTTCGGTCGTAAAATAGAGCTCGGCGATCCGGGCCGGCTGCCAAGCCGCCACCCCGGCCGCCGAAGCGGCCGGAGGTCCTTCCCCGGCTCGGCAGCGGATCAGCGTGAACATGACGGCGAGAACCGTAAAGGCGCGCAGGAGCCACATCGGTGCCGAGGGCGCACTAACAGCGCGAACCCAGCCGGTCAACTTGAGGGCGCCGAGTCGGGCGATCCCTGAAGCCGTCGCAAGGCGATCTGTCACACGATGGAGAACGGGCGATCCGAGCCGACGATTCCACCTCGGCGGCCGAGCCGTGGTGTGAGGTCGCCCTCGATGCACCGCTGGGGCCGGGCTGAGCATCGAGCGTCGGATCGGACCTCGGATCGGACTTCGGGAGCGGCGGTCGGGCGTCGGCCTCCTAGCTCACGGTGGTCGCTTCGGCCGCGCGGGTCAGCTCATCGACCTCGGCCTGCAGCGAGCGGGTGGTCCACGCGCTCAGGTCGCCGAGCGAGATCAGTCCGAGCAATTCTTGCCCCTCGACCACCGGCAGATGCCGCTTGCGTTGCTCGGTCACGAGCCGGAGCGCCTCGGCGACGCGAATGTCCGGCGAGACCGTCAGCGGAGAAGCGGTCATCACCTCGGCCACCGGCGTCGTGCGAGGGTCGCGGTCGGCCGCCACGACCCTGACGAGGACGTCGCGCTCGGTGAATATCCCGACGAGCGCCGAACCCTCCAGGACGAGCACCGCACCAATACGCAGTCGATTCATCAGTCGTACGGCATCGCGAACGGTGCTGTCGGGCTCCACCGAATGGACGATACGCCCTTTGTACTTGAGCACTTCTCTCAGTTTCGCTTGCATACGGTCTCCGGGGTTGACGGTTCGTTCACCGTGCGTCGCGCATGAGTGGCACAACAAGGCCCGATGGCGGCGAACGTACGTGCCGCGACGCAGCAACAGGAGCCAGCATGACGCGGGACGACTTATTGCGCGCCAACACCATGAAACGGCTCGGACATGTGGCCTATCACTTGGGCCTCACCGAGGCGTTGTCGCGTCCCATGGTTGCGATTCTCGGCGACGTGACCCGCGGACGGATGTTCCGAGACCTGACCAGCCTGGCCCAAAAATGCGGAGGCGAAGACCTGGCCAGCCTGCTGGCCTATGGCGATGACCTCCTGGCGGCGACCAGCCGAAAGCCACTGAAAGCGAAATTGCTTAGGCTGGCTCGAACCTATCTAGTGACCGCAGTCGAGCAGGCCCAGGCCGGAGCCGAGGTTCAAGCGTCGAAGCGCCCCCGGACGCGCGCAGCCCTTCGAAAGTGGGCCGCCGACCACCGCGTGGAGCCCCTCTTGGAAGCGAACGTCTACCGGGAGCTCAATCCTTCTGAGCCTGCGCTCTTCTCGGGCACTGTCGATCGCGAGGTTGAAAACGGACCGTTCGAGGTCCTGCTCGGCGACCCGGAGCTGTCGCGGCGAACCAGTATCTCGGCTTCGCGGCTTCGACGCCTCCAGGCCGCGGCGTGGACGTACCTGCAGAAGCGAGCCCAAGACGCGGCGGCGGCCCAAGCCGAAGTCGAGGCGGCCGGTCTCACCAACGAGCCTCCCGCCGACGACGAATCGACCCGAGCGCAGCTCATTCGAGCCGCCCTGAAGGCTCGCGCCGAGCTGGCGCCTCTGGTGGTCGCCCGCCCTCGCGCGGACACCCGCGCCGAACCGCACAAACTCGAAGACGGTCAGCCACCCAAGTTCATCTTCATCGAGGCGGCCGAAGACCGGTACGCGTTTCCGACCCGAGTCGAAGTTCCGCTCACCCTCGAAGGCCCGTGGAAGCTGACCTGCACCGCCCACAAGAACCCCTGCGCGCACCGAGTCGCCGCGCTCGACAGCTTGCTGGATGTATTGCAGAACGGGGACCCCAATCAGGTCGCCGCGATCACCGACCCGGTTGGGTTGCCCGCCTGGATGAGGGGGTTGAAAGCCCTCGACGCGGTGCTCGGCGCCGACGACGCCCCTGCCAGCTCGAACCAGGCTCTGATCACCTGGGGGATCGATCTTAGCCGGTCACGGCCGGAGCTCACCGGTGAGGTTCAAGTGCCGACCAGCTCCGGCGAACTCGGCAAACCCCGCCGGCTGAAGCCCGCTACCCTCCTCGACGGCGACCAGGCGCTCGACCCCGACGACCGACACATCGCCGAGCTATTGGAGCTGTTTGGATTGATGCCCGACCCTCGCAGCACGCGGGCCCAGCAAGTCTTGCAGCGAGCCTTGCAGCGGCTGGTAGGCCATCCTCGGGTCGTTCGCAAGCCGGACGGCACGCCGTTGACCGTTCGTACCGGAACCCTGGCCCTGGTGACCCTCCGCGCCGAGGGGCAGATCCGACTGCTGCCGGCGATCGACGAGGCCACCCTACCCCTCGAAGCGTTCACCGACCGGCTGCGAAATCGGGTGGGCCGGCTGATCCTGCACATCGACGACGATGAGCATCTCGTCCTCGTTCAGGTACCGCCGTCTTTCGAAGAGGTCATCCAGACTCTCCTTCAACACGACTTCCTCCTACCGGATCGGGCGCTGCCCGAGCTGGTTCAGCGGCTGCCCTCGTTTTCGCGCCGAGTTCCGGTCCTCCTAGATAGGGACGTACCCCGGCGGACGGAGCCCGCGCGTCGTCATCTGGTGCTCCGCCTCGGCCCCCGCGGGCGTGGTCTCACCGTCCAGGCCGGGGTCATGCCCTTGGCCGGCGGGCCCGTCCACCTTCCGGGCGAAGGTCCCGCGGAGGTCTTGTCGGTCGACCCCGACGGTCGCCTTCGGGCCACCCTTCGCGACCGGCCAGCCGAGGCCGCATGGGCCCGAGAGCGGGTCAACGCCTTGATGCCCATCGCCGAGCCCGACGAAGCCCCGTGGCGGTACGCGATCCCCGACCCGCAAGACGCTCTGCGCCTCATCGATGGGCTCCGGGAATCCAAGGACGTCTCGGTGGTGTGGTCCGGACGACAAGGCTGGCGAATCTCCGCCGCCGAAGCCACTACCAAGGCGATGCGGATCCAGGTTCGAGACCGACGCGATTGGTTTGGTCTCGAGGGGAGCATCGACGTCGACGGGCATCAGGTCTCGCTGGCCGACCTCGTCGACGCCGTTCGCCGCGACCAAACGTTCGTAGCCGTCGGCCCGGACCAGTGGGCTCGCATCGGCGCCGACCTGCGGGCGCACCTCGAAGAACTGGAGCCCCACGTCCGGACGGATGAGGAAGGGCTCAGCGTTTCGCCGGCCGCCACCGACGCGCTCGAAGCCCTCGGCGGCTCCGGCCAAGAATTCGTGCGGTCCGTTCGATGGCAAGCCAACCTCGCTCGGCTCGACCGGGCCCGCAACGTCGATCTCGCGCCGCCGGAGACGTTCAAAGCGCAGCTGAGAAGCTACCAACAAGAGGGCTTTCAGTGGATGCTCCGGCTGGCGACCTGGGGCCTGGGAGCCTGTCTGGCCGACGATATGGGCCTCGGCAAGACCGTCCAGGCGCTGGCGGTGCTCAGCGCTCGGGCCGCCCTCGGTCCTCAGCTGGTCGTGGCGCCGACCTCCCTCGTCTACAATTGGCAGCGGGAGACCGGTCGCTTCGCCCCCGACCTAACCCCCTCCCTATACGTGGGCGCCGACCGGACCCTCGACGTCGACACCCTCGGTCCCGGTTCGCTCCTGATCACGAGTTACGGCCTGTTGGTCCGGGACATCGACCGACTCGCGGCGATCACTTGGACATCATTGATTCTCGATGAAGCGCAGGCCATCAAGAACGCCGAGTCGCAACGCTCGGCGGCGGTTCGCCGGCTACCGGCCGAGTGGCGGCTGGCGCTCTCCGGAACTCCGATCGAGAACCATCTCGGCGAGTTATGGGCGCTTTTTTCGGCCATCTCACCGGCGTTGCTCGGCCGCTGGGCAGATTTTCGGGAGCGGTACGTCGTTCCGATCGAGCGGGATGGTCATCGCGCGCGAGCTGGGTCGTTGTCTCGGTTGATACGTCCGTTCGTCCTTCGACGAACCAAGAGCGAGGTCGCCCGCGATCTGCCCCCGCGGACCACCATCGATGTCGATATCGTGCTGTCGGAAGCCGAGCGAGAGGCGTACGACGGCGCGCGGGCGCAAGCCGTCGCCGAGCTCTCCGGCCCCACCGACCTGTCGCAGGCACGCTTTCAAGCGTTGGCCGCGATTACTCGACTCCGTCAACTCGCCTGTCATCCGAGGCTCGTCGATTCGACGAGCGAGATCCCCTCATCGAAGCTCCAGCGTCTGCTGGCGCTGGTTCAGCAGTTGGCCGAGACCGACCAACGAGCGCTGGTGTTCAGTCAATTCACTCGTCATCTTCATCTCGTGCGCGCGGCGCTCGACGAAGCGGGCCTGTCCTATTCGTACCTCGACGGCCAAACCTCGCCCGAAGAACGAGCCGCCCGCGTCGAGCGCTTCCAAACCGGCGATGACCGGCTCTTCCTGATCTCGCTCAAAGCCGGAGGCACCGGCTTGACGCTGACCAGCGCCGACACCGTCATTCACCTCGACCCGTGGTGGAATCCGGCCGTCGAAGACCAGGCCACCGACCGGGCCCACCGGATCGGCCAAACCAAGCCGGTCACGGTCTACCGCCTGATCGCCCGCGGGACGATCGAGGAGGCGATCCTGCAACTTCATGCCGACAAGCGGGCCCTCGTGGGACAGATCCTCGACGGAACCCAAACCGCCGGCGCGCTCAGCACGAACGACCTGATAGGACTCATCCAAGGTCGCGAGTAGCGGAACGAGCGTCTTCCAGCCACGGTTCACCCCGACTCGGCGTCGGCCTCGAGATGGGAGCGACCCCGAGGGTCGGGGCCTGCTGGCGGATCCGGTCCGCGAATGCGAGCGGGGCATGGTCCATCAGGTCGCGGGCGAACAGGACCGCTCCGAGAACTCGGGGCGTTTCCGACACCATGACATGCGCTTCGTTCACCGCGCTCAGAATGCGCTGACGGGTCGCCCGCAAGAGGTCGGCGTGGTCGGGCCGGGTGAACATGGCGCCATCGAGGACCACCACCGCGTTGGCCGCCCGAAGGCTCAATTGACGGAGAGCCGCAACCACCGTCGCCCCGAGGCGACCCCCGGTATCCTCGATGATCTTCTCGGCCAATCCATCGCCGAGCAGAGCTTGCTCAAACAGACAATCGACCGCCTGTTCGACCACCGAAGCGGGTAGCTCGCCCTCGTCGAGCAGCTCGGGCAGACGCTGGACGGACGCGACGCCGAGCGACTCCGGAAGAGCCGTACTGAGCGATGACGGGCCGGCGCGACCGTCTTCTGCCATCCAAGCCGCCCCGAGAGCCCTCATGGCGAGGTCCCGAGCGTATCCGACGTCACCCGAGATCTCACCGTGACCTCCCACCGCATGCCGCCGCCCGTACCGATCGCGCCCGACGCAGCTCGTACGGTGATCAGCGATCAAGCCGACCCCGACCGCGTCTCGGGTGGCCGCCCGCAAGCTCAGCACGGCCGGGCATTCGACCAAACACCGAGCCGGGGCCAGGGCTCGACTGAGCCACGCCTCGTTGCGTTCTCGCCCGCTCGACGACTCCGCGCCGACGATCCCGACGGTGACCGCACTCACTTGGTCTTGTGTAATGCTCGCTTTCGCGAGCGCCTCCGCGAGCACCGAAAGAACGTTCCGACGTTGTTCATCGAGAACCGTCCGCTCGGGAGTAAAGCCACATCCCACCGCTTCGGCCCCCACGTTTCCGTGCTCGTCCGCGACTGCCACCGTCGTTTCGTGGCGGGTCGCATCGATCCCTACAAAGAAGTTGGAGCGGTCGCGCATCGCAGAAGCAGCGGCGGCATCTTGAGATGTGCGAAACAGACGGTCAAACCCGGTCTTTATCCCTCGACCACACCCCGGCGTGTAGGATGTGGTCAGCCCACCCTCATCGTAACGTCGTGATTCACTTCGTCGCTAACATCTTGCGTGTCATCCAAGGTGCGACAGACCACTCGGTTTCGGCCCGTACGCTTCGCCTCATACAACGCTCCATCCGCGACCGCGACCAGCTCTTTGAGCCGACTCGCACCGGGAACGGGGTCTGTGGCGACCCCGATGCTCGTGGTGACGGGAATATAAATCCCGTCGAAGGCGACGGGCTCGGCCTCGATGATCCCCCGAATTCGCTCCGACGCGCTGGCTGCGGCATCCGACGACATGTCACCGAACACGAGCAGGAACTCCTCTCCGCCGTAGCGGCCGACCGAATCGTAGTCTCGGATCTCCGCTTTGACTCGACCCGCGATGTCTTGGAGCACGCGGTCTCCAGCTTGGTGTCCGTAGGTATCGTTGACCGCCTTGAAGCGATCCAGGTCGAGTAGAGCAACCGATAGGGGCATGAACCGACGTCGAGCCCACGAGCACGCCTCCTGAAGCCGGTGCTCCAGGGCCCGACGATTGAGGACGCCGGTCAGGCCGTCGAGGCTGGCTTGCTCTTCGAGCTGGCGTTGCTGTTCTTGCATGCGGGCCTGCATCCGCAGGATCCGTTGCCCCACTCGAACTCGAGCCAGCAGCTCTCCGGAGTCGAATGGCTTGGTGACATAATCATCCGCGCCGGCCTCCAGCCCCCGGGTCACTTCCGTCTTCTCCGAGTGTCCAGTGAGCAGGATGATGTAGGTGTAGTCGGGAAACTGAGCGGCGCGAATGCGTCGACACAGGGTAAGACCGTCGACGTTCGGCATCGCCCAATCGGTCACGATCAGGGAGAAATGTTGCCCCTTCAGCATCTGCCACGCCCGTTCGCCGTCGTTGGCCAGCTCGACGTCGTAACCGTTGCGGCGCAGAAGGAACCCCACACGGGCCCGCGTCGTCGCGTCGTCATCGACGAACAGAACCCGAAGGTCGGCGTTCTCCCCGGTCTTCACCGTTAGATTGATTCGGTACGATGGGACGAAGCTTGAGCGGGGATCACGCGTCGGCGCCGATGGCCTCGAGGATGCGTCGGGTCAGCGCTTCGGTGCCGGCCGTTTTTTCGATCACCCCGCTTATTCCCAGCTCTCGGAGCTTATCGACCTGTCGGTTTCGACTGAGACCGGTCAGCGCAACGACCCGGATATCGGGTCGACGCGCTTTGAGGCGAGTCAGGATTTCGTCCGATGGCATGTCCTGCAACAGGACGTCGAGGATCACCAGGGCGAACGAATCGGCGGTCGCTTCGAACTCCGCCACCGCCGTTGCACCGTCGCGCGCCTCGACCACTTTGAACCCGAGGCCCGTGAGCAGGCGCTGAACGCCGCGCCGAAACAGGTCATCATCGTCGATCACCAACAGCATCGGCTCGGCGGCCTGCATCTGCGTTCCCGAGGACGACGATGAGTCTGCGACGCGCGATCGGGGCAGCCTAATCAGAACGCGGGTCCCGTGGTCGACCTCGCTGTCGATGTCGATTTCCCCCAAGTGGTCCCGGACGATTCGCTCGACCGTCGGCAGTCCGAGGCCGACACCTCGACCTGGCTTCGTGGTGAAAAAGGGCTCGAAGGCCTTTCGGCGGTCCGACTCCGACATGCCAACGCCGGTGTCGCTCACTTCGATGACGACCGTCGAAGCGGGTCGGTCGTGCACCTCGACCGACAACCGCAGGGTACCTCCGCCCGGCATGGCATCGCACGCGTTCGCACACAGATTCAAGAGCGCCTGATGGAGCGCCGGGGGGTCGCCTTGCACGTATACACCGGGTTGAGTTCTCACTTGGACGTCGACCCCGGCCGGCTGGTCTCGAGCGACGAGCTCCGCGACGCCTTCGACCATCCAGCCGATATTCGTCCATCGATCGGTGCGGCTACGATCCGCGAAGCCAATCAGGCGAGCGGTCAGCGCGCTCGCTCGCTGAATCGCATGTTCGGCGTCGGTGATCGCGGGGGCGAACTTCACCTGCAGCTCCGGCATCCCGACCGTCGAGCGCCTCAGGTAGCCGAGATTGCTGATCACGGATCCGAGCAGATTGTTGAATTCATGGGCGATGCCACCCGCGAAGCGGCCGAGTGTGTCGAAGCGCTGCATCGCGACCGCTCGCTCCTCGATCCGGCGCGGACCGGTAAACAGCAGCGAGACCTCGTTCCCGACCTCGACTCGGTCGCCGGCCCGCAGCTGTGCGTGCTGGACCGATACCCCGTTGACCCGAATACCGCCGGTCGCCAGCGAGGTGAGCTCGTACATTCCGTATGCGTTGCGACAAAGACAGGCGTGTCGGGAACGAACGTCAGGCCGGTCGACACGGATGTCGGCAGACTGGTCGCGGCCGATGATCGTCACCTCCTCCAACGAGTAGGTGCGTCCGGGTGATTCACCGGCCATGACCAAGAAGGTCGCGAGCGACCCGAAGCCATCCGACATCTCGTGCTCGTTTTCCAACTGGCTCAACGGTATGAGTTCGCCACCGGCTGCGCCGACCCGAGAGGACGAAACAAACCGATGTTTGATTACGAGAGGTTATGCCGTTGTTTCTAACCAGCACCTCCCTACCGGGGCAATCCTGCCCAACCGGACAGAGACAGTCCGCCGAGGGGGCTCCCCTCGCCGGCGACGAAATGCGACCCTCGATTTATGGTATCGCCCGTCGCGCCCGGCTTTTTGGTGGCCGCGCCGAACCTTCTGGATCCCAACTTTGTCCAGGCGGTCGTGCTCTTGATCGATCACCGGCCCGAAGGCTCGCTGGGTTTCGTGGTCAATCGGCCTGCGAACGTTACGTTCCGAGGAGTCGTAGAAGAGCTCCAGATGGCCCCAGAGAACCGCCCTCCGCCCGAAGTACCGGTTTTGGTCGGAGGTCCCGTCGCACCTCACACCGGATGGATCGTCTTCGATCCCACCGCGAGCGACATAAGCCTCGACAGCACCATCGAGGTGAGCGACCACATTCGAGTCAGCGCCTCCAAGGAGCTGCTCAAGGAGCTCGCGGGCGCCCAAAAGGCCGACCGCCACATGCTGGTGCTCGGCTACGCCGGTTGGGGCGCGGGTCAGCTCGACGCGGAGCTTCGCCAGGGGGCGTGGATTCCGGTCGACCTGGCCGAAGACGTCGTGTTCGATCTTCCGTGCGAGGAACGCTGGCGCGCCGCACTTCAGGTCTTGGGGATCGATCCCATGCTGCTCGTAAGCTCCGCTTCCGAAGCATGACCCCAGCCTGGCGAGCTTAGCGCAACCGGCGCCACAGACTGGTGTAAGAGATCCCCAGCGCGGCCGACGCATCCTTCAAAGAGCCCCATTCCCGAACCGCCGCCTGAATATGGGCCCGCTCGAACTGGGCCCGCGCCTCTCGCAAGGGTCGAATTTCGTCGGTCGTCGTCGGAAGCGGGGGCCCGCAGGGCGGTCCTTCCGGAGGCGCGTAGCTCTGCATCAGCCCATGAAACAGCTGCATACGTGCTTCGCGGATGGCCTGGGCGATCCCATCGTGCTCGGCGCGGAACGCACGCACCTCATGAACCTCGAGGGCCGCCACTAGCCAGTGAGAGAGGTCGGCGCGCATAGGATTCGCGTCTATCCAATGAACGTGCTCGCGCCCCAGGATCATTCGAGCGGCCGCTTCGTCTTCCGGCCCACCAGTCCCGATCAAGAGCGTTGGCACCCGCTGGGTCGCGTTGCTCTCGGTCCAGCGGAGCAGGTCGGTCAGGAACGGGCCCGATGCGGCCACGCTGATAGAAAGCCCGCCGAGAGGACCCGGACCGCTGTCGCCCACGATCTCGAGAGCGGAGCGACACGACAGCACCTCGACCGACCAGTTCTCACCTCGGGCCAGGGCCTCGAACTCTCCCGAAAGACCGGCCCGGTCGACCACCGCCAATCGAAACTTGCGACGAACCGGATTGGCCGGGGCATTAGGAGCCATTGGCGCTCTCCTTACGCTGCCGCCGAGATAACGTGGCAGACGAAACGCCTAGGAATACCGCGGCCTCCCGGGCGCTGCTGCACAGCTGCTGAACCCGGTCGATGTACGCGGTCTCAAAGGCCTCGCTGGCCTCTTCCAAGTTGTAGACTGACAACGGCCCCACGGGCAGCGGTGGCGGCTGGAACACGCTCAGATCATCGCTCATGCTCTCGGGAGGTTGCCCCAACAGCTCGAGCTCACGATTGTTGAGGCGTCGAGACTCGCAGCGATGCAGCAGCTCGAGCTGCAAGAGGGCTGCGAAATCAAAAGCCCGTCGTATGAGCGGCTTGAGCAGCCCCTCGCTGCTCGGATAAAAAACATCCATGACGCCGGCCGCGCGAAGCTGGGCGCCACGGTCGGCATTCCCATCGTTCTCGTACGCGATAACCCCGATCGTCACGTTCTCGGTGTTGAGCTGCCTCACAAGACTACCGGCGTGTTCCGCACCGACCACCGCGGACACGATCCGTTGCTGACGAAGCGCCTTCAGGGCCTCCGCGATCGTATCGACCGGCGTCGCTTCGTCTTGGGTCTCCCCACAAATCTGCTCAACGACCGGAACTGCCTCCGGACACCCAAGGATGACCACATGGCCGCGAGCGGCCATTCCGTGCTTCTTGAGCACAGATTCTATTTCCGGAGAAACCAAAGCCATACTTTTGCCAATGTGAGCATACCTCATGCCAGCGCATGAACCCACTCGTCGTTCGTGTCTCGAGTGCGATCGTTCATCCGTCCTCGCCGGTGGCACGCATGGCCGCCCATCTCGAAGACGAAACAGAATTGAACAAATCTGCGTCGGCCAGCCGGGACCGGCCCGCCGAGGTTTCAAGATAGTGGCGTACCCCGTCAGCTAGGCCTTTCACCAGGTCCGCCTGGTACGCAACGGACGCTAATCGCCGTCCTTCGATAGGATTCGTGACGAATCCCGTCTCGATGAGCAGGGCGGGCATTCTCACCTTGCGAAGCACCTGAAAACCGGCCGGCTTCGTCCCGAGACTGCGGACGGTCGGGTACCGTCGTCGGGCCGCCTCGATGACGTCCTGATGCACCGACTCGGCGAGCTGCCAGGAGCGCGAGTCCTTCGACTTCGCCCCTCGCACGAAGTAGGTCTCGATTCCGTGCACGTCCTCGTCGTGATGAGCGTTGGCGTGCACCGAGATGAAGAGGTCGGCATCGGTTCGATTCGCGATCTGAACCCGTCGAGATAGGCCGACATATCGGTCACCGGTTCGCGTGAGGATGACTTTGGCGCCCAGCATGGTGCGGAGCGTACGGGCCAGCCGTCGCGAGATGACGAGGTTCACGTCCTTCTCCTTGAGACCCGCCGCACTCGTCGCCCCATGGTCCCGGCCGCCGTGACCGGGGTCGATCACCACCGTCAGGGAAGGTCGGTCAGATGCCGTGGCGCGCGGTCCCCGCTTCGAAACGCGAACATCCGGATACGCCTGTCGGACCTCGGCGAGGATTTGGGCGAGCACGTCATCGGACCCCGAACCCCGGACTCCGCGGACTCGAGGCGTGGTGGCCCCCTCGGAACGGGCGGTCGGGCCGCTCGGAGCGCAGGCGAGCGGCTGCCAGCGGGAGGATTCGCCGCGTTGCATCGCCCCCCCCGACTGTTCACGCCACGCCGCCGCTCGCTCCCGGTCGTCGCTCCGACCAGACCAATGGGCGAGGCGAGCCCAGGCCAAGGCAAGACCGCTCGTACTCAACCGACGCTCTTCCGTCGTCTGGGCCGCGCTTCGTGCCCGAATCCATTTTCTGATGACCCGCTGATGTCGGTGGCGCAGCCGGAGCGCCTCCGCACTCGCGTCCAGCGCCGACCCGGCCCGACAGGCGGCCGCCGTCAAGCTCCGATGATCGAGGCCCGGACGCGCCCTTGCCACACCCGTCCAACCACTGAGCAAGATCGCCCAGACCCCGATGATCACGCTCCTGGTCGACATACGCCGAGCATCGTGCCGGCGACCGATCCGCACCGCAAATTTTCGGTCCGTGCTTCGAAAAGCGCGGTCAACAGGTCATCGGTTCGGGTCATCCGCGGTTTCGGTCAGTCGAACTCGCCCGCCTCGATCCGGTCGATGACCCCGCGGACGGCCGGGCTCAACTCGCGAAGCTTGAAGGGCTTGTTGAGATGCGCGTCGGCCCCGTACAGCGGGCTCGTGGCCGCGTTCGCCTCCTCGCCGATCCCGGTCGCCATGATGATCCGAACCGAATTGAGGGCTGGATTGTTGCGGACGTCGCGCGCGACTTCCCAGCCGTAGCGTCCCGGCATCATGACGTCGAGAAGCACGATATCGGGCATCAACTCGTGGATCATCTCGTAGGCCTGGTCGCCGTCCATCGCTGAGCTCACCGTATAGCCCTGAGACTTCAGGAACGGCACGACGATGTCGTGCACGTCGGGTTCGTCGTCGACGACCAGCACGTGTACGTCGGTCGACGATGGGACCCGATCGCCGTTTTCCGGTTCGGGCCCTTCGGCGATCTCGATACTCGCTGGCGGTCGCGGACTGACCGGCTTCGCGACCCTCGACCTCGTCGTCTTGGACGCCGCCTTTCGCGCCTTTGCTTTCTTCGTTGCGGCCTTCTTCTTCGATGTCGTCGTCTTCTTGGCCGCGACGACCTTCTTCTTCGCTGCCGCTTTCTTTTTGACGGCCACCTTCTTTTTCGAAGCTGCCCTCTTCTTGACGGTGGCCTTCTTCTTGGCCGTCACCTTCTTCTTGACGCCGACCTTCTACTTCGACGCCGCCATATTCTAGACCGACACCATCATCTACGCCGCAGAATAAAACTAGCCCACGAACGAGAACAAAGACGCCGACGCTTCGCCGCCGCCTTCCGCTTGACCGCGACCTGCTTCTTCGCCGCCGCCTTTTTCTTGACGGTCACCTTTTTCTTCGAAGCTGCTTTTTTCTCGACGACGGCCGCGTTCGTTGCGGCCGCCTTCCGGGTCGAAGTCACCTTCCTCTTCGCCACCGCTTTCTTCTTGGTGGCCGCCTTCTTTCCGGCAACCTTCTTCCTCACGCCGGCCTTCGTCGCCGCCCGCTTCTTCGGAGCCGTCGACGTACGGGCCGACGCCCCGCCGACGCCCGAACGCCGGCCGCGGACGGTCTTGGAGGCCGCGGACTTCCCTCCGCTCGACGCCGAGCCCGCCTTCTTTCGGCTCGGGGCCTTCTTCGAGGTCCCTGACTTGCTGACCGAACGGGCCTTCGAGGCCGCGACAGCGGAAGCCGGCTTGCGCGAACCAGCCTTGGTCGCTCGCTTCTTCTTCACCGCCATTTTCGGGCTACCTACCCTACAACGGCTTCGTTTGAAAACCCTCGGCGCACCTCGCGCCTCGCCTTCGGTCAACGCAGCATACGGGATCGAAGTCGCTCGCCCAAACGACGTCCCGCGCCGCGGCCGCCGAGCTGCACCCATTGCTTCGACCCGATCCGATGTCGGGAAACGTGGCTGTGACCGCCGGACGCCGGTCCAAACGACCTATTTTCGGATCTGGCGCAACTTTTCCTGCAGGTCGGCCAGGTGCGCCATCGCCTGCCGAGGGGTGAGATCGTCGAGCGGGAGCCGCTCGAGCGCCTCCAACACCTCGGCCTCCGGCGAATGGGGCCTGGGCACCCGGGCGACCGGCCCTTCTTGGAACAGATGCATCTGGTTGGCATCCGAGACCCGACCTCGAAGGCGGCCGCCGACCACCGATCCATCGCCGGCCCGCAGCGCCTGGGCTTCGAGAGCCTCCAGTACCGCTTTGGCCCGGTCGATGACCGCCGGCGGGAGTCCGGCCAGCCGCGCAACCTGAACGCCGTAGCTTCGATTGGTGGGCCCGGGAAGAAGCTTACGAAGAAAGACGATCTCTTCGTTCCATTCTTTGACCGCAATGTGGCGATTCACGGCCCGATCCTTGTCTCGACAGAGCTCCGTCAGCTCATGGTAGTGCGTCGCGAACAGGGTCTTGGCCCCCACCTGGTCGTGCAGGTACTCGGCGACCGCCCACGCGATCGAGAGCCCGTCGAAAGTGCTCGTCCCGCGCCCGATCTCGTCGAGGAGGATCAGGGACCTCTCGGTGGCCGACCGCAGGATACGAGCCGTTTCATTCATCTCGACCATGAACGTCGAGCGGCCGCGCGATAGGTCGTCCCTCGCCCCGACCCGCGTGAAGATCTGATCGATCAAGGGGATGCGGGCCTCTCGAGCCGGAACGAAAGCCCCCATGTGCGCAAGGATGGCGATCAGGGCGGTCTGGCGCATGATCGTGCTTTTTCCGGCCATGTTCGGGCCGGTCACGATGATCAGCCGCTCGTTTTCATCGAGACGAACATCGTTCGGCACGAATCGTTCCCCGAGGGTCTCGGCGACCCACTCGATCACCGGATGGCGCCCCTCGATGACTTCGAGCGCCATCTCGGGGTGAACTTCGGGTCGAACCCAGCCCCGGCGTTCAGCCAGCCGCGCGAAGCCGGCCAGTACGTCGATTTGGGCGAGGGCCTGGGCCAGCTCGCGAAGCACGCCCATCTCGCCGGCGACCTTGGCCAGCAGCTCGGAGAACAACGTCGAGCTTCGATCCACTCGGCGATCGTCGGCGCTGAGCACCTCAGTCTCGAGGTCTTTGAGCGCCTCCGTAAAATAGCGCTCGCTGTTCACCGTGGTCTGCTTGCGAATGTAACGGTCGGGCACCAGTTTCAGGTGCGTCTTGGTCACCTCGATGTAGTAGCCGAACACCTTGTTGTACTTGACCTTGAGGTTCGGAATGCCGGTCTTCTCTTTTTCCTCGGCTTCGAGGGCCGCGATGAGCTGCTTGCCGTTTCGGGCGAGATCCGCGTATCGGTCGAGCTCCTGGTCGTAGCCGGGCCGAAACACGTCAGGGCTCGACACATCGGCCGAGGGCTCATCGATCAGCGCGACCGATAGGAGGTCGGCGACTCGGCGGCCAGGGTCGACCGCCGCGAGCTGCGCGAGCAATCCCCCCGCCTCGGCATCCCTAGGGACGGCCCGGGCCACCGCCGACAGGACCGCCGGCACCTGCTCCAGCGTCTGACGAAGCCCGCCCAAGTCGCGAGGATGGCACCGCCCAAGGGCGACCCGGGCCAGGAGCCGCTCGATGTCGCCCATACCCTTGAGCGCCTCCTGAGCGGCGTCCAGATCCGAAGGGCGGGCGACCAGAGCGGCCACCGCCTCCTGACGGGCGCGGATCGCGTCCAACTCGGCCAACGGGTACGCCAGCCAGCGCGCCAACAGCCGCCCGCCCATCGCGGTGGTCGCCTCGTCGATCGCTTCGAGCAGGCTGCCCTGCCGCGAACCGTCACCCTGGGTCACGAACAGCTCCAGATGGTCCCTCGCCTGCGCATCGAGGTTGAGGCCTCGACCCGAAGCGTACGGCCGCAGCGGCTCGATATGCCCGAGGCTCGCCGCACCCCGCAGATCCGGCGCTTCGGGATGGATCTGGGTGGCTTCCGCGTACCTCAACGCCAACCCGGCCGCATCGAGGGCCACTGCGGCGAGCGCGGTCTTCAGCCCCCGAAGCTCACCCGACCCGGTGTGCTGCTCCAAGAGTCGCCGACAGTCGGAGGCCGGAAACTCCGCCGCGGCGACCGCGGTCAACGTCAACCGAGGCAAACTCTCGCCGATCGCGGCCAACGTCGCGTCGCCGACCTCCGCCTCGCGAAAGAGCACCTCCTTGGTCTCGAGCCGGGCGAGCTCGTCGATGAGCGCATCGTCGCCCGTGCCCTCGGTGGCCCGAAACTCGCCCGTCGAAAGGTCGAGCGCCGCCAGCCCCCAAGAAGCGGATGCGGACGATGCCGACGGTGCTCGAGCCCGTGGCGTCCGAGACCGCTTGGGGAGCGCAACGACCGCCACCAGGTAGGTCGCGGCGCGCGGCTCCGCGTTCGGGTCAATGAATGTCCCCGGCGACAACACCCGAGTCACCTCTCGTCTCACCAGGCCCTTGGCTTGCTTGGGATCCTCGACCTGATCAACGATCACCACGGTCTGACCTTGCTCGACCAGGCGGGCGAGGTACCCGTCGATAGCGTGATGAGGGACGCCGGCCATCGGGATATCCCGTTCTTTGGAGCGTGCGGTCAGAGTGATGTCGAGCATCCGGGCACAGGCCTCGGCGTCCTCGTAAAAGGCTTCGTAGAAGTCGCCCATTCGGAAGAGCACCACCGCGCCCGGATGATCGGCCTTGACCGAGAGATACTGCCTCATCATCGGCGTCAGCTTCTCGGATTCCAGCCGATCCTGGACGCGATCCTGAATGGTCGGAACAGTCATGGTCGTGTGCGGGTCGGACCCGAAGCCCTACCATAACAACCGCCCCGCGAGCGCGTCGAACGCGATAGGCTGCGAACATGGACGTCGTTCGTCACACGCGGACCGCCGCCATCAAAGAGGCCGCGCTCGAGCTGGGGTTCGACGCGGTCGGCGTCGCGGCGGCCGGCCCTGCCGACGACGGCGAGCACTTCCAGCGCTGGCTGAACGCGGGGTACGCCGCCGGGATGGACTACATGCACCGCACGGCGGCGGTCCGCCGGGATCCTCGCCTATACGTGCCCGACGCAAAGTCGATCGTGGTGGTCGCGCTCTCGTACTTTCACCCTGAGGGGACCCCCAGCGAGCCCCTGAAGGTCTCACGGTATTGCCAAGGCGCCGACTACCACTCGTTGATCAAGAAACGGGTCCGCCGGCTGCGCCGAGTGATCCTCGACCTGGATCCCGACGGGTTCGCCGCTCCCACCGTGGATACCTCCCCGGTTCTCGAGCGCTACTGGGCGCATCAGGCGGGCATCGCGTGGACCGGCAAGTCGACGATGGCGATCTCCCGAAGCCTTGGTACATACACCTTCTTGGGATGCGTCGTCACCACCTTGGATCTAGAACCTGACGCCCCCCATCGAGACCACTGCGGCTCCTGTACGCGTTGCCTGGACGCGTGCCCAACCGGTGCCTTCGTCGGGCCCAGGTCATTGGATGCCGGCCGCTGCATCACCTACTGGAACATCGAGCACCGGGCGCCGTACCCCGCCGAGGGCCCCGATCTGCACGGCTGGGTGGCTGGCTGCGACGTCTGCCAAGAGGTCTGCCCCTGGAACAAGTTTGCGCGTACGACCCGAGAGCCCCGGTTTGCGCCCCGTCGAGCGCTCAATCGACCCGACGTCGAAACATGGACGGCACCCGCCCACGACCAACGCCTGCAAGACCTGCTGACCGGCACCGCCATCAAACGCACCGGGAGTCATCATCTACGGCGCAGTGCCCGCCGAATCCTGGGCCTGCCGCCCGAACCGACGGCTACTGACACGGCTACTGCTCGATAGCCGTCTGGTCGTTCCGCAGGCGCCGCTCACGCGACTGGACCCGACGTTCGTGACCAGAGGTCGGGTACCGAATCCTAAGCGTAGGTACCCGTCTGCCCTGCGGCCTCCGGTCGGGGTCCGTCCGCCGACGTCGTCGAGCCCTCTTGCTCGAGCTCTTCGAGCATCTGTTCCCAGCCCGTGCGGATCTCCCCCAGTACCTGGCTGAGATGCGCGAAGAGCTCCGGGTCGTCCCGAAGGTTGGCCTTCAGAATCTCTCGGATGAGATAGTCGTACAGACGCATGAGGTTGCTGGCGACGTCGCCGCCTTCTTCCATGTTCAGCGTCGCCTGGAGCTCGCCAATGATCGCCAGGGCCCGGCTCGCGCGGTCGCCGCGAAATGGCACATCGCCCTTCAGGGACGCCTCCCTCGCCGCTTCGATAAAGCCCAGCGCCCCATCGAACAGCATGAGGGTAATGCGTCCGGGAGACATCCCTTCGAGTTGGCTCTGGCGATAGGCCTTTTTAATCTTGTTCACGAATCAGCTCCGAAATCCTATCGCTGCCGCGAGGGCGTCGACAAGTATGCATGACGGGCCATTTTTCCAACTCTTAAGTTCCGAAGCTTACTCATCAACTCACCGCGTCCGACTTCGGACAATCGACGCAACTCTGCGTCGACTTCGAGGGTATCTTGAATAGCCTGAGCAACATCGGGCGCTTCCGCTTCGGATACCGGACGATCAAAGAAGTCTACGACCAGGGTATTTCGCTGATGGAGCAGCGCGAGCGCCGCCGACCAATCTGCGGCCCGAGCCGACTCTAGCATTCGCTCCCCTAGAGTGCCGATCTCGGACCACACTCCGAGCCTGGACCGCGGCGACGCGACCGATGAAGACTGCGTCATACGACTCTCCACATCGCGACTTGCTCGTTCGGACCCGGTATCAGGTTCCTTGGGAGCATCCGATCACGACCTTTGCGAACCGGAGAACCCGGGTAGATTACTCAAATTCTGAGCGAGGAAATCGCCGATACCCGACAGCTGAGCCACCAACTCGTCGAGCGCGGCGAATTGGCTGCGAAAGCGCTCATCCAGACGGGCCGCCCGCCGGTCGAGGACGGCGCGTTCGTCGTCGATATCTCGCAGCTCGGAGTTGATTCCTTCGATTCGACTCTCGATCGGTCCGTCGCCATCGACGAAGCCATCGACGACCGTGCTCAGTCGAGCCGCGTAGCCGCTCGTCGAGGCGAACAGCTGACCGACCTGGTTGAAATTGCTATCAAGGGCCTCCTGCAGCTCCGTACTATCGACCGACAGTCGACCATCGCGCTGGGTGGTAATGCCGATTTCGGCCAGGCTCGTGAACGGCAATCCAGTCTCCGACACCGGCGTTGAAAGCTCCCGCCGAATGGCGCTGGCCACCGAACGAAGGGTCGCATCCCCGAGCAGCGCGCCCCCCTGACCGGTCTCGGCGTTAAAATCACCGAGCGAATCGACGGTCTCGATCAACGAGTTATAGGCATTGACGAAATCGTTGATCCGGGTGGTCACTGCCCCCTGATCGAGCCCGATCGAGACCGTACTGGTGCTCCCGCTGTCCGAGGTGCTGGCCTGGAGGTCTATGGTCACTCCAGTGATGGCATCAGAAATCGAGTTCGTCGAGCGGGTGACATCTTGCCCAAACACCCGAATGACCGCGTCTTGAGCCGGCTGCTGCTCGACCACCACATTGCCGGCTCCGCCGGGCGGATACACGAGGGCCGACAACCCGAGGGCGTCCGTGTTGTTGCCGTCGTCGTCGGTCGCGGTGATCGTCAACGCGTTGCTCACTCCGACTTCCCCAGCGGAGATCACAAGCCGGGTATCCGTTCCTCCGGTACCGTCGTCGACGTTGATGAGAGACGCTCGAACCCCCGGATTGTCGGTGGCGTCGTTGATCGCATTGCGGATGTCGTCGAGGGTCTGCGCCGACGGCGGAATCGTTATCGTGAATGAGTCCGTTCCTTGCGTGAAGGTGAGGGTTCCGCTTCCTACGGAGGCCGCCGGTGAAGCGAATGTGCCTGACATGAGCCGCTGCGCTTCCGCCAGCTGCACCACCTCGATGTCGTAGGAACCTTCGACCGCCGTATCGTCCGCACTGACGGTGAACAGAGCGTCATTCGAATTGGTCGTGGTTCGCGGTCGAAGATCTGACAGTGTATCGAGACTCTCAAGGGCGGTCTTGAATTCGTTCAGGGACGCCTTGAGCGTCCCCAGCGAACTAATGTCAGCCTGGTAGTCCGCCTCTCGACGGTCGAGCCTGAACTGCGCGGGCGAAATCTCCGCCGCGACCAACTGCGTGACCAGTCCATTGACGTCGAGCCCCGTCGCAATTCCACCTACCTGAACCATGGCGTCTCCTTCGGCGCGGCCTAGAACTCCGTCTCGAGTATCGTACCGGTGCCCGAGCCGACGTCGTCGTCCGCTTGCCGATACACACGACCCGCTCCACGGTCGGGATTCGTCCCCCCGGAACCACCCTCCGCGGCACGCCCCGCCAAGCGCTCGACGAGCCGGAGCACGTCGTCACTCGGGATCTGTCGGATCACTTCGCCGGATTGTGAGTCGGTCAGCGTAATGACGGTGCGGCTCGTCGCTTCATGCACCGAGAATTTGAGGTGGCGGTGCACCACCTGAACTCGTGCGTTCAAGACCTCGACGACCCGCTCGACATCCTCGGTCCGGGGTTTCGGCGGGGACGATCGCTCACCGTCCCCGCCGGATACCTTGGACGTTGCCGAAGACGACTCGATCGAGACGGCTTCCGCCCGTTCGTCTCGCCCCGGCGCCGATGGCCGCCGAGGACCTTCGACTACGAAGGAAGGTGATGGCGTGGTGGGTACGTCCATGGCTGCCTCCTCCTCCGTGTTCAGCGGACGCCCGGTGGGTTGATACCTCGAGTGGAGTCCTCAGCGCGGTGCGCCGACGATACGCCTACCCGAGGAGCGACAGCGCGATCTGCGGGGCCTGATTGGCCTGCGCCAACATCGCCGTCCCCGCCTGCTGGAGAATCTGTCCCTTGGTCAGCCTCGCCGTTTCGGCCGCGAAGTCGGCGTCGACGATCCGCGATTTGGCGGCCGACACATTCTCGGAGACGTTGCTCAAGTTCGAGATCGTCGAGTCGAGACGGTTCTGGAACGCACCGAGGTCGGCGCGTTGATTGTCGATGAACTGAATGGCCGAGTCGATCACCGCCAGGGCGTTCGACGCGCCGGTCTGGGTGCCGATGTCGATCGAAGACACCGCCGACAGGGCCGACGCGTTCGCTCCGGTGCCGGTGAAGAGACCGCCGGCGGCCCCCGAGGTCACCGTGAAGGTCTCCGATGACGAGAACGTCACCGAACCGCCGACCCGCGTCGTATCGGCCGCGCCGCCGCTGGTCAGCTGCACGACGCCGCCGGAGGTGGCTCCGGTCGCGTCCAAGCCCTGGACGTCGATGGTCGTGACACCATTGGTGTAGTTTTCGATACCGATGTCATCAGCGGTGCGGCTCGTGAGGGTGATCGAATCGCGGGCCGAGGAGAGCTCGGCCGTGATACCGGTCGTCGACGCAACCGCATTGATCGCGTCGGACAGCGCGGTCAGGTCGCTGTTGGAGGCCACCGTCGCATCGATCGCCGCAGTGCCCGACCCCACCAGGTTGAATTGAATCGTCCCGGCTGCGCTCAAGTTCCCGAGCGTCGCCTGGGTGATCGCAGTCGCTTCGACGCCCGTGCCGGACGTCGAGGCGTTGACCGCCGCGGCGATGGTGCCCGCGGAGTCTTCGGCGTTGACGGTCACCGCCGAGGTGCCGAGACTTCCGGTGATCGTCAGATCTTCACCGGCCACCACCGGGTTGACGACCGCCGTAAGGTCGGCGCCGGCCGCGACCGCGTTGGACAACGTACCACCGGCTGCAACCGTGTACGAGCCGACGCTGGACGACGCAGCGTTGCCGATCGTCAGGGAGATATCTTCACTCGAGAACGCACCGATCTGGAAGTTCTGGGCCGTAAAGGTCCCATCCAAGAGCTGCTTTCCATTGAAACGCGTTGTCTGGGCCAGTCGGTCCATCTCCTGCTGCAGCTGGGCGACTTCCTTCTGAAGGTTGGCCCTGTCGGTCGCGCTGTTCGTATCGTTCGCCGACTGAACGGCCAGGTCCCGCATCCGCTGCAGCATGGTCGTCGATTCCTGAAGCGAACCCTCCGCCGTCTGCGCGAGTGAGATGCCGTCATTGGCGTTTCGAACCGCCTGATTCAAACCGCGAATCTGCGAGTCCATCCGGTTCGAGATGGCCAAGCCGGCCGCGTCGTCCCGAGCGCTGTTGATCCGCAAGCCGCTCGACAATCGTTTCATCGCCGAGGACAGCGTGCCCTGGGTCTTCATGAGTTGTCGCTGCGAGTTCAGCGACATGACATTGGTATTGATCCCGATCATCTTGGTCCTCCTTGGACAGCAACGACGCCAACCGTGGCGCCGCCTTCAATTTTTGACCGGGTCGTTCAACATCGTGGTTGGGGACCCGGGTTCAATTACTCGTTCGGTTCGCGGGTGGAAAAATTGTAGAAAGGAAAAAGCACTGCGCACATTTTCTTGGCTCGCTGATTCGAACCAGCGCACGGTCTCGGGTCGAGACGCCGATCGGCGCGCCGAAGGATCGTGAAGGCCTTTCGGGGCTCGGACACAGTCTGCTTCGATGAAGCTTGAGAAGTCACCGATCCGACCGACTAAAGCAGCATCGAATCATGCGTGCGCAGCAGACGAGCCCCCGAAACATGGCCCGCCTGGTCAACGACAATCTGGAGATTCCAACTATCCCCGATGTTGCGTCCAAGGCCCTCAAAATGATGAGCGACCCCGACGTCAGCGGCGCCCAACTCGCTCGGACGATCAGCCAAGACCAAGGCTTAACGGCAAAGGTCCTCAAAGTCGCGAACTCCGCACTGTACGCCCTCCCCCGCGAAGTCAAAAATCTCCAGCAGGCGGCGATGGTTCTGGGCTTCACGACGCTCAAGAGCATCGTCATCAGCGCTTCGTGCCGAAGCATCTACAAGCGATTCGGCATGGTCGAGCGCGCCCTTTGGGCCCACTCGGTCGCCACGGCCATGGCCTCCCACACCGTTGCGCAACATCTCGACTTGGAGCATCGCGACGAGGCATTTGTCGCGGGCCTCATGCATGACATCGGCAAGGTCATCATGAACAACGGGGCTCGGGACCGTTACCAGCAAGCTATGCTTCTATGTAAGCAAGAAGGACTATCGTCCGTCGAGGCCGAGCATCGAACGTTCGGCTTTAGTCACGTCGACGTGGGTGCGGTCTTGGTGCAGCGCTGGGAGCTCACGCCCGCTTTGGAACAGGCCGTTTTCCTCCACCACGACCCAGAACTGGCGGAGTCGATCGCCGGCGACTATGCCGGGCTCGTCCAGACGACTCACCTCGCAAATGTCATTTGTCACCATCTTGGGCTCGGCCAGAACCAAGCCGAGGGCGAAGGGTCGCTCGAACCCGACGAAATCAGCGAGACTTTGGGGCTCGACGCACTTCAGTTGGCCAATCTCGCCGAAGAGATCAAATCGCTCTACGAGCGAGACCACTCATCGTTTTCTTGAGGAACCAGCCATGAGGCACCAACGTCGAATTATTGCGGTAGGAGGCGGCAAGGGCGGTGTCGGCAAGAGTATCGTCGCTGTCAACCTGGCCGTCGCCATGGCGCGGCTAGGTCGCACCGTCGCTCTCGTTGACGCCGATCTCGGGTCTGCCAATCAGCACACCATGCTGGGAATCGATCGGCCCGGGCCTTCCTTGTATGGAATCATCTCGGGTGAGCTTCGAAGCCTGCGGGACGCGATGATGCGCACCTCCGTGACTAATCTCTATCTGGTCCCAGGAGCGGGGGCCATTCCGGGTGCGGCCAATCTCGGTCACACCGGGAAGAGCCGCTTGCTATCGGAAGTCCAAAACCTCCCGACCGACGTGGTGATCCTCGACGTCGGCGCCGGCGTCTCGCACGAGGTCCTCGACCTCTACATTCTCGCCGACCAGCGCATCGTCGTCGTCCTTCCTCAGCTGACTTCTTTTCAGAACGCGTACAGCTTCCTGAAGGGAGCCGTCTATCGGACGATTCGAGCTTGCGCCGACACCCCATCGCGGCAGCATGTGTATCAGTCGCTCGATTCCACCCAAGAGACCGAGAAGATCGGAAGTGTCATCCGGAAGCTCGACCAGCAAGACCCCATCTACGGCAACCGGGTTCGAGCCCGGCTCGCTCACTTTGGCGCCAAACTGATCGGCAATCAGGTGATCAGCGCGAAGGACCGCGGGAGCCTGGGCGCGGTCGCCAAGATGTTCCGGGATTTCCTGCTGGTCGACCCGGAAATCTTGGGTTCTCTTCGTTTCAACCGAAAAATGGGCGATTCCATCAATCGTCGCCAGCCTCTGACGGTGTCGGACCCGAACGACGACTGCGTGCGGGCAATCCACCGGATGGCCACCGTATTACTGAACGAAGACGTCGATCGGGTCCGGCAAGGACGCACCGCGAACGACGCCAACGCCGGACCCTCGGCGAGCGAAGAAGACGCCCTTCTTTCTCAGATTCGCGCGCTCCTGACGGCCTGATCGATCTCTCGGCTCGAACCGCCGCACACCGCCGACCGGCTCCGCGGCTACAGGAAGTTGAGCAGATTGAGCTCGTCGAGGCGAGCAGTGACCAAAAGAGCCCCTTGCAGGCCGGTCTCCGCCTGCTGCAGGCGAATGATAGACTCCGTGAGATCGATGTCTCGGTCTTCGAGAAGTGTTTCCGTTGCGGTGACTTCGACCCGCTCGAGCGCCTCCCGCATGTTTTCGACCCGCGCGAATCGATGACCGAGAGCCTGGCGAGACATTCGAATATTGTCTTCGTGCCCCCTCACCTCGTCGACCAAGGCGCCCACGGCCGCGTTGTTGTCAGCTCTCAGGGCGGTCTCGAGGCTGTCGAGGGTCGTGAAAAGGCTGGGCCCGGTGGTCCCGAGCACGAACGGCTCACCGCCCGGCAGCGTTACTTCGATTCGAGCGCCCTTACCCACCGGAACTTCGAGCACCCCTGGGTCGCCTCCGAAGTTGCCGGCGGCGTCGAAAGGGGCGGTCCCGCTTCCCAAACCGCCAAAGACGTATCGCCCGTTGTCCTCGGTATTCGCCAGATCGACGAGCTGCTCTCGGATTTGAACGAGCTCGTCCGCCGCCTGCTGACGGTCCTCGAGGTTGTAGGTGTCGTTCGCGAATTGCACGCTCATCTCGGAGACGCGCTGCATGAGGTTGCCGACCGTCGTGAGGGAGTCCTCCGTTATTGACAGCAGTCGTTCGCCTTGGTTCAGCGACGCACGGTGGGCCTCGATGTCATATAGGAGGCTCTCGGCCCGGAGAATCCTACGGGCCGCCTGCGGATCATCCGATGGGCGGTTGACGCGACGGCCCGTCGAAATCTCTTCTTGCGCCGAAGTCACGGCGGCGCGCCGAGCGCCGACGGACCGCTGAGCTTGCTGATACATCATGGACGTACTCACCCTCACTTGTGCACCTACCGTTTGAGCGCGATGACTTCTTGCATCAGTTCATCCGCAGTTCTCACGACCCGGGCGGCTGCGGAATAGGATTGGCGGTACTGGAGAAGACGGGTCATCTCTTCATCGATGTTGACCCCGGAGATGCTCTCCCGAAGCTCTTCGAGTCGAACTCGCACCGATACGCGCGCTTCCATCGAACCGGTCGCTTCCGCGAGCCGATTTCCGAAGTCCGTCACGACGCTCCGGACCGACTCCGATGGCGTGCTGCCGCCGGCCAAGGTTCGGTCTCTCAGCTCCGAGAGCGCGACCGCATTGCGGTTGTCGCCAGGGACCAGCGCGGAATCGACGGCCGCGGCAATCCGATCCGGCTGGCCTCTCACGGAAGCGTCGACGGCCATCGCGCCGGCCGCCCCCGCTGACGTAGCGGGCACCGCCATCAGGTCGCGCCCCCCTACCCCGTCGAGACCAAATCCCGCTCGGTGCAGCGCGTTCACCTCCGTCGCGAAGTCGAACGCGAACTGGTCCAGCGAAGCGATCGCGGTCTGCAGGTCGTTGTCACGCGCTTCGAGCGTTCCGGAGATCGCGCCTCCGACCAAAGAGCTCGTGACCTCCTCCACCAGGTCGCCTCGGTCTCCAGAGATGACCGCCTGTCCTCCCGAGACGCTGACGGCGAGCGGCTGCACGACCCCGTCGGTCACGAGACTGAACCCGGATCCCCGCAAGCTGACCGAGAGACGCTGGTCGACTTCGACGACATTGACACCCACCAAGTTGCTCATTTGTCGAACGAGCGCGTCGCGCTGATCCAGAAGGTCGGGAGGGGGCGGATTCGAACCCCCGATGCGGATGTTCAGATCTGCAACCTGTCCGCTGAGCTGATTGATCTCCTGGACCTGGTCCTCGAGCTTCCGGGTCAACTCCGATCGCTGACTCTCGAGCTCGGACGCCACGAAGTTGACCGAACTCGCGAGCTGCTCGACGCCGGCCAGAACGCGCTGACGAGCCCCGGTATCCTGCGGTTCCCCCGCGAGCTGATCGAAGGCCGTGAACAGCTCATTCAACGCGCCCGTGACGCCCACCCCCTCGAAATCCACGAAGACGGCTTCAGCCTGCTGCAGCGCACTCGACCTGGCCTCGGCGTAACTCGCGTCGGTCTCCGCGCTCTGAAGGCGGCGCTCCAGAACCTCGTCAACGACGCGTTGGGTTCCTTCGAAGCGAACGCCGGTCCCTTGATTTCGCCCGCCAACCGCGTACGAAACCTGAGCTCGCTGAATGCTCTCGCGCCGATTGAAGCCGGGCGTATCGACGTTGGTAATGTTGTCGGACGCCGCGCGAACGCCCTGCTGGCTCGCGAACAGACCGCTCGATCCGATGTGAAGTAGCGAACTCAGCCCGGCCATAGGGTGCCTACGTGGTCGTCTCGACCATGACGGAGCCACCAGGCCTCCGCCGAGACGATGGCACGTCGTAGGTCGGCGACTGGGATTCCGGCGCTGCGGCAGCGAGAGCTTCTTCGACTGCCGCCAGAGCCACGGAGAAGAACTCTCGATTGATCTCGATCTGGGCCTGCGCGGCTTCGGCGGCCGTAACGAACGCGCCGAAGGTCTTGACCACGTTCTGCTGCTGTTGTTTCGGCGCACTTGCCAGCAGGGCCACCAGCAAGTCGCGCGGCCCATACCCTCCGGCCTGAAGCCGCTCGGCCCGCGACGACCGGCGGTTCGCGAGGTCCTCGCACAGGGCGGCCTGTTGGTCGAGAATCTCTGCCAGCGGTGCGCGCCCGGGTCGAACCGCGCGCGCGTCGAGCAGCAGACCCGTCAGCCGAGTCAAGAGCTCGGTCTCTTCTTGGAGTTCAGCCGGCGTGATTCCGATCGACATGCCTTATCCGTTGCTCACGCCGAGCCCCGCGAGGAGGCGCTCGGCGACAACGTCAAAGTTCGGCCGATAGGTCCCTGACTTGATCTGCTCCTTGAGCAGTTCGATGCGAGCGGCCCGCGCTTGCTCGGTCTGCGTCTGCAAAAGACGCAGGCCTTCCATGGACATCGCGGACTCCACGGCCGGCCGATGATCCACGTGCGGTGGTCGCCGCCGCTCCATGACGCTCCGACGAGCCGTAACGCTCTCGATGGGACCAAATGGGGGTTTAATGACGTTCATTGACGCTCCTGCACTGTCCTGGGGCTAGCTCCGGCCCGTCACATGTCCTATCGGACACGGCGTCAAAGGCTTGACGCCCTAACGTCCTTTTATTTTGAAGGCGCTCGGAGAGCGGGGATCCACTGACCAGGATCGACTGCGCGACCATTCAAGAACAACGCAAAATGGAGATGTGGACCCGTCGAGCGGCCGGAGTTACCCGAGCGGGCGACGCGTTGACCTTCGGAAACCGATTGGCCCGCAACGACTTCAACCTCGCCTAGATGCGCAAACACCGTTTGAAATCCCGATGGGTGCTCGATCACGACCGTCCGTCCGCTATGGTCATCCTCGCCAACCCTGAGCACTCGCCCCGGAAACGGTGTCCGCACCGGAGTGCCCACGGGGGCCGAGATATCGACGCCGTTGTGGTGTTCGACCGCCCCGCTGATCGGATGCTCCCGATTGCCAAAATGCGATGTTACCGGGCCCTCCAACGGCGCCGCGAACTGCGGTCTCATGGCCTCGGTCCGGAGCAGGAACGAAACGTCGTCGCCTCCAACCGACTCGGCAAGCCGGTCGCCGAGGCCAGTTCCCCCGGAGGCCGCCCATTGCTTCGAAATCTCCGTCCGCAGCCAGCTCTGCGCCAGCTCGAGCCCCGGCGCCTCGCCGAAAAGGCCGTCCTGGGGAACGGTCTTCGCCATCTCCTCGAATACAAGATTCAAGAAGACGCCTTCCAGCTGCCGCGATGTGTCGATGATCGCCTTTGGATCTTCGCGGGCCGAGGGTCGCGGCGGAGTCGAGGCGACGGAGGTCGAAGGGTCGAACGGAATCATTGTACCTCGAGGTCGCCGTGAAGCGCACCAGCGGAGTGGAGCGCCTGAAGGATAGAGACCAGGTCTTGGGGCGAAGCCCCCAGCGCGTTGAGCGCCGCAACAAGCTCATCCACCGTGCTCGTCGGCGCGATTCCAGTCAGGCGCTTGGCATCCGTTTGGGCCGACACCCGTCCATTGGGAACGACGGCCGTTTGCCCTCGACGCGCGAAAGGCGCGGGCTGCGACACCGAAAGCTGGGTAGCAACCGCGACGTTCAGATTGCCATGGGCGACCGCGGCCGCGCCCAAGGTCACGGAGCCTCCGATCACCACCGTACCGGTCCGCTCGTTGACGACGACCTTGGCTCTCACGTCGGCAGCCACCTCGACCGCTTCCACGATACTCAGAAACTCCACCGGCCGCTTCAGGTATTCGCTCGGCACTTTCAGTCGCACCGTGCCCGGATTATCGGTCACCGCGACCTCCGCTTTCATCCGCTCGTTGATCCCTTGTGCGATTCGAAACGCCGTCGTGAAGTCGGCCTGCTTGAGAGTCAAGACGATCTCGTCGTCGATGATGAACCGAGTCTTGACCTCTCGTTCCACCAGGGCCCCGTTCGGTATCCGGCCGGCGGTGGGCGTATTGCGCTCGAATCGGGCAAGATCGCGAGCACCAACCGAAAAGCCACCCACCGCCAAGCTGCCTTGCGCAACCGCGTATATCCCGCCGTCGACGGCATACAGCGGCGTCGTCAAGAGCGTTCCTCCTCTTAGACTCCGCGCATCCCCCGACGCCATCACCTTGACGTCGAGCCGCGCCCCGGGCGCCGCGTAGGGGGGAAGCTCGGCCACCACGATGACGAAGGCTACGTTGCGCATCTGGAGATCGTTGCGTGAAATATTGATTCCGCGCTTCTGCAGATAAGACTGCATCGCCTGTCCGGCCACTGAACGCGGGCTATCGCCGGTTCCTGCCAAGCCGACGACCAGCCCGATGCCCTCCAGCATGTTGCCGCGGACGCCCTTCACCTCGACCAGATCTTTGACGCGCGCCGCGTACGCGGGCGTCCCCGCCAACCCGACGCCGAGTATCAACAACAGCGATCCGACGAAATTGCGTACCATCGTCGGCCTCATCAGAAGGGTGATATCCATTTGAAGAACTTGGTGATCCAGCCGGGTTCCTGAGCGTCCGATATGATTCCACGGCCATTCAGCTCGACATGGGCGTCGGCCAGCCGATCGCTTCGGATCGAATTACCCGAGTCGATATCCGCCGGGCGGGCTACACCGCTGACGTAATAGTGGTGCTCTTCCTGGTTGACCAGAACCACCCGGTGCCCTTCGACGAATAGATTGCCGTTGGGAAACTTCTGCTTGACGGTGGCGGCGACCGTGAACCGCACATCGTCGCGCCTCGCCGTTCGGCCGGCGTTCTTGGACGACAGCCCGACCGATGTCCCAATGCCCTCTTGCATCCCAATGCCGCCGGCCCCCCCGCCCCACACCGATAGGTCAAGGCCTCCATCCCGGTCTACATCGGTCGCCGCGCTCCGCTCGGCCTGGGCCACCTCGACGATCTTGATGACGACGACATCATTCACCTTCAGTGCCCGCACGTCGGACACCGCCGACAACAGACCGCCCGCCTGCGGAAAAACGGAGCCATTTGGGTCACTGGCCTCTTCCTCGGGGGGCTCGACCGGTTGAACATACTCTCGGTTCTTGGGTACATACTCGCCGATATGGCCGACCCCACAGGCCGCGAGACAGCCAATGAGGGCAAACGTCGCGAGCGCCCATAGCCCGTTCCAGACCCCACGCTCGCCCGCTTCGGCTCTCTGCGTGCCGCTCATAGCCTCACCTCCGCCTCTTGGGGGCCCGTCACGATCGCGTCGAAAATCGCCTTCGAATCAACGTTGCGTATCCTTATCGAGGCCCCATTCTCCGCGTCGCTCAGCGCTTCTCCGGTGATCGAGACGACGATGAGGCCACGTCGCACTTGAACTCGAACCTTTTCGCCCCGTCGAATCTGTACGACCGACCGGAGTCCGGTCGTGCGAATCGGCGCCCCAGCGACGACCGAATACCGAAGAGCTTTGCCCCGAACCTCCGAATCAGAACCCGCATAGCCCCGCGCATATTGCCCATCGACCCGGCGCGTCTCGATATCTTCCGGACCTACAGTATGCCCAGCGGCCATCGGCCGACGGGCCACGACGACCTCTACCGTCGGGCGCGAACTGAAACGATAGGTTTCACTCGCCACCAGTCTTCCGGCGGATCGAGCCTCGACTTGAACCCGGAGGATTGAAGGATTGGCGCTCGGCAACCGAGTCGCCGTAAACAGGATGCCCGGACCAGGTTTCGGCAGCCCTCGGAACGCCCCCGGGCGAATGACGATCGAGTCACCCGCCCCTTCCGGTGATGGGATCGACGTGAGCATCACGGCCATGCTCGGCGTCTCCACTCCCGGCTGGGCCAACAGCAGTGACATCGCTAAGACAATCATGAATGGCTACCTCAGGCTGTTGGCTTCTTCCATCATCCGGTCTGCGGTCTGGATGACTCGAGAGTTCGCCTCGTAGGCCCGCTGCCCGGTGATCATCGCGATCATCTCCTCGACCACCTTGACGTTCGAACCCTCGAGAAAGCCGGCTTCCAAACTCCCCAGACTTCCCTCGCCGGGCGCGCCCACTCGCGCGTTGACATCGAAATCGCGAAGCATGAACAAGCCGTTGCCGGTCGCCTCCAATAGTTCCTCATTCAGCACTTGGGCCAGCTCAATCCTGCCGATCGGATCGGTCGATCCATCCGGCCGCACCGCTTCCACCGTCCCATCAGCGCTCACACTCACCTCGGTGTCCCGCGGCACTTGAATCTGAGGTAAGACCGGCCACCCCTGCCCATTCACCAGCTCGCCGCGAGCCGAGACCGTAAATGCGCCGTTGCGCGTAAGGCGAACCGAGTTCCCTTCGCCGCGCACCATGAAGAACCCCTGCCCGCGAACCACAAGGTCCGTCGACCGACCGGTGCTTCTTAGCGTCCCCTGCGTAAAGTCGCGTGATATGGAACTGTTCTTGACGCCGAGGCCTACTTGCGTGCCCGACGAAGTCGGGCGCCCGTCCGAACCACCCGTTCCCGGAGCTCGGAGCGTCTGGTACATCAAGTCGTCGAACCGAGGTTGGCTCGCCTTGAACCCATCGGTACTGATGTTCGCCAGGTTGTTTGCGATGACGTCGATCCGGCGCTCTTGCGCCAACATGCCCGTCGATGCCGTATACAGTGCTCGGCTCACTCTCGTCTCCTTGCCTTCCTAGGCCTTCGAAGCGAGTTATCCCCTGGGTGCTACCGCCTGCGCGCCCTGCGACCACCGCCCGAAGGCGGCATCAACGACGGGGTCGATCTAAGTAGTGCGTTCAATCAGCTGTTCGTCCGCTTCCCGATACGCTTGAATGACCTTCATCGAAGCTTGAAAACCACGTTCAAGATCGATCAGCTTGACCATTCCCTCGAGGGGTTTCACGTTCGAACCTTCGACATGGCCGGTCACGACCTCGTCGTGGACCGCAAACGAATCGCCCGACGCATCAGTTGGAGAGAATGCCCCCCCACCTAAGATCTCCAGATGTCGGCCATCGGCGACACTTCGGAAGTCCAGACGACCGACCATCTCACCCGCTTGCTCGATCGTTCCGTCTTCAGAGACTTCGAAGGGAAGATTGGGATCCAAGCTGATAAAGCCTCCGAGGGGGTCGACCACTCGGAACCGACCGTCCACCGACAACAGACCCTCCGCGTCGATCTGCAGGCTCCCAGTCCTGAGCAAGGTTACTTGACCGGAGGCGGTTCTCGCACCAATATATCCGGATCCTCTCACCATAAAATCGCCTGGCCTACCCGTCCGTATCGGCGTCCCCGCCGCGGAATCGGACTGTGTCTCCGACGACCTTACTAGATGGCGATCCGGCGCCCTCGCGTCCCGGAGCACGCTCTCGAAGGTCACCGACTGGCTCCGGTAGCCGGGCGTGCTCGCGTTGGCGATATTGTTGGCGACAATGTCCACTTGGTTGCGACGCGCTACGGCACCCGCTGCCGCGACATAGATCCCGTATGTCATCTGACTCGACCCTCGAGGATCCTTTCGGACGCTCAACAACTTTTGAAACCCCTCGTCGATGCCGACAACTACAGCATGTCCGCCAGCCGCCTGGATCCAGTGCTCCGGCACCTCGAACGGAAGCGTCAGCGCGCCGAGGTCAATCATTTAGAGGCATCTCGAAACCGTCAAAAAATCATCACTCAGATCGACGAGCATCGGGCCCGCATCGCCAACCAACCCACACCTCCCCATACCGATGCGTTCCTCTTCTTGACCGTGGAGAACGCCAAGTACGCTAGTCGCCATCGACTCCATCGCGAGCTTGAAGGACTCAACGACCTCCTGAATCGGTACGAGCGTGACCACTACCAGCCTCGACTCGATGCTCTCCGTGCCGCCTCTCAGAAGGAACGGGGCATACAACAGCTCGTCACTGGACGGACGCAAGAGCAATCCAGACGGACCGCACAGAAGGAAACCGAGACCCTTAACGATGCCGCTCTGCAGCGATGGTGGACGAGCACCAACTCCCAACCCCAATAGACTCTACAACGCATAGAATACCGCATTGGGATCAGGTCGGGCCCTCTGAAGGGCCGACTTGCTGGCATTCAGCGAAACGAGGTCAATCGGACGGCGCCAAGCACTACCGAGACTTGAGCAGAGCGTCGACCATGTCTTGCCGAGAAGCCCCTTCTTGACTTTCTTTCAGGCGGTTGACACCAGCGTGCGGCTGAAGGCCGTTCATATCGATCTCAACGGGCTTTGCAACACTCCCGTCGATGAGCTTGATGACCCTACGCTCGACCTCCAGAATAGTGCTCGCGATTTTGTTGATCGTCTGGCACGTCAAGTCCTGAAATGACAGCTCCGTCATCATGCGAATGAGAAGATCCGTTCGTTCGTTACTCAAGCTCCCCAGCTGCTCGACCGCCTCCAGAGCTGCTTCGTCCTTCGCCGACTGACACACTTCTTTGACTCTGAGCAGCGACTGGTTGGCCGCATCATCCTGCTCCATGATCTTCTCCACCAAGTCGATCATGTTATGGGCCGCAATCTCGGTCACCCGGGTGACCTCCGATAACGCATCGGAGGCGGCCGGAAGCCGACTGTGCAACCCATCAAGGGTCCGGCGAGTCTCGTTAATGTATTGTACTAGGCCGGCCAGCTCGACCTGGAGCTCTCGGTACCGATCGACCAAGCCTAGACCAACCTCTGCGTTTGGCGACATGGGGGCCTCCGCTAGTTCGGGAACATCTCGCGGAGCTTTTCCTCGAGTACCTTCGCCGTAAATGGCTTGAGAATGTAGCTGTTGACGCCGGCATGGACGGCCTCGACCACCTGTTGCTTCTCGGCTTCCGCCGTCACCATCAGGAACGGCGTGTCCTGAAGATCGGGATCGGCTCGAACGTCCTTCAGTAGCTCGATCCCGTTCTTGTTCGGCATGTTCCAGTCCGAGATGACCAAATCATACTTCTTGTCTTTCAACGCCGAAAGCGCCTCGGCGCCGTCCTGCGCTTCGTCCACGTTGGTGTAGCCGAGCTGGCGCAGGATATTCTTAACGATTCGTCGCATCGTAGAGAAATCGTCGACAGAGAGAATCTTACTATTCTTGTCCAGCATCTACGGATCCCTTCGCGAGCCAAGCTTCGCCCGTGGGCAGTCGTCGACCGCCGCCCGGCCGTCTTAAGCCAACTCCCCCTGCAGGCTCTCACGTAACATCTCTACGGTCTTCCGCAGAATCTGACTGATACGCGACTGTGTCACCCCGAGCACCTCTCCGATTTCCTGCAGAGTCAACTCCGCTTCGTAATAGAGCCCGAGCACCAGTCGATTCCGCTCCGGCAGCGTGGCCATCGCTTTGGAGAGAAGCTTCACATGCTCTCGCCACTCCAGCTCTTCCATGACCGTCGCCGGCGGCTCCCAAAGACCATTGAGCGCGAGAGTATCGAGCGTCGTCGGATCGACGACCTCCGGCGGCGCGCGTCGAGCGCGATTCTTTTGAACTTCTTCGACCGACATCCCCAGGGCCTGAGCGACGCTGTCGTCTCCGACCGGTTCACCCTGTTCCTTCTCGAGCTCGGTCCGAGAGTCCGCAACGCTTCGCGACTTGCGACGCATGCTTCGAGTCAAATGGTCGAGACTGCGAAGTTCATCCAGGACTGCGCCCCGGATTCGTATTCGGGCGTATCCTTCAAACGATGTTCCTCGCTTGTTGTCGTACTTAGCGAGGGCATCGAGAAGCCCCACCATTCCGGCGCTGAAGAGATATTCACGGTCGACGGTCGACGGCATGCGTTCCGCCACCTGACGCACAACGCTATATACCATAGGAGCGTATTTGCGCACGGCTTCATCGTTGGCGGACTTTTTTCTTCGGTTCGAATGAGTCGTATAGGTTTTTAGTAAGCGCTGCATCGGAGCCTCCTTAACTACATGCCACCTTCAATGGCGTGCGTATCGCTCGATTCCGGCGAGTCAATACGCCGAGCAAGTGCAACAATGCACCGTGCGGCAGGTGCATTGGGAAATGATAAGACAAAGGGTGTTTGCTCCCGGGAGGCACGCTCCACAACCCGGTCACGATAAACGTAGCCCGCGTACCCCGATTCTACGCCCAGATACGACCTAGCCGTAGAATTGAGGAATCCGAACATTTCGCGGGCGTCTCCGGCGAGCCGGACTCGATTGACGAGCACCTGAAACGGAATATCGATGCCATATTTTGAGGCGACCTTAACCAATGCGTAGGCGTCGGTGAGCGAAGTAGGCTCCGGTGTCATGATGACCAGGGCTTCGTCGGCCATCGACAAGGCGAGCCGAACGTTGCTGCCGATACCTGCCGCCGCATCGATGAGCACGTAATCGTATGGTCGCTTGTAGAGCTCGAGAGCCTCCATGAATCGCACCTGGGCTCCCAGCTCGAGTTCGGCCAGACTCGCAAGGGCGCTACCGGCCGGAATGAAGTCGAACTCGTCACGATAGGTCACCACGACTTCATCGAAGGTTCGAACCCGTTCGAGGAGGTGGCTCGCGTTGTACTCGGGCGACACCCCTAGCAGGACATTGACGTTGGCCAACCCGAGATCGCCGTCAAGGAGGAGCACCTTCCGACCAAGCTGAGCGAGCGCTACGGCCAGATTGACCGCAACGTGGGTCTTACCGACGCCGCCCTTGCCGGATGCCAATGCAATGACGCGGGGCCGCCCCTGAACCGTAGACGGAACGAGGAAGGGTTCGGTCCGACTGTTGGCTTCTGACATCATAACGGCGCAATAACCTCAGTACCCAAAACGGCGTTCAACAGCGCATCGATCGACGGCCGGACGAGGTCGTCGGGGATGCGTGGCCCTTGAGAGAAGTATCCAATGGCCACCTGTCCCCTACTCGCTGCTGCAAGGACACGGCCAACGTACGGCGCTTCGTCTAACCGCGTAACCGACAGTCTTTTGGCGCCGATCGACCCGAAAGCCGCCAGTGCGGTGTCAAAGTCCTGAACACCGTACGTTGCCGGAACAACGGTGTGCACTTCCGACTGAGGCGCCGCAACGAGCGTCTCCTCCAGCTGACGCATACGGTGCGCATCTCTGGGATTCACGGCGGCAGAATCCAAAATGACCGGATTGGACTTCGAAGTCTTGGCCAGCTCGTCGAGAGACGACGGGGTGCGGACTTCGACAAAGTCGATGCCCAGAGTCCGTGCACAACGTCGCAGCGTCTCGACGCCGAGCCCCGGCCGGGGCAGCAGTACACCGAGGACCGGGCGTTTCATGCCCCCCAAACACAGGTCCGCCGCGAGCTTGGCGGCCAGTGTCGTCTTCCCGACTCCCGACCCGCCACAGAAGATCACCACCCCAGGATCCACGCGTTCCTCCGTCGGCGCGATCTTCACCCTCGCCTTGAGCGCCTCTCGAATGCAGCGGACCGCAAACCTCGTGTCGGCAACCTCCGAGACCCCGGTGCTCTCGATCTTCTGAATCAACCCCAGGGCGTCGCCCTTCGGAAATCCCGAAGCGTCGAGTCGCTCGATGAGCGGGAGCCAGTTCGAGTTGAGAGCCCGACCGTCCAGGAGTCCGCACAGAACTTCAGTTTCGAGCTGGGCCAGTCGCCGACCCAGATCCAGGATTCTCGTTTCCGAGACTTCCCCGCTCATCCGGGCAGCCGCTAACTCGCGCCGAAGTTCGGCGACCGCCCTCGGAGTGGTGCTAGACGTCCCCTTGCGGGAAGAAACAGCCATCGGCGTCTCACGGGCGACGACGGCTTCCCACTCCAAGTCGACGCCGTCATCCGTCGGCTGACGTCTTACGGCCAATACGAGAGGGTCCGGCCCCAACAGTCGCCGAGCCTCACTCAACACTTTGTGGCGCGTCGAAGCCCTGACGATCTGCACCTGCATCGCGCCTGGCGCGACTAGCTTGCAGAAATGGTGCCGACTATCTGCAGTTCAAATTGCGGGTCGTACTCCTGAAATGCAATGAAGTGTACGTCGGAAAGTTGACCCCCTAGCAAGTCGTACAACGGGCGTCGCAACTGGTCGGGCACCAGCAGAATCCCTGGTTGCTGTCGTCTCGCTTCCGCCGTGCCGCAAACCTTCTCCACCGACCGCAGTATCGCCGGGAGAATCGCCGCGTCGGGTGTCAATTGCCCGTTGGGGCTCAAGGACCGAGCTAGGACGGAGGTCAGCCCGTCGTCGAGCGTTACCGCGTGAATGATCCCATTCTCGTCGCAAAGCTCAGAAGAAATCTGCCTACGCAGCGATCGACGCACCACCTCGGCCAGCTCCGGGGCCCCGCCCGTCCCCTTGCCGGCGTGCTGCGCGATGGTCTCCAGGATCAGTTTCAGATTGCGAATGGAGATTCGCTCCGCCAGCAGTCGCTTGAGAATCGCAAGGACGGTGCTGTGCGGGATCTCCGACGCCCCGATCTGTTCGACGAGCCGGGGAGCACGTTCTCGTACCATATCGAGCAGCTCTTGGAGCTGGTCTCGACCTAGCAACTGGGCTGCATTCTCCCGGATCACCTGACTCAAATGGGTCGCGATCACCGTTTCGGGCTCGACCACCACCATGTCGCGCCCTTCAGCTCGGGCCCGATGTTGCGGCCGGATCCACCAGGCCTTCAGGCCGAACATGGGTTCCGTCGTTTCGATGCTATCAGGAAAGTTCGGAACCGCGTCCGCGTCCGGTCCGGCATTAAACGCCAACAGCCGGTTCGGATGAACCTCGCCCTTGCCCACCTCGACGCCCTGGATGCTGATCGCGTACTCGTTCGGCTGCAGAAGCAGCTCATCCCGAAGCTTGACCGTGGGAGTGATGACGCCGAGCTCCCGGGCCAGCTTCTGTCGTACCGACCTCACCTTCCCGCCGAGTGTGCTTTCGACCAGCGGGACCAACGCGAATCCCACCATGACGCAGACATCGTCGATGTGGAGCATCTGACTGATCGGTGCTTCCTCCGGCTGCGCCGACTGCGCCTCTTCTTCCGTCGCCGCCAGCGCCGCAGCGACTTCGGCCTTCCGCTGTCTCCAGGCGACATACAATAGACCCGCCGCCAGAGCGGCAAACGGGAACGATGGTAAGCCAGGAAGCAGCCCGATCATGACCAAGAAGCCCGCCGCAACGTGAAGGACACTTCGGGTCCCCAGCATCTGTCGAACGACTTCGTCACCGAAGCGCGCTCGCCCTGAAGCCCGGGTAATCGCAATACCGGCTGCGGTCGATACCACAAGCGCCGGCATCTGTGACACCAGGCCGTCACCGATCGTCAGCCTAGGATAGATGGTCAAGGCGTCAGAAAAGGATAGTTGGTGCTGAATGACGCCGATCAGTAGGCCCCCCACGAGGTTGATCGCCGTGATGATCAGCCCCGCGACTGCATCACCCCGGATAAATTTACTCGAACCATCCATGGCCCCGTAGAAATCGGCCTGTTGATAGAGCTCGTCGCGGCGACGCCTCGCCTCTTTCTCGTCGATACTTCCCGAATTGAGCTCGGCATCGATGCTCATTTGCTTTCCGGGCATGGCATCGAGATTAAATCGAGCCGACACTTCCGCAATCCGTCCGGAACCCTTAGTAATGACGACGAAATTGATGATGACGAGGGCGAGAAAGACCACGACTCCTACCGCGGCATCACCGCCAACGACGAACTCGCTGAATGCCTGAATGATTCGGCCGGCCGAATCGGGGCCGTTCTGCCCCTCCCTTAGAATCAACCGAGTCGAGGCGACATTCAGCGCGAGCCGCAGCAAAGTACTCGCGAGGAGCAGGGTGGGGAAAATCGAAAAGTCGGTGGGGCGTTCGCTGAACAGAGCCGTCAGAAATACGATAGCCGCGATCGCAATGCTGATCGCGAGCATGAAGTCGAGAGCCCCGGCCGGGATGGGGACCACCAACATCGCCACGATGCCCAGCATCGCGACGCCCACCATCGTCTCGGCGCTGAAGTTCCCGAGATCGAATCCAAGGACGGTCTTCGTGCTCATGCTTTGGCTCCACGCCGCCGGTAGACGATCGCCAACAGCCGAGCCACGGCCTTGTACAGACCCTCGGGCACTCGACCGCCCTCTTTGACGAGACCGAACAAGCCCCGCGCCAGCGGCTTATCTTCTATCACGGGTATTCCGTACTGCTGGGCCAATGCCCGAATCTTCGCCGCTCGGAAGTCTTTCCCTTTCGCGATGACGACCGGCGCCTCATCTCGGCCCGCCCAGTATCGAAGCGCTACCGAATAGTGGGTGGGATTCGTGGCCACGACCGTCGCTTCCTTCATGCGCTCCGGGAGCGGAGCGCCCATGAGAAGTTCCTTCATCCGCTGGCGCCGTGCCTGGCGAATCTGAGGATCACCAACGTCGGACTTCATGTCCTCCCGGACCTCTTGCTTCGTCATTTTGAGTTGCTGTTCTTTTCGGTACCGGAGCCACGAATAGTCGGCCGTAGCCAGCAGGAACAGAACCAAGGTGACCGGAATCAGAACGTCGATGGCCAAATCCCGGAGAAAGTCTACGATGTGGACGGGCTTAAGAAATGCGAGGGTCCAAATGGTGTACGGAGCTTTCCGCAGCGCGTAGCCGGCCAGCGTGACCACTCCGAGCCCTTTCAATAGAACCTTGGTCAGGGTCAAGAAAAATTGCGTAGAGAAAACCCGTTTGACCCCCGACGCGGGGTTGAGGCGTTTGAAATCGGGCGCCAGCCGTTCTAAACGCCACCGAGGACCGACCTGAACGAGCTGAACCGCGACCAGCGCGCTCGTCGAGACCAGCGACACAGGCAGAACGATCGCCATCACTTGAGCTCCAACGCGCAGGAACGACTCCCGGATGAGGTCGAGATCAAACGCCTGCCGGGCTCCTCCCGGGTCGACCATCGAAATCCGACTCAACGACAGCCGAAAGTCGGCTACAGATGCACTCGCCGAGGTTGAAATCCACCACGACATGAAGACCAACAGGATGAGTAGGCTGACCGCGATGTTCGCCTCTTGCGATAGGGCCGGCTCTCCTTTCTCGACGTCCTGTTGCCGCCGCCGGGGGGTCGGTTCTTCAGTACGTTCGGCGCCGTTGCGTTCCTCAGCCATCACCGGCTCCCAACGCTCGCAACAACCTCTCTGATGTTGTCATCAAATTCGGATCGAGAAGCGGCCATAGCGTCTCCAAAGACGCCAAAAAGCCGATCAAGCCCGCGCTGATGGTGAGCGACGGCCCTTCCACGAGCCAGTTGAGGTTCGGTACGGCCCTGGCCAGCACCGCCAGCACGACCTGGGCTGCGAAGGTGGCCGCGATGAGGGGCGCCGCGGCACGAAGCGTCGAGACAAAGAACAGCCCGGCTAGACTCGAACCCGCGTTGTCGGGTGGCCCCACAAAGGCCACCGCGGTCTCGTTCATCGGAAGACCACCTGTCCCCACCGGGAGCAGCTCACAGGATCTCTGCAGCAAGACGAGCATGCGCTCCGGTCCGTCGCCGACCACAAAAAGCGCTAGCGCCAAGAATGTGTAGGCGCTACCGAGCACGTTACTATCGTTCGAGAACGGGTTGCCAAGCCCGGCATTCGACAACCCCATTTGCGCACCGCCGACCTCACCGGCGTAGGCGAACGCCTGCAAGCACAACGTCAGCGCAAACCCCAACAACAGCCCCAGCACCACTTCGAAGATCGCCGCCCGAAGCCAGAAGACTGGTACGACTTCGCCACCTTCGACAACCAACGCCAACCCTCCGGCCAGCACGACCCTTAGCCGCGCCGGCGTCGTCGGCCCTGGAAACGGCGCCGACACCATGAACGCGCTGAAGCGTAGGAACGCGAAAAAGAGGGGCTCCCACTGCGCTGGCATGCAGAACCGCTAGAATCCGCTCACCGACGCGGCCAACGCGATCGCTGTCTGCAGCATGAGCACGAATCGATTGAGCCCCCATGGCAAGATGAGCGCGCACACCCCGCCGACCGCCATGACCTTGGGGACGAAGGTCATCGTCGGTTCATTGATTTGAGTCGCTCCCTGCAGAGCGCCAACGAGCACCCCCACGACCAGGCTCGTGAGAAGGATCGGCGCCATCACCAGCGCTCCCGACGTCATCGACGTCTTCATGATGGACACCACGACGTCGGCGTTCACTGCACACCTCCGAAGCTCCGAACCAACGACGCGACCAACAGCGACCAGCCATCGGCAAGCACGAACACCATCAACTTGAAGGGAAGTGAGATCGCCGTCGGTTGCACCATGATCATCCCCAGCGCATTCAACAGGGCGGCGACGGCAAGCTCGATCACCAAGAATGGAACGAACAGCAGGAACCCGATCGCAAATGACGTCCTCAACTCACTCAGAATGAACGCCGGAACGGCGACCCGCATGGGGATATCTTCGGGGGAGGCGACCGGGGGGCTGTCCGCCAAATTGAGCACCAGGGCCAAGTCCTTGTTGCGAGTCTGGCGCAGCATGAACTCCCGAAGAGGCCCCGAACTCATTTCAACCGCTTCCATCTCGGAGATCTGACCCGCGAGATAGGGCTCGACGCCATCCTGATAGACCTTTTCAAATTGTGGTCCCATGACCAAATACGTGAGAAAAAGACTGATTCCGATCAAGACCTGGGTCGGAGGCATCTGATTGAGGCCCATCGCGCTGCGCAAGAAACCCAATACGAGGAGGATCCGCAGAAACGCGGTCATCGAAAGGACGACGCCCGGCAAAACCGTAAGGGCCGTCAAGAACATCATCACCCGCAGCGGTGAGGACGAGCTCATTTCCTGAAGAATGGGTCCCATAAGACCTCCGCGCCTTTAGGCGGCTGGGCAGACTACAGACTATTGAGCCGCTTCAAGATCTGTTGTTTGTTCATCAGCGAAGCTTCCCCCGCCGTCGCGGCGACCAGCTCATCTTGGACGAGGTCCGCGAAGCGTTCGGCATCGGAACGAGCGGCGCCCTTCTTTCGACGCCGGGGGCCTTCGAGGACGCAGTCCGATGACTTCGACTCCTGCGTCGGTGGCGAAGCCTCTGGCGCCGCCACTTCGAGAACGGCCAGCGGCGTCAGCTGAGTGCTGGTCGCCCCTACCAGCACGTCGCGGCCCCGAACCCGAACCAGGATCAGCCGCTGTCCACGGCCCACCCATACGGACTCCTCAACCTCGAGCGCCTGGCCGGGGTCCTCCGTCTTGGGTTGCCTGATGCGTCTGACCACCGCCGCTGCACCGAAGATCAGGGCGGCAACCCCCAGCGCCCACAGGACGAAGCTCGATTCGCTGGTCGTCGTTGCGCTGAGCGAAACCCCGGCCCCTTGTTCGTCTTCCGAAGGTGCTGTTCGGGACCGTCGATCCTCGATTTCGTCGATCCGGCGAAGAAAATCATCCACGTCGGCGCTGGCGGGGCGCTCCTGGCTCCACCCGGTCATGGGCCACACCACGATACCCGTCAGCACCAATCCAAAGAGCCATCTTCCTACCTTCATTGCGCACCTCCCGACGTTCCACCTAATATATCGACACGTTCCGTTTGCGTTACGATGTCCGTGAGCCGAACACCAAATTGATCGTTGATGACCACCGCCTCTCCGCGCGCCACCAGCTTGCCGTGCACGAGAACATCCAACGGCTCCCCCGCTAGCTTGGTCAGCTCGACCACCGAGCCCTGTGCCAACTGCAATAGGTCCCCAACCTGAATACTCGTCCGACCGAGTTCCACGGACACTACGAGCGGAATGTCCATGATCCGTTCCAAATTGCTTAGGTCTTCCTCGCCCTCGACCACTGCCGGCGGTCGAGCGCCATTGTCGTTGGACTCGCTCATGCACTTTCTCCAGAAATCTCGGCTCCGATGGCGTTGGTGAGCCGCACCGCGAGCTTGCCCCGACTTTGCACCGGAGATCCGCGCGCTTTGAGCGCGCCCTCGACTCGACATGGAAGCGGCTGGTCGGCGTCTACCGACAATCTCAACGTATCGCCAATCTGTAATGACATCAGGTCGCGGAGCATCACATGGCCTTCGCCAAGCTCGACTTGAAACTCCACGAACACCGACTTAATCGTCTTCAATATGACCGCCGTCCAGGTGTTGCCCTCGGCCGTTTGTTCGGTCTGTAAGGCCGACGACAGCAACCTGCGGATGGGTTCGATCACCGAGTATGGAATCAGAATCGAAATATATCCTCGCGTCGTGCCTTCGAGCTCGACCTGAAAGCCGATATTGACGGTCACGTCGGTCGGGGCGGCGATGGCCACGAACTGAGGATTGACTTCGGTGCGATGATACTCGGGATGAATTTGAATGACCGGAGACCACGCCTCGCCGAGGTCCCTCAGCACCAGCTCGACCACCTGCCGAATGAGGCGGAGTTCGATGGTGCTATAGTCCCGACCTTCGACGCGGTACCATGAGCCTTTTCCACCGAACACGTGGTCTACCAGCCCGAACATGAGCGCCGCGTCGACAGAAACCAGGCACGCATTTTTGAGCGGAGGCATACGGAAAACATTCAGGCACGCCGGTACCCCCACCGAGGCGAGAAACTCGCTATACTTCATGAGCTGAGTCGACTCGTGAGTAACTTCGACGTTTCGCCTAAACATATTAAAGAACGATATCCGCATCAGCCGCGCCAAGCGCTGGCTGAGGATATCCAGCGTCGGCATTCGGCCTCGAATTATCCTATCGTTGCTCGTGAGGTCGTAATCCCGCGCCTCACCAGGGTCGCGTTCTTCGGCCACGTCCTCTTGAACGTTGCCCTGATTGATCGCCTGAAGAAGCGCGTTGACCTCATTCTGGGATAGGACGTTCTCCACGGCGCACCTACTGAGTCATGAAGTCGGTAAAGAAGACTTGCGTCACTTCCCCGGTCGTCAGCACGTGGTTGAGCCGACGCTGGATGTTGTCTCGAATGGTTGCCTTGGCCCGAGCGCCGTACGTCTCCTTGATGGCGAGACTCGACAGATAGGAAATGATCAGGTCGCGGACCTGCGGCTCACGAGCCCTAATCTCGTTCTTCGTACCGCTCCCCGAGACTTCAGCCTTTAAAGTTACTTTTAGGTATCGGGGATGCCCTGGATCGTTGAGGTTGATGACGAAAGTTCCGAGCTTTACGGTGGGCCCCAGGTCCGCCGCTGGGCCTGACATGCCCTCGCTCTCCGCATCCGATTCGTTCGCCCCGTCCCCATTGGGGGTATCTTCGGAAGATTCGAAATCTGCGCTTGGCGTGGTCTTCGATGCCTGCGCTGCTTGGGACGGGGAGTCGTCCCCACCGCTCGAATTCAACGAGACAAAGAGGCCTAGTCCCCCTAACGATAGAACATTGCACAAGACTAAGCCGAGGATGAGTATCTTCGAGAGCCCACCCCGGGCATTTGGCTTGCTACCTTGCTGATTCTCTTCTCCGGCCATCAATGCTTCCCCGTCGTACGGGTCGAAGTCGTAAGCAGCCACCATGCCATGCGCGGAGCGACAGGATTCTCTCGATAAGAAAGGATTGACTCCACATCGTCAAAGTCTCGACTGTCGGCCTCGCCGCCGACGTCAACGAATCGACGAACGAGCGGGTTCTGTTTCAATACGGGCGCGGTAAGCGACTCCGGATCCCCCATATCGGACGCCGCGTGTACTCCGCGTCCACACACCACGTCGACGTTTGGACGGTCGGCACGCATCGAGACAACGCCCGAGCCCGATTTGCCTGGCCTCGGCAAGCCCGGTTACAGTGCCGCCGGGCAGACCGGCATGACGACCACCAGATCGAATCGCGTTTTGATCGTTGATGACGAAGAGCAGATCCTCAGATCCATTTCGAGAGACCTGTCTCGGGCCGGCTACGACTGCTTGACCACCAACGGCGGGGCCGGCGCGAAGATGGCCATCGCCAACCAAAACGACGCTTTCGACGTCATTCTATGCGACCTCATGATGCCGGAAGTCGATGGGCTCGACGTCCTGAGGTTCGCGAACGCGCAGCCGCGGCCGTCGCCGGTGATCATCCTGACGGCATACGGCACCGTCAACGCTGCGGTCACTGCGATGAAGCTCGGGGCCGTAGACTTCCTCGAAAAGCCCTCATCCCCCGAAGCGATCCGGGCCGCGGTCAAGCTCGCAACGACGCAGCCGCGCCAACCCGCACAGTACACGAAGAAAACCGCACCCGCTGAACCTCCGGGGCTCGTGGGCTCGAACCAGTGGTTATCGGGATTCATGGCCACCCTCGAGCGCATCGCCGCCGCCGACCAAGTGACCGTGCTCATCGACGGAGAGACGGGCACCGGCAAGAGCGTGGTCGCCCGCCAAATCCACGCGGCCTCTCCGCGAAATCGAGCCCCCTTTGTCGAGGTCAACTGCGCAAGCATCCAGTCCAACCTGGCGGAGAGCGAAATATTTGGGCACAAGAAAGGCGCATTCACCGGCGCCGTGAGCGACAAGGTCGGCTACGTACGCGAAGCTAACTCCGGAACGCTGTTCCTCGATGAGATCGGCGAGCTCGAGCTCAGCCTCCAGTCGAAGTTGCTCACCCTGCTGCAAGAGCGAAGATTCCGGCCGCTGAATTGGGATACCGACCTCGAGGCCGACGTTCGCTTTCTTGCCGCAACCAATCGAGACCTCGAAACCGAGGTTCGCAGCGGACGATTCCGCGAAGATCTCTTCTATCGTCTCAATGTCATTAAGCTCACCATCCCCCCTTTGCGTGATAGGGTAAATGACATTCCGATTCTGATCGGGCACTTCCGGGACCGATGGAGTTCAGCCAGCGCAAGCTGCCCGCCATTCTCGGATGCAGCCCTCGCCGCCATGCGGCGGTACCGTTGGGTGGGCAACATTCGAGAGCTCGAAAACTTGGTCAAGCTCCTTACGGTGATGCATCACGACGCGGTCGAAATCACGCCTGATATGCTACCCAAGCGAATTCAAGAGGCCGTCCGAGAGCCGGAGGCGGTCGACGCCCCGGTTCAAGTCGAGCTGAAAACCCCGCCCGGCAACGACAACGGTCAACTCCCAGAAGAAGGTTTGGCGCTGGCCGTACAAAAATATCAGCGCAACATGCTCATTCGTGCGTTGGACGAATGCGACGGCAACAAGACCCAGGCGGCCAGACGGCTCCGGCTCAAACGAACGACGCTCATCGAGATGTGCAATCGCTTGGACATCGATAGCGAGAAAAAGGCCTCACCCACGTCGCGCTTCTCGACCGAAACACCCGACGACGATTAGCCCGCCAATCCGACGGCTCACTTTCTCGATCAAGTGAACGCGCCGATAGACACCCTCGATGAAGCGGTGGCTCGCGCTGCTGGCGGCGGGACTGATGGTCGCTGCCCGGCCTGGCTCGGTGGACGCCCGAGAGCCTCCGGCAAAGCAGATTGTCACCGTCAAGGGGCGGTCTAAGACGCGAGCCCGCGTCGTCTTGCAGCCGGGTGATCGCGTCGCGATCCTCTCCATACGGTATCCCCCGCGAAATATTCTAAGTGTCCTCGAGTCCCAGACAGGCCCGGCCCTGATCGGAATAGAACGACTCGGACTGGTCGACGATACCCTGCGGGTCGCCCTCTATCTGGCGAGCGAGGCCTTCACGGTGCGAGTGCGCATGTTGCGACGTCATCGGGGTACTTTCTCGATTCTCTTGACGGCCCGAGAATACGAGCCTGGGTTGCCCGCGCATCAACTCATTGGCCGTATCCCGGACTCCCCTCCCCGAAGACCGCTTCCGGTCGTTCTGCCGAGCCGGCCCCGTCGCCATCCGTGCCGTCGGTACCCGACAGTCATCCGAGTACTAAAGATGCTCGATGATCATTCACCGCCCGAGATATCGAATATCAAGTCGTTGACCTCGAAGGTCCCCGATGGACGCTGTAGCGACTATCTCTTCGCACGCGTCGCCGCACGTCGGCTGGTCAGGAACGAACCGCTGGGCCCCATTCAGAAGTGGGCGTATCGCTTCAGCGAACAGGATCGTTGGGCTTCGCATCAATATGCGTATAGCTACACGGCCCTCGTTGCCGCCGCCGTCTTGACCCGTACCGGTTTCACGCCCGAAGCCGGCGTTCTGTTGGCGACCGATCGAATTCAGAACAGTCCGCGCCTGACCCCCTACCGCGGCCTGCTGATGAGCGACCTGTTGATCGCCCGCAACGAACAAGGCACCGCAAGAGGACTGTTGCGCGCGCTCCTCGATCGAACGAAGTCCCCCCTGATTCGCGATGCAAGCCAAATCCGGATGCTCGCATTTGGTCCGGCCACCGAGCCAGACCTCCCCCTTGCGGTGAGCCGCCCGAGCAGCGGAGCGGAAGATTCGCGCTCCAGCCTCTTCGGCGAGCTGATGCTCAGATGGGGAGAGCTCACCCTCGCCTCCGAATCTCCGGAAAGAGCGACCGAGTTCTTTGAGTACGCTGCAACGAGCCCAAACTTCGAAATCCGCACGCACGCCATGCTCCGTCTCGGCGACCTGACCGTTCGCTCAAAGGCTCCAGGCTTTCAAAAGAAGGCCGAGCGATACTACGATCGAGTCGACGAGCGGCTTGATTGCCTAGCCAGTCTCGCCCGCCTCCGCAGGATCCTTCTCGATAGCAGTGACCGCGAAGCGCTGGAACAGCGCGTGACCGACGTCATCAATCATCCGATCTGCCCTGGTCAAGCGCTCGAAGCACGCTTCGCCATGGCCCATCTTTCGGCGCTGCGGGACGACTTTGCCTACGCCGACCAACTCCTCGAAGCAGCCGAAGACCTTCATGAAGACCGATGGCTGAGCCGATCTTGTTTCGATACGCTGCGGACCGAGATCGCTACCCAGGCGGTCGGGCGTCTCTTTCGCAACCGTGATTGGCAGGGACTTCACAAGCTGTACCAAAGTCGCCTTGCCAGCCGTCGCGAGACCCTGGCTCCTCCCACCCTCATGATGGTCGCGGAAGCCCTGAACGAAGTTGGACTTCACGAACAGGCAGCTCAGCTCAATCGTAGCGCGCTTCAAAGATCCTCGAAGACCCAAGAGCAAGAACGAGCCACCCTCGCCCTCGCCGATACGTACCTGAAGTCCGACAAGTTGTACCTGGCTGAGATCGTGCTCAAGCATTTTCTCGAGGTGCGCTCGAGCTCCAAGCTGATCTGGCGGGCGACCATGCTGCACGCCGAACTACGGGTCCGTCAGCAAAATGGCGTCGCAGCCCTCAGCGCCCTGCAGTCCGCCGAAAAGTCGACACCGCGCGGAGACCCCAAGACGATGCACTCGGTGCTCCAGGCCGAAGCACTGTATCTCCTGGGACGGGCCGACGACGCGGCCTTGAGCCTTCTCTCGGCTCTCCGGGCCCCTTGGCACCCGGCCCTGGAGACCCGTGGCGTTGGCGTCAACGTTCTGTCGTTGTGTGTACGCAAATGCAACGCGTCCAACCTGGAACGACTCTTGAAAGCTCTCCGGAAAACTGGTCACCAGGACCTGTTGAGCGACCGAGTGGTTTACTGGAGCACGAAGCGAGGAATTCGCATCGATGCACAGTTGCGCGATGACGACTCTGTTTGGAAGCGTCTCGATGCCATCGGTCGTCAGGATTCAGTGGGAGCGGAACCGAGGAGCAACGGCGATGAATGATAGCAATCCCAAGGGCGAAGGCGTAGCGCTGCATGTGAACGGCCATTTATTGGCCGTTGCCCAAGAATCCGGTTTTCATAAATTCGACCCCGCACTCCGCGGCGTCGCGCTATCGGATTCCCCGGTACTCATTCGAGCAAAAGACACGCACGGCGGAGATATCGTCGACCGGCTACACAAGCTTGGACGACGAAACGGGCAACCCGTCCATCAGTGTCGACATCCCGAGCAGGCTGAACGACTATTCCGGGTGGTGCTCGAATCGACCGACGAAGGAAACACCGAGGCCCTCGGAACCTGGGCCTTGCATCGCGTAGAGGCGTGGCCACGAGAAATGCAGTTAAACCTGCACCGGGTCCTCGAGCAGTTGGATCAGAGCCGCCTCCACGGACGTCTCAAGCACGAACGGATTCCGCGGGTCGTCGTGCTGCAGGCGGTCGGACAGCAGAACCAAAACCTGGAGCCCGAGCTGGCTGCTCGGTTGTCATATTTCAGCGTAGAAGCGCGTCCACACATCAAAAAGAGCCTTCGATCATGAATATGCTCGGCGACCGACTCCAACCCTGGTTCGAACGTGCCTTGGACCTATCGAGCCGTCGCCATGAGCTCCTGGCCGCGAATGTCGCGAACGTCGATACTCCGGACTTCGTCCCTCGCGACCTCGAGTTTCGCGATGCGCTCCGCCGGGAGCTCGCCAGCGACGCGACCGCTGCCACCGCCACCAATCTCCTGGCGGCCGAAGAACGTCCCTTGGGTAGACCTCGTCTCGATGGAGGGCAGGTCGACCTGGATCAAGAAGTCACCCGGCTTGCGAGCAATCGAACTTTTCACGAGCTCGCAACCGAGGTCATGAGTCGTCGGATCGCACTGATGCGGTACTCGATCGACGAAGGAGGCCGCTAGTGACGCAATCAGTGTTCACGAGCCTCGAATTGGCCGGCCGCGCGCTGTCCGTGCAAAAGACCCGACTGGATCTCGTATCCGCCAATCTGGCCAACGCTCAAACGACCCGAGTCGACGGCCAGATAGGACCGTACCGGCGGCGAGATGCGGTCTTGGTTGCAGAAGCAGCCCGCGACAACTTCGGCCAGATTCTGCAGGATGAGCTTGGCCAGCCCGTCACGACGGTGACCGTATCGGAGGTAGTGGAAGATATGGCCCCGCCACGACTAGAGTACGATCCCGACCATCCCGACGCCAACGTCGAAGGCTACGTCGCGTACCCCAATGTGAATGCCGTCGAGGAGATGGTCAACATGATCACGAGCATGCGCTCCTACCAGGCCAACCTGGCGGTGGTTTCGGGCATTCAAGACATGTCTCGGCGCGCGTTGAGCATCGGAAGGACCGGATGAACCCGATCGACGTCGAGGGTGTTCTCCCCACGCCGCAGATCGCCCGCTCCGACGCTGGCGACGTGAGCACCTCTGGGTCGGTCAGTTTCGGAGAAGTTCTCGAAGACGCGATCAGCGACGTTCGAGGTAGTCTTCACGAAGCCGACAAGACCGCGGCCGATGCTCTGGTCGGAGACGCGGCGCCTCACGAGGCCATGATCGCTCTGGCCAAGGCCGACTTGAAGTTCCGCCTGCTTGCTCAAACAAGGAACAAGTTGGTGAACGCATACAGTGAGCTCATGAATTTGCGCATGTAGTGGCCGATATATCTTTCGCCCTAGGTGACGTACCATGGAGGCCCTCAACAACATCGTTGCTCGTGTACGAGGGTTCTGGAGCGACTCTAGCCCCCTGGTCCGCGCGACCTTAGTCGTCGGCATCATCCTGGTATTGGTCGGCGCTACCTATGCATGGACGGGGGGCGCGGGCGGAGAGCTCATCGCGCTCTCCGAGCAACCCATGTCGCTCGAGCAGGTCGGACGCATCACGGGCGAACTCGAAAAGCGAAACCTCGAATTCAAGGTCGTAGAAAGCGGTACGCAGGTTTTGGTCCCTCGCGCTCGCCGCGGCGACCTGCTGGCGAGCCTTGCCGCCTCGGGGGTTAGCGTTCGCCCGGAAGTCCCCGAAGCGCTGGAGACCAGTCTGCTGGCCACCGACTTTCAACAGCGGGAGCAGGTGCGTCGAAGCCTGGAACGTTCGTTGGCCCGGGATATCTCCTCGATGACCGCCATCGAGCGGGCCGAGGTCCATATCTCACCCGGCAGCGACAGCGTGTTCTCCCGCAACAAGCGAAAAGGCGCCGCATCGGTGGTGGTCAAGATTCGCCCGGGCTTTTCGTTCTCCAAAGAGCGGGCCATGAGTCTCAAGCACCTCGTCGCGCAGGCGGCTCATCGCTACGGCGTTACCAGCGGTTCGGTCACCGTCGTCGACCACGAAGCCCGCACCCTCGCCCCATCCGAGGACGACAGCGAGCTCGGACTCAATACGAAAGCCCTGGCGTTGCAGCGAGAAACCGAAGACGACCTTGCCGACCGCATCCGCGTCCTGCTCGAACCGGTCGTCGGCCCTGGTCGCGTTCGGGTGCAAGTCCGAACCAAGATGAACCTGAACCGGGTCGTAGAGACCGCCGAGCAGTACGACCCGGACAACGCCACCGTCCTGACCGAGCGTAAAACCAGCGAGAACTCGCGCGCCCAGCGTCAACGGCCGCCGACGGTCGCGGGAGCGCCGGGAAACATCCCCCAGGGCGTCCCGGCGACGGCCGGCGGCGGCGGTTCCCGGTCCAATCAGGCTCGGGACATCACCGATACCAGCTTCGCGGTTCCCAAGGTGGTTCGGCATACGAAGCACGCGATCGGAGACATTCAGCGAATGTCCGTCGCGGTACTTGTGGATGCAGCCGCGTTCGCAACCCCTCCGTCCGAAGTTGAGCCCGACGGCGATCCCCCCGCGGTGAAGGTGCCGGATCCTGAGGTCCCGCAAGTCGAGATCTCCGACCTGCCCCCTCGGCCCAACGACGAGATGCTTCTCGCCCTAGTGCGCGACGCGGTGGCGTTCGATCCTTCGCGCGGAGACACCGTCACGCTGAGTTTTCAACCTTTCGTCCGCGCGTCGACGCTCGCGGTCATCGAACCGCCCGGTGAGCCGCCGACCGAGATTCCTTCGTGGCTGCCCACAACCCTCGTGGTGCTCGTAGGATTCGCTTTGGTTGCCGGTGCGCTGTACTCCGCCGAGCGACGTCGGCGTCGAGAGGCCGAAGCCGAGGCCGAGCGGGCCGCGGCCAACGGTCCTCAATCGGACGAAGAGCCCGAGGAGTCAGAGCCATCCCTGAGAGACCGAGTACGACTCATCACCCAAGAGAACGTGCCCGCGACCGCTGAAGTCATCAAGAGCTGGCTGAGCACGACCCCGCAGAAAGGATAGCGACAATGCCATCGAGCCCCCTTTCGGATTCGGAAAAAGCTGCGGTCCTATTCCTGCACCTTGAGGAGAGCGAGGCGTCCCAGGTGTTTCGGAAGCTATCACGCCGCGAGATGCGGCTCCTGTCGGCGGCGACCAAGAACGTGTCGCACCTGGCTCCGGACGAGGTCGACCTGGTCCTCCAGGATTTCCTCGACCAGATCGAGGGAACCAGTATGGCGCTCAAGGGGGGGGCCGCGTTCGTCAATTCGATGGCTCAACGGAGTCTGGGTCCCGACAAGGCCAAAGAGTTCTTGGGTGACGGCGGCGGCCTGGCCGACACTCTGGCGGATATCGATTCGCGAACCATCGCCAACCTGATCCGCAAGGAGCATCCACAGACCGTGGCGCTGATCCTCGCTCACTTGCCGGCGATTCGCGCCGCCGAGGTGCTCGGAGCGCTGCCGGAGTCGGTGCAAGGCGACGCTCTATTGCGGCTGGCGAACATCGATCAGGTCAGTCCCGACGTCATCAAACTCATCGAAGAAGCCATCCTCTCCGACCTCCGAGTGGGTGGCGAGGGCGTCACTCGCAAGGTCGGCGGCGTTTCGATGGTCGCCGACGTCATCAATAGTATGGACAAGTCGCGAGAGCAGGCCATCATGCGCGATATCGAGGAGAACAACGAAGACTTGGCCGAAGAGATCCGCGGTCAAATGTTCGTCTTCGACGACTTGGTCCACATCGACGGACGCGGGGTGCAAACGCTCCTCAAAGAGGTCGAGCGCGATACGCTCGTGCTCGCGCTCAAGGCTTCGGGCGACGAACTGAAGGACCATATCTTCAAGAACATGTCGGCCCGCGCGGTCGAGATGATGGTCGAAGAAATGGAAAGCCGCGGGCCGGTCCGGCTCAGTGAAGTGGAGCGGGCGCAGGGCGAAATCGTGAAGACCGCCCTCGCCCTCTCACAGGCGGGAACGATCGAAATCGCGAAGGGAGGCGCAGATGAGATGGTCTAGGTCCGCCAAGAGGATCTTCGACGGCGGGGCTGTGGGCCGCGATGCCGTCAGCGTTTTTCGTGGCAATGCGGATGGCAACGGTCAGCTCCACGTCTTCGCCTTCGAGGACGCGGTGACCGGGGCCGCATCACCATCGGTATCGACCCCGACATCATCCGCCGCTTCCAAGACTCCAGCATCTTCGGAGGCCTCACCTTCGCCCGCACCGGTCCCTTTGCCGACGACGTCCGGCATCGACCCCGCGGAGGCCGACCGCCGGGAGCAGCTCGCCTTCGAGCGGGGTCAGCAAGAGGGTCAAAAAGCTGCCGATGAGCGACTCGAGCGGCTCGCCGAACAGCTCGAGGGCGCGATGCTCTTCCTGCATGAGACCGCGACCAAGCTCGATGAACGGGCGAGCCGGCAGGCGCTCGAACTGGGCCTGATGGTCGCCGAACGACTCTTCCGCAAGTCGGTTGAAGTCGATCCCGACCAACTCATCGCCGCCGCTCAAGAGCTGATCGATGCCGCCGATGACCAGGGACCATTGCGAATCGTCGTGGACCCCATCACCGCCAAGCACTGGCGCAATCATTCGGACGCCCTAAGCGAGATGCTCCCAGAGCGCCCCTTCGAGGTGGAGAGTAAGGCCGACCTCTCCGTGGGCGACCTCATCGTCCACTCCGGGGATCAAACCCTCGACGAGCGGGTCCATAACCGCTTGCAGCAGTACACGCACGCCCTCGAGCAGGAGCTCGGGCTTTCGTCCGCAGACTAGGACGGTCTCATGCCGCTCGACCTTTCCGCCTGCAAACGAGCTTTGGACGCGACGACCCCGGCGATCGGGGGCCGGGTGACCAGAGTAAGCGGCAACACCATCGAGGCCGTGCTCCCGCGCGCTCGGACGGGCTCTATCTTTCGAGTCGCCGGTGCGAGCGGTGCACCAGGCATCCTCGCGGAAGTCATCGGCTTTCGCGAGCGGGAAACCGTGCTCGCTCCATTCGCCGATGCGCGGGGCATCTCGCCCGGAGATCCCGTCCTTCCCGAAGGCCATTGCGACGAGCAGATGGTTTCCGACCAATATCTTGGCCGGGTCGTCGATGCATTGGGCAGCCCGCTTGACGGAGGCCCCCCCCTGAAGGGAGGCACGCACGTCCCCCTCTATCGGGCCGCCCCCAATCCGCTGAATCGAACCCCGATCGAAGCGCCATTGTGGACCGGAGTCTCCGTCCTGGACGCGATGACGACCGTCGGCCGCGGCCAGCGGGTCGGCGTGTTCGCGGGGCCCGGCGTGGGTAAGAGTACGCTGATGGGCATGCTGGCTCGCTACTGCGAGGCCGACGTCAACGTCATCGCCCTCATCGGCGAGCGGGGCCGAGAAGTACCCGAATTCATACGACACGAATTGGGCGACCAAGGTCTCAAAAGATCCGTCGTCGTGGTCGCGACCGGCGACCAAGCACCGATCCTCCGCGTCCGGGCCGCTCTGCTCGCCACTTCGCTCGCCGAGTTCTTTCGAAGCCGGGACCGCCAGGTCGTACTGATGATGGATTCACTCACCCGGCTCGCGCACGCCCTACGCGAAATCGGACTTGCGGCCGGAGAGCCTCCGACCAAGCAAGGCTACCCGCCCTCGGTCTTCTCGACCCTGCCCAGGGTCCTCGAACGCGCCGGCAACGCGGACGGCCCCGGGACGATGACCGCGTTCTACACCGTGCTGGTCGACGGCGACGATCTCACCGAACCCGTCTCCGACGCCGCGCGCGGAATCTTGGACGGTCACCTGGTGCTCTCCAGAGCCATCGCCGAGGCCGGCCGATACCCAGCGGTCGACGTCCTCAAATCGCTGTCGCGAGTCGCACACCTCGTCACCGACGAGGAACACCGCCGGATCGCCCATGAGGTACGGCGGACTCTGGCCAAGTACGAGTCAAACCTAGAACTGATTCAGCTCGGGATGCATACCGATAGCCAAGACCGGGAACTTCATCGCGCGATTCAACTTCAGTCTGGCATGTCCGACGTTTTTCGACAGGACCGACACCAGCGGCGTTCGTTGGATCATACCCTCGGCGCTCTGAGGGCAGTGCTCGGTCCCGAAGGGGCATCGTAGGGGGCATCGTGAAAGGCAACCGAATCGGAACGACGATCGGGCTGGTCACCCTGCTCGCTGCCGGCACGCCGGCGTACGCTGCACCCGCCGGCGCATCGGATTCGACCATCGAGTCGCCGGAACCTCCGCGGGTAGAGGCGTCGGTTCCTCCGACCACGCCGTACGAAGCCGTTCGCCAGGAGCGAAGGGCCCTCGAAGCGCAGCGGGCGGAGCTCGAACAGATGAAATCCGACTTGTCGGTGGCGGAGGCGTCCATCGATGCTCGGATCGAAGCCCTCAAGCAGGTCGTCAACGAGAACAAAGCGATCCTAGAGAAGACCGAAGCGCTCCGGAAGACCATCTTGAATGATAAGATGGTACGCCTCATCAAACTCACCGAAAAGATGCCCGCACCGGAGGCGGCAGCCTATCTGAGCAAACTCGACGAACCTACGGCCTCCACGATCCTGCAGGGCGTACGCGTCCGCCAGGCCTCGAAGATCATGGCCGCCCTCTCCCCCGCGAAGGCCGCGTCACTGAGCCGGACATACCTTAAATATGATGAATCTTCTCGACGCCGTACTGGTACCGATCAACCCCCAAAGCGTCGGCGACCCCGGTGAGTTCCGCTCTTCGGGCCGAGTTGTCGACGGGCGTTTTGGCGACGCCCTACAGCAAGCCGAGACGGAGCTGTCATCCGAATCGGACGCCTTGCCCTACGTCGAAGTCCCGTCGAACGGGCGTCTGGTCGCGATTCCCTCTGCGCTACCTCTCTTGCCGGCGGGGAACGAGGCTTCAACGAGTATGGTCACCGCTGAGCAGGTCCTCGTGGGCGATCTCGGACCCGTCGTCTTGGATGGGCCCGAGCCGATCGTGCAGGACTTCGAGTCCGGAGCGACACCTTTGGCGGAGGTCGGTCGAACGCCTTCCGTGCAGGTCGACCGGATATCTTGGGAGCAGGCCGATACGATTCCGTCGGACAAGGTCAACGGGTTGGTGTGGGGAGAAGCGATGGTCGACACCTCTGATGTCGAGAACGTCGCCCGCTACCTGCTCCGTGAATCCCAGCGCCTCAATGCACCGGTCGCCGAAACATCCCGGCCGCCCTGGCTGATGGAGAGGGCGGCTCGATCGGTCCGCTCGTCGTCGCCGGACGGTTCAGGCGACTCATCGAGCTTCACCTCGCCTGAAACGAGCGGTCCGCTGGATCCCGCAATCGGCCTGGAGACCAGCCCCGAGGGCGGTGCTCGGGCGGCGGCCCAAGACGGCGTCTCGCGCCTCGCCGCCCCGCCGAAACCCGTCTGGGGATCAAGCGAGGCGACCCCCCGCCACCCTAACCGTCCCGAGCGCGCCGACCATGTGGAGTCCGCAGTCCAGGCGATGGATCTTGAAGATGCGGATCATCACCCGGTCCGGGCGCCTCGGGCCGCGTCCCAAGAGGCCGAGCGGTCCCCGACGACGGTCGTCGAGCCGCTACCTCCCGAATCCGGAGACCCGGGCCTCGATGCGCAGAGCTTCGATTCGCAGCTCGCCGACGTCGACGCGGATGCCGCACCGGTGAGGTCAGCCCGAGCCGAGGCCCAACGACTCCTGACCGAAGCCACGCGACGTTTCAACGCCGAACGGGAGAATCGCGTCTGGGGCCGTCGACTCAACCTCGACATCGGCGGCGATGACGGTGGCGTCCGCCTCACCATCGAACCGACCGCCGAAGGTCAGCATCGGATCGCATTCCTGGTCGCCCAGGGCTCTCTGCGAGAAGAACTTCGCCGGTGGCTCCCCGAAATCCGCGACGCGGTGACTCATTTCCCGGTCGAGGTCGCCGAGGTATCCATTGAAGTTATGCCTCCGCCGTACGAAGAACCGGTCACCGCCACCCGACAGGGTTCAACCGATCGCCAAGTCTCCAGGAGAGGACAACCGTCGTGACCAGTGAACTGTCGGTCGCCAACCTTAGTCCAAGCCCCGGCGCACCGGGACTAGCCGAATCGGCCGAGCCGGCGTCCGAGCTCGGCAAGGACGCTTTCTTGGAGCTACTGATAGCGCAGATTCAGAACCAAAACCCCCTCGACCCGTCGGACCCGAGCGAATTCCTGGGCCAGCTCGCGAGCTTCACCTCGCTGGAGCAGATGGCTCAGCTCAACGACGGCGTGGAGTCGCTGGCCATGTTGCAAGCGACCGGGCTCAGTCTGGAAAACGTCAATCTGGTCGGAAAGACGGTCGTCTATCAGACCAACCAGGCCGCGGTCAGCGACGACGGCGAAGCGCGCTTTCGCATCAATACCAGCGCTCCCGCACCGCGGATGGTCGTCGAGTACAATGACGGCGGCCTGACGAAGACGACGGAGATATCCAACGTTCGGGCGGGCGACAACGATGTCACTCTCGATGGCCTCACCGGCCCTACGGTCGAAGTCCTCAGCGTCACTGGATACAGCGGAGACGAAATGGTCGACATGAGTATCCGCACCTATTCGGTCAACCGGGTCGACGGAGTCACCTTCGAAGGCGGCTCGCCCAAGCTCATGTCGGGGTCGGTGCTGCGCATCGACCCCTCCGAAGTCGTCGAAATTCTCGCCCCTTAATCAACGGATCAGCCAGCAACCAGGAGGTCAGCATGGGAATCTCAGGAATGATGTACACGGGCCTGTCGGGCCTGACTTCGACCGCACGTTCGATCAACGTCACCGGCGACAATATCGCCAACCTCAATACAGTGGGCTATCGAGGCTCCCGGGCGATCTTCGAAGACGTCCTGAATCAGTCTATTCTGGGGGTCGGCGATCTCGGTGGAGGGACTCGTATCGCCCAGATCGAGAAGCTCTTCCATCAGGGACCGATCGTGGATAGTCCCAAAGCGGAAGACATCGCGATCTCGGGCCGGGGTTTCTTCGTCGTCAACGGTGCGCACAGCGGCGTCGAAGGCACCTACTACACCCGGGCCGGTCGATTTCAGTTGGACAGCCAAGGTTACCTATCGACCGGCACCGGACTCCGGGTTCAGGGCTACCCGGCTAACGGGGGGACGATCAGCAGCCGACTTGGAGACCTCCGAATCGACCGGTCCATCGAACCAAGGATCACATCGTCCATCGACCTCGAGATCAACTTCGATGGGTATCCGCTCGAAGGAGCAACGCCAGCCGCCTTTGACGTTGCGAACCCCGGCGACACCTCGGCCCTCAGTCAAGACATCGTCATCTACGACTCGAAGGGCACTCCTCGTCAGGTCACGATCTACTTCTCCCGGAGTACCGACGATGAGTGGACCTGGAACATGACCGCCCCCAGCTCCGAGATCACCGGTGCGACCTCCCCCCCCGAGCGCACGGTAATCGCCAATGGGTCGCTGACCTTCGATTCGGCCGGCGTTCTGGTGACCGAAACCGGCTCTTCGCATACGGTCGACTTCGATGGCGCGGCGGCTGGTCAAGCCCTCGACATTCGCTTCGGCGCTTCGACGAACACCTCGCTGAGCCTCGACGGCAGCGCGGATAACTCGACCGTGAAGCGCATCTCGCAGGACGGGTACCAAGCGGGCAACTACGTCGGAATGCAGGTCAATGAAGACGGCACCATCATCGGCACTTACTACAACGGCCAGGAGGTGACCGTCGGGCGCTTGGCCCTGGCCGACTTCGGCAACCAAAACGCCCTCCGCAGGGTCGGTGGGGCGTTCTTTACCCCCTCCCCTGACAGCGGCGATCCGGTGGTCGGCTTTCCCCGTTCAGGCCGACGCGGCACCTTGCGGGGCAACGCGCTCGAGCAGTCGAACGTCGATCTGTCGGAGGAGTTCGTCAAGCTGATCACCGATCAGCGGGGCTACCAGGCACAGTCCCGAACGATCACCACCGCCGACGAGTTGCTCTCCGAAACCGTCAATCTGAAGCGATAGTCACCCGTCAGCGACGAACCCGGGTCCTCGCTCGAGACACCAGATGGTTGACCAGCTGGGTGAAATCGAGTCCCGCCGCGGCCGCCGCCTGGGGAAGAAGCGAGCCCCGAGTGAGACCGGGAATCGTGTTCGTCTCGAGCAACCACGGGCGCCCCGAGTCGACGATGAAGTCGGTTCGGCTCATGTCACGGCATCCGAGCGCTTCGTGGGCCCGTACCGCCAGTCGCTGAACTTCGTCGCGAAGCTCATCGGGAATCCGAGCCGGCGTGATCTCGTCGGTCGCGCCGGGAGTGTATTTCGCCTCGTAGTCGAAAAAAGCGTAGCCCTCGGTGGGTGCGATCTCGGTGACCGGCAACGGCCGAGGTCCGTCGTCGTACTCGAGCACCCCGCAGGTCAGCTCGGTGCCCGCGAGCCGGCGCTCGGCAAGCACGACCCGCCCCTCCAAGACCATCTTTTCAATGGCGGACAGCAGCGCTCCGCGATCGGCGGGAAACGACACCCCAAAGCTCGACCCGTCCCGAGCAGGCTTGACCACGCATGGCAGCCCGACCACGGCCTCGATTTCGTCGGCCAAGGACTCTTGCTGGCCGTCGAATCGATGCGGCGAGACGGCCACTGCCGGCGCCGTTGGAAGCTGGGCGTCGCGGTAGATCGCCTTGGCGCGAACCTTGTCCATCGCGAGCCCCGACGCGGCGACCCCCGAACCCGTGTACGAAACGCCGATCGCTTCCAACAGCCCTTGCACCGTGCCGTCCTCGCCGAAAGTTCCGTGCAGGGCCAAAAAGGCGACTTCAGTATGGGCGACGAGCGCGTCGAGCGCCTCGCCTACGGTGGCCATCGTTCGGTTGTCCAACGTCCATCGACCGTCGGCCTCGATCCGGACGTCCAAGGCAGCCTCGCCCAACGCGTTCAGAACCTGCTGCCCGCTCTCGAGTGAGACCTCCCGCTCCGCGCTCGTCCCACCCCGCAGCACCGCGATTCGCCGTTGAGTCGTCATCCCTTTCTGTCCTGACTGCATGCCGGGTTTGGAGCAAGTCCCAGACCAAATATTGGTCATCCGCCGACCAAGATCGATAGGGTGAAAATTGACACGGTGGTGGTCGATTTCACCTCGGCGCACCCGCCGCCTTGTGGTCAGCTTCGGCCGTGCGGACCTCAGTCGTGGTGAGCCTTTTCGTAGCCTGGGGCGCGTCGCTTCCCCAGGCGGTTTGGTCGTCCCCCGTTTCGTTGGCGACGACGACCGCCCCATCGACGCGGGCGACCGCCCCAGCCCCGGAGCGGCCGGCCCATGTCATCGACGCCTTCATCGCCGCCGATACCTGGCCGGCCCCCGAAGGTCTCGACTCGCGCTTTGGCCAGGGCATCGCGTACGTCGGCTGGCGGTGGCGAGCGCCCTTCGGTGATGCCTTCGCCACCTACAATACCGACACCCTGACGCTGGGCGTGGACCGGGTGTGTCCTCAACCCGCGTGGTGCTGGGGCGCGCATCTGAAGGGACAGCTGGGCTTCGCCGGCGTGCTGCCCAACTTCTATGACCGCGGCGTGAGAATTCCCGAGTTCGGATTCTCGGCGAGTTATCTCGCGGGCACGGTCCACACCAAGGTCGAGGCCGTCGACGGCTTATTCTTGGGCGCCCGGACCACCGCTCGACGCTGGTTCTTCGCTTTCAACGACGACACCGATGCGTTCGGCCTGCCTCCCTCGACGTGGGTCTTTGAACAGCAACTCAACCTGACGGTGTGGTCTTTCGATGATGATGCCTCCCTGACCGAAGCCCATCGGCCGAAGTGGCGCATGAAGGGTTGGGGCTTTGGCGTCGAGATCGAAGGCCACTTCCGACTGGACGCCGCCCCCTGGGGGCGCGGCTTCGGCGACGAGATTCCGCCTCGCCCCTTACCGGAGCGCAACACGCCCGAACGCACGATTCTCTTCATCCGCCAGTGGGCAGGGGTGGGCCTGCCTTTGGGACCGGTGCGGATCGAGCTGATGGAACGGGCCGGCTGGGGGTGGGGCGAAGACGATCTGACGCGGGCTCGAATCGGCGGCCTCAATCCGTACGTCGTCCCCGTCGCCGGGCTTCCGTGGGCAGCGTTTCTCAGCGGCCGCTACCTCACCGGTCAGCTTCGGGTGCCCGTCAAGGTAGGCGCGCATCTGGAGTTGGGCCCGCAGCTCGACGTGGCGCTCATTCGCGATATCCTCCGTCTAGACGACGACAGCTTTGGATACGCGCTCGGAGTGGGATTGTTCGCGGACGCTCGATGGGGTCCGTGGCAGGTCGAACTGCGTGCGGGTTACGCTCCCGACGTCGGCGACTGGCAAGTGGACCAGCCTCACCTATCCGCGTTCGCCCTCGTGGGCCGTCGATTCACCTTCTGACACCTCTTGACCGCTCTTGATCCTGAAGGCTACGCAGCCGGCGGCTCGTCGTCTCGAAGCGGACTGAATCGCATCATGGTCCAGTAGCGCCCCCAACCATGCTCGACGTCGAACGCCAGTGGCTCGATGTCCGGCGGCAATGGATGCACGTGAAAGAGGTCGAGCCATCGCCGCAACAGAGGCTTGGCGTTGCCCAAGGACGCCAGATCCCCGAAGTCGACGACCAAAACCTCTCCGCCCGCGGCCACCGATCGCCGCGCGTGCTCGAGCGCCCGATGAGGCTCCTGAACCATCGACAGGCAGTACGAGAAGAAGATTCGGTCGGGCGGCGCCCCGAGGAGCCCCGACAGGTCGGCGTCCTCCGCGAATCCGCCCGCGAGCGTTGCCCACGGGCACTTGCTCCGAGCATGAGCCAGCATCTCGTCGCTCGCCTCGACGCCCCCGAGCCGGGCTTCGGGCCGCGCCTGGTGCAGCTTACGCAGGTTACGACCCGTGCCCGGACCAACCTCGATCAGCGACATCCAGTTGCGCTGCGCGATCAGTTGCTCGAGCGCGACCTCTCGACCGATCAGGTAGTAGCGCCGTGTGAGGTCATAAAACCATCGAGAAACGCCGTAGTACCGGTTCAGGAAGGCTCGGTGGGCTTCCCGGTCGGGTGAACGAGCGTCCGCCTCGCCGGGCGAATCGGGCGTCGTGGCCGTCAATGGGTCACCCGGTAGAAATCGACCCGCCGATACTGCCGGCTGCGGTCTTCGAGCGTCGAGATGGTGGATGCCTCATCCATCAGTTTGAACCGCCGGCCACCGTCGATGCGGTCGATGAACGACTCTTCTTCCACCGACCGAGTCAAGACGATCGCGCCGTCTCGACTGGTGCGAAAGATCTCGTCCAACAAGTTGCGCTGCACGGCGTCCGGCATCCAGTCGGGGGCGTCACAGAGCGTGTAGTGAGACCAAGTCTTGGGCCCCGCCGCATCAAGCCGGTCGAAGATGTTGCCCCGATGGAAGTTGAGCTGGGTGGAGGCTCCGTACGAGGCCTCATGTCGCTCGCGCCGAAGGTAGGGCGGAACCGCGTCTTGGCGGTCATGGTTGAAAGCGCCGGTGATCGCCCACCACACGAACCAGTTCGTGGCGAGGTCGGTCGCCGCGAGCCGCTTCAGGTGACTCACGAAGAAGTCGACGATCGTGTCGTCCGGTTCGCTTTCTAAGATGCGGTCGCGCTGCTGATAGTTCACTCCGAGCGCCAGTAACTGCACCGGCGACTCCATCAACATCTTTACGAGCGGCCGGTTCAGAACCGGCGTGATCACATCGTCGATCGCCTGCTGCCGCACCTCGACCGGTTCGTCGACGAGCGGAATGAGCCAAGATGCGTTGACGCCGGTCATCCGGCGCATTGCGGTCAACATCTTGGACGTCAGGCCCTCGAGGTAGAGCGACCGCGTGAATCGATTCCAATGCTTAGCCCAGTAGCGCTGCATCCAGGCCGGCATGTGCTCGGCAACCTGACCAACGGTATTTCGGGGATCAGGATGCATGCCGCGCCCAAGGAGGCTGTAGAACGTATCGTAGTCCTCGAGCCGCTGGGCGGCCGTCATCTTCATCGCGGATAGCGCCAGATGGTGCTTGTTGATGTCTACCGCATCTATCCGCCGCGGCTGGCGACTGACCATGGTGGCCACACCGCACCCTGCCCCGGTGATGGAAAGAACATCGGAGTTTTCGTCGATCTCCAAGAACCGGTCGTCCAGCTCGGAATCCTCAAAAAGGATATTGTAAACGAACAGACCGGTGAAGATGCGCTGAAACGCTATATCTCGAAGCATGTTTGATTAGCCGCCTGATTTCGACAGAGTGGCGACCACCTTGAACTCCAAGGCTTCTTCACAGTGCCCACCCTGTTCAAATCGGCGGGAACTTTGCCTCGATTCGGCGGGATGGCAACCCCATTGTTGGGTTCGGCGGCTGAAGTCCGGATTGACACAGCCTTTTTGTAAGGCGAACCACTCGGTGCATCGTGCCTTACGCGCCAGTGAGAAGACAGTTACGCACCCGGTTACGCACCCGGGTCGAAAGCAAAATGACGATGGTCAGCAATTGCTACCACTCATCATCGAAGTCATCGCGATGTCGTTCTTTGGACTTCTTTCGGCGCCCTCGTCGGCCTCCGCGACCTTCGCGCATCAGTAGCTCGTCGGGCAGCATTTCAGGAGGCGGCATGAGGTCGCCGCCGCCACCGCCATCGTTATCGCGTCGACGACGCCCGCGGCCCCAATCGTCACCGCCTCCGTCTCCGCCGCGGGAAGACTCATCCGGCAGAACTTCGCGAACGGGACCATCGTGCTCACGCTGATTCGAGCCGCGATCATCGTTGCGATAACCGCGGTCATCGCGGCTGCCACCGCTCCGGTCGTCGCGGCTGCCACCGCTCCGGTCGTCGCGGCTGCCACCGCTCCGGTCGTCGCGATAGCCTCCGCCTCGGTCGTCGCGGTAGCCACCGCCACGGTCGTCGCGGTAGCCACCGCCACGGTCGTCCCGCGCCGCGTATCCGCGATCGCCTCGGTCGCGCGGCCCGCCCCGATAGCCAGAGTCGTTACCGCCGTAGCCAACGCGGCCTTCACGACTCTCACCACGGTCGCTGCGGGAACCCTCTCGGTCTCGGTCGGGCCCATCGCGGTAGCCGCCGGAGCGGTAGCCGCCCCCACCACCATCGCGATACCCACCCCGGTCGCCTCGGTCGTAGCCTCCACGGTCGCTCCGGGGGCCGTCGAAGCGCCCGCTGGAGCGCGGACCCCGCGGTCCGCCCCGACCCCGCGGGGGACCGCGGCGTTCCTGGCTCTCGTTGACCTTGAGCGTACGCCCCCCGACCATTTGCCCGTCTAGGGCTTCGATCGCCTTTTGGGCGTCTTCATCAGACGCCATCGTGACGAAGCCAAAGCCTCGGGGACGCCCTGTCTCCCGATCTAGAATGATGGCAACTTCGGCTACTTCACGCCCGTCGGCGCCGAAAATCTCACGAAGCTCATCATCTGTCGTCCGATAATTGAGATTGCCTACGTAGAGCTTCCTACCCATGGCGACAATACGCCTTCCGTCTCTTATCCCGAATCTTCTGCACGCGATTCACGATTCACAACGAATCCGTCGACACTCCGACAATCTCATGTCGCCGAACTCAGGCCTCGAGCCTTCATTCTACGGATCCGGGCGAGGGAAGGAAGCCCCTGATGCAGGGAAGGGCAAAATCTGGGTCTGCTGTTGCCTTCGCATCAACCGCGAAACGACGGCACTGCGGCGGACCTACACCGGATGTATCCACCTGTAGGGCCTCCAGAAGCCCGGAATACAGGTTGTTCTCCGACATCTCGCGACCGCGATCGGACGTCCCCGAGAGAGAGTGGTCACCGAAGGTGGCCCGGTATCCGGGTCTACTCCACCCGGACTCGGTCCCACATGCTCTGACCGCCGCCGAACTCTTCTCCCTGAAGAAGGGGGATTGCCGATACTCGAAACTTGAGCCGCAGGAATGCGAGGGCTGCCCGCGCTTCGAGAGGGTCGCGTTCGTGATTCGGAAAGACCTCGCGCACCCGAGCTGCCGATACCGAGGACTGCAATCCAAATTGCATTGTCGGATATCGGTCCGAGTCCGGTACGGGCATCAGCTTCGAGCTGAACCGAGCATCGCTTGCCCATCGCGTGATGTACGCTGCTGCCCGTCCCGGTCAGACCACTATCGACGCCCGCCCGGCTCCTCACCGCGGTGGGAGACGGATCGGGCTAAACCCTAGCAGAATGAATGCGAAGGGTTCGGCGGGGCGCTGAGTCCAACAGCGTGAACAGGCTCGCTGGATGCAAATGGTGGGCGTCGACGTAGAATCGACCATCGGCGACGCCCTCGACGGTCGCGGTGCGGGCATGAACATCGAGCATCCGAAGCTTACGATGCCGGCATGCCGCCCTCAGTCCGTCGTTGAAGACGCGGACCCGTTCAATCCGAAGCTCTCGGTCAGGCGCGGTCAGGGTCTGTAGCGCGATCGGGCTCGGCGCCGGCACCCCGTACAAGACCGCCGTCTGCCGCCGCGACGCAGCGACCGTAGCGACGAACTCGACGTAGCGATCGGCCCAGGCCGAAATTCGGCTTGGGTTATCCGCTTCGGCGGCGAACCGACAGTCGAGCTCCCCGAAGCCAAACACCACCGTCTCCCTCTCGGGGATGGCGTTCGCCACCGCTCGTAGACTGGCCGTGACCTCGTTGTCGACATCTGGGCGCAGAAGTCGGGCGCGTCCGTTGGGAATCAGGCACGATAGCACTCGACGCGCTTCCCCTTCGAATCGGACGACCGTCTCCGATGGACCGAAACAGTGCTCGTCGCTCACGAAGAAGAGCGCCCGGCGGGGGGGGCCGTCATACAGCCCCTGGGCTCGCAGCCGTCGAAACGCGACGAGCCATTGAAGATAGGCGAATTGTTCGCGCACCCGTTCGGGCCCGACCTCCGACACCCGAGCCCGCGCTCGACCGAGCGCCCCCGAGACGTCCAGCAGTCGTCCTTCCAGCCACGCGAGCTGCGCCAAGCCAAACTCTAGCCGGGCGACTTGTGAATCGTCTTCCGCCAGTTCTTGTATTCCGGTCTCCGCCGCCTGGCGCGCTTCCCGGGTATGATGCATCAGCAAGAGGGTACGGTAGAGGCTCACAAAGCCCATCGAGAGGTTGGGATCTCGTTCCACCGCCGCCAGGTGGTTTCGCATCGCCTCCCGCAATCTACCTTGCTTCAGGTGGCAATGACCCAACAGGTCGTACGCGGCCGCCAAGGTCGGCTCCCAGCGCACCGCCTGTTCCGCCGCCGCTGCCGCCTCCGCCACCCGACCGAGTTCCAGCAGACGCCGGCTCATCTGGACGCATACATCCGGTTCGGCGGCCGCCGAACCATCGGCCGGCGTCGGCCCTCGCTGAATGTCCATCGAACTGAAGTGTCGACGGATTCCATAAGAACTTGGGGTTCGGCTCGGGGCGAAACACCGTTCAGAGGCGCCGGTGCGAGGGAACCCACAGTACGCCGAACACCGAAAGGTCGATGTCGTTCTTCTCGAGACGAACCCTCCGCTCTTCGGTCTCGGCGAGAAGGGCCTCCTGGTCGTGTTGAATGGCCTGAATCTTCGATCGAAGGTCGGCCTCGAGCTCTTCCGCGTCTTCCTCGAGGCGGGCGATTTCGCCTTGGAGCCGGTTCACCCGAGCCGCGGCTTGCGTCGTCTGGCGGCGGCGCGACACGACGGACGTCAGGCTCTTTTTTCGGCCACCGAAGAACGACAGGATGGTGGCTCCGACATTGACGGCTTCCTCGAGTTGTCGTGAGCGGGAGACCCCCTGCCGCTCGACCAGCTCGGCGCGCTTGGTGGCCAGTTTGTCGTCCAGGCGCGCGGCTTTCGTCTCGAACCGCTCCTTGTGCTTCTCGATAGCGGCGTCGATGCGGGCTTCGACCTCGGCCCGGCAGCGCGCATCGAACGCTCGCCGCGTCTCCTCGGCGCGCCCGTAGAGCCCGAGGGCTCCATTGGCGAATCGCCCCCGGGTCTCGGTCCGATAGACCTCATCGATGACCTCCCGACGCAGTCGCTTGACCTCTCCTGCTTCGTCCATCCAGGTCGGGAGGGGGTGGAACCGGGCCCGGTCTTTGGGCGGGAGCACCAGGTCGGTGTCGCGGATTTCCACCGCCTGGGGCCGACCGGGGCGAGTGGATTCCAGCGGGAACCACACGCGTACTTCGTGATGGTCCAACACGAAGCCATCCCGCTTCTCATCGAAGCGCAGCCTCAGAACCGCATAGAGCGCAGGACGATAGACCGTGATGTCATCGCCCCGCGCCGGCCCGACGTCGCGCTCGAACGCGCCTTCGAGCCGGGCCGAAAAGGCCACTCGGGGATCGAGGAAGTGTTGACTGAGTCCCGGGACGGTCGGCGCCGCCGGCAAAAGATCGCGGTCGGGCTCGTCGTCCTCTGCGACCCACGCCCCAGTGCCTCTCGCCCGAGACGGGTCTGAAGGTTCTTCGGGGCCGTCCTCGACCGCTTGTACGCCCAACCACGCGTTGAGCTTGCCGACTTCGACCGAGGTCAGCGGCCCGCGCAGGTAACACATGGCGTGGCGGGTCGAGAACGTGGTCGGTTCCCCACGACCGATCTCGTGGAGCAAAAATTCCCTCTTGCCGAGATCGGCGACCGTCCCGTCGAGGTCTCGTCCGTCGATGCCTTTGAGCAGACGCTCGCGGTCCTGAACGGTCGAGAGGCGCCCGATGCACCACAAGCCGGCGTTGGAAAGGGCTTTGTAGTCGAGGTCGACGGGGTTTTGAGTCGAAAGAATCACCCCGAGGCCGACGCTCCGGGCCTGCTTCATCAAGGTGAGGAGCGGATCTTTGCACGGCGGATTACGGGGATACGGAGGCAAGTATCCGGCGACCTCGTCGAAGAACAGGACGGCCCGCAAGTCTTCGGTGCCCGGTTGGCGACGGCTCCACGCGAGGAGCTTCGACAGCAACAAGGACACGAAAAACTGACGCTGTCGGTCATCGAGGTGGGCGATGTTGAAGACGCTCACCGGCGTGCGGTCGCCGTCCGCAAGGAAGCGGTCGATGTCGACCGACGCCCCCCGACGCCAGGCTCGAAAGTTAGGGCTGGCGAAGATCGCGTTGAAGGCCATCGCCAGCTCCATGCGGTCGTCGGGAGCAAAAAAACGGTCGACCGGAAAGACGCCAACCTTGTCGAAGGGCGGATCGACGAGCTGGAGAATGAGACCCGACAGGTCGAGCGAGGCTCCCGCCTGCCAAGCCCGTTCGATGATGAACGACAGGGTCACGTGGGCAGGATCTTTGACCGGGTCGGCCTTGCGACCCGCCAGCCCCAGCAGCCCCGACACGGCCGCCGAGACGACCGCCGTTCGCGCCTCGTCGTCGGCGACCACCTCGGCGGGGGGCGCCGACAGCAGCCCAAACAGGTCGATCGGGACGCCCGCGCTGCTTCCGGGAGTGTAGACGGTCATCGCCAGGCGCTCCCGAACCGTCGTCACACGGTCGGCCGTCATGCCGGCGGTTAGCAGGCCACCCTGCCACTTTCGCGCCACCTTGCCCGGATCCTGCTGACCGCACCACGGCGCGAAATCTTCAGGTCGGAATTGGGGAAACAGGAGGCCGAGGTTGCCGAGGTCGCCTTTCGGGTCGACGGCGATGATCGGAACACCCGCAGCCACCAGCTCCTCCAGCAGCACCAGGCCGAGGCCCGTCTTGCCGCTGCCGGTCATGCCCACGATCACCGCGTGGGTACGAAGCCGGTCGGCCCTGACAGTCAGCGATTCTCGGCTGGCGTTGCGACCGAGTTCCAAACGCGCAGTCATGATCCCGGTAACACCACGCGCACCGACTCAAGACAACCGGGGGCCGTCAGCCGAATGGATTACCAGGACCCCCGAACGGATTGCCCGGGCCCATGCCCCCTCCGCCCATTCCGCGCATGAGGCCTTTCAGCCCGCCCGGTCCCATCTTGCTGAGCTTCTTCATCATCTTTCGGGCTTCCTTGAAGCGCTTCAGGAACGCGTTGACGTCGGCCACCGAAGTGCCGGACCCACCCGCGACGCGCTTTCGACGCGACCCGTTAAGAACATCGGGATTGAGGCGCTCTTGGGGCGTCATCGAGTTGATCATGGCCTCGATGCGCTTCAGCTCCTTGTCGGGGTCGGGGGAGTTGGCGCCCATCTTCTTCATGGCCTGACTCACCCCGGGAATCATGCCGAACAGCGACTTCATATCGCCCATTTGGCGGATCATCTGCATCTGCTCTTTGAAGTCGACGAGCGTGAACTCGGCCTTCTTGAGCTTCTTCGCCATCTTCTTGGCCTTCTTCTCGTCGAAGGCCTTTTGGGTCTTCTCGATGAGCCCCATGACGTCGCCCATGCCCAGGATTCGCTGCGCGACCCGATCGGGATGAAAGACCTCGAGGGCATCCATCTTTTCGCCCATCCCGGCAAAGTAGATGGGCGCGCCCGTCACTTTGCGCACCGATAGGGCTGCCCCCCCGCGGGCATCGCCGTCGAGCTTGGTCATCACGACGCCGTCGATGCCGACCTGCGCCTTGAACTCGGTCGCGACGTTCACGGCATCCTGACCCGTCATGGCATCGACGACGAGTAGGCTATAGTGGGGAGCGAGCGCCTCTTTGGCTCCGCGTAGCTCCTCCATCATCTCGAGGTCGATCGCTAACCGTCCCGCGGTATCGACGATCATGACGTCTTGACCCTGCCGGTCGGCTTGTTCGCGGGCCGCCTTCGCGATCTCGACCACCGGCGTGCCAGGGACCGTGTCGAAGACGTCGACCCCGGCCTGCCCCGCCAGCCGCTTGAGCTGATCGATAGCAGCCGGTCGATAGATGTCCGCGGGCACCAGGAGCGGCTTCTTCCCCAGCGCCTTCAGCTTGAGCGCGAGCTTGCCGCAGGTCGTCGTCTTTCCGGAGCCCTGAAGGCCCATCATGAGAATGATGACCGGTGGCTTCTGCTTGAGGTCGAGCTCGACGGCGCGCTCGCCCATCACCTTCGTGAGTTCTTCGCTCACGATCCGGATGAAGTCTTGCCCCGGCGACAAGGACGCCTGCACCTCTTTGCCGAGGGCCCGAGTCTTCACTTCCTTGACAAACTCTTTGACGACGGAAAAATGAACGTCGGCTTCGAGCAGGCTTAGCCGCACGTCGCGCACTGCGTCCTTGAGGTTGGCCTCGGTCATCGTGCCGTGGCCTCGGACCTTCTTTATGACCTCGCTGAAGCGATCTTCGAGGTTATCGAACATGGTTGCCTTTCAACTTCATAGACCCGTTCTTCGCCTTCGCAATTCGAGCGCTTGAAAAAGTTGCACGCGGGCCTCGGCGCGGTCGTCAGCCTAGGAGTCCTCGACTGATGACGATCTTCTGAATCTCGGTCGTCCCTTCGTAAATGCGGAGAGCCCGAATCTCACGGTATAACCGCTCGACCGTCGTCCCCTGCTTGACCCCATCGCCACCGAAAATCTGGACGCCGCGGTCGATGATGCGCTGACCCGCTTCGGTCGCGAACATCTTGGCCGTCGACGAGTAGATACCCGCCGCCGGGTCGTTCGCTACGAACGCGTGCGCCGCCCGATAGACGAGCAGCCGACTCGCGTGCAGCTCGGTCCACATGTCGGCCAGATGGGCTGCGATCTGCTGATATCGGCCGATCGGCTGGCCGAACTGCTCGCGGGTCTTCGCCCGTTCGGTCGCCTCTCGAAGCGCTCGGCGGGCCATCCCTACGGCGGCCGCGGCCACCGTGGTGCGGAAGTGGTCGAGGGTGCGCATGGCGATCTTGAATCCGCCGTTCTCCTCACCCACCAGGTTGTCGAGCGGGACCCGAGCGTCTTCGAAGGTGAGCTTGCCGCACGGGTGGGGAGCCACGAGCGCGTAACGCTCGACGGAGGTCACCGCTTCTTTGGGTACGATGATCGCGGATAGGCCCCGAGATCCCGCTTCGACCGGGCCGGTCCGCGCGATGACCACGTAGAAGTCGGCGATGCCCGCGTTGGTGATGTAGTGCTTGGTGCCATTGATGACCCACTGGTCGCCATCGCGAACCGCGGTAGTGGCGATGCTCGCCACGTCGCTGCCCGCTTGAGGCTCGGTGATTCCGATCGCCGCCACCGCTTCCCCGCGGCGAACGGGCTCTCGCCAACGGTCTTTTTGCGCGGCTGATCCGGCGAGGGCGATAGGCCCGTAGCCCAACCCCTGGAGGGCGAGCATCGAATCGGCGAGGCCCGACGACGCGGCCACGGTTTCGCGAAGGACGCACAGGGCGGGGACGTCGAGGTCTACGCCCGCGTCCAGAAGGCCCGCGTGCCCCAAGGCCCGGGTCATCGCCAGCGCCGCCGCGTCGGACTCCTCGTGGGCTCGCGGCTCGATCGCTTCGGCGACGACCACCCGGGCCCGGGCTTCGAGATCACGAAGCGATGGGTCGAGTGGAAGCCCGACGGCATCGATGATCGGCCGCTCCTGATCCAGACTCATCATGTCCCCTTGAATACGGGCTTTCGCTTCTCGACGAACGCCGCGTAGAACTCTTTGAAGTCGTCGGCGAGCATGCAGATCGTTTGCGCGCGCGCTTCCGCGTCGAGCGCCGAGCTCAAGTCCATGCTCAGCCCGTTGTTGATCAGCTCTTTGGTCATGCCGAGGCTGAATGAGGGCCCCTCGGCGAGCCGCCTCGCCATCGCTCGGGCGTCGCTCATGAGGGCACCCGGTTCAACGACCCGGTTGAACAACCCGAGCCGCACGGCCTCTTCCGCGGGCACCGAGTCGCCGAGCATCAATAGCTCGGTGGCCTTGGCCACCCCGATGACTCGGGGAAGAAGGTAGGCCGCCCCCATGTCGGCCCCCGTCAGGCCCACTTTAGTGAACAAAAACGCGATCTTGCTGGTGGAAGCAGCGATCCGTAGGTCGGCGGCGAGCGCGATGACCGCCCCGGCCCCCGCGGCCGTTCCGTTGATGGCGGCGATCACCGGTTTTCGGAGCCGGCGCATATTCCGGATGACGTCACCTGTCATGCGGGCGAACGCGGTCATCTGAGGGGGACCGTAGGTGACCAGCGTGCCGATGATGTCGTGCACATCGCCACCCGAGCAAAACCCTCGCCCGCGCCCGGTGATGATGACGACCTTGGCGTCATCCACGTCCGCCAGCTCCGCGAACAGGTCGACCAGCCGCCGATAGATGTCGAACGTCAGGCTCCCGAGGGACTCTTCTCGGGTCAGGGTGATGGTGGCGATCCCGTCTTCGATTTCCAGCGTCATTCCGTCGGCCATCGGTTTCATCCATCGCTCCTTTCGGTGCTGGGTTGGACGGTCGCCGGAAGGTTGGCCTCCGTAGGGTCGTCATCGTCGGCGGATTCGGAGCGGCTAGGCCCAGCGACGACGGCCGTCGCTTCGATTTCGACCACCGCTCGGTCCTCGACCAAGCCACTGACCTCGACCAGGGCCATCGCCGGATAGTGGCGGCCCATGAGGCCCCGGTAGGCCTCTCCGACGGCCTTGAGCGAATCGAGGTAAGCTCGCTTGTCGGTCGCGTAAATCGTCAGCCGACAGACGTCTTGAGGCCGGCCACCCGCCTGTTTGACCACCTCGAGCACGTTTGCGAGCGCCCGCTCGAACTGCGGAACGAATTCATCGGACGGATAGCGACCGTCGGCGTCCATCCCGATCTGTCCGGCCACGAACAACAATCGGCCCGGCGCCGCCAGGATACCGTGCGAAAAGCCTTTCGGCGCGCCAAGCGCCTCCGGGTTGATCACTTCGTGCGCGGTCACAACGTCTCTCCTCCGTCGATCACGAGGGCCTGCCCCGTCAGGTGGCGGGCGCCGGGCGTGACCAGGTATTCGACCATGCCTGCGACTTCCTCCGGCTTCAAAACCTCCCCCATCGGGACCATCTTTTCGATCTGCTGACGCGCCTCTTCGAGCGAGTTGCCCGTCTTGTCGGCGATGTTGGCGATCGTCGCATCCAGGATTTCGGTATCCACCCAGCCCGGACACACCGCGTTCACCGTAATCCCGTCTCGCGCCCACTCGAGCGCCGCGGAACGGACCAGCCCGAGGACCGCATGCTTGGACGCCGAGTAGGCGGCCGTATATTTGAAGCCCTTCACGGCAGCGGTCGACGCCACGACGATCACTCGGCCGCCGGACCTCTGCGCCTTCATGACCCCGCCTGCGGCCTGCATCAAATGGAGGACCCCCAAGGCGTTGACCCGCATCATCGACTCGAACGCCTCGGCGGTCAGTCTGAGCAGGGGCGCCGAGCCCGCCTGACCCGCGCACGCCACCGCCACCGCGAGAGGCCCGAACGACTCGACGGTGCGACCGACGAGTTCGTCGGCCGAGTTTCTATTTGTGACGTCACCGGGTACGGATATGGCCCGTCCACCCTGGGCCTCAATTTCCCCGATGACAACCTCCAGCTGGTCCGCGCTCCGAGCCTGGATTCCTACGGGATAACCCAGGCGAGATAACGCCAACGCCAGAGCCCGGCCAATGCCCCGCCCCGCGCCCGTCACCACCGCGGCCCTCTGCCCCATTGCTGCCATCTTGCGGCGCTACCCCGAGGTCCTGGGGGGCGTCAACGACCGCCGCGAGGCCGAAGTTGACCTCGCCGACGCTGAGGGTATGAATACCCGACCCGGGCGCGGCATCTGCGCAGAAGCAAAAAACCGAACCTTGAACCCATCTAGGGTCGTCGTTAGCTTACGCGCGAGTCGGGCCGTGAGCACCATGCAGCACATCATCGTGTGCACCGAGGACTCGGTCCTGGCCAAGAAAGTTCGCTTTCTTTTGGCCCGGGACGAGTGCGAGGTGGAAATCCTTCCGAACCCTACCAGCCTCGGCGAACGCCTGGCGCGCGGGGGGCTGTCGATGCTTGTCCTATCGAGGTTCCTCGAGGGGGAGGACGCGATCGAGTGGCTCGCGCGACTCGAACCTGAGATCCACGTCCCGACGACCCTGGTCCTCGGTGGCGCGGAGACCATGACCGCGGACTTCATTCATTTGATCCCCGACCCGATCGACACCCAGGCCATCTACCGAATTGCGTCCGAGGTGCTGGCGGCCGAAGAAGCCGCGAGCCACGAAACGACGCATATGGGGATCGACGCGCCGGTGCGGCGCCGTCGCGCGATGGGCGATGGCGGCCGCCGCAACGACATCGCCTACGCCGATACCACGGCGCAGGCGCTCCCCAGTCGGATCGACGAGGTCGACGACGATCAGATCGGCGAAGCGCTCGATCTCGACGAGCAGGGGACTGCCGCCGTCGAGATGCCGGGCCTGCGTTTGGGCCACATTAACCCCGGCGCCGACCCGGCGTCCTCCCACTCCGCGCCCGTATTGGGTGGAATGTTGGAGCCGGCGCGCTTTGCCAAGGTGCTGTACGAGTGTTGGGCCCAACAGACGACGGGCGCGCTCATCGTGGCCCGCGAACGCGAGACCCTCACCATCTCGTTCGAAGACGGGGGACCGATCCACGTACAGTCGAGCATTCCTGGCAACCCCCTGGGTCGCGCGCTGGTCGCGCGGGGGCGCATCTCCGAGGCCCAGTACGGCGAAGGCGCGAAGCGGTCGATCGAAAAAGGATTGCTCCTCGGTCCAGCCCTGGTGGAGCTCGGTTACTTCACCATCGAAGAGCTCGGTGAGGAGCTGGGCAAGCTCGCCAACGAGCAGATCGTCTCTTGTTTCGAGGCGCGGCAAGGCGCCTTTGAGTTCGACCCGAAGCGTTCCTCTCCCACCTCGGAGCGCCCGTATCGACTCGATATCCCCCACATTCTGGCCCAAGGACTTCGAGGCACCGCGGAGGACGACGTCGTTCGGATGATCGTGGGCGACGTCGAGCATCGGTACTTCAAGCTCAAGCGAAGCATCGAAGAACTGGCTGCGCAGTATCCGCTCGATGACCGCGACCAGGCGTTCCTGGCCTTCAATGGCCGAGCATACAATGTGGCCGACGCGGCCGAGATCTGTCAGATGCCGCGGCCGATTGCCCATAGCCTCATGGCCCTGTTGATCGTTACGGACGAAGTGGCCGACTTCACGCCGGGCGTCGTCGAGTTCGAGGCCCGCATCCGCGAAGAGCGTCAGCGGAGCCGCGATCTGCGGTCCTCGGACATTCCGCCGGTCGAAGACCCGCCGCCTTCATCCCCCGCGATTCCCCTGCCCAGTCACGAGAGTGAGCAACCGGCCAACGGCGCCTCTTCGGAGCGTTCGCCCTTCGAAGCCCCGATGCCGGCCGAGCCGCCACCGCCCCCGCCGCCTCCGATCCCGATGGCTCATCCGCAGCCCCAACCGGCGCCGGTGGGCCCCAACGGAGAAGAGATTCCCGCGATGCCGGTGCCCGCCGACGACGAAGATGGCCTTCCGGTTCGACCTTTGGTGTTTGCCAAGAGTCTGCCCCGAGGACCGGACGGCAGCGCGCTCGAAACGCCAGAGCGCTCGTTGTCGCGCGAACACTTCCAGAGGGGCGTGGCTCTGCTCGGCCAGGGCAATTTTGCCAACGCGGAAGAGGCGTTCCGCGACGCCGTGGCGCTGTGCTCGGAAGAGCACGTGTACCTCATCGGACTGGCGCGCGCGATCTACTACAACCCCGCCTATCGCGCCGAAGGCAAAGTCCCGGTGCTCAAGTCGATCGTCGGACGAGCCGACCATCTCGCCCCCGACGACAAACGGGTTGCGACCTTGAGAAGCTGGGTCCAACACGCCGAAGCTCAGATGCCGGCAACCACCTAACAAGGACGATCAGATCTCGGCCAGAATCTCCGCCCGCTTCGACTGATACTCCTCGTCGGTTAGCACCCCGGCTGCCTTGAGCGCGTCGAGCTTCTGAAGGCGCTCCACCATCGAGGAGGCGCTGGAACCCGCCTCCGAGGGGGCGGTGCTGGGCTGCGCAGGCATCGCCGCCGCGGGCATCGCTGCCGCGCCAGGGTACGTCGGAGCCATGAACCCCGGGGGGTGACCGACCATGGCCCCGGCCATCTGGTGGCCGATGTTCATCCCCGCTGCCAGCCCCATGCCGGCACCGGCCATGCTGTTCGGCGTTCGGGCCGCGTCGGGAATCGCGTTCGCCATCTGAAAAGCCGTGTACTGCTGCATATTGCCCAGGATGGCCATCTCGGACCGCTTATCGAGCATCTGCTCGACCGCCGGGGGCAGGGAGATGTTCTCGATGAGGAACTTCGGCACGTCGAGACCAAGCTCCTGGAAGTCGGCCTGGATCGCGGGCATCACGCGGTCGGCCAGCTCGTCGTAGTTGCTGGCCAAGTCGAGAATAGGGACCCTCGCTTCGCCGAGCGCCGAGGTAAAGCGCGAGACCAACGTCCGCTTCAGCTGGCCGATGATTTCATCGATCTCGAACCGACCGTCGGTGCCGGAGACCGTGCGCAACAACTTAGCCGGGTCGGCGACCCGCAGCGTAAAATTGCCGAACGCCCGCAACCGAATAGGACCAAATTCGGGGTCGCGAAGCATGATGGGATTCTGCGTACCCCACTTCAAGTCGGTCACTTGGGTGGTGCTGACAAAGTAACACTCGGCCTTGAAGGGCGAATTGAAGCCGTACTTCCAACCCTTGAGGGTCGCGAGAATGGGGAGATTCTCGGTGGTGAGAGTATGCGTGCCGGGACCGAATACATCGGCCAGCTGGCCTTCATTGATGAAGATCGCCGACTGCCCTTCCCGCACCACGAGCTTCGCGCCGTTCTTGATCTCCTGAGCCCGCACCGGAAAGCGCCAGACCAGGGTCTTGTGGTCGGGGCTGAGCCACTCGATGATTTCGATGAACTGTGAGGTGATGCGGTCCCAGATGGCCATACTCACGCGACTATACGCGGACCCGGCGGGATGTAAACGCGGGTCGGTATGACGCGCGCCAGCCGCCCGAGGTTGGTACTCACGGCCTTTGCGGGTGCGCCAAGCGACGGATCAGCCGCTCCCCAGCGATCCACGAGGCCTGAGCGATGCTCCGGCGTCGAGCGCCGTCGAGCGTCTCGATCGCTCCCGGCGTCGATAGGTACGACGCGGTGCCGGTGACGTTGCCGCCCCACAACCGCTCGCCATCGGGCCCTCGAGCCTCGCAGGCCCAGACGACGATCGCCTGGTAGTGCGCGGCTCGCACCGCGGGTTCGGACAGCGGCGCCAACCGGCTGGACGCTCGAACGATCCGGATCTCGACCGAGAGGTCGGCGCCGGTGTCCGCCAGGGCGAAGCTCGGAGAGCGAGCGATCGCGTCGGCTACCGCCGTCTCGGCCGCCGGCGCCCCCTCGAGGGACGCCCCTTCCGCACGAACGGGCGCGACGAAGATCGTCGTCGGGGGGGCCCCGGCACCACGGAGAGGCGCGTACCCGCATCCCCCAGCCTGCGGCGCCACGCACAGCAGCAGCCCGAAGAACGCCGTCGACAGCCGCGCACGCCTCTTCAGAGACCGTAAAACGGCGGGGAGAGCCAAGAATCAGTGCTCGAGCAGGTCTTTGAGGCCGGCATCGACGCAGAGGGAACGCGCGACCTCGAGGTAGTAGATGCGGTCGCGCTCGCCGAGCGCCTCTTTCTCGATCTCGTCGAATCGACGGCGCAGCTCTTCCGAGTCTTCAGGGGTCATCAGGTCGCGGGCCGGCTCGAATACGTGGTTTTCTTCCCGGACGAGATGGTCTCGCGCAACGCGTAAGTACAGATGCGAAGCCCGAAGCACCTTTTCCCAGTCACCCTCGTTGACGCCGTTGTACAGATCCCAGGTCAGCTTGTGAGCCTGCTCGTGGTCGCGGCCAATCGCCGCCACCGGACCGTCGGACACCGTTTCGTATCGATTGGCGAGAGGAAAGAAGGCTTGCTCCTCTTTGCGGCGGTGACAGTGGTGCACGTAGTTGCCGATGAAGTCGACGACCCGTTCCCAAAAGCTCGGACGGAGCTCACCGTGCACGCTCAGCCGACGAGCCTCCCGCTCCATCGCCGCGAGCACCGCATCCATGATGTGGTGCTCCGCGAGGAGTTCATTGACGGGATCCTGTATGCGGGGCGCGTCTTTGCCTGCTCGCGCCTCCTTGGTCCATTGCATGAAATCCAGCTCGTAAGACGACAAAGGAACAATGTCGGACGTTTTCATTCGCCAAACCCCATCTTCTTCACGGCGAAAGCCTTCGCCCCGTCATCGGATGTAGATGGTCCTTCACTGGACCGCAAGAAATGCGGCCATCATGCCGATGGCCGTCACCACCCCCGACACGCCCAACGCCCACCTACCGCGACGCTCTCCGCGTTCGCGGTCTCGCTCATCGAGCCATCGAGGAAACAACCCGCCGGACATCAGACCTACTCCAAAGCCAACCAAATGAGCCAGCACTGCAACCTGACTCCCTGAGCTTGAAACCGGAGAGAGTGCGCCGGGTGCGAGCAGAAGGATCACCCCAGCCGCCCTGATTCGAGCCCGCCAGGGCAACGCGGCCCGCCCTGCCCTCCGGAGCTCTCCGCGCAACCACAAGCCCACCAACCCGTAGATCCCCGCACTGGCGCCCAACACGAACACGTTCGGCGACAGATAGGCCTCGGCGACGATCCCGACGACCGAGGCGCAGAGCCACACCAGGGCCGTCGCGCCCACGCCGTGCGTGCCCAGCAACACCGTTCCTAGCACTAAGCCGAAGGCCAAGTTGCTGAAGAAATGGGTCGTCGAGTTATGAACGAAGCCGGCCGTGATCGGATTGCCAGCGAAGGTCGTTCCATCCCACCGCAGAGCCAGAAACCGTCGAAGCTCGCTCAGCCCCCCTCCACCGACGAGAAGGCTTGCCTGCAGAACCGCCCCCATGGCGCAACCAGCCAACGCTACGATGAGCCTAGTTTGTACCGGGCTCGCCTCGTACAGCGGCGTTTCAATGGGCTCGTCGGGATCTTCCGGTGCGTCCGCGACGGACGGTCGACGAACCGCGAACGGCACCGGGCGGAGACTCGCTGGCCTCGACTCGCCCACCGACGAGCCCACCGAGCCCGCCGCAAGGCCTACCGACGCCGCCGGCGACGCCGACGGGGCGGGGTCGGATGCGGCCAGAAGGCCTTCTCGCCGAAGGGCAACCTTCGCCGCCTCCAGCAGTCGAAGAGGCACGACGATGACCCCGACTTCGGCGGGGACCGGCGCCATGAGCAGGCCTGGAACGTCGTCCGCCAGCAGAGCAGGAACATGGGCGGAGTCGAGGACTTCGAGCGCCCGGCGAATCTTTTCAGGGTCTCGAACCTGATACACCGGCACCATTGGCCCGCTGCTGATCGCTCCTTCTCCCATCTGCGTCGTCATGAGTGTGTTCTCCGACCCTCGCACCGAGGGGACAGACTGACAACGCCGGCGGTCACGTCGCCATTGCACCCGTCTTGACTCCCCGGCCGGCTCGTGGGCGGGTGAACCCCAAAATGCCCGTTCGCATTGCGGTTCTTGGTGCAGGCCCGCTCGGCACGGCGGCCGCCTACGACCTCGCGCGAAATGATCGAGTCGACGAAGTCCGACTCCTGGACCTCGTGATGACGCGGGCCCGAGAGGCCGCAGAGCGGATCAATCGCCAGCTGCACGGCTCCATCGTGAGGGCCGGTATCGTCAACGCGGCTGAGGTCACCGGCACCGCTCAGGTCCTCGAAGGCCTCGATGGGTGTCTGAGCGCAGTGCCTTCCGCACTGCACAAGACGGTGGCGCGAGCGGCCATCCTCGCTCGGGTCCACTATGCCGACTTGGGCGGGGCGGCCTCCGACGTTCTCGAGCTCCACCCGGAAGCAAAGGCCGCTGGCGTAAGCATCATTCCCGATTGCGGAGCCGCGCCGGGCCTCGCAAACCTGCTGATCGCTTTCGGGCTGACCGAAGTGGACGCCCCTCATGCGGTGACCGTCCGCGCCGGCGACTTGCCCGAAACGCGAGATCTGCCGCTCGGCTACCAGCCTCACTTCGCTCTGGAGGCGCTCGCCACTCGGTATTTTGGGCAAGTCGAACAGCTGGTCAACGGTGAGCGGCTCTGGGTCCCCGCCCTATCGGGCCTCGAAACCGTCGAGGTCGCACCGTTCGGCTCTCTGGAGGCCTTCGCGACCCGAGGGGGCTGCGATACCTGTGTCGACAGCTACGCCAGCCGGCTCACAAACTTCGAATTCAAGACGCTGCGCTACCCTGGACACCATCGCGCGGTCTCCTTGCTCGCCCATCTGGGCTTTTTGAGCCAGGACCCCGTCGACCTCGACGGCCATCCCATCGTTCCGCTCAGGGTCTTTCAAGCGGTGATGGAGCGCCTGTGGGACGGACCGGCCGTTCCCGACATCTTTGTCTTGCGCGTCGATGTCTTAGGGCGAAACGAAAAGCTCAGCATCACTTTGGTCGACCGGGGTGACCCGGGCGCCCAATTCACCGCGACCCAGCGGTGTACGGGCATCGGAGCCGGCATCGTCTCTGCCGCCCAAGTCTGTGGCCTTGCCAAACCGGGCGCCCTTCCGCCGGAACGGGCCCTCGAGCCGTCGGTGGTCGTGCCCGAGCTGACGCGCCGGCAGCTGCACATCGATCTACGACGCGAATCGTCCTAGATCCGCTCGCACGGATCCAGACCCGCTTCCGGGCTCGGGTCGGGCCAAACGTCAGCTCGGATGGCGCGATGCATCCGGAGAAGCTTTGATGTCGCTGGTCACCAGTCCGATGAGCCGGGAGGCGATCTCCAAGATCCGGTCGTTCGGCATGCCGTAAGCCTTCATGTCGCGAAACATGCTCTCGGCAAGGATGCGGGTGCTTCGTTCGTCGCACGGAGCCGACGGCGTCGTATTGTGATGCGCTTCAGACATCTCGCCGACCCGTACTCAAGGTTCATACCGCACGACCGAGAATGAAATGACTGCCCTTTTACCCTCGGGGCCGGTTCGACTGCGTAGACCCAGTGGCGGTCGGGTGATGGGTGCGTAAGTCACTACGCGCCATTACCCTACATCGATGGCAAGTTCGGTGTTCAAAAGTCGCGGTGACGAGCCGCCGGTCAGGACAAGGCCGTGCCGCCTCGCTACAGTGGACCAGGATGCCTCGGGTACGCCTCGACCTCCTGCGGGCCCACGATGATGACCTGCAGTCGCCTTCCCTCGCGAGCGAAGTCGCGCGCCGACTGGGTCTCAAGCCCGAGGCGATCGACCAGATCGTGGTCCACAAGCAGGCCCTCGATGCTCGGCGCAAGCTGCCGAAACCGACCTGGCGCATCACGGTCGACGCCGACATCAAAGCGCCGGTCCGGCGTCGGCCGCCTCAGGTCAACCTTCGCGACGCCGCTCCGGACCCACCGGCACCCTCGTCTCCGGTCGCGCCCACCGACTCGCCTCCCGTAGTGGTGGTCGGAGCGGGGCCCGCCGGCCTCTTTGCGAGCTTGCATCTCGCCGAACACGGCGCTCGGGTCATCCTGATCGAGCGCGGAAAACCGGTCGAGTCGCGAGCTCGCGACTTTGGGCGGTTTCGAGGACGGGGGTTGCTCGATCCCGAGTCCAATCTCTGCTTCGGCGAGGGCGGAGCGGGCACTTACAGCGACGGTAAACTCACCTGTCGAACCAAAGACCCGCTCCGGCGGTATATCCTGCGACGCCTGGTCGAGGCCGGCGCCCCGGATCGGATCCTGGTTGATGCAAAGCCCCACATTGGCACCAACCTCCTCTTCCGGGTTCTGAAGACGCTCCGCGCCAACCTTCAGGCTCGAGGGGTCGACATCCATTTCGAAACCAAGGTCCTCGCTCTGCGCCGACAAGGCGCCAAGATGATCGGGGTACGAACCGTGTCCGGCGACGTCGACGCGCCCCGCGTGCTCCTGGCGACCGGCCACTCAGCCCGGGATACGTACGAACGGCTTCAAGCCGAGGGCGTTCCAATGCTGGTCAAGCCGTTCGCGGTCGGTGTGCGCGCGGAACATCCGCAGAGGCTCATCGACCAATCCCAATATCGAATCCGAGGCGAGCGGCCCGACACCCTGCCCCCGGCCGACTACCGCCTGGCCTACACGGCCGACGACCGAGGCGTCTATTCGTTCTGCATGTGCCCAGGAGGGATGATCGTGCCGACCGCCACCGAGCCGAACATGGTGGTGGTCAACGGTATGTCATCCGCGCGCCGGTCCACGCCCTTCGCCAACAGCGGGCTCGTCGTCCAGGTCGAACTCGCCGACCTCGAGCGGCTCGGATTCGGCACCGGGCCGCTCGCAGGCATCGAATTCCAGCGCTCGTTGGAGCGCCGCGCCTTCGAGATCGGGGGCGGCGGTTACCGAGCCCCGGCGATGCGCGCGTCCGACCTGGTGCGCGGCCGCGCCAGTACCACCCTCCCCGACAGCCACTTTCGCCCCGGCCTCACCGCGAGCGACCTGAACGACGCCCTCCCCGCGTTCGTGATTCAGGGGCTCAAGGAGGGCCTCCGAAAGTTCGACACCCAGCTGGCGGGCTACGCCGGCGATGAAGCCACTCTGATCGCCGTCGAGTCCCGTACGTCATCTCCGATTCGCATCCCTCGCCAGGACGGCACCCATGAGGTCGAAGGCTTTGCAGGCCTGTTCGTGGCGGGGGAAGGCCCCGGCTACGCGGGAGGCATCATGAGCGCGGCCATCGACGGTCTGCGCACCGCCGACGCCATTTTGCGAACCTTCTGAGCGCTCAGCCCTACGGTCAGCCGCCGCCCCGATACCCGGTTTCGGTGAGCCGACCGCCCCGCCTCGGCTCGAGCTCGAGCACGCTGTCACGGGCGAAGTTCCGATACCGGAACCCTCGGCGCCACCGCGAATCGATTCCCTCGGTGAAGGCACGGAACGTCGGTTCAAGGTCTCGACGAACGAAGACCGAGAACCGAACCTGGTCACCGCGAGGACCGATACCCCTCACTCCGACTCACCTTGGCCGGAAGCTTCCGCAAAGGCCTTAAACGCGTCCAGCTGGTCTCCCCAGAATGTCCGCACCTCGTCGAGCCAAGCCTGCAGGTCGTCGAAGGGGGCCGGCCGCAGGTGGTACACGCGCACCCGAGCGTCGTCGGGCAAGGTGGTCTCCTCGACCAACCCGGACCGCCGCAGAACCCGAAGGTGTCGACTCACCAGGGACCGGCTCGCCGACAGCGCGGCTGCGATTTCGCTCGGGCGATGGGGCCGGCGGACCAGAAGATCGATGACCGCACGCCGAGTCGGGTCGGCCAGCGCGGTCAGCGTCGCGTCGACCGAGTTCACTGGGGATCGCGCATCCGTTGCATGAACCACCACCGATGGCCTTCGAGGTCTTCGGCGAGATACGTGCGGTCGGACCAATAGTCTTCGCCGTAGTCGTGGGTCTGCAGCGGAACCAAGACCTTCGCCCCCGCCGCCTCCGCCTCCCGGCAGTGCCGGTCGACGTCGTCGACGATCACGCACAGGCACTGGGTGTTGCGCCCATCGACCCCCTCCGGAGATACTGCATAGGGTTTCGACCCGTGTCGCTCGGGGCCCGCGGAGCTCACCATGATCAGGCCGTCGGAGCCGAAATCGAGCTCGGAGTGCACGATGCTCCCGTCGTCCCCTTCGACCTTGAGGCGAACTCGGAAGCCGAAGACCCGGCACAGCCAGTCGATGGCCGCCGGAGCGTCCTCGTAGAACAGGCTGGAGCTGATCCGCGGCCAGCCGGCGGGCGGGGCTTTCAACGCGTAGTCTTGATGGTTAGCCATATCAGAAATAGTTAACCCAAACAGAAACAGTTGTCACTCCCTTCATCGGCCACCTCCTCGCTCCGGCTGGGTCCGGCCCTCGCATCGCCAGGAGACTTGCTCCGAGCGAAGCGTGACAAAGACGCCGACTTTGGGCGCTCCGGTCCACCGCAGGGGCACGGCCGATCCGAGACTGTCGGCCGCGAGCTGAGGACGGTCGACGCGAGGCTCCGCTAGCACGGAATCGCGAATGAACTCGAGCGTTTGAGTTCGCCACCGGCTGCGCCCAC
>CAZFIV010000005.1:0-35298 GCA_964519665.1 uncultured Myxococcales bacterium
GCGCCAGCACGGAATCGCGAATGAACTCGAGCGTTTGAGGCGCAGCCTCGCTAATTTAGTAGACGCCCGGGAAGATGCGGTACGGGACGCGTTCGCAGTATCGCTTCCAGTCGTCACCGTACTTGCGGCTACAGATGTGATGGTCTCGCCGTTCGCGGTGAATGAGCAGAGCTAGGAAGTAGAACGGGTAAAAGTACGGAAGCGGAGAGCCGAACAGACACGGCAACGACCACGACAGGGCCATCAAGAGGTCGCCGACATAATTGAAATGGCGAGACCAACCCCAAAATCCAGACACCAAGAGATAGCCCCCAGCGGTCGTTTCGATGTACTCGGCCTTTTTTCCCCAGATGAGAGCGTGCTTCGGGTCTCGTCGAAATCGGTGTTTCTGGAGATTCACGGCCCGAAAAATATAAAAGCCGAGAATGTTGAGGCCGACGATGAGGGCGCCGACCCAAGGCGATAAGTCGTGCACGTTGTGAATCAGATAGTGCGCTTGTAGCGTGTAGGTCATGGGTACCCACACCAGGTCGCCGAAGGCCAACATGTACCCGAATCGTTCGTGTTTGACGTCCATCGTCGTCAAGATGGCTTCTTCGTTCCAGAAGTAGTCCGCGACGTACAGAAGCTGAAACGCGAGGACGAGGACCATCGATAGCGACACGAAGCCGTACGTCTCGTACTGCACAAACGCGAACGCCCCGTTGATGAGCACCCAAAGCAGCAGTCCCGGTCGGGCTTCGCAAAACAGCTTGAGATCAAAGCCGGTGGTCGTCGGCGGCACTCGAGGATTGAGCCCGGTTCCCATCCAGAAATCGTGAATGAGGCCGCCCGTCTGCAGTCCCGCCGAATCGTAGCGGCGCCCGTACAGGTACAGGAAGACCGAAAACGCGAACGAGAATAGGGTGCTGATGGTGAGGATAGCGCCGAATTCGTCGTGCAAAACTCGAATCGACAACCATCCGCTCGCATGCAGCAGGGATGCGCCGGTCATCGTCACCACGAAGGCCCACCATCCATTGAGCCGATAGGGGAGTCGGCGGCCATCCGGCAGCGATGTGCCCAGCACGGTTCGACCGGGGGCGAAGTGTTGCAGCAACACCTGCAGCACCAGCCACCCCAAATAGACCGCCGCAGCGGGGGCGGTCGGCTGCAGGGCATCCCAAAAACCGACCACGTCCGCGTCGGCACGGGGCCAGATGGCGCCGTCGTTAAAACGAACGGCGAAGAAAAGATAGGCCGTGAAGGCCGGCAGCCCGGCGATCAGGACTAGGTTGCCGACCGGCCCCCCAAACTCGCGAGACTGCGCTGTCGAGACCATCTACCGAGGAGGGCGAGGAGATCGCATTCGGTCGATGCCGAGCGACGGAAGATAGCTTTCGTGTTCGAGGCGCTGCAGATCCCAGTACTGAAGACGACGACTCGCCACCAGCTCTGCGGTCAGACTATCGTCGCGCGTCCACTTGACGACCCGATGCGGTGAGGTCACCTCAATCCAGAAATGCCATTCTCTTTGTGCACCCTCATTGGGAACACGCCCTCGGCTGTAGGTACGTTGACTCGGCTCGCGCTCGACGACAACGCGGCTGTGCCGCACTTTCAGTTGACCGGCCGGAACCTCAACGGTCTCCACAGCGGATAGCCGCTCGAGACGGGCGCGATCCCAAGCGACCGGAATGTGCTTCATTCGGGATGTCTCGACGGCGTTGACGGCCAAGCTGCTGACGACCGCGAGTATCGCGTCGGCGCGGACCCCGATATCGATCGCCGACGTTCCGGCTGCCCACGATGCCCGGGAGGTCGACTCAACTCCAGATGACCAAGTCATGGGACGACTCTACCCGACGAGCCGGGTTTGACTAGCCCGTGGTTGCGGACGAACCGTCTCAAGAGGCTAAGGGGCGTGCAAGTGACGGACACCGTTGATCGACCTCGACAAGTCTGCAATCGATCTGCGCATGCCGTCTTTAGGCGACCAGGAGATCACTCGAACCACGGGCTTCGGCCGCATCACCGCGGGGGCTTTGCTGGTCACCGCGACTTTGAGCCTCGGCGCGTGTGCTCATCCACCGGGGCCGACCGGCCACTCGAGCAGCCAGCCCGTAGATCGTCGGGCCATGGACCACCACTTCAAGGCGCCCGAGGCATTGGCCCAAGAATGGAATGACCCCTCACGCCACGCTTGGCAGAAGCCGAAGGAGATTCTGGACGCGATGGCGATCGAGCCGGGAGCGACCGTCGCCGACTTGGGAGCAGGCACCGGCTACCTCATCGAGCCCCTCGCCGCGGCGGTCGGAGAGGACGGCCTGGTCGTGGCGCTCGATGTCGAGCCGGCGATGCTCGAATTCCTCGAGAAGCGCCGGTCCGAAGAACAGTGGTCAAACGTAGAGGTTCGAAAGAGCGCCCACCACGACCCGTATCTGTCTGCGGCGAGTGTCGACGCGATCGTCACCCTGAACACATGGCATCATGTCGACGGACGGCGTCGCTTTGCCGAGAAACTCTACGCCGCGCTCAAAGACGGGGGCCGATTCGTCGTCGTCGACTTCATTGCCGAATCGACCGAGGGGCGGGGCCCTCCGCTCGAAATGAGGCTGGCGCCTACGGACGTCGTGCGGGAGCTCGAGGCGGCTGGTTTTTCTGCTGAGATCCGGCCGGAGAGCTTGCCGCGTCACTACATCGTCGTTGCCACGCGAAACCCTGGCTGATTCGAACTCATGCCCCGAAGCGCACGTCGTCGACCGCTGCGACCCGGACGTTGTCACGTTCGGCGACCAGGCATGCGCGAAGTTCTGTCTCGAGCTTGTCCAGTTCTTGGAGCGAGTCATCCTCTCCCACCAGTTCGAGGCGGGAGTCTCGACGATAGCCGGTCGGTCGAATCTCTTCGGCGCCGTCGGCGAGGTTGAAGTTCAACCAATCCTCGCTTGTACGGAGTACCGCCTTGACTCGGCGGATCCCCGGTCGGGTGGACAGCTCGTCGAGCCACTGCCGGGTGCGCGTCGAGTCGAAGACCAGACCGTTCCAGCACACCCATCCGACCGTTGAGGCGACCGACGAACGGTGGTCACGACGAATGATTGGGTTGGAGGCATCGCTCTGCAAGACCTCCGTCGATCCCGCGTCGGCGCTGCCCCCCTCGGTGTGCGCGCCATGATCGTGGTGCGCGGCATGATCGTGGTGGTGGTGGTGCCCATCGTGGGTGGAGCGCGCGGATCGCTGGCTGACGAGGTCGAGCAGCTCGACAGGGATCTGGCCTCGCTCGACTCGACCGACGAAGCGCTTGGGCGGGAAGAGATCCTGCGTCCAGGCGTCGAACGCCTCTAGGTGGTCGATAGTGGCGAGGTCCGGCCGGCTGGCCAGGATGATGTCCGCCGCGTCGATCTGGTCGACCACTTCGACTCGTTGCACGTCCTTGTGGAGCCTGGCCGGGTCCAAAAGGCTGATGATGGACCGAACGTCGACCGCCTCGCGAATGCCCTTGCGTCCAAGAGTGTCGAGGATCCCGGACAGGGTGGCCAAACCGGTGGGTTCGATGAGTAACCGGTCGGGCCGACGTTGAAGGAGCAGCACCAACGATACGTCGAACATGAAGCTGGCGCTGCAGCAGATGCATCCACCCGCGACCTCGCGGACCGCGACCCCGTTTCGCTCGGCCGCGTCGGTCAATAACGCCGCGTCGAGGCCGACGAGGCCATATTCGTTCACCAGTACGGCCCACTTCTCAGTCGCCGGGCGCTGAGCGAGCAGGTGGTTAATGGCGGTCGTTTTCCCGGCCCCCAGCGGGCCGGCAATGATGTTGACGGGGATGGGGCCCTTGGTCTTGGAACTCGTCGTCATGACTTCGCCACCCGCCGAATTAGGCGAATAGGCTTGCAAATGCAACAAAGATGCAAAAATGTTCGCCCGGTTGTAGGTCTGGCGACCCTGGTTGACCGCTGAGCCCGGTGGGCCGGGCCGGCAATCGGTTTGACGAGCGCTGTAGGTCAGTCGGCTGGTCTGAGGAGCTCGCCATCCCGGATGAGGCGGCGTACGTCGGTAGAGATCACCTCGTTGCGCCATGCCCATGATAGGACCTGGCTGTCAAAACTCCCCCGAACGTTATCCTGGACCACGAAGAATGCGTCGACCGGCGCCGTCAGTGCATCCGGAAACTGGGGTACACTCACCGAGCGGGTGTGTCTTCCTACCGCTCGATGACCTATAGGACGACCACGAGGACGACGGCGACGGTCGCGGCGACCACCGCTTCGTTTGTAAATAAGACGATCGCTGCCCCGCAGGCGGCGATGGCCAACAGGTTCGCGAATAGGTACAGACCGCCGAACGTTGGGTAGCCAATGCTGGTGAAGCCGCTTCCCGGTAGAAAATGGCAACGTCCTTTCGCCTCTTGGCGGAGTTGCTCGGACCGGCGGCGGAAGTCGCTCACGGTCGTCCGATGGCATCTTGGGACCGCGGTTGACAACCGGTGGCGATGAGCCGCTGAGCGACGGACGTTGACATCTTGGCGGGGTTCAACTAGGCCCGTCCGCGGCAGGGTCAGGTCGAAAGACCTGAGCAAAGGGGAAGCCGGTGAGAATCCGGCGCGGACCCGCCACGGTGATCGTTGCGGCCCCGTCACGATGCCACTGAGAGAGCAGCTCCTTGGGCCCGTTCCTGGGGTTGCCTCTTGGGAAGGCGACGAGGTCAAGCTCGGTTGATACCGAGCACGACGAGAGCCCGGATACCCGCCCGTGCCGAAAGGAGCGGACGCCTCGGGGACGGCGTGCCGGCCACCGAGGTCCGCCCGCGCGGTACCTCGCTGCCGTGCATCTTTCTCCGGTGTTCATGACGCCGGCATGAAGCGAACAGCCATGGTCATCTTTCGAAGCTCTCTCGGGCTTCGTGTCGGTTGTTCGGTATCCTTGTTCGCTTACGCCTTCGGCGCCGTTCTGGCGGCTGCCCCGACGTTGGCTTGGTCCCAGGCATCGTCGGGGTCCGTGGCCGACGATGATATCGAGACGCTAGAAGTCCGAGGACAAGCACTTCGAGAACCCATCCTCACCCCGATGCCGGACCAAACGATCGTGCTCGAAGGCCGTCCTCTGCGCTTCGAGACGTTGGGCGACGTCGTGAGTGAGTTGCCGGGGGCGGTCGTGTTGCGCCAGGGCGGAGTGGGCGCCTCGCAGTTCTTGTCGATCCGCGGGGCGGACTTCGACCAGACCTTGGTTCTTATCGACGATGTGCCCCTAACGGGGCCTGACCGCGGGCCGGTGGACTTCTCGCTCTTGCCGATCGACGGCTTCGCGCAGGTCGACGTCTTTCGGGGCAGCGCCCCGATCCGCTACGGGGGAGGAAGCATCGGCGGCGTCGTTCGCCTCGTGCCCAAGGAAGCCACCGACGACGCAGTTATGGCGCGGGGCGCGTACGCTTCTTTCAATACCCGACAGGTTCGCGCCGAAGCCGAAGGCGGTCACGGTCCTTGGTCCGCGCTGGCGGCCGGAGGCGGGGTCTGGGCCGACAACGATTTCCGGTACGTCGACGACAACGCAACTTTTGCGGACCCGACCGATGACGAAGTGGTCGAGCGCGAGAATGCCAATGTCGCCCAAGGCAACGGCTTTTTGGTGGCTCGATGGGAAGAGGGCGCGCACCGCATTGCCCTGCTGGGAATGGTGATTCATCAGGACCGGGGCCTTCCCGGGCCAGCGACGGTCGTCAGCCGCGAAAGCGATCAGCGACGAACTCGGTTCTTGGCGTCGCTCGGGTATCGACTGCGTACGGCCGGGCCCCGGCCGGTCAGCGCTTTTGCGACCGTCGCCTTCGGGCTCGACCAAGACCGGGTCCGCGATCCCTTCGGCCGGATCGGCCTCGGCCGAGAAGACACCAACGACCGGTTCTTTAGCGTCGACGCGCGGGCGGGGTTGTTCGTCACGCTTTTTCCGTGGTGGACCCTGGGAACCACCGCTTTCTATCGCCGCGACGACATCCGGCCCCAAGACGACTTTGCCACGCCGAGCGACCAGCCGTCGTCGCGAGACCTGGGGCTCGTCGCGGCGGAGAGCCTCATGTTGGCGGACCTCGCGGGGGCGGAACTCTCACTGCGGGCGTCGGTGTCCACTCAGCTCACCTGGGCCCGTCTGACCAGCTCTCGCTTGCAGGACACGGAGGTGCGGCAGGTCAATGAGGTCGTCCCCAACTATCGGCTGGAGGGCCGCGTTCGGCTGCCGGACTCCTGGACGATCTCCGGTCAGTTCACGTCGGGGTCGAAGTTGCCGACCACGCTCCAGCTGTTCGGCAATCGAGATACGATCGTCGCCAACGTCGGCCTGCAGCCGGAACGCTCGCTGTCGTTTGATGCCGGCATAGCCTATTCGCCCACGCTTGGTCCGGTCTCGGTTTTCGCGGAAGCGCGCGCCTTCTGGTTGAGGGTGGAAGACATCATCGTGGCTCGGCGCACGTCCCGAAACACGATTGTCTTTGAGAATGAACAGGAGGGACGGACGTGGGGAGTCGAAGGCTGGCTTGCCTTCGACATCGGCCCGGCCCTGGAATCGTCGACCAGCGTCACCTGGCTGGAATCCCGCTTCGACAACTCGGGTTTCGACCGAGACCAGCCACTCCGGGTTCCGCTGAGGGTCTTTCAACGGTGGGTCAGCCGATATCCGTTCGAATGCGTCGCGGTCTTCGCGGAGATCGATCATCGGAGCGGCTTTTTTGCGGATGCCGCCAACCTAGTCGAACAACCGGCCTACACGATCGTGAACGCCGGCGTTCGTTTAACCTGGGACGACTACGGACTAACCGTCGCCGCGTCGTCCCGAAATGTGTTCGATGTCCTCGGCCTCGACCTGCTCGCATTCCCACGGCCCGGTCGTACCTTCGAGGTCTCGTTGCAGTGGAAGGAAGTATTTTGAAATCGAAACTTGTTATTTGCGCTCGGCGCGTTGCCCTCCTGTTTGCCCTGGTCGGGATCACGACCCACTGTAGTGATGACGACGCTTCCTCCCCGACCGTCGCGGTCTACGCCCGTCCAAGCCGGTTGGTGGTGGTGGATCAAACTCTGGTGGTGGGGCTCGCCCAGCTGTCGAACGAGTTCGACGCGGCGACCCGCGGCCACGTAGCGCTCATCGACGTCGAAACCGCCGAGCTCACGTCCTTCGCGTTGCCGGAGGCGGCTCGAAACTGTGGCGCGGTTCGGGCCGTTCCCCAAAGCACGGACCTCGTCCTGGTCGCGTGCTCCGGCTTTGCGAGACCGTTTGGCGACGAACCGCAGGTTCGTGCGTCATCCGGCATGTATATTCTGAGGATCACCGCGGGCCAGGCGGAGATCGTGCGGACTTGGGAGCCGCAGGACGATGCCACCCGTCCGTTGGCCGTCAACAACGTTACACCGGTCAGCGCCACTCGATTTGTCGGGGTCGACTTCGGTACGTTCGGGGTGAGCGGCGATCGGGCCTATGTCGTCGATATGCAGACCGGCGATGCGACCTTGATATTCGAGGCCGACGAAGCGTTTTCTATCGGCGCCCCTCCGGACGGGCCGGCGAGCGCCTATGACCCGGCCTCGGGCATCCTCTTGATTGCGGATAGTTCCGATACGGATGGTGGCTTGAGGCGCTATCGAGACGACGGCAGCGTTTTCACCTTTGAGGCGACCCTGACCTTCTCGGACCCGCTGCCCCCGGCTCGGCCCTACCGGCTCCCGGATAGCGCGACCGGTCCTCGCTTTGCAGTAGTTCGAAGCGACTTTCAATCCACCTCGATCGCGACCCTCGACGCGAACGGCGCCATCCTCGACGAGGCGATTCTGAGCTCGGAATCGCAGCCGACCGGCCTGGTCGCGCCGCTTTCCGGAGATGTCGTTCTCGCTAACGCGACCCGGAACACCGCCGGCGTTCTCAACGTCGTTGATCGGTTGGGGACCGACGTCATCACTCGTTTCGACCTCGAGACGGAGGACGTCCTCGGCCAGATCCGGGTTGCTCCGGGCGACTTTTCTACCAACCCTCAGGATATGGCGATCGTCGACCAGGCACGAGCGTGGGTGAGCCGCTTTTCGGTCAACCTCGATCCGGACGCCCCGGAGGCTGACCTTGGCAACGACGTCATCGAAATCGATCCGAGCACCTTTCAGGCGACCGGGCGACGGGTCGGCCTGGAGTCTTTCACGACATTTACCAGCACCCTCACCGCGCCGAACGGCGGCTGAAGGCCAGTGATATGACCGAGTCCAAAGAAGCGCACACCGAGCGCATGAAGCGCCTCCAGCAGGAAAAAAGAGAGGAGGTGAAGTCGAAGACCATCAAGCGAGGGGTCGTCGTCGTGAATACCGGGGACGGCAAAGGCAAGTCGACCTCGGGCTTCGGCGTCGCTATCCGAGCGCTCGGTCACGGCCAGAAGGTGGCCGTCGTCCAGTTCATCAAGGGCACCTGGAAAACCGGCGAGAGCCAGTTCTTTAGCCGATTTCCGGAGGTCACCCACGTGGTGTCCGGCGACGGCTTCACCTGGGACACTCAGGATCGCGACCAGGACATCGCAGCGGCCACCCGGGGGTTCGAGGCCGCGAAGTCACTGATCGAAGCGGGTGAGCACGACGTGGTGATCCTCGATGAGATCAACGTCGCCGCGAGCCATGGTTATCTCGATGGCCAGGCCATCGCCGACGTTCTCGCCAACAAGCCGGAGCACGTCTCCGTCGTCGTCACCGGTCGCAACGCGCCTCAAGCGGTGATCGACGCGGCGGATACGGTCACCGAGATGCGGGTGGTCAAACATGCCTTTCACGCCGGCATTCGGGCCCGGAAAGGCGTGGAGTTTTGATCGCTCGTCAAGCGACCGCTCGCTGGCTTCGGGCGCAAGCGGGCATTGTGCTCGCCGTGGCGGGGCCGGCCGCCTCATCGAGCGCCTCGGCAGCGACGGTGGTCGGTATCATCTCGGAGCGGTCCGCCCCCGAGCTCGCGGCCGCCGCGAGTCGCTTCGACTCGAAGCATCCGGGCCATCAGCTCATTCTTCGCACCACCGAGCAGCTCGCCCGCCTCGATGATGCGGAGGTCGTCCGCTTGCTCATCAGCGCCGACGCGGTGCTCGTGGCCGGCGTATTTCGAGAAGACGCCGACCGCCTCGTCGGCGTCCTCGACGAGCAGCGTCTCCCCGAAAAGCAGACCTTCATCGCGCTCCATGGCGACGTCCGACTGACGCGAAAGAGTCGATACGGCGGCAGAGCTCTGTTCGCCGGCGTTGCGGACGAAGTCTTCGACGCGCTCACCTTTCGGTCGGCCGCGGATCGAGACCCGATCGCGCTCCTCGAGCGGCTCCAGACCAAGCATCCGGATCAAGGTCCGTGGTTGAAGGCCCGTCAGTATTACCTGGCGCGAGGCCCCGATGCCTGGTCAGAGCTCTTCGCCCACCTGGTGGCCCCCCACGCGCCCGGGGTCCGTCCGCAGCGGGTCCAACCGTCGGCGCCGATCCGATATCTACGCCGGGGGCAGCCGGTGACCCTGGATGCCTTCGGTGACCAGCCGGTGGTCGCGATCGTGGATTACGACGCCGGTGACCGCAAAGGAGACCAGGCGCTGCACGACGCGTTGGATGCGGCGTTCGAGCGCCGCGGGTTGAAGGGCCTCTCCGTCCTGGCGCGATGGGGCGATGCGACGGTCTCGGCGCTCGAGGCGCTATCGGCCATCGACAATCTGGTGGGCTTGGTCGTGTTGCAAGACTTCGTACTCGGTGGTGGTTCAGGTCGACCGGCGGCTACCGAAGCGTTGTCGAAACGGGACGTGCCAGTCTTCAAGGGGCTCCGTCTGGTCGGGCGGAGCGGCTTCGAGTGGCGCATGAGCGACGACGGATTGCCTTGGGACAGCGTGCACTACCGGGTCGCCATGCCGGAGTTGCAAGGCACCGGTCAGCCGATCGTGGTGGCGACCGCGGGCGCACCGGTCATCGATCGCCTTACTGGGCTCGAGCTGTCGGTCTTGGAGCCGCAGAGCGAGGAGATCGCATCGCTTGCCGACCGGGCCGCCGCGTGGCATCGACTCCGCACCAAAGCCAATCGCGACAAGCGGGTGGCGGTCATTTACTACAATCACCCTCCCGGGCGGCACAACATCGGCGCCGACAACCTGGATGTGCCGGCGTCGTTGCTGGAGATTCTGCGGACGCTGGATAAGGCTGGCTACCAAGTTGAAACCTTGCCGAAAGACGCCGAGACCCTGCTCGAACAGCTGCAAGAACGGGGCGTCAACCTCCCGGAGGATCGCGCCGCTCTCGCCGCGCTTCACGCGAAGGTGCCCAAACTGTCCACTGAGGCCTATCGAGACTATTTCGATTCGCTGCCGGTATCGGCCCAACGCGCGATGTCCGATGGACCGCTCGCCCTGATGGCGGCGGTGGTCGAAGCCAGCGTCGAGGACGGGAGGACGCCTCGAGGCGCGGCTAGCGAGGCGGTGATGACGCGGGTCGAGCGCACGGTGGAAGACACCCGTCACCTGTTGGAGGGCACCGACCATCCCGCCTCGCCTCGAGCCCTCGAGCTGCTGGGCCGGCTGGAAGAAGCGATCCATCGACGCCTTCGGGGCCACGGGCGCCCCGAAGAAAAACGGGCGATCGACAGCCTGGTTCGCGCATTGAAGCGCACTGGAATCGAAGGCTTGCGCGGTTGGGGCCCCCCACCCGGCCAGGGCATGGTTCACCAGGGCGACCTGTTGGTTCCGGGCATTCAGTTTGGCAACGTCTTCGTCGGGCCTCAGCCGCCGAGAGGATGGGAACTCGATGAAGAGCTCCTGCACGCCAATCTAGCGTTTGCGCCTCCGCATCAGTACTTGGCCTTCTACGCCTGGCTGCGCCGGGTGCATCAGGCCGACGTCTTGATTCACGTGGGCCGCCACTCGACGTATGAGTTCCTTCCCGGGCGTCGAGTGGGGCTCCCGGGGTCCGACTTCCCTCGGCTCGTGGTAGCGGACCGGCCATCGGTGTACATCTACGTGGTCGACGGGGTCGGGGAAGGCATTCAAGCCAAGCGGCGGGGCCTCGCAACGATCGTCGACCATCTGACGCCATCGATGAGCACCACGCCGTTGTACGACGATCTTCTCGAGCTGCGACAGCTGGTCGAATCGTTCGAGGCGGCGGAGGCCGGCCACTCCGCCGCCGCGCAAACGCGGGCGATCCAGGCTATCAAAGAGAAGATCCGGATCCTGCACCTCGAGGACGAAATCAGCGCGAGTATGGCCCGGGAGCTCAAGGCGAGAGGCATTTCGTTCGAGCAGGTCGACGACGAGCTGTTGGTGCACGAGATCGGTCACTACCTCACCCAACTCCAAGAGCGCTTTATGCCGTTCGGGTTGCACGTCTTCGGTCGGCCATGGTCCGAAGAGGCGGTCGAGCGAATGGTCGGATCCATGACCGGTAATGATGCGAGCGAGGCCGCCGCCAAGACCGCTCGGGTCGACCTCGGGGCGAGCCCGGGGGCCGAAAAAGCGGCCCTGCTGGCGGCTCTGTCCGGCCGGTTCGTTCGGCCCGGCAAAGGCAACGACCCGATCCGAACGCCGGAGGCGTTGCCCACCGGACGCAACTTTCACGCGCTCGACGGGTCGATTCTTCCTACTCGGGTTGCCTGGGCGCTCGGTCAAGAGCTGGCGGGGAAGGCTCGGGCCGAGCGCCCGGGCACGCCGGACGGCAGCGAAGCGGTTGTCCTGTGGGCGTCGGATACGGTTCGTGACGAGGGGGCGATGGTCGCCTTCGGCTTGGCGCTGTTGGGCCTCGAGCCCCGGTGGAACAGCCGGGGGATCCTGGTTGGCCTCGAGCTGTTGCCCGCGACGTCGCAACGACCTCGCCGCGACGTCACGTTCGTGACGTCGGGCCTGTTTCGAGATCTGTACGAGAACCTCATGGTGTGGCTCGACCGAGCGACGCTGCTGGCGCTCAACGCGTCGGCGGACCGGATTCGCCGCGAGCATCCGGCGCTGAGCAGCGCCCTCGACGCCGCGATGGTTCGGCTGTCTTCGATCGACCCGCCGCCGCCCGGCGACGAGCCTCTTTCCGTCAACCAGGTCGCCGCGCATTGGGTGACCTCGGTTCAGGCCGAGGTCGAGGCGGGTCGACCGGCCGACGCCGCCGGTCGCCGCGCCTCTCTGCGCCTGTTTGGCAACGCGCCTGGCGGGTACGGCGCGGGGATCAATCGTCTCGCCGAACGTTCGGGCGCGTGGAGTGACCGTTCGGAGCTCGCGCGGGCATATTTGCACCGTATGGGGCACGCATACGGAGACGGGATTCGGGGCGAGCCCGCCCACGGCGCGTTCGCGTCGCGGCTTCGTCACACCGAGCACAGTTATCTGGGCCGCGCCTCGAATTTGTATGGCCTCCTCGACAACAACGATGGGTTCGACTACCTCGGCGGGCTTGGGCTGGCGGTCGAATCGTTGCGGGGCGAGCCACCGGCTGCGCGCGTCATCCGGCACGCGGACCCGCACAACCCGCAGATGCAGGCTCTGGCGCCGGCTCTGCTCGGCGAACTTCGAGGTCGTCACCTCAACCCAACCTATCTCGAGGCCCTGAAGGGCCACGGCTACGCTGGAGCGCGCACGTTGAGTCAAGGCTTCGTCGAGAACCTATGGGGCTGGCAGGTCACGAGTCCCGACATCGTCAAGAGCTGGGCATGGGACGAGGTTCACGACGTGCTCATCAACGACCGGCACGCGCTAGGGCTCGACGAGTTTCTCAAGAGCGGTCGCAACGTGCACGTCCTGGCCAATATCCAGGCCGTCTTGCTCGTCGCGGCGTCCCGCGGCCATTGGGACGCCGACCCCGAGACGTTGTCCGCCCTCGCCGAAGCGTTCGCCAAGAATGTGCTCGTCAACGGGCTCCCGGGCAGCGGCCACACTCGGCCCGACCATCCCGTCATGGCGTTCGTTGGCGAGCGACTGAATCCCGAGCAACGGGCACGGTTCGAGGCGGTACTCGACGCGGCTCGCGTCCGGACGGCGGGTCCAGGCCAGGACCCGGCCTCCATCGCCGAGATCGAGCGAGCATCGCCGGCGAGGTCGAGCCGATCGCGATGGCTGGTCGGCGCGCTGGCGGCGATCGGCGTGATGGCCCTGCTCGCTGGAATCTGGCGAGGACGCGCGGGATGAGCGAGACGCTTGCGCATCTCCTTCGGCAGCTCGTCGCGAGCTTGGAGATCCCGGTCATCGGGTTGCTCTTCGTCTGCTTCGGTATCGCGCTGTTCGAGTTGGGCATCACCGTGGGAGAGCGGTGGACGGGTTTGGCGCAGTTGCGGCAGCGAGGCGAGGTCAAGGCCGTGGAGATGCTGGCGCGGATCCGTATCAGCCGCGCCGACGTGCTCGCCCGGGTAGGACCGATGCTCGGCCTGATGGGTACGCTCATCCCGCTCGGGCCCGGCCTCGCCGGGCTCGGTCGCGGCGACGTTCGGGTGCTGGCCGCCAGCGTCACGCTGGCCTTCGACACCACCGTCATCGGGTTGTTCATCGGCGCCGTCGGCTATGCCGTCGGTCAGCTCCGCCGTCGAGGGTACGGCCGCCTCCTCGACGAGCTGGAGGACAACCAGTGAGGAATCGATTCGCGGACCGGTTCGGTGAGGCGGCCGATCCGCTCGCCTCGATGGCCAGCCTCGTCGACGTCATGCTCGTCTTCGCATGTGGCCTGATCGCGGCCCTCGTCGCCGGAGGGCTCATCGTTGCTCCTGGGCTCGACGGCGGTGAACCGGTGCAGAAACGCCGAGAGATCGCCGACGTCCCGGAGGGGTTGGCCGAGGGAGGAAGCGGGGAGGGATTCGAGCCGGTGGGCCGAGTCTTTCGGGACCCGAAGACGGGGCAGCTTTTCCTCCTTGAGGGAGACCAGCAGTGATCCCGTCCGCAGCTCGCGTGCGCGCGGTGTGGGTCCTGCTCGGCGTCGGGGTGGTGCTCGCGTTCGCGAGCTCCCTCGCCGCCGGCAAGGGAAGCCTGCAGGATCCTGAGCTTCGAGCCGTGTTTTTGGAGCTCCGGACCTACCGCTTCGCGACCGGGTTCCTCGCTGGCGGCGCCCTGGCGACGGGCGGCGTCCTCGTACAGGGGCTGTTTCGAAATCCGCTCGCCTCCCCCTCCATCCTCGGGACCAGCGCGGGGGCGAGCCTAGGCGGCGCGACGGTCATCCTCCTGTGGGACGCGTTCATCGTAGGGCTCGTTCCGTCCTCCATGCCGACCGAGCTCGTGCTCCCGGTCGGCTGTCTCCTCGGCGCGCTCGGCGCACTGGCTCTTCTACTGGCGGTGGTGGGGCGCAACCCGGACGTGATCACTCTCCTCCTGACCGGCTTCATCCTCTCGGCCTTCTTCTTGAGCATCGGAGGCCTGGTCACGAGCCTCGCTCAGGAATCGTGGGAGCTCGGGCGAGCCGTCATCGCCTTTACGCTCGGTGGCGTCGAAGCCAAGGGCCCCCGCCACGTCGCCCTCGCCGTCCCCATGGTCTTCGGAGGGTTGCTAGCCGCTTGGGCCTGGGGCCGACACCTCGACGTGCTCCTCGCGGGAGAGGAGGAAGCGGTCTCGCTCGGCGTTGATGTCGTCGCCGTGCGCCGGTGGATCATCGTATGGACGGCCGTCCTCACCGCCGCCGCGGTGGCGATCGGGGGCAACGTGAGCTTCGTAGGGCTCGTCGTGCCGCACGCCCTGCGAGCCCACTTGGGGGCGCTTCACCGCAGGCTCGTCCCGGCGGCGTTCCTCGGCGGCGGCGTGTTCGTGGCCCTCGCCGACGTCCTCGTGCGCGTCGTTCCGGCCCGCGGGACGATACCCCTGGGGGTGGTGACGGGTCTGATAGGTGCTCCGATTTTCTTGAAGCTCCTGTCCGAACGGACGCGCCGCGGGAGGCTCGCGTGACGACTGGGCTATCGCTTCGCAACGTGTTCGTCCGCTATCCCGGTAGACCCGAGGTCGTGCGCGACGTGAGCATCGACTGCCCGGCGGGCCAGGTGACCGCGCTCCTCGGTCCCAATGGGGCGGGCAAGAGCAGCCTCATGAAAGCGATCGTCGGGCTCATCCCGAGCCGGGGCGAGATCTGCGTCGATGGCCAACCGGTACGCCAGCTGAACGCGCTCGAGCGCGCGCGCACGGTCGCGTACGTCCCGCAGAAGACCCGCCTCGACGCCTTGCTCCGCGTACGAGACGTCGTCGATCAGGGCCGCTTCGCGCATCGGAGCCCGTTGGCCGGCCCCTCGCGCACCGACCGGGATGCGGCGGAGGCATCCCTTCGCGAGGTCAACGCCCTCGAGTTGGCCGACCGCGCGTTTCCCGAGCTCTCGGGCGGGGAGCAACAGAAGGTGCTGATCGCCCGAGCCCTTGCCACCGGAGCCCGGACCCTCCTGCTCGACGAGCCCACTTCGGCCCTCGACGCTCGACACGTCTTGGTTCTCCATCAGGTCCTTCGGCGTCTCGCGGAGCGGGGCTTCTGCGTGCTGGTGGTGCTCCACGTGCTCGAGGAGGTCCACCGGCACGCTGACCGCGCTGTGCTCCTCGCCGACGGGCGAGTCCACGACGCCGGCCCGGCCGTCCAGATCGTGGCGCCGGGCCCCATTCGGGAGATCTATGGCGTCGAGCTCCGAGCGAACGCGGGACTCGGTCTCTTTCTTCCGAAGGGCGCCTCATGAACCCGAACGGGGTCAACATCATCGCGGTGCTCGTGTCGGTGGGCCTCTCCGCGGCGGGGGCGGCGCTGGTCGGGCGACAGGTCTCGTCCATCGAACCCGAGGCCGAATCGTCGATAGAGCGGGGCGCGACCGTGCTCGTCGACGCGCGGGGCCGCAAGGTGCGGACTGGGCCATACCGTCGCATCGTCTCCCTGCACACCGTCGCGGACGCGATCCTGCTCGACCTGGTGGAGCCCGACCGGCTCGTCGGCGTGAGCGCCTACACGCTCGAGGCGAACCCGATCGGCTATCGCTTTGGGGCCAAGCACGGCATTTCCCGCTCGAAGGACGTCGAGTCGGTGCTCGCGCTCCGACCGGATCTGGTGGTCGTATCGAAGTTCGTGGACGAGGCATATCTTGCGCGGCTACGAGAGCTCGGCGTCCAGGTGTTCGACCTCGGCGAGATGCGCGGTGTTCGTGACACCCTCGCGAACATCCGGACCCTGGCCACCCTCCTCGAGTTGCCGCGACGCGGGGAGCGGATCGCTCACGACTACAGTCGAAACCTCGCCGCTCTCGAAGCCGCAGTGTCGGATCGACCCAAGCCTTCGGGCATCTATCTCAGCGTCCTCGGAGACAGCTTGTTCGGCGGAACGGTCGGGTCGAGCTACGGCGACCTGCTGCACTACGCGGGCGTGCGAGACCTCGCGGCCGAGCGGGGCTTCTCGGGTTGGCCGCGCTACAGCCCCGAGCAACTCATCGCGCTCGACCCGGCGGTGATCGTGACCTCGAAAGGCCGAACGCGGATGATCTGCGGGCACGCGCTGTTGGGGCGGTTGTCCGCCTGTGGCAGCGAGGGCAGGATTATCGAGATGCCCGAGAGCAACCACAGCGATCCGGGGCTCGGGCTCGTGGACGCCGCTCAGGCGCTACAGACCCTGGTCCATCGGATCGAACCCGACCTGCACGAGAACGACCGAGGTGATCCGTGAAGAAGCGGGAGCACGAAGACGGAAGCAAGGCCGAGGTGGACGACATCCCGATCTCGACCGGTCGCCAAGAACCCGACTGCAGCCGACTCGACCTATGGAACCGCCTCCGCCGGGACGATCTCGGCGAATCGGCCCCGCGCACCTCACGTTCCCGTCCGCGCCCGAGGCGCGCTATCCATCGTCATCGGGACGATCGCTCGAAGTCGACAGGTCCAATGACCACACGCGGCGGCTCCAGCTGACCAAGTCGAGCTCCGCCAAGGCGTCCGCCGCTCGGTCGTGAAGGTCGTCTTGCCCCGGCGTCGGGTTTTCGGGGGCGCTCAAGAGGGCCGGGGACGGCTGACGAGCGCACGCCCAGGCCAGCAGAGCTCGAGCTGCGCTTTCGGTCTCGAACAGGCCGTGAACCATGGTGCCGCAGACCGACCCCGCGACGGCGCCGTCGAGCCGGGGTTCGGGGTTGGTCTCGACTCGGCCAAAGGGTGCTGCATCGTCGTCGAGTCGAAGCCGGCCGTGATGGATCTCGTACCCGTCCAGAGGCTCCGATCCGACGTCGGGCAGGCCGAGGATTCGCACGCGGACGCGGGTCGTTCGCTTGTCGGGGCGAAAGTGCGTGTGTACCGGCAGGAGTCCCAGTCCGGGTCGGGTCGAGGCGTCCTCGGTCAGGGTGCGACCGAGAATCTGACAGCCCCCGCAGATACCGAGCACCGCGTCGCCGCGGTCGGCCCGCCGGCTCAATACGTCGGCCCATCCGGTCGCGCGAACCCAGGCGAGGTCGTCGATGGTGCATTTGCTCCCCGGGACGACGACCAGGTCAGCGCCCAGTCCTTCCCGCGGGTTCTGCACGAACCGAACGGTCACCGCCTGCTCGAGCCAGCGGAACTCGTCGTAGTTCGACAGGTGCGGAAGGTCGACGATCGCGACTTCGGGCTCGTTCCACCTCGCGCGGGGGCGGCGCCGCCGGGCCTCCAACCCGAGACTGTCTTCCTCCGCGGCCGAATAGTCTTGAAGGTACGGAATGGCTCCGAGCACCGGGACGCCGGTCAACGCCTCGAGCTGGCGATAACCGGACTCCAGCAGGCTGGCGTCGCCCCGAATCCGGTTCATCACGAAACCCCGAATCAGGGACCGTTCTTCGGGGGGCAGCAGCGCCCAGGTTCCATATAATGAAGCGAAAGCGCCGCCTCGATCGATGTCGGTGATCAGGAGGACGGGGGCGTCGACCGATCGGGCGATGAACATGTTGACGAGGTCACCCGACTGCAGGTTGATCTCGGCCGGGCTTCCCGCCCCCTCGATGACCACCAAGTCATGTCGTTGTCGCAAGCGCTCGAGCGCGGCCAATACGACCGCCCGAAGCTCGTCTCGTTGGGTCCGATACTCCCGAAACGTCATGGTGCCGATCGGTCGTCCCATGACGACAACCTGACTTCGAAAGCCGCCTTCCGGCTTCAGGAGGATCGGATTCATGTCTACATGGATGGGGACGCCCGCGGCGTCGGCTTGCTCGGCCTGGGCTCGACCGATTTCGCCGCCGCCGGGGGTCACCGCGGCGTTCAACGCCATATTCTGCGCCTTGAACGGTGCCACGGATAGCCCGTGCCGTCGGAACCAGCGCAGCAGCCCGCCGACGAAAAACGACTTGCCGGCGTTGGAGCTCGTTCCCTGCACCATCAGAACGCGGGCCGTCATCGGCTTTCCTCCACGAGGGCGCGCACCAGTCGCTGAACGGTGTCGCCCTCCCGCGCCGCGACGCGGATCCAAGCCGGCATGCCGAAGTTGCTGCAGTCCCGAACCCGGATCGCGTGACGTCTGAGCAAGCGGGCCTTCATGCCCGATGCGTCGCCCACTCGCAACATGACATAGATGGTCGTGCTGTCGATGGTCTCGAAACCCGCTTTATCCAGCGCATCAACGAGGCGATCGCGAGCGGAGAACAGCCGTCGGCGGACCGTCGACAGCGTACTTTCGACGGCCAGAGCCGCGGGCACGACCGCCTGGGCGAGCCCATTGACCGTCCAGGGAGGTCTCACCTCGTCGATACGCTCGGCGACCGCTACGGGGGTGACCGCGTATCCGACGCGGAGGCCGGCGAGTCCGAAGTCCTTGGTGAGCGACCGGAGGCGTATCACGTTGTCGGGCAACCGATGGTCCACATCCGCATGCGATCGGCTCAGGCTAAGAAACGACTCGTCAGCCATGAAGAGCGTTCCGGGGTGCCGTTGCGCCCAGGTCGCGACCCGCTCGAACGGACCCCGTCGGCCGGTCGGATTGTTCGGATGCGTGAAATAGACGATATCGGCTTCGGAGAGCTGTTCTTCCACCCCGGGCCACTGTCCGCCCGGATCGTGCGCGGACCGCACCGATACGCCTTTGGCTTCCGCCGCCGCCCGAAACTCGCTGAAGGTTGGCTCCAGCACCAACACCGTCCGGGGACGAACCGCGTCAAGAGTTGTCCACATCAGCTCGGTGGCGCCATTGCCGAGAACGATCCGGCTCGACGGGACCGCCAAGCGATCGGCTAACGCGGCGCGCGCCGCGACGCACGCCGGATCCGGATATGCGCGAGGGTCCCAAGCGGCCATCACGTCCCGAATGGCGATGGGGATTTCGAAAGGAACGACGTTGACCGAAAGATCGAGGATGTCGGCCTCGGTCAGCCCCAGAGCCTGCAGTTCTCGGACGTTCGTGCCGCCGTGACCGGTCATCCCGCGCCTCGGATCATCACCACCAGGGCCACCGCCGCCCAGCCGGCCCGCCGCGCGATTCGACACGCGTCCGAGATCTTCGACGGCGACAGCGGTTCGAGCGGATCACCGAGCGCATAGTGGCCGATCTTGGTGAGACGGACGCGCAAGACGGCCGCCATCATGGCCATCGGTTGGCCGGCGTTCGGGCTCGTGGTTTTGTTTCGGTCGCGCACCCAAACTCGTCGTACGTCGGCGTTCAGCCAAGCCCGTCGCGGAGAGACGAGCCAGAACAGCAGAGCGGTCAAACGAGCTGGAGCCAGGTTCAGGAGGTCGTCGAGCCGGGCCGCAGTCTTTCCGAAATACTCGAATCGACCCCGATAGCCGTACATCGCATCCAGGGTGTTGACGGCTCGATAGACGACCGCGCCCGGCACGCCGCCGACCGTATACCAAAACAGGGGCGCGACCCAGCTGTCGGACGTGTTCTCGGCCACCGACTCCACCGCCGCCGCCGTCACGTCTGCAGCGCCCAGAGTCGTCGCATCTCGTGAACACAGGCTTCGCAGCGAGGCCCGGGCGGCGGGCAGGTCGTCACGTGCGAGCGCTTCGCGGACCTGATCCGCCGCGCGCACGAGGCCGGTCAGGGTGAACGTCGCCGCGAGCGTGATCGTATCGAAGACGACCCGTAGCGTCGACGGTACCAAGAACCGGATCAGAAGCACGATGGCCAACGCGCCGGCGACGGTGATGAGCACGAGGGCCGCGCCCCGCGTTAGCTGTCCGGCCGGCGAGCTCGTGGGGTCGAATAGGCGCTTCTTGGCTGTTTCCGCGGCTCGGCCGAACCACGCCACGGGGTGCACCGACGAAGGCCACGACCGGTGCAGAGTATCGAATAGAACGGCATAGATGAACGCGCCCACGGTACCTCCCAACCGGGACACTAGGTTCATTGACTGAGACTGACCATCGAGAAGTATACGCCGGCGGCCGGTAGCACCACCAGCAGGCCGAGCACGGCCGCGACCGCGGAGACCTCGCTGAGCCGGCCGACGAATTTGCCCCACCGGGGGCGAGCGAAGATCGACTGCTTGGACAGGAGCCACATGAGCGGATCCATGACCCCGGCCGGGCGGAACGGCTGGCCTGACTGCGGAGCGTGGCCGGCCGCGGACACCGCGAAGTACCGGATCTGCTTAAAGGTTTTGAGAAGCTGATGGAGGTGGGGCTCGTTGTCCTGGAACCATCTGTCGATCTTGGCCGAGTTCTCGAGGCCAACTTCGGCCCAAGGGCGGGAAGAGGGGGCGGTCGAGAGCTTGATGCCGATCTCCCGATCGAGACCCATGATGTCGGCCTTTGACAACACGACCGCAACCCGCTGCTTGGCAGCCTGCCGTTGCGAAAGCTCTTTGAGTCGAGCGAGTTGATTGATCACCCGGGTGATCGCGTTCTTCGGCTTTTCGGGCGAAGTCGTCGTACCGAGGTTCGGGCCGCGGTAGCGGTCCGCAAAAGAACGCAGGGTGAGGGGATCGATCATCAAGATCAGGCCGTCGAGGTATTTGAGAAAGCCGTGGCTATCGAGCGCGTCTTGATCCTGGAGCGCTTCGCCGGCCGGGTCGTACAGATAGATGCTCGCGGGGAGGCCGCCGGGCCGCTGCATGCTGAGCAAGAACGCATCCGGGAACCGCTCGCGCGTCTTTTGAGGCACCATGCCGCCTTCGAAACTGCGTTTCCAGACGCGCCGGTACTCCCGTTGGCCTTTTTCATCGATGAGACGGGCCTCGACGCCAGGAACGACGCCTTCGACCGTCTGATACGTCGCGGCCATCATGTACATCGTCTTGCCGGTGCTCGGGCCGCCGTAGATCGGAATGTGAACGCTGCCCCCGAAGAGCTCGTGGTTCATGGCGCCATTGCACTTGGGGCACTCGCTGTCGAGGCGGCCTTTGCCGCGCCAGTACAGAGTCGGTAGGTGACTGTTTCCACACTCGCAGGCGCGGGAGATCACCCCGAACCGGCCCGGCACCAGCTTCGAGTGCTTGGCGTTGCAGGATGGGCATAGGAACGTGGGCAGAGGGACGCTCTCATGGCAGAGCGCGTGCGGGCACTTGGCGTAGCCCGCTCGCGCTCGAATGACCGCCCACTCCGACCAGCTCAAGATGAGCGACAGCCATCGGGCAATGACCCACACGATCAGCAGGCCGATGGCGTGGAAGATCGAGAACAGGACCGTCGACACGATGGAGATGAACAAGGGCAGGGCGAGCGCGATGTAAGCGAGAATGGTCAGGGGCCACAGGAAGTACCAGGTCACCGCGGTGACCGCCATGATGCGGCGGTTTATGATTTCGAAGTACGTTCGCAGCTCCCGAAACATCGTGGTGAGAAGCAGCTGGAGGTCGACGAGCGCCTGGGCCTGGAAGTAGTCCACGAAGGCCGGTTGATCCTTGCCTCTGATGTCGGACGCGAAGCCGCGGGTCCACAGCACCAGGGGCACGATCAGCACGCACTTCATCGAGGCGCTGAACAACACCAGGAGTGAGCCCTCCACAAACGTCCGTCCCACGGTGATCAGCTCGGCGTTGAGCATGGATGCGCCGACCACCGTGCTCAGCCCCATGAATGGATACTGCATCAACGGTGCGTACTGGATGTACTGGCGGAATTGTGATGCGGCGAGCAGCAGCAGGTCGCAGTGGACGAGGCCGACCAACGCGACGACGAAGATCAGTAGGTAGTTCCGGATGTACAGGCGCGAATGAGGGTCGTCCTGGCCAAAGACTTTGGCCAAAGAGCGAACGTAGGCGATCGGGGCGGCCAAAGAAAACAGGATCGCCGTGACGGCCAGGAAGGTCGGCCCGACGTAGGTCACGAGCGCGTAGATGAACCAGATGTAGAGGCACAGGGCGATCAGGGCGCCGATGCCCTCGCCCTCCGCCACCGGGAAGAAACCGAACTCCGCTAACGCCTGCATTTGTACTTATCCGCCGATTGAAAGATGAGGTCCGCCGTTTCGCTCGACCCGGTCACGGCCTTGAAGGCCTTCCAGCGCTTGCCCTTGCTACGCGCCGCGTACCCTTTGACCGCCAGGGCATTGGCAGCGCTCAAGATGGCGTCGTGCCCGCCCGCGAGGTCGACCTTTCCATCGCCGTCAGCATCGACGACGAAGCGCAGCTGTTCGATCGGCAGCCCGGCCGCTCCGACCTGTCCGTCCCAAGTGCCGGTGACCGTCGTGACGTCGAACCCGCCGCGTTCGCCGGCCGCAATCAGAGCGGCCAACGCGTCGACCGCCTCGTCCCGGTTCCGCCGGACGAGGGCTCGCCGCTTTCGCGCCGCTTTGCTTCGCCGCCGCGCTTTCGAACCGCCGCCCTCCAAACGCTCGGCCGCGGGGGCCAGGTCGACAATCTGGGAGAGGTTGGCGGCGAACAACAGGTACTGTCCCTGACGAGTCCCGAAGATCGACTGCGCGCCCAACAGGGCCACCAGGTCTCGAGGTCGCACCCGATAGCGTCGTTTGGCCGTGGCCAGGGTGACCGAGTACTCGCTCGCAAACCGACAGGCCTGGGCGACGATGTACGGCTGACCCAGGTGCTCCAGGGAAGGTTTTGAACTCTTGGGGCCCAGGCCTCGGACGACGTTGTCGACCTGCTGCTGGTAGAAGACGGTGGCGTAGGGCCGGGCGAGCAATTCGTCGAGTCGGGTGGGGGAGATCGCTGCCTTCCGCGCGACGGCCCGATACTGCACCGTTCGTTGGAATGCGGCCATATCGATCCGATCCGCGGGTTGAAACACCCAAGTGGGCAGCGGTGGTGGCTCCGGCTCTTGTACAACCTCGGTCTTGGCCTTCGAGCCGTCGGTGAGCGGGTTCGCCATCCCGCCGAGGAGCCAGACGACGCCCGGTTGGGCGTTGATGCCGTGGGCCCCGGCGACCGCCATCAAGACCGCCAGGCCGATCCCGCTGATGGTGATCAGCCGGAGGGTTTTCGTCTGCGGTAAGTCTCCGTACACTTCGGCTCCTCGCTGACCGAGACTAACGGCGTTTGCCGCCGAACAGCCGGCCCAAGATGGTCGGACGGTTCTTTTGGACCTCAGCCTTGAAGGCGTTGATGGCTTGGTTGGCTTCGTGGGTCAGCGAAACCTCGGCCTCGAGCGTATCGAGATACCGCTCGCGGGTGCGTTTCTGTAGGTACGCTAACCGAGTGGCGAGCGAGGTGAGGAGCTCCTGCTTGAGGGCCCGCGCTTTGGAGAAGTCTGGCTTGAACTCGAACGTGAAGAGCAAAAGAGCCCACTCCGAACGGTCGAGGGTCGCCGCGCTCGACCCGGCGACCGCGTCCTTGACCGCCTCGATCACCGCCTCCACCCGCTCGTACCGGACCAGCTTGTCGAACAGCTGCTCCTGGCGATGCGGGGTGTCCATCTTGAAGATCAGATTGGGCAGGGCAATGCGGATCGCTTCGTCGTAGGTCGCGGGCTCGGCCGACTGCAGAAGCGTCTTGAGCCGACCGAGGTCGGGGGTGCTTTGGCGGATGGCGCGGCCGATCGCTTCGCGGAGGGACACTCGCAACATCTCCTTGACCTGACCCTCCGACTGCATGGTCGCGAGCCGACGCGCGACGTCTTCATCGTTTTCGTTGGGGCCGAGGCTCAACGACCGCTCGATCCGATCGAGGATGGGCCCCCGAACGTCGTCCGGGACCTCCAGCAGGCGGCCGTTGACCACCCAAGACTTCCCGATGGCCGTGATCACCTCGGCGGGCACGGTCTCTACCAGTTCGCGGGCCACCAGCGCGAAGACGCGCCCCTTGTGGGCGTCGAGCTTAGGGAGCACGTGCTGCTCGTACGCGTCCTGCGCTTCGACGATTCGGTCCGGTTGATCCTCCAGCCTCACGTTCGCCTTCCAATCGCCGACGGCGATGGCCACGAATCGTTCGTGGTCGCTGACCGCGTTCAAGAAGCGCAGCCGGGCGCGCAGGGTCGCCGCCGGGTCAGGATGGGTGAGGGCCAGGTGGGCCGCCTTGCCGACCGTGGTGGCCACTCGGTCGGCTTGGGCGACCGGCGATTGGCTGAAGGGGTCTTTGAGGTAGATGTCGATGATGTACTTCGAGATGCCGCTCATCGCTTCGACGTCGACCTCGTTCGGATCCGGGCTGATGCCTTCGAAGATCCAAAGATGGGACTCGACCTCGGTCGGCTCCTGATGCTTGAAGGCCTCGGCAACCAGTCGCTGCACCGCCGAGGCCTCCGCCGGGCGGTCGTACCCGAGCGACCGGCAGCCCGATACGACCGTCGCCAGCGCGATGCTCTTGGTCTTCGCTTCGAGGGAAGGCAGCCGGGCGCTCAGTGCATCGATGCGTTCGTCGTGAATGAGGCTCGCGGCGAGATCTTTGGCGCGGTCACCGAGGGTGTGTTCGATCTCCCGTTGGAGCTTGGTCAACGCGTCCGACGCCTCACCTTGAGCGAGGGTGCCGTCGAGGATCGCGACGTAGCTCTTGCAGACGTGCCGCGCATCCTCCGGTCGACGGGTCACCCCCGCCAGCCGGGCCAGGCGGGCGACGATCTCGATCGCGGTGCCGAGCGACCGACTGGCGATCCGCGTGAGAGACTCGGATATCGGGGTGAGGCGGTCGTAGGCCACGCTCGCCTGGTCAGGGCGGATGTGCTCGTCGACGAAAACGACCATCTCGAGCAGGTCGTCGCCCGGCCACGGACGGGGGCGCTCATGCATCAGGAACAGATTCGTCAGGTGGGTGAGGTGCATCCCGGTCGAGTACCCCTTGAACGCACCGCAGAAGCGATGGAATTCGAAGATACGTTGGGGTTCGGTCTGCATCCAGCCCGCGAGCGCTTCGCCGACCAACCGAAAGCTCTCCGGCGGGTCGCTGTGTTGACCGTCGACGAAATCGAACACGTAGAACTGAAAGCGGCGAAGCTGATCGCCGAACACGAAGTCGGTATCCCCAACGGTCACATTGAGGGCGAGCGCCCGGCGGGGTTCGGACTGGAATGTCGAGAAGGTCAGCTGGCTGCGGAGCGGCGGCGGAAAGCACTTCACGATGCTCGCTATCCAGTAGATCGCGTCGGCGTCCATGCCCCGCTGCTCGCGGATCAACAGGCGCCGGCCGTCGTCGGGCCCGCATAGGGCGGCTTGAAGCATGAACTGCAGGCTCCGAAAGCCGTCCGGTTTGTCCTGCAGAAAGGCCTGCAGATTGGGAAGCGTGAAGTGCGACCGGTCGATGACCTCCCGGAGGCTGAGGGCTGGGAGTTGGCCCTTTGGCGCTTCGCGCACCTCTTGGGTCGACGGGCGCTTCCAGTGCGGCCACCCATAGGCATCGATGGCATCGACCGCGTCGTCGCCGTTCATGTCGATCGCGCCGTCGACGACGAGCGAGTGCGCAAAGTAGTTGCCGAATCGACCCGAATAGTCTCGGCCGACGTAGACGCTGTAGATCCAGGCCTCGCGGCCGCTCGACAACGTAATTCGTCGAAACGCCCGCGGAAACTCGGTCTGGACCTCGTCGGGAGTCGGTTCCGGCGGCGCATCGAGGGGCGGTTGGTAGGCGCCGCCACTGATGAGCTCGTTGTGCTCGTCTCGCGTAAGCCCCGGCGTCTCGGCGAACGTCTGAAAGCCGGCGTTGCCGGTTGGGCCGTACTCACACGATGTGTACTGGTGTTGCAGAAGTCGAGTGCCGGTCATTTGCGTGCCTTTCCGATCAGCCCGTTCTTGTACAGTAGCCAGAGAAAGGGGTCCTCGATGCGCCGGGGGATCACGCGAGGGATCTGATTCGTCGCGTGGGGATTGCATCCCAAAGCGGACAAGCCGAAGAACCCGGCGTCCGTGAATCGCTTGGTGGCCTGGTTCAACAGCGCCTGCTGGCCCCACTCGTCGAGCATGGCCATCATCTCGGCGTTGATCGCGTCGAAGTCATCGGCGTCGAATCCGCCGTCGTGGCGGGCGGTGGCGTTGAGCTGGAACTGCTCGTCGACCAGCGGCCTCACGGCGTCGAACTTGGTGAAGGCGACCGCCAGCGGGATGGGAATTCTCTCGGTCGCCGAAACCGGGCGCCCCTTTTCGATCAGACGAATGGTGCGGGTCAAAATGGCCGCGCTCTCGGTGTTGATTTTTGGCAGCTCCCTGGCATCGACCTGCAGGCGGTCGCGGACCGGCTGAAGTTGGAGCGGGTCGATCAGCAACAGGATTCCATCGGAGCGGTAGATGTACTTCGACACCGTCGACATCGTGTCTTCACTGTCGAGGTCTTCACCGGCGGTATCGAAGAAGACCAGGGTGGCGACGCTCTTGGTGATCTCTTGGCCGAAGAAGCTCTTGCCGCTGACCCGGTTCAAATAAAGGAGCGGTCTCGCTCCCCCCGTGGCCACGGCGGATTGGGTCTTCTTGATGACGTGACGCTGGTTGTAGATCGGATCGTAGAAGTCCTGGTCGTAGCGTTTCATCGTCTCGTCGTCCATGGCGTGCAGGACGATGTCCATCGCGGGGCCGATGCGGTTCTGAAGCTCCTGGATCAAGACGGCGATGTAGTGGCTCTTGCCGGCCTGCGGGGCCCCGATCACCGCGAACACGTAGTTGTCGGCCTGGCCGGTGGTGTAGGGCAGCTCGGAGTGGCAGCTGGGACACAGGCGCTTCTTACTCTCGTGGCCGCATTTGTCGCACCTGACCCGTAGGGTCTTTCGGCCGGGGGCCTTGATGACGTGCCCCCGAGGCATCGAGTCGCCCCACGCTTGTCCATAGATGGGATCCGGCTCCGGCGCGCATCGAGTGTTCGGGCTCGTGCATCGGAAAGGTGTGTTCTGAATCCGGAAGGGTTCGAAGCAGTACGGACAGATTTCGTTTCGTCGAAAACCAAGCATGTTCGTTACCCCAGCTTGAGCTGGTCTTTGGAGGCCGGCAGGAGGCGGATGACGCGGGCCTGAGCCGAGTCCTCGAAGAAGAGCTTGACGAAGCCGATGTCGGCGACCGGTAGGTCGATCCGGGCCGCCCCGCCCGAGAACTGGACGCCGCCGGCCGTGGCGATGACCTTACCGTCCGTGTCTCGCACCGGCGGTAAGTTGGGCTTCAGGACCGCTTTGACGGGCGGCAGTCGGTCCAGCTCGGGGCAGCTGAGCTCGAGCCAGGCCTGGGTTGGCTTTCGGCCGAAGAACCCCCGTTTGAAGCCGACCCGGTATTTGACCACCGCTTCCGAGCCCGACGCCTCGACCCGGTTCACGCCGCTCGAGTAGATTTCCGCGTCGCCGTCCCGTGCGTACACGGCGAAATAGTGAGGTTTCTGGGCTGCTTTTTCGAGCGACCACATGCCCTTGGATTGGTACTCGGGCAGCCGAACTTTGCGGGCTTGGCTCTCGGGGTCGTCGGGCCCGAGCGGGGTGCGGTCGTATCGCCAGGCCACGAGCACTTGCTGAACCCCAGGGGGCCAGCGCCAGGTCAGGTGGATGGTGTTGCCCTGCCGCTGCGAGTCGAGCTTCGCTACGTTCTCGATCGACGTAATGACGGTGCTCGTTCCGACGGAGACGGTCTCGTTCACGACCGTCAACGGAGTGAAGAAAAGACGGCCCGATTGGCGCATGGGCAACTGAGCGTGTCCGGGGCCGCTCTCCGGTACCGGCTGCCCGGCGATGGCCGACTCGCCCACCGACATGATGTGACCGCTTCGAAGCCCGGGGTCCTTGGCCGCGACCCGGATCTGGACGCGGCCGCGGTTCGGCGGGGTCCACCCGAGAAGAACGACGCCCTGGTCGAGGCGGGCGGACAGGTCGGTCACGGCCGCCGGTGGCTCCACCGGGGTGGCGAGGATACCGGCGCCTGGAGCATCGACCAACCCGCTCGGCGTTTTCGGGTCGCGGTACTGAGCGATGACCCGATACCCGTACGGCCGGCCATTGATCAGGCCGTCGTCGACCGCGCTGTGACCCGACACCGGCACGTTGCGCCCCTCGCGGCGGCTGCTGGGGACGCGGCCTTCGGCCCTCGCCACCACGACCGATACGCAGTTCGGGGGGGCCTTCCACTGAAGCGCCACCCGATGGTTTTCGCCCCGAGCGGTGAGCTCGGTGACGTCGGCTGCTCGAAGGTGGGGGCCGGTGGTCGCGGCGACCGTCGACAAAGCCGGCCCACGCACCGAGTAGATGGCATAGAACCACGGGGTGCCGGGCGGGACGTTGGTGTCGTCGTACCGAGTATCATTGACCTCGGCGAGTGCACTGCCGTCTTTTTCGGACGACGGGGCGCCGTGGGCCTTTCGAATGATTCGGTATGCGAGGGGGCTCTTGCTCGCCGGTGCCCGCCACTGAAGCGAGACATTCTCTCCGTCGACCGATGCGTAGGCGGCGCTCGGGCTCGGGGGGGGGATGGCGGCCAAGGCTCGCACCGCCGGCGTGAAGTCGGCGCAGATCCGCAGCAAGTCGCTGAACTTCTGGATTGCCCCTTCGTTGTCGCCGCGCTGTCGAAGGGCTTCCGCCTCGGCGGCCATCCGGCGCGCTCGAGCCAGGCCGTCGTCGATCTTCCGCTCGACCAGGGGCGCAATGGCGACGCCCAGTTCGCGCCGGGCTCGGTCGACGGCGGTGCTCGCCGCTTCGAGTCGGTTTTGGCGGACCAACTGCTCGATCCGCTCGGTGGCGGCGGTCTGTTCGGCGGCGACCTTGGTCAGCGCCTGTTCGGCGTCGTGGATGGCCGAATACATCGGCCACATTCCCTTCGCCGTCGCCAGGGTTGCTTTGGCATCCGCGAAGCGGCCGGCGGCTTGGTGTTCTTGGGCCTCCCGGATCAGCCCGTCGACGATCGGACGGTCGCCGGTGCTGAAGCCGCAGTTGCTGCACGCTTGGTCTTCGGTCGGGGTCGGCGTCTGACACTGCGGACACGGCAAAATCAGCGCGCGCCCACAGTTGTGGCACCGAGCGTCGGTCGGCGTCTTGGCGACCGCCCGGCACGAGCCGCAGACCCGAAGACGTTGCGCGTTGGAATTGGCGGACAGAAGGAGTTTCCACTTTCGCTTTTTCGCCCGGCCCTCGATGTATTCGAGGGCCAGGTCGCGCTGGATCCCTTTGGCCTTCGCTGCGGCCAAAATGGGCTCGAGCGCCTCGGCGGTCAGCACCTCATTTCGGTCCAGGGCCAGGATCTCGAGCTTCGACTCGAACTTGTCCATGCCCGACAGGGAGTAGGTCGCGTCGTACCGGGCTCGGCTTTCGTCGGTTTTGAAGATGTTCTGGGCGTGCCCTGCGAGGCCCTTCCTCATGGTAGAGACGGGATCCGTCAGGCCCTTTTGCTGAATTTCGCGATTGATGGCCTCGGCCCGGAGCCGCAACCGGTCCGTCGACGATTGTTCACCCATCCCGAGGAAGTCGTAAAGGTTGTCGTGATGGAGCTCGGTCAGCTGCTCTTGGATCTCCTTGGCGATCGAGGCTTCGAGGGTGGGGCGCCCGGGAGACTTGGCGTCCCCCTGGGGCGTGCTGACAATCTGGATCCCGCGACCCTGAAGGTACCGACGGATATCGTCTTCGCTGACCTCTTTGTTGAGCGACTTTTTGAGGTGCGACTTCCACTTCTTCAGATGGCTCGCGTCAACCGCGCGGGAGCTGAGAAGCGCCACGAACTCGTCCAGGGTCGAATGCAGGGCTTGGTCTTGCTGCGCGAGGAGCCGTCGGGCCTCGCCGGCCATCTTGCGGCGACTATCCTCGTCCTGAAGCTCGGCCTTGATGGTCGGGATCTGGTTGAGCCATTTGCCGGCTTCCCGCTGCTGCGTAGGATTGCCACTGACCTTTTGGTGCGACCATTTGCGCCGGGCCGATTCGATGGTCCCCTCGATGGTCGGCCAGTCGGTGACGTCCGGCGACAACTCCAGCACGATGTAGTAGTTGTCGTTCATTTGGGTCCTTTGAGGGCCGACAGGAAGCCGAGCCGGCCGCCCGAACTCTTTGTGGGATAGGCGCCGCCCCCGGTCTCCGTCAGCACCTGAGCGATGCCGGAGAAGGTATCGACCAGCCCGTCGAGCGAAGTCCAGAAGCTGCCCTCTTCGCTCGACGCGATCGCCTTCAGGAAGGCCTCGTCGGCCCCTCCGAACCCGATCGCGATGATGTCGATCTCTGCTTGGTGGCAGGCCTTGGCCCGCCCGATGGCCCCGGATTGGTCCATCCATACGCCATCGGCGAGGACGATACCGAAGCGTCTGCCATCCCGTCTGCTATCCCGTCTGTCGAGGCTTCGTCTGAACTCGTCGAAGGGGTCGGCCCGGTTGCCGTACCCGGTTTCGCCGACAGCCAGGGCGTCGATCGCTCGTTCCAGCTCGTTGGCGTTCTGGCTGGCTTCCAGCTTGACCCGGACCCGGTCCGAGACGGCCACGATGCCGATCGAGCACCGGGTGAGGTCCGAGTTGTGGACGAAAGACTTGGCGGCCGTCTTCGCTTCTCGGAGCGGTCGCCCGGACATCGAGCCTGAGACGTCGAAGGCCAGATAGGCGGTGACGTGGCTGAACACGTCGTGGGCGCTCGGCGGCTGCACAAAGCGCTCCGGTACGTCGAGGGGTACCGGCTCCTTCGTGATGCGAAGTGGATGGCCGGTCGCTGCCACCTTCGCTTGCACATCGACGACCCCGCTTCGGTCGTAGCGATACTGAACGTCGACGACCGTGAGACCGGACGCGGTGTGAGGAACGTCGTGCACCGTGTAGCGACCGATGTAGCTGACCTCGTCCGGGGCTCCGGATTCGCCTTGGGTCATGTACACCTCGATCGGGTTGCTCTCGCCGGGTCGGGTGCGCTGCTGAAAGGGGCGCGTTTCTTCCGAGGGAATGGGCTGGTTCTTACGGAGGATGATCGAGTTGATGTATGCCGAGCGATCGGCGTTCTCCGCGATCATGCCCAGGCTATGGGTGGTGACGTCGACCAGCTCCTTGATACCGGGGAGGGCGTAGACCTCGGAGGTTTGGGCCGACGCCTGCTCTTTGGCGACCAGCGCGGCCCCGAGCGCAACCACCTGGTCGACGTGGACGCCGCCCATCGGAGGCTTGCCGAAAGTGTCTTCGACATAGCGATGCACCATCGGCATCCGAGTCGAGCCGCCCACCAGGAGCACGCCGTCGATGTTCCGTCGGTCAGGGTCGAGGTCGTCGATCACCTTCTTCGTGAGCAAGACCGTTCGTTCCATCAGGTCGGCGGTCAGGGATTCGAAAGTGTTTCGATCGAGCTCGTAGCGGCCTTTGTGCCCCAGATGATTGAGGACGAGCCGGGTGCTGGTCAGTGACGAGAGCTTCTTCTTCGCCTCTTCGGCCGCCACCATGACCTCGGCCCGTCCTTCGGCTTCGTCGAGCGGCGTAAAGCCGAACTCGTCTTCGAAGCGGCTCGCGAGGAAATCGACGATCCGCTGGTCCCAGTCTTTGCCTCCGAGCTTATGGTCGCCGTCGGACGCCAGAACCTGGATCCGGCCTTCACCGAGCTCGAGCGCGGTGATGTCGAAAGTGCCGCCCCCTAGGTCGTAGACCAACACCCGGCGGAGGGGGCCGGTTTTGTTGACGCCGTAGGCGACCGCGGCCGCGGTCGGCTCGTTGATGACCTGCAAGACTTCCAGGCCGGCGGCGCGTCCGGCCTCGATCGTCGCCGTGCGTTCGACGTCCATGAAGTACGCGGGGACCGTGATCACCGCGTGGGTGATCGGTCGATTCAGCCGCTTCTCCGCATCGGCCTTGAGCTTCTTGAGCACGAGGGCGGACAGGTCGACCGCCGTATAGTCGACGCCCCGCGCCTGAAAGACGAACTGCCGGTCGCCGATCTCGCGTTTGAAGAAGGCGATCGCCGGGTCGGTGCCCATGCCCTGGATGTCCTTGGCGGCTTCGCCGACCAGGGTGCCCTGGTCGGTGAAGCACACCACCGACGGAGTGGTGGGTTGGCCCTCGGCGTTGAGGATGATTTCGGCTTCGCCGTCGGCGTTGACGTGGGCGACCGCGGACATCGTGGTGCCCAGGTCAATGCCGACGGCGGTGATGCTTCGCTTGCTCATTCGAAGGTCCTGCCCGCACCATTTCCGCCTCCGCGCCAGCAACGCGGTGCAGAGGCGTCAATCCAACTCTGCGGGTCCGCCCGTCGCCGGTTCGCCCTGCCACCGGGGCGACCGAGGGGCGACCGAAGCGACGAGCGCCCGACGACCGGGCGCGCGGCGAATCGGCGGACCCTGGTCATCAGCTCACGACGATGTCGCGGTTGGCCGACTTCTTTGCTTCGACCTGTTCTTCCGACAGTACGGCGGCCGTCTCGAAGCTCGCTTCGACCTCGCCACCGGTCGTGAGATCTTTGCCCCGGAGGAACAACAGACCGTCCTCGTTGAGCCTGAACGACAACTCGATCGGCGAGCCGCCCGGCAGACTGCGCGAAAAGTGAAGCTCGGCCCGACCGAGTTCGGCGCTGCCTTCCATGTCGATGGCGGGATCATGGGGCCCCGCCGCCACCGCGTTCTCCATGCATCGGATCGTGGCCCCGGACTGGCCGTCTTCGTAGGTGCTGAACTGCTGGCTGCCTTCGCAAGGGACCTTGTCGTTGGCCTGGATGAGGTTTTTGACTTTGTCTTGGCCGTCCTCGGTCTTGACGACCACTCCGAAGCTCTTCGAGCTGACGTTCACGATCGCCCGAGTCATCTTCTGAATGCCTGGCAGGGCGAGACCGTGTTGTTGGGCGACCTGCTTTTGCGCCTTCTCGAGCACTTCGGCGGGCACGGCCGTCAGGTCGACCTCCTGCTCCTGTTGGCCCGTCTCCTGACCGACCCAGTGCTTGATGCTGTCATCGAGCTCGCACTTGAACGCGAACAGGGCCGCGCCTTTGGCGACCGCCTGGTTTGGGTCGTGCTGTACGACTTCGAATGGGAATCTGTCTTTGACCGCCGTTATGACCTGCGGCATGTAAGTCGAGCCTCCGACCAGCAAAAGTTTGTCGATCTTGCCGTGGCCCTTGGTGGCCGCGACCTTGAGCACCTCGTCGGTCATCTGCATCGTCTGCGCGAGCAGGTCGGCGGTCAGCTCGTCGAACTTCTCGCGGGTCAGTTCCAGCGCGACCCGGTCGCCGTCGTGCCGGATCTTCATCGGGTACTTCTCTCGCGAGGTCAGCGCGAACTTCGCCTTTTCGGCCTCGATCAGGAGCTCTTGCCATGTTTCGGGATTATTGGTGAGTTCTTCGGCCGGGGTCCCCGTCTCGTCGGAGAACTGCGATGCGCACCAGCTCGCGATGGCTTCGTCCCACTGTCGGCCGCCGAGGTGGTGGTCGCCGCCGGTGCACACGACCTCGATCGCGTCGGGCCGCACGTGAATGACGGTGATGTCGAAGGTCCCGCCGCCGAGGTCGTAGACCATGATCACCTGCTGATCGACATGATCGACGCCGTACGCGATCGCGGCTGCGGTCGGCTCGTTGAGGATCGACCGGACCTTCAGATCCGCGATGATGCCCGCCTGTTCGGTGGCCTTGCGTTCGTTGACCCCAAAGTACGCGGGGCAGGTGATCACCACTTCCGTCACGTCGTCGCCGGTTTGGGTGCGGGCGCTCTGAACGAGCTTCTTGAGAATATATGCCGAAATGTCGGGCGGGTGCAGGGTCGTGCCGTCGTTGTCGAACACCGAGTCGGCGTTGCCCATCGACCGCTTCACCGTCGATACCACCCGATCAGGGTAGAGCTCGGCGACATCTTTGGCTGCTTGACCGACGACGACGTTGCCGGGCGATTCGAAGTACACCACGGACGGAATCGTGGTCGTCCCACCGTCCTCGCTCGCGATGACGGTCGGCTTGCCGTGCTCGTCAACGTAGGCAATGCACGAGTACGTCGTTCCGAGGTCGATTCCGTAAATGCGCTTGGAGGTCGTCATGCGTCAGATTCCTGATTTTGTGTGGGCGGCGGACTTACCTCGTCGCCGGTGGGAGATTCTGGGGCGGGCGCGCTGGCGTCGTACACATAGACCGCTACCCGCTCTTTTTCGATGATCTCGGTGCCCTTCTCGAAGCCGGGGCGAAGGCTTTTGGCGACCCGACCGGTGTCGGCCTCGTTCGCGGACGGCCACTTCTCCAGAATTCGCTGGCGATGGGGGTCGAACTGCTCGGTCGATTCGCGGAAGGCGGTGAATCCGTTTTGGCCCAGGAGCAGCTCGACATCGTCCTGGATGTCTTCGAGCACCCGATAGAACCGGTCGGGGGTGAGCGCTTCGGGGGGCTTCCTTCGTTGGGCCGTGGAGACCTTGTCGATGTCGTCGTACAGTCGCACCAACCCCAGGACGAGGGGGCGGGCTGCCTTTTCGACCAGGTTGGACCGATGCTGCTGCAGCTCTTCGTGCAGTCGGTCGACCTGCTGCTGCTTCGTTGCGTCGTAGGCGAGCTTGGCCTCGAAGGCCTCGAGAATGTGGTCGGTCGCGGCCTGGATAGCCTTCGTGACAGCCTCAGGAATCGACTGACCTTCACTCGGGGGTGGCTGTCGAGGTGGCGGCGGCTCGGCCGGTGGAACCCGACCCCGCACGATCCTGTTGACCGGCGCCGGTCCGGGAAGGGTCGTCGGCGTATTCTCGGTCATGTCTTCGTCCTCCGGCATCCGGACCGGAGTGGCCAGCTCGAGGGTCGGGTCGTCGGTCTGCTCGGGGCCGTACTGCTCTTCCTCGACGTCCACGGTGGCAGAGGTCGTGTCAAGGCCATCGGTTCCTGAGGTGGGCAATTCTTCGTCGGAGCCATCTACCGGGGGGTTCGACATCTCGAGATCCTTTTCAGCGTGTGAAATGGGCAACAGCGGGCCCGCGCCGCGAGCCGCAGTAAACAGCGCGCCGAGGCGAATTTCAATCGCGGGCGGGCATTCCAGCGGCGACCGCCTCGCATGGAGCGCGCAGGTCGGGATCCGCTCCGGAACGCCTTGGCGGACGCCGGGCGTGACTCGATCTCGGTTCGAGCGGCAGCCCAGGACACTTCTCTGCAATATAGATTGCAAGGGCGGCGCGCGGCCGATCCGGCTCGCATCCTGATCCGGCTCGCACCCTGATCCGGCTCGCACCCTGATCCGGCTCGCACCCTG
>CAZFIV010000005.1:35398-64853 GCA_964519665.1 uncultured Myxococcales bacterium
CCTGATCCGGCTCGCACCCTGATCCGGCTCGCACCCTGATCCGGCTCGCACCCTGTTCGGGCTCGGGGTTGCTGAAGCGCTCCGGGTGCAGGCGACCTTTCGCCGAAAAGCAAGGAACGGACCGCCCGCTACGAAGGGTCGTCGAGCGCCGGCCGGGGCCGACGGTGGGGTCAGCGGTCCGGTCGCTCGGTTCATGCATCGGCGGGTTGGGCGTTGAAGCCCATCCCGGCCGCGCGGAGGCGTTCGAGAAGCGGTGCGCCCATGGCCGAGGCGGGCGTCCAGCTACCGCCGGGGCCGTCTCGAACGCCCTCGTCGAGGGCCAGGCACAGGGCGGACTCGCCCATCATCTTGGCGGTCTCCCCGTAGCCGGGGTCCTTGCCCCCCTCGATCTTGCCGCGCATTTTGATCGTCGACCCGTCCGACGTCTCGCCGTCGGCAAGCATCCGGATCACGAAGAAGCCGTTCTCTCGCTCCTCGCGTGATGGCCCCTGGCCCGGCTGGGGCAGCCAGCGTTCGGCGATCAGCTTGCGCACGGGGGCGACTTGGATCGCGGCCAGGAACGCTCCGAGCCCGGTGGTGATCGCGGTGGCTCGCAGGAAGCCCGCCGAGCCTTTGCCGGTGCTCATCGCCTCCGAGTACCGAAAGTCGCGACCGTAGGGGTGTCCGGTCAGGCTCTGGGTACGTCGAACGATCTTCGTGTTGATGGGCGCCATGACGAACGGGGCGGTCCACATGTCGAGCTCGGGTTCGAATTTGACGCTCCGCTGGTCCGGGCCGTCGGGGCCGGTTCGTTCGTCTTCTGGATTCAGGCTGTACGGATGCCCGATGACCTTGCGAAGGGCCGGCTCCTTTTTGATGGCGTCGAGGACGTTCAGCAAGCTGGCCATGGTGCCGCCACTGAACTGGCCTTTGGACTCCCCGGCGTACATTCGAACCTGTTTCAGGGTCGCGCCTTGCTCGGTCATCGCCTGTCCAAGCATGAAGACACCAATATCGGACGGGATGGAGTCGAAGCCGCAGCAATGCACGATCCGGGCACCGGTCTGCACGGCGAGGTCGGAGTGGGCATCGATCATCTTGCGGATGAACTGCACTTCGCCGGCGAGATCGCAGTAGTGGGTACCGTGCGCGGCGCACGCGGCAACGAGGGGCTCTCCGTACAGCGCGTAGGGGCCGACCGTCGTACACACGACCGTTGTTTGCTTGGCCAGGTCGTCCATCGCAGCCCGGTCGAGGCTGTCGGCGACGAGCAGGGGGACGTCGCTGGCGGCAGGAAATCGCGTCGCGAGCTCGGCCCGGACCGTTTCGAGTTTGCCTTGGCTGCGTCCCGCCATGGCCCACCGTAGGTCCGCCGGACCATGTTCGAGAAAGTACTCGGCGACCAGTCTTCCCGTAAATCCGGTCGCGCCCATGATGACGATATCGTAGCGGCGGTCGGTGCTCATAGGGCCGCCTTACCGCGCCGTGTCGATGTCGTCACCCACTTGCGTGAGTCGGAGGTCGGTCGGCACGGACGGCTCGGTCGGTTGTTCGCCGGTTCACACGTTGAAGCGGAAGTGGACGACATCGCCGTCGTGCATCACGTACGTCTTGCCCTCGATGCGCAAGAGACCGGCATCCTTGATGGCGGCCTCCGAGTTCAGGCGGACCAGGTCGTCGTAGTGGTAGACTTCGGCCTTGATGAAGCCGCGCTCGAAGTCGCTGTGAATGACACCGGCGCACTTGGGGGCCGTCCATCCCGCCTGGAACGTCCAGGCTCTCACTTCGGTTTCGCCGGCGGTGAAGAAGGTTTCGAGGCCCAATAGCTGATACCCGGCCCGGATAACCCGGTCCAGACCTGGCTCCTCGAGGCCGACCTCGGTCAGGAACTCTCGCTTTTCGTCGCCGTCGAGTTCTGACAGCTCCGCCTCGATCTTTCCGCAGATCGGCACCACGACCGATCCTTCGGCCTCCGCGTGGGCCCGGACCTTGGCGAGGTGCGGATTGGCGTCGAGATGACCGATGTCGTCTTCGGAGACGTTGGCCACGTACATCACTCGCTTGAGGGTGATCAGCTGAAGCTCGCGCACCCGTTGCAGCAGCTCGGGGTCGAGTCCGGCCGCGCGAGCCGGGGTGCCTCGTTCGAGGGCCGCCTTGAGCGGCTGAAGAGCTTCGAACTGTGCTTTGGCCTCCTTGTCACCGGTTCGTGCCTTCTTTTCGGTCGTGGCATAGCGCTTATCGACGGTTTCGAGATCGGCGAAGATCAGTTCGGTCTCGATGACTTCGATGTCCCGGATCGGGTCTACGGAGCCATCGACGTGCACGACGTTCTCGTCTTCGAAGCACCGCACCACGTGGGCGATCGCGTTCGTGCTCCGTATGTGCCCCAAGAACTGGTTTCCGAGGCCTTCGCCCTGCGCGGCGCCCTTCACGAGGCCCGCGATATCGACGAAGGTCATCGTCGTGGGGACGATCTTCTGGGGTGGGATGCGCTTGGCGATCTCGTCCAAGCGATGGTCGGGCACCGGCACGACTCCGCTGTTGGGTTCGATCGTACAGAACGGAAAGTTCGCGGCCTCGGCCCCGCCGGAGGTCAACGCGTTGAAGATGGTGGATTTACCTACGTTCGGAAGGCCGACGATGCCGCATTGAAAGCCCATGCTGTCGCCGAGTCGCTAGGTCGAATGACGCGGGGCCGGCAACTTCGAAAGCGTTGGGGCGCCACTTCGGGGCGCTCACCGTCCGCTGCTGTTTCGATCGGGAAGGAGGCGTGACCGGTGGCCGGAACTCGACGGGTCGCGAACGATCGGCCGGGGAAGGCCGAATAGCCAGCCTTCACGCCGAGCCTGAGCGACCTCACGCGGTGAAAGCCCGAGCGGTCGACGAAGCACCGACCAAGGGTCCGCCAACCCCAACGCCGCGTCTCGCACCGCCACCACTTGGCGGGCGTCCTTGATGGCGAGCGGTCCCGGGCCGGGCGCCGGGAGGTTCGCGAGGGTCGGCCAGACTTCGCCGACGACGATCGCGCGACGGGCGCGGGGCCGACGAAATCCGTCGTCGAAGGGCCACAACACCAGCCGCGGCCCGATGATCGGGTCTTGCAGCCATCGGCCGATCGCCGCCAGACCCAGGAGCGTTTGGCTGCCGACCGAGCCGGTCGTATACAGCTTCCAGGTCGAGTGCGGCCGGTGTCCCTGATCTTTGAGCGCCTGCTCGACCAAACGCCATTCAGGCGCTTTGGAGGCGGGTCGCCTCGCGGTCAGGTTGCCTCGCTCCGCCGATGGCGGACATCCCCAAAATGGGCCCGGGCCGTCTCCCAGCGCGGTTGCGATGTGTCGGTTGAGGTGACTCGCCACCTCGAACCGATTGTTGTGGCCGTCCGGTTCGTCGACCACCATCCGCGCCATCGATGCCGCCAGGTCTCGGCCGACCGGCAACAGGGGGACGCCGTCCGGTCCATCGGGGTAGCCGAGCGAAAAATCGACCCCGATCAGACTTCGACCGGGATGGGCGATGAGCAGGTCGCGAAGTCGCTGAAGCAGCGCGAAGCGAGTTCGAAAGTACTCGGGCGGCGGTCGGGAGGGGTGTCCTGATTCGCCCCACCCCAGCCAGCAGGCATCGGCCGACGGCCGGCGAGGTCGCGGCGAAGCCGCAGCCGACCAGTCCACGATCGCGATCAGGACCGAGGACGGGTCTGTCACGTCTACTTTCTCTTCTTGGGCGATGCCTTCGCTTTGCTTTCAGGCTCGGTTCGCTGACCGTCCGGCGGCTGATCGGACTCCTGCACTGTTGACGGTTTGCGGAGGGCCTCCGAGAGGCGGGTCAAGTAATGGCCTTGGACGAGCCATCCCAGGGCCGCCAGCAACCCAATGAGCAGCAACACGGCGACGGTCGTTCGCAGAGCTCCTGACTTGGGGGCAGAATCGGGCGCGCCAGCTTGGCTGGCCCTTTCTCGGGCTTGTGCGGCGTCGCTGGCTTCCTGGGCGCGCTGGGCGGCCCGGTTTGCCCAGGCTTGCTGGACCGCCTCCGGGGTCGGTTGGCGCCAAGTCGGACTGTCGGAGGAGCTACCCGTCCATGCTTGATGCTCGGCCCACCGATGGTCGGCCGATCGATGTTCGGCCGATCGATGTTCGGCCGACCGATGTTCGGCCGACCGATGTTCGGCCGACCGATGTTCGGCCGATCTATGTTCGGCCGACCGATGTTCGGCCAACGGATGCTGCGCCGACGATCGGCGGTCGGGGGGCTGACGGACGGTCAGCGCTTCGGCGCCCCCGTTGGCGGGCGCTTGCTCCGCCAGCGGCTCAGGCGGCGTTGTGACCAGGGGCTCGGGTTCGATGGCCATGGCGGCCTCGGCGGCGACGGTCGGCAGATCTTCCGCCTTTTGCGAAGAGCCCGACAGCGAGAATTCTTCAAAACCCAGCGACTCGCCTCGGTGAATGGCAGTCGCTTCTTCTTCCTCGTCAGATCGGTCTTCGGCGGTGGTTCGGGGGGCGCCGTTGGGAACGACGGGCCGGTCCTCGGGAGATAGGAGAGCGGCGGGGCTCACTGACGGGGGCACATCGAGAGCCGAGCCGGCCTCGGTGAGTTCATCGGCGTCGTCGTCGCCGTCAGACGTTGGAGACTCGGGCGACGCGACATCGGTTCGGCCGTCGATCGCGCCGAGTCCGCCATCGCTTGCCGGTAAGTACGACGGCGTACCGTGGGGGATCGGTCTCGCTTCGGCCGAGGCCGCCGAGTCCGCAGAAGCCGCGGCGATCCGCTCGAGACTTCCGTCACGGGATGGGTCGGCGGCCGGACCTGTAGCTGCATCGCGCCCCAGCGTACTGGGTGCCCTGATCGCCTCCGGCGAGAGCAAGGCCCAACCGGGCCGCAATGCATCGACCCCTTGGGCGGGGCGGTCGAGAGCCTGCGGTTCATCGCCAGCTTCTCGGTCTTCGACGCTGAACCAGGGCTCCCCGGTGGAACGGCGGTCCTCAGAACCGGGACGGGCTTCGGGGCTTTCAGCCTCGCGACCCATGGGCGCGTCGTCTCGGCGGCGACCGGTCGACTCCGATCCGTCGTCGGCAGTCTTCGCGGGCGGTTGATCGGCCGGCTCCGGCGGGGAGATCACCGCCGCCGAGCGCCCGCCGACCTCGCGGCGGTCGAGGGCCAGCGCGGATGACGGATCGTCATCGACCGCGGAGGACGCTCGGACCGCGGCTTCGCCGCTCGCCTCGGACGCTTCGGGGCCATCCGCGGGCTCCCGCGGGGCCGTAGGCTCGACGTCCCCGGTCTCAGGGCTCGAATCGCCCTCGAAAGAGAGTGTGGCTGAGTCCTCGGGGTTCAAAGGGGCTGAAGGTCGGCCCAGGTCGTCGGGCTTACGCAGGGGGACCGACATCCCCGTGCGGGCGGTGAAGTCGGCGATATAAGCCGCCGGGGCGCTGAAGTACTGAGCGAGCTCACGGCGAGCATCGGTGTATCCATCATTCAACAGGACCGCGCGGAGCTCGGCGGCCATCGCCGCGGCCGAGGGGTAGCGGTCGTCGGGGCGATGCATGAGGGCGCGGCGAATGATGTCCGCTGGGGCCCCCCAGGCGTTGGGCTCGACTCGGGCGGGATCGGCGAACTCGCCGTCGACGATCTGTCGGATCGTCTCGATGACCGAACGCCCTCGGAAGGGCTGAACCCCGCAGACGAGCTCGTAAAGGACGACCCCGGTCGAGAATACATCCGAACGCGGGGTGCACGGGAGGCCGTCGGCCTGCTCCGGTGCCATGTAGCTCGGGGATCCGACCAGGTGCCCGGTGAGCGTCAGCCGCGTGTCTGAAACGATCTTGGCGATCCCAAAGTCGCTCAATTTGAGCCGACCATCGGCGCCGACCAGGATGTTGTCGGGCTTGACGTCGCGATGAATGATGCCGCGCTGATGGGCGGCTTCCAGCGCCGCGAGCACGTCGGCGACGATCATCAGGGCTACCGGAAGCGGCGGAGGGCCGTGGCGAGCCGTGAACAACCGAAGGCTGCTGCCTTCGACAAGCTCGGTGATCAGATAGGTGCAGCGCGGATCGGCGGTGGAATAGTCGTAGACCTCGATGATGTGGGGGTGTCGAACTTGGGCGATGGCTTTCGCTTCCCGTTCGAGGCGACGCCGAGTGTCTTCTGACTCCGCGAGGTGCGGATGCATGACCTTGCAAGCGACCTTTCGGCCCAGTCGGAGATCTTGCCCTTCGTAGACGATCGCCATCCCGCCGGTCCCGATCTCGGTTCCGACGCGCCACCGTTCGCCGAGGGTCATGCCGGTATGGCTGTCCTGGTGGTCGCTCAAACCACTGGGCGCCGCGGTATCCGCCATGAGTCATTGTACCGGTCTCGGCGCAGACGCGATACCCAGCGAGTCACTGCAAAAAAACTACCCCGAGGCGGGTGGGGAAGCGTCCACCGGGTTCTCCGCCCTGCCCGAAGGGTCCGATTCTGGTGGGGACCGGCTGGGCTTCGGGGCTTCGGTCGGTTCGGCGGGAGCGGAGGATGACGCACGGTCGACGGGCGTATCCTCGGTTTCGCGGTCCGCCGTCGGCTTGCGACCGGCGCCTTTGTTGCGACCTCGATGCCGGCGTCGCCCGGACGGGCGATGCTCTTTCGAACCATCGCTCCGGACGGCGTCGGTTGCCGAATCACGGGGCATGTCGGCCCGACCGAGGGCCGTGACCAGCGTTCGCACCAGCAGCGGGACCGGCGTGTTGCCGACCAAGCGGGCGGCCACGGCGGGCGGTAGATCGGAGCGCAGCTGGCCCTGGTCGTTCCGAGCGACGTCGCGGGCAAGGCCGAGGAGTCGCGGCCCGTGCGTCAATGCTGCTTGCGTCGGGTCGGACGCCCGCACCCCGCTCAGATCGGCCAAGGTCAAGCGGCCCGGCCGTCCGTGAATCAAGAAGCGCGCCGGGTCGAGGTCCGGCAGGGTCAAGCCGACCCCATCGACGGCCCGCGCGATAAGGACGGCATCGAGGATCTGCTGCAGGATTTCGGGCAGCGGGGCGTTGGGGTTCAGGGTCCACGGACGACCGCGACCCGCGACGACGACGTACGCATCGCCGCTGTCTCCGAGGCCGTGTCCGAGTACGACCGCTACGCCGGGCACGAGCAGGTCAGCCTGACGGCGGGCCTCCGCGGCGAGAGCGCCAGCGGATTGGGGCGGGGCCGTCCGGCCCCATCCGTGCGCCCCCACGGTGAGCTCGAAGGCACGGCGCAGACGTCCGGAGCCGGTCGGGGGCTCGAAGGTGGCTTTTCCGATTCGGGGCCAGCTCAGCACGCGGGCCAGTGTCTTGATGCCCGATGGTGCCCCTGGCCGGTCGACGACCGGACGCAAGAGCGAGCGCGCCGCGTCGATCTTTCCGGCCTTGGCGAGACCTTCGGCCCGCGAAACCGCCAGCGTTGCGAAGCGCGGGTCATTGACGGGCAAGGTGGCGAACAGCGCCGCGGGCACCGTGTTGGGGCGCACGTCGTCGTCGGACTGAACCGCGAACTCGGTCAGCCTCCACCGGAGCTTCTCTGGATAGGATCGGAGCACCGACGCCGGGGCGTTCAGCCACTGCTGGACGCCTTCCACCACGGCGGCTCGCCCCGCCTCCGACTCGGGGAGCGGTTCGTTGCGAATGACGACCCGGTGGGCGGCCACCAGAGGCGAGATTCGGAGTCGGGTGACCGGGTCGAGCGCTTCGAGGTTTCGGTCGATGGCGGGGTAGGCTTCGTCGAGCAGGCCCAAGACCGCCTGCGTGTAGTCGTGCTCGGAGAAGGTTTCTGCGACCAGGCGTAAGAGTTGGTCGAACTGCGGGGGGCTGAGCTCGTCGAACGGGAGGCGTCGAACCGTGAGACCGAAGGCCTCGGCGGCGGCCCGACGGTCGGCCTCGCCCAGGGTCTCGACGAACGCGAGCAGGTTCTCGAAAGACGGCTTGAGGCGAACGAGACCACCCAAGAAGATCGCTCGGAGCCCCCGATCGGAACTGAGCGGCTCGCGCGAGAGCGCGCTTTGAACGACCTGATCGTCGACCTTCTCGAACAGACCAACGAGTGTCCCTCGGTCGTCGGGCGCGCGCGCCCCGTTGACCATAAGGTCTTCGGCGGCGCTCAACGACAGGCGCAATGATTTTTTGAAGCGCTTCAGGAGCGAGAGGTGCTCGGTCGCCTCGGTGACCTCCGCCTCGGACATCGGTCGGTCGATCGGGGCCGACAGGTCGAGCTGCGGCTGGTGGCGCAGCGGGGCGAGGGCCTTCTTGCGGCGGCCCGACTTATTGGGTCTCTTTCGGGCGGCTCGAGGTTCACTCACGAAGAATATAGGCTGGCAGTTCGGTGGACGGCTTGCAACTGCGTTCGTTGGTTATGCGCCCTCTGAAGCGCGAGCCGCAAGAGTCGTCGTCTCGCTTCCACTGTCGACGGAGACCAAGCCATGACCGTCGGCCCGGTCGTCGGCGTCCGCGGGTCGGGGGGGTTCTCGCGCGGCGGTTGCCACTGTTGATTGTGCGTGATAGCGACGTCGCCAGCCAAGCTGGCTCCGGCCTGTCTCGACGGCGCGGTCCAGCCCTCACGTGCGTCATCGATGGAAGGAAACAAGCACATGAGACGGACCCATTGCGAGGGGACGCGCTTTGCCGTCCGGGCCGGGTTGGCCTGGTGTGTGGTGTTCGCAGGTGTGGTCGTCGGTTCGTCCGAGGCCCTCGCGCTCCAGGGCGGCGAAGATCCGGCCCTGTTGCCGGTCCTGATCGACAAGCGCTACGGAGGTGAAGACCGCCATCAAGTGTCGCTGATGTTCGCGACTTCGATGGTCGGAAAGTACACCGAGGGTGTCGGTGGCTATCTGTCGTACCAGTACAACTTCACTGACATGCTCGGCATCGAAGTGGGGGGTGGTTTCTTCGCGACCAGCGAGACGTCCGTCATGCAATCCGTCCGTGCCCGGACGTCCGAAGAGCCCTTCTTTTCGGACCAATACGCGCTTCAATGGACGGGGATGGCCAACGTCGTATTCGTTCCGGTCTACGGCAAGATGTCCTTCGCGTCGGAGTTCGATCCGGCTTTCGACCTGTTTTTGCTCGCCGGCGGCGGTGTCGTCGGTACCCGTCGGGGTAACGGCTTCGGGGGCACCGGTGATCCGGAGTCGTTCGATTCCAGCACGACCTGGGGCGTCGACGTCGGCGGTGGAGTTCGTCTGTATCTGACGCCACTCATCGCGCTCCGTCTCGAAGTTCGCAGTTGGTTTTATCCGGATCCGGCCGACCCGCCCGCGGGTGCAAACCAGACGGATATCGGCGGGGTAACCTCGGTCATCAACTTCCAGGCGGGCGTTCAATTCGCTTTCGGAGGGGATTCCTGATGCGTTTGATTCGAGCGTTCCGGTCGGGGTTCATCGCCGCGATCGCGGGAGCCGTCATGGCGACGTTCCCGGCTCTGACCGGAGCTCAGCCCGCCGATTCGACCCAAAACCGTGAGCAGATGGAAGAGGACGACGACCCGAGTAAGAGCCGGGCCGCCTTTCCGCGGGTCTCCGACGACGAAGAGACGATCTACGCCGTTCAACGCAAGGCGTATCTGGTCAAGAACAAGTGGGAGCTGACGCCGATGTTCGGGCTCTCGTTCAACGACGGCTTCGTCGACACTTTGGCGCCCGGGGGCAGCCTCACCTATCACGTCGCGGAAAACTTCGGCATCGAGCTCTACGGAGCGGTGATGGTGCCCAACGAGTCGAGCCTGACCGAAGAGATTCGACTCGAGTTCGGCTTCATCCCGCCGGAGGCCGAGCTGACTCAAATGCTCTGGACGGCGGGGGTCGGTGTTCAATGGAGCCCCATCTACGGGAAGGTGCAGATCTTCGATACGTACCTCGGCAACTTCGCCTTCTACATCGGCGCGGGCATCGGCACCGGTCAGACGCGGGTGCGATGCACACCGCGCGATCAGCTCGATCCGAATCGGGGCTTCTCGCCGCCGGAGTGCCCGGCTCAGACTGACGGCAGCGCTACCGAGCTTCGGGAAGTCTACGAGCCAGCGACCTTCAAGGTCATGGGCAGTATCAGCGGTGGGATTCGGTTCAACTTCTCCAACCACATCGGGCTCAAGATCGAGATCAAAGACCACATCTTCACGTCCCGGGTCTTTCGTCCCGAGGAGACGCAGCCTTCGCGGCGGTTTTCCGATGCGATCCGCAACAACGTCTTTGCTCAGATCGGTATCAGTATCTTGCTCGGAGGGGAGGATGGCTGAATCATGAAATCCACGTGGGTCGTACGGCTTTGGGGGTGGGTCCTGGTCGTCGTCGCCGGCGCCATCCCTGGAACCGGGCACACTCAAAACATCGACCAGGCCATTCAGGCCTACAACAGCAAAGACTTCCCTACCGCCGCCTTTCTCTTCTTCGACGTCAAAGAGAACAGCAGCGACCCCGAAGCACGCCTCAAGGCCGAGTATTACCTCGGCCGAGCTTTGTACCGGGCGGGCTTCATTCTGCCCGCGTACCAATTCTACGGAGAGGTCTTCAACGCGGGTGAAAGCCACCCTTACTTCCTGAAGGCAACCGAGGGGCTTCTCGACGTGGCTCGCGAGATTCGCGATGACACCTTGATTCCCGAGATCATCAACCGGGGCTACGCCCCGGCGTTCGCGCGCCTCAAAGCCGACGACCTCAATACCATCAATTACATGATCGGCATGATCGAGCAGCGGCGGGGGAATTTCGTGGAAGCCAAGAAGTTCTTGGAAGCCGTACGGCGAGACTCGGATTTCTATCCTCGAGCGCGGTACCTGCTCGCGATCATGGCCGTGAAGGCCGCTACCGAACAGGGCGACAGCGAGTACGAAGACGCGATCGAGTACTTCCAGACGATCGAGACGAAGCTGGCCGAGGCGACGACCGACGATGACCGCAAGCTTTACCGCCTCGCGCTCTTGGGGCAAGCGCGCGCCTACTTCTCGCAGGGCGACTTCGCGACCAGCGTCGAATACTACGAGAAGATCCCCCGGTTCTCGGAGGATTGGTACGACGCGATGTTCGAATCGGGATGGGCGTATTTCCAAAACGCTCGCTTCGGCCGGGCCTTGGGCATGGTTCACTCGATTCAATCGCCGTACTTCGACGATCGTTACCGCGCCGAGTCCTTCGTCCTCAAGGCGACCGTCTATTTTCAGATGTGCCATTTCGATCGAGCTCGGGTGGCCCTCGATAGTTTTTTTGAGCTTTACGAACCGATGTCGGAGCAGCTGAAGCCCTGGCTGGAGGGTGACCAGACCGATCCGGAGATGGTTGAGCTGATCGTTCAAGCCAACCCCACGTTTCCATCGGAAATCCGGCTTCAGATCTCGGGCAATCGGCGCTTTCAGAAGTTTCTGGCACAGGTGCAGCGCGTGGACGCTGAACTCGCGCGAGCGCGGACGGACTTCCCCGACGGGGCTTTCAAAAACCAGATGCTCGCCCTGCTCGAAGTCCAGCGGGAGCAGCGCGTGGCGCTGACCGGGAAGCTGGTTCGGGACCAGCTGCGACGAGAAGCTGTGTTCCTGGATGACTTCCTCGGGCAGGCGCGCATCATTCAGCTCGAGACCACGACGGCGGAGCGAAAGATGCTCGATGCCGGCAAGGACATCACCAAGGGGCCGCGCGCCAAGGGCCCACGTCCGATCATTCCCGACGCGACGTACCAGTACTGGGCTTTTCTGGGCGAGTACTGGATCGACGAGCTCGGCTACTACGAGCACTCCATCAAAGACGAGTGCGTCCCTGAAGTGTTCCAGTAGCCCGCTGGAGTCGCAGTTGCCCTACATCGGTCAGTCGACCGACCCCGGAGAATCCGAGCGACGTCCCTCGGTCAGCCGTCCGATCCATGGTTGACGATGAGCGTCAGTTCTTCAAGGGTGTGAGACGCTGGTCACCGAGCGGTCCAATGCCTCGGTTCGCTCGGTGCGGTGCAGCGCCGCCGGACGGCGGCCTGGGGGTTTTTCTTATGCACGATCGCACAGAACCGACCCTGGCCTTGCAGCGTTCAAGATGGGCTATACGGGCCAGCCTCGCGGCGGCGTCACTGCTGGCGATGGCGACGTCGGCGGTCGCGCAGACGCAAGGGCCGGGCTCAGCCGCCGAGCAGGGGGCGAGCGCGGCGGCTGCCCCGACGGCGGTAGGTGAAGCAGAACCCAGCTCACCGCTCGAACGCACGACCGCGGCGTCTTTGAGGGTCGACACGAAGCTCGACCGCAAGCAGGTCGAACGGACCCAGCAGGCCGACGCGAAACGCGACGAAGAGATTTTGCTCCTCAAGAAGCTCATTCCCGAGGCCCCGAAGTCGCGCAAGGCCGAAATGATCTTCCGGCTGGCCGAACTGTTCTGGCAGAAGTCGAAGTATAGGTACACGCAAGAGTTCGAGGAGTTCGAGGGGGCCTACGATAAGTGGGTACAAGCTGGGCAGCAAGGCGCACCGCCGAAGACCCAGGACTTTCTTCGAGAGTCGCAGCTGATCAAGAAGAACGCTCTAAAGCTCTACCAGCGGGTGCTGACCGAGTACCCCACCTATGAGCGCAACGACGAAGTCTTGTTCTATCTCGGATACAACGAGTACGAGGACGGCCGGACCAAGCGAGCGATAAGTCACTACTGGACGCTCATCAAGCAGTTTCCAAAAAGTCGGCTGGTCGCCGACAGCTACCTGCAGCTGGGCGAACACTTCTTCAACAACAACCAGGTTATCGAGGCTCGAAAGGCCTACCAGCGCGCGACTTCTTCGGACGAGGCCCGAATCAAGTACTATGCGCTCTACAAGCTCGCCTGGTGCGACTACAACATCAAAAGGTACGCAGCGGGTATCCAAAAGCTGAAGAGCGTCGTCGACCACTCCGAGTCGGTACGAGACCGAAAGACCCTTCAACTCGGGTCGGAAGCGCTCGGTGACCTCGCTCGTTTCTTCAGCTACGTCGACGAAGTCGATAGCGCGTTTACTTATTTTCGGACCAAAGGCGGCGAGGACGTGGCGCTGCGATACACCACACGGTTGGGCGCGCTGTACCACGAACAGGGGAAATGGCCCCTCGAGATCGCGACCTATAGGCTGCTGATCGACCGGTATCCGATGAACGAGAAGGCGCCCAACCTGCAGGCCAACATCGTCGAGGCCTACTCAAAGCTGGGGCGAAAAGACAAGGTGCGTGCCGAAGTCGAGCGCCTCGTCGACCTGTATCGTCGCGACACCCCATGGTATCGCTACCAACAAGACAGGGGCGAAGCCGGCCGCGCCGCGCTGGAGTACGCCTACGATGTGACCGAGACCAAACTGCGCAATCTGGTCACCGAGTATCATCGCGATGCCCAGCAACGCCGCGACGCGCCGACATACCAGCTCGCGCGCGACATCTACGCCAAATACCTCGAAGCGTTTCCCGAGACGACGGCGGCCTACCAGATGCGCTACTTCTACGCAGAGGTGCTGTGGGCACTCAGGCAGTGGGAAGACGCAGCCCTTCAGTATCGACAGGTTGCTCAGACCAAAGCGACCGACGGCGATGGCGAAGGTCGTTACAGCCGGTTCGCGGCCTACAATCAGATTTTGGCGTACGAGCGGATTTTGAAGACGGGCAAGCGCAGAGGCAGCCTGAGAGCGGTGAAGCGAGTCCGAGAAAAACAGAAGAAAGGTCGTTCCGACGCCAAGACCACCACCCGCATCAGGCTCGCCGACCTCGACAAAGACAAGACGTACGCATTGCAACCGATTCCTGAGCTGGAGCAACGCTTGTCGGAGGCCTGTGATCTCTACTTTAATATCGCCGACGCGTCCGACCGAGACCTGCCGGCCATCAAGTTCAAGGCTGCGTACATCTATTACAAGTACAACCATTTCGTCGAAGCCGCGAAACGGTACTTCGAGATCATCGAGACCTGGCCCGGCGACCCGCTCTCCAAGAAGGCTGCGAATCTCGTGCTCGACTCCCTGTACGTCCAGAAGAAGTGGGACGAGCTCATCTTCTACGCCGGCAAGTTCCGAGATAATCGACGATTGACCCGGGGCGACCGCGACTTCCAGGACGAGATCCAGGTGGTTCTCGAGGGTGCTACCTACCTTTCGATCCAGGCCTCCGAACAGAAGGCGAGAGATACGGACGAAGGGGCCGAGCGCGCGGCTCGTCTCGCCTCGGTCGCGTCACGGTTTAGAAAGTTTCAGTCCGACTTTCCGCGGTCGAAATATGCTCCGAAGGCAACCTACTCGGCGGTTCTGATCTACGACCAGGCCGACGAGCTCGATCATGCGATCGAGATGGCGGAGCTCATGAAACGGGAATATCCGAAGTCGGACCGTCGACTCTTGCAGAACAACGACTGGCGACTGGCCCAGTTCTACGAGCGTATCGCCGACTTCAAGACTTCGGCCGCCCGCTTCGACGAATACTCCAAACGGTACCCGCAGGATGATTTGGCGGCCGACGCGCTCTTTAATGCCGGTGTTTATTACCAGGGGCTGAGTCAGCCCGATCGGGCGATTCAGCGCTTCAAGTCGTACATCACGAAGTATGCGCAGCGTGACGACGTCGCCGACATCTACTGGCGCATCTGCGAGCTTCAGGAGCGCAAGCGCGACTATTCGGCGGCCGCCGCCTGTTTCGATCGCTTCCGTACGAAGCACCCGAGGGCCCCGAAGGCCAAGATCTACGGATCTCGTCATCGACACGCGCTCTTGCTCGAGAAGATGAAGAAGCGGTCATCCGCCCTCCAGGAGTACCGATGGCTGGTCAGGCAGTACGACCGGCTACCGGCCCGGGATCGAGAAGCTCCCGTGCCTCAGCGTGCCGTCGCCCATGCCGCGTTCGAGCTGTTGGAACCCGAGTTCGGCAAATACCGAACGATGCGGGTCACCCTTCAAAAGCGGACGCTGGTCGCGAAGCTAAAAAAGGCCGAGGCGCTCGCGTGCATCAGCACGCCAGAAAAGCCCTGCGAAAGGGATGGCAAGTACGTCGGCGTCTTGAAGTATGGCAACGCTGAGTATGGCATTTGCGCACTCACCCGGATCGGCCAGGTCTATTTAAACGTGGCCACCTCGATTCGCGACGCCCCTATCCCGCGTCGCCTCACCTATGAGCAGCAGGACATCTACCGGACGGAGCTCGAGAACCTCGCCCTCGGACCGGAAGAGAAGGGACGGCAAGCGTTGGAGTCTGCGCTGACCAAGGCTTATGAACTGAGCGTGTACGGCGATTGTACCCGGAGCGCGCAACGTCACCTCGAGACGCTCAATCCTGACCGGTTCCCCGACCTTCAGCGACGGGGGTATCTGGGGGCCGACGGCTTGATCACCGAAGGACTCCGCGATGTGGGTGTCGATGCATCGGCGGCAGAATGGTCACCGGTCGACGGGCCGGGCAGAGCTCCGGCAATCCAGACGCAGCGGAACCTAGCCCCCGGGGCGGCCGCGAGGACCGGGGCGGGAGCCTCTCGATGAACGGCTGGGCTGGCCCGACCAGGGTCGTCTTCGGTGCGGTCGCCGCGATGCTGGTGGCGTGCGCGAGCACGACGCCCCCGCCTCCGCCCGCTTCGTCGTTGCAGGCCCAGCCACCAGCGCTGACGCCCACTGAACGCCTCCGGAAGGCGCGAGATGCGTTCAGGGCCGGCGACTTCGCGACTGCGGTCGAGCAGTACGATGAGGTCCTCGCGAAAGATCCCACCGACACCACGGCTCTTTACAACAAAGGCGTGGCCCTCCAGCGGGCTGGGGAACTTGACGCGGCGCAGGCGGCCTACGAGGCGGCCCTCGAAGCCAACCCCGATGATCGCGACGCCGTGCTCAACCTCGGGGCGGTCAAAAGAGACCTCGGTGCCATCGACGCCGCGATCGCGCTGTATCGCAAAGCGCTCGAGCAAGACGAATTCAACGCTCGGCTTCTGAACAACCTCGCATTGCTGTATCGCGAGAAGGGCCAGCCGAACGACGCGATCATGGCTCTGCGCAAGGTCTTGATGCGCGACAGGAATAACGTCGACGCGTACAAGAACCTCGCCCTCGTGTACTTCGAGCAGAAGAACTACCCGTTGAGCCGAATCATCCTCGATAGCGCCCTGCAAATGGCCGAGAGGCAGCGTCGGGTCGAGCCCGACATCTACGTCAACCTCGGGCGAGTCTACGTGGCGACCGGCGACCACGGCAAGGCGATGGCCGCGTTCAAGAGGGCGGTCGAGCTGGAGCCGGGGCACGTCGTCGCGAACTACAATATCGGGGCCCTGGCGCTCGCCCACCGCGACTACCAGACCGCAAAAATAGCCTACGAGGTGTGCGCGGAGGCTTGGCCCGAGCGATACGACGTATGGGCCTCGCTCGGTTACTCGAATCAAGGGCTACAGGCCTATTCGGAAGCCGAAGGCCAGCTTGCGAAGAGTCGCCGACTCCTGCTGAGTCGGGCGAAGACCATCGCTGAGGGGCCGCTGCTAGAGAAACTAACCCGAGAAAACGAGCAGATGCTCTACCAGCTGGTCAGCACCGCTCAGAGTGCCGAGCAGAACCATAAGGCTTTGCAATACGCGGAAGAGTACCTGAGGCTGACCGGGGGTTCTTGCTCGCCCGATGCGTATGATGGCTTTTGCGGTCGCTACAACGGCATCAAGCTCGTGCTGGAATCCTCCCCGCCCTCCGAGCCGGAGGTCCCCAAGCCAGCAGTGATCGAGGCCGATGACGCCACGACATTCACCGACGGCGAGAAAACGGAGGACGATGCTGAAGTGGAACGACTTCGACGTGGCAAGGGGGCCGAAGGCGATCCAGCGGACGGCCGATGATGATGAAAAGGCCCCCGCCTTTCCGTAGAACCGACTTTGTGGGAACTCGCCGTCGAGACCCGCTGTCCGACGGGGAGCGGCTGCGACCAGTGAGAGGATGTCGACGATGAACAAACGTGTTGTGCGCAGTGTCATGAGCGTGGCGGCCGCTGGTTTGGTGGCTGTTTGGGTGGGTGCTGTCCCCGGGAGGGTCAATGCCCAAGAGGTCCGCCGAGAGGCCGATCGCACCGTCTATAAGCGCAAGACGGTGATCGACTTCTCGGACCTGACCATTCAGGGCGAGCTCACCAAGCCGGAGGGCTCGTACCTGCTCAATCGCAAGCGTACCAAGTTCAAGACGTTGCTGAAGATTCGGGCCAACTTCCTGCCCGAGCTCTTCAACTCGACGGACAACCTATAGGGAATTCGTAAGGGCCCGACCGGGAAGCGAGAGAGGCAAGTGAGTTTGCAGCACGAAGAGCCCGCGCCGGGCACCAACCTGATTTCTGAAGACACCGGCCTCGACCGGGCTCTGCTGTCGAGGGAGCTGGAGCCCTCCGATCAGCCCACGCCGAACGAAAACGCGCTCGAGATTTCAGTGCTGTGGGGCGACACGGTGGTCTCCGAGGTGCAAGTTCGACGACGGGGACCGGTGCGCGTCGGGGGGCGGACTTCGCGTCCGCGACCGGCGCTCGAGGTCGACGGGGGCTTTCCGGTCGACGCGTTCAACATCGCGGTCCTGGGCGACGGCCGGGCGACCATCGTCGTGCCGAGCCAGGCCCAGGTTGCGGTGCGCGCCGATGGCGTCATCAACACCACCCCGGCACTCACCGAGGCCGACGTCGGCTTCCCGGCCAAGACGTATGACCTCAAGATGGGTCAACGCATCGTCTACAAGACGGGAACGGTCAGCGTGAAGGCCGAGTTCGTCCGCGGCGATGCGGTCATGGGGACGGGCCGGATCGTCGACTGGCTGTACCCGGCCATCGTCGCAATCTCGCTGCTGCTGCACGTGTTCTTGATCGTCGGCACCTACATCATGTCGAAGTTCGATGATTCGGCGGCCGACGACCTTTTCAAGAACGAGAACCGAGTCGCGCAGATGCTTCTTCGTCCGCCCGAGCCCGTGAAGAAGCGTAAGAAGCTCGACCTGTCGGGTTTGAAGTCCGGGTCCAAGGTCAAGGGTCCGGAAGGGAAGTACGCCCGCCCCGACAAGCCTCAGAAAGACAAGATGGCGTCCAAAGCGGGTGCGCCGCGTGTCGATCCCAAGAAACAAGAACGCGACCGAAGGATCGCGCTCAACTCCGGTCTGTTGTCGTATCTCAAGGGCGACGAAGCTGGTGCGGTGTCGAATGTATTTGGGCCCGGGGGCTTGGGCACAGGCATCAATGAGGCCATGGGTGGTCTCAAGGGTCCTCAGGTCGGCGATGCGGGGGGGGCCGGCGGACTCGGGACTCGGGGCACGGCGCCCGGCGGTGGGGGCAATTCTCTGGGCATCGGCGGGCTCGGGAGGGGAGGCCGTGGCCCGGGCCGCGGGGGCGACGGGCGCCTGGACCTCGGTGGTCGAGACAAGGGCCGGACCCGCATCTTACCGGGTCGAACGATCATCAAAGGCGGGCTGAAGAAGGCCGAGATCGCTCGCGTCATTCAGCGCAACCTGCCTCGCTTCAAGTTCTGCTACGACAAGCAGCTGGCCACCAATCCAAACCTGGATGGAAAGATCTCCGTCTATTTCACGATCGCGCCCACCGGGTCGGTCGCTCGGGCCAGCGTCGTAGAGACCTCGATGCACGATGACACCGTCGAAGAGTGCGTGTTGAGGGTGATGCGGACGCTCAAATTCCCGAAGCCGAAGGGCGGCGGCATCGTGTTCGTAACGTACCCGTTCATCTATGCCGCGCCCTGATGGGCCATCGGCTCGAGCCGACGGCCTTCGTTCAAATACGCTCAAACGAGGTTGCGCGTGGCGAGTGTGATCATGGTAGCGTCCGCGCCGATGCGATCGGCGAAGGTGCTCGCTGGGTTGATGCTCTTGGTGCCGACGATGGCCTGGGCCCAAGAAGATGACAGCGACTCGGTCAGGTCCGCCCTGGCCGAAGACGATTCGGCTTCGGCAGCCCAGCCGAGCGGGTCCACCTCCCGGTACTCGACCACCGAGCAGCCGTTCAGGCCGCGTCGGGGGTTATCGGCCGAGGGCGAGTTCGGCGTGTTCTTTACGCTTGGGGGGCGCGATGCGAATGACCCCCAGGAGGGATTTCCGAGCCGCACGGTCTCGAATGCCGGCCCGTACGTCGCGGTCATCGTCGGCTACGACGTCTACGAAACCGATGGCTTCGCGCTCAGCATCGGTCCGAAGTTCGGCGCCGCCTACAACAGCGGCTCGGCTCGGCTTACCGAATCCGATATCGCGTCCGTCGGCGACGATGCGGCTTCGACGTATTCGAACGACTATGGCGCCTACGAAGCGAGCCTCAACCTGTCCGCGATCTTCATGGTGACGGACCGCCTCGCAGTGACGGGCAAGGTTAACGGCGGGGTCGCGTTCATCGATGTCAATCCAACCGTCGATTCTGCCGACCCTGATGCGGGTAATCTCGCTATCGGCGGCCTGTTCGGAGTCTCCGGGGGCGTGGAGTGGTACACGCTTCTCAACGGGTTCTCGGTCGGTCTTCAGGTCAGGTTCCAAGGTTTGCTCGTCGACGGCTTCATCCCTGGCATCGCTATCCCCGCTACTTTGCGCTACACCTTCTGAGGTGTCGTCGTCTTGGATTGACCGGCTGGCCGAGATCCGGTCTCGAGACTGGTCCCAGGTCCCTGAACCCGAGCGCTTGGCGATGGCGCGAGAGGTCGTTCAGATCACGGCCTACGCCAGCGCCGCCGCCACCGCGGTGCCGATGCCGTTCACCGACCTCGCCCTGTTGTTGCCGTTTCACACGGCGATGGTCCTCACCGTCAGCCACTGCATGGGGCGCAGGATTACCGACGCCGAAGCGAGGAAGGTCGCCGTCGAGTTGGGGGCGGTGGTCGGGGCCACGGTCGCGGGGCGGCTCGTCGTGGGCCTCGCCGTGGGCGCGCTCAAATTCATCCTTCCGATCGGGGGCTTGGTGGCGGCTCCCGCCTCCTTCGCCGTGACCTGGGGGTTCGGTCAGCTGACCATCGCGTATTTTGAAGACCCGGAGCGAACCCGGGACGACCTTCGTGCGCTCTTTAACGACTCGATGAAGGACGGCTATCGGCAATTCAGCAAAGAAGCGCTCGATCGACTCCGAAACGTCGGTTTCACCACTTCGACGGACTCGACGGGAGGCGAAACACCGGTTTCACCGGCCGACCCACGCCGATCTTCGGCAGCGAAGTCTTCCCCCCCTTCCGCCAACGTTCCCGTCCAAAACGCTTCCCCGAGCTCTTCCGATACGTCCTCATCGCCACCCGAGAGGCCTTCCGAGGCCTCTAAAACGAACTTGGGCGCCGATATCGGCGAAGAAGGCGCGCTGAGGACAAAAAAACGCTCGCTCTGACTCACCGAGCGGATTACGGACGCGGTAGAGCGACCGAAGTGGTCGACACTAGCATCGTAGCTCCTGCTAGAATGTCTGAACGAATGGAGGCGCCTGTGGGTCCGAACGATCCGATGCCAGTCGACTGGCGAGGACTGACCGCCGCCGAGCCCGAAGCTCTAGCTGCCGCGAGTACCGAAGTAGAGGTGTTCGTTCGGGCGCTGGCCGCCTACGGCGTCATCTTCGACCCCGACGGTCTGCCATCGGAGCTCGAAGACCGCCAAAACACGATCCGCGCCAAGCTGTGGCCGGCGCAGCCTCTGGATGGCTTCGGCCTGCACGCGAGTCTCGGTGCGTTCCTGGTGACCAAGGTCGCGGTCGACCTCGTTCCCACCGGTCATCTGGGCCTTCGGCCCGAGCATCTGAGCCCCGAAGGCCTGGTCAAATCGCTGACCGACCAGGGGCTGGCGTACCCGGCGGCGCGCGCCATCACCGGCGACTGGCCGGGTGAGCCCGAGGGATTCGTGGGCGACCACCAAGGCCTGCCCATGTCGGTCCTGGCGGGGCTGGCCGCGCGGACCCTGACCCGAGATGAGCGCCATTACGCGTTGGCCCAAGTCGCGGCCAGCCCGCGTGACGCTGCCCGCCTCGCGGCCGCTACGAGCCTTCTTCTCGCCACCCGGCAAGTCCTGCCATTGCTGCCGGTGCCGCCGCTCGGCCCCGTCTATGACATCGCCGTGGTCGGCCTCAGCGTGGGGCGCGGTGACCGGGTCGCTGCTCTGCTCCGGGCGCCCGAGGATGTCCTTCAGGCGGCGCTCAAGGAGCTTGGGGAGGCTTCGGCCGCCCTTTCGGTCGGTGAGGCTTATGCGCCCGGCGTCGATCGGCAGGTCTGTATGCCCCTGTCTTCGCAGGGGCCGTGGGATGACGAGCAGACCGACCCCGCCCACGGCCTCGACGTCGAAGGGGCCTTGCGCCGCGCGTGCCGGTGGCGGGCGGCCACGGCGCCCCAAGACGTGCTCGAGGCATTCGATACGACCCTATGGCGCTGTGAAAAGGGCGCCTTGGGGCTTCGATGGGCTGTTCCGGCGCCCACCGTCGTCGCGTTTTCGGTTCCCCCCGATGCGAGCCTCGTCGGAGGCCTGAGCGACACTGTCGACCTCGAAGGTCCCCCGTTCGCATGGCGAGACGACGCCCTCGATGCGATCGCGCCGGTCGTTCGAGGGGCGGTTCGGGTGGTGGCGGCGGCCGCCGAAGGCGAGGCCCCGCCGCCGCTGGCGCTCGAGCGGGCTGGCGGCTTGGAATGGCTGGTCCGACGCGCCGCGGCGCTCGCCGCAGTCGTGCGAGGCGACTTGTCGGAGGCCATCGAGATGACCGAGCCCCTCCCGTCCGGTTCGACGCCCGAGCGCCGCTGGGCGCAAGACCGACGCCGTCGCTATGGTGGGCGGGATGCCGAGCCGGTCGCGCCCCAGGACGCTCGGCCGATGGCCGCCGCTTTGGTCGGCGACCTCGCGCATCAGTTTGCGCGCACCGTCACTGGCACGGTGCCCCAAGAGAGGCATGAATGAGCGACACCGTTCGCAAACTCAAGGACCGGGCTTCCCGGCTCTACTCCCACGGACGACTCAAAGACGCCCTGGCGGCCTACGGTCAGGTGCTCGAACAAGACCCGTCCGAACTCCAGTGTCGTCTGAAGATCGGTGACCTTCATCGTCGACTCGGCAACACGGAGGCCGCCGTCGCAGCCTATTGGCCGGTCGCGCAGAGCTACGCTGCCGACGGCCTGCTCCTCAAGGCCATCGCGGTCTGCAAGCTGATTTTGGGGCTCGATAGCGACAATGCCGATACCCAACACCTCTTGATGGAGCTGCATGCAAAGCGGCGAGGGCCGGCTCAGGTCGGTCCGCCGGTCACCCTTCGGGGGATGGGGATCTCGCCGCCGCCTGGCGGTATGGTGGTCGCCCCTCCCGACGGCGGGCAATTCAACATGCTGGAGGTTGAAACCGACGGAGAACCGTCGGGGCTCGAGCTGGATGAAGGCGCGTCGGCCGTCGGGAGCATGGGCGCATCGACGACCATGTGGTCTTCGGGTGAGGAAGACGCCTGGACCGCCGATATTCCCGAAACCTCGGGCGACGAAGACCTCGACATAACGGTGATGCCCCCGGTCGAAAGCTCGGCGGTGCCTCCGGCGGTCGACCCCAACCTAGCGACGGCCATCATCGTCGGCCGGCCGGTCGAAGAAGATGATGTCGACGACGAAGAGCCGGTCGAAATGACGATCTCAGCCCATCAAGTCGCCGCGGCCTGGCCAGCCTCCACGGCCAATAATGGGCAGCCCATCGAGGCGACGGTCGCCGGTGCTCCCGTAGAGGCGGCGATGGCCGGCTGGCCGGTCGCGGGTGCGACCGGTGACCGCTTCGATGACGACGATAGGCTCGGTGAAGACCTGGCCGAAGTCCAGATTCCGTTGTTTTCCGAGCTGCCCCGCAACGCGTTCGTCGATCTGCTCGTGCGCATGGGCATGCGGGAGGTCGAACCGGGCGACGTGATCATTCGCGAGGGCGACCTCGGCGATGCTTTTTACGTGGTCGCCTCGGGGCGGGTTCGGGTATCGAGGCGAGCGGTCGACGGTCGTGAAGTGTCGCTGGCCTATCTTAGCGATGGGGCTTTCTTCGGTGAGATGGCCGTGCTTCAGCACGGGGTGCGCACAGCAACGGTCACCGTCGAACAGCCTGGCCACATTTTCGAGATTCGGCGCGAAGTGCTCGACGATGTCATCGAAAACTACCCGAGCGTCGCCAAGGTGCTCAGGAACTTCTATCGCCAGCGGCTGTTGTCGACCACGCTCGCCACCCACCCCGTGTTCACGCCTTTCAACCCGGAAGAACGACGCGGGCTGATGGAGATGTTCAAGAGCCGGCAGGTGAAGGCGAGCGAAGTCCTGCTCGAGCAGGGCAAGAAGGGTACCGGGCTCTTCATCTTGTTGTACGGCCAGCTGGAAGTCATTCGAATCGGCGCCGACGGCCAGGAGGTGACCCTCGCTCATCTGGTCGCGGGTGACATGTTCGGTGAGATGTCGCTGCTCACCAACGCGCCTACCGTGGCCCGGGTCGTGGCGGTCTCCGATTGCTTCGTTCTCAGGCTGTCGAAGCGGAAATTCGACGAAGTCATCATGACGCATCCGCAGGTTTTGGAATTGGTGTCGGAAGTGTCCACCGCGCGCGCCTCGATCAACGATGCGCTCCTCGGCGCGCAACAGAGCTTGACGGGAGGGACGGTTCTCGTATGAGTCAACTCCTTCGTTCTGCCGCTGTCGTGGCTCTTGCGACCGTGGCGATGGGCTGCCGGCCGTCCCTCGCGGGTGGCCTTGACCGGCTCCGGGCACCGGCTGGTTTCAAGGTGACGTACTTTGCCGAGAAGGTTCCCGGCGCCCGCATGATGACTTTGAGCCCGTCGGGCACGCTCTTCGTCAGCACGATGCAGAAGACGGTCTATGCCCTGCGGGACGACGACCGCGATGGTCGGGCCGACCGGGTGCGGGTCGTTTCCGACCAGCTCAGTACGCCCAACGGGGTCGCGTTCAAAGATGGCAGCCTCTATGTCGGCGAGATCGGCCGCATCCTTCGCTTCGACGCGATCGAAAAGCGCCTCGACAATCCGCCGAAGCCGGTCGTGGTGACCGACGACTACCCGACCGACCGGCACCACGGTTGGAAGTTCATGGCGTTCGGACCGGACGGCTACCTGTACGTCCCGGTGGGCGCGCCCTGCAATATATGCAAGTCTGACAACCCGATCTACGCGTCGCTGACCCGGATCAAGCCCGACGGCACGGGGCGCGAGATCGTGGCCCACGGTATCCGCAACACCGTTGGATTCACCTGGCACCCCGTGACCAAGGAGCTGTGGTTTACGGACAACGGCCGGGATTGGCTCGGCGACGACGTGCCGCCGTGCGAGCTCAACCGGCTGACCGAAACGGGGCAGCACTTCGGCTATCCTTACTGCCACGGCGGCGACATCGCTGATCCCGAGTTCGGCGCCGCCCGCAAGTGCAGTGAGTTTCGAGCCCCCGCCCAGAAGCTCGGACCTCACGTGGCGCCGTTGGGGCTTCGATTCTATACCGGCACTCAGTTTCCGGAGGAATATCGGAACCAGCTATTCATCGCCGAGCACGGCTCGTGGAACCGAAGACGAAAGATCGGCTACCGCGTTGCGCTGGTCACGCTCGACGCGCAAGGCGAATCGACCGGGTACCGGCCGTTCATCACCGGCTGGCTCGACGAAAAGGCGCAACAAGCGTGGGGCCGACCTTCGGATGTACAGGTCATGCCCGACGGCGCTCTCCTGATTTCGGACGACAAGGCCGGAGCTATCTACCGAGTCACCTACCGCAAGTAGCGCGCGCTCGAGCGCAACGGCGCCGGACGGTGCAGCGGAAGCGGCGGCGGCGACCGAAAAGGGCGGCTCGCGAGCGATGGGTATCGCTCGAGAAGACGGATACGCTTAGCCCGTTCCTGGCGTTCCGGTGCGCCAAGGACGGCCAACTACGACGAGCGTACTTTGGACTCGGTTTTCCCAAACTTGATCGACGAATCGCGCAACTCATGACGGGGTTGTTTGGTTTGTGGTGAAAGTCGTATTGCATTTAGGGAGCGTCATGTCTGCTCTCGTTGAGAGCCCTCGCCGGCGACCGACGGCCCTTGGCTCCCACGTCGCAGGTCCCGGCTAGGACTGACGTGGTTGAGCCGCGTCGGATGCGAGCGTCAGTAGGGGGCGTCGGATGGGACGTCAGTCGGGGGCCCGGTGATGTCCGGTCTGGTGTTTTGGATCGGCTTCGGCGACAGTCCGGCGTCGTGGCAGACGTGGTCATCAGCTATCATCCGGAGCGGCGGGCGGCGGCTCAGCACTTGGCGACCGTTCTTCGGCACTATGGATATTCGGTGTGGTTCGACAACGGAGCCGCCGGCGCGGGGTACGGCGGGCAGGTCGCTTATGAGCTGCAGTCGGCCCCGGTCACCGTCGTTCTTTGGTGCTCGCTGTCCCGGGAGGCCTCGGCGGTCATCGAGCAGGCGACGCTGGCGCAGTCATTGAACCGGTTGGTGCCGGCTTGGCTCGAGCGGATCGACCCGCCGATGGGCTTTTCGCTCACCGATACCATCGACCTGTCCGTTTGGGATGGTGCGCCTCGGAGCCCTGGCTTGCAGCGACTGCTGGCCGAGGTCGAGCGAAGGGTGGGGCAGCCGCCTCAGCCCGATGGGCCGGCCCTCGAGGAGTACGAACGCACGTGGAGGATGTTCGGGGCGCCGTCCTTGGCCCGCTTCGAGCTGATGTCAGCGCCCGCGTATCCGGCGATGCCGCCGGGGGGGTATTCGCCGGCGGGTGGCTACCCGGCGCCCGCCGGAACGCCGGGCGGGGGCTACCCAACGCCCACCGGGACTCCGGTGGGGGCGTATCCGGCGCCCACCGGGACGCCCGCGATGGGCTTTTCGCGGCCGGGTGAAGGTGCCAGGGGCGCGCCTTTCCGTGCCGAGGCGCCGGTGCGTTCGGGCTCGTCGTCTCGGTTGATCGTCGTCTTGGCTGCGCTCGGAGGAGCGGCGATCATGGCGGGGATCGCGGCGGTGGCGTTGCGGTCGATGAAGAGCACGGGCGTCGGGGCGATGGTCTCGGTGCCCGCGGGGCCGTTCATGTGGGGGTGCAATAAAGCGATCGATACGGAGTGCGACTCGGACGACCGCCCCTTTATCGAGCGCTCAGTGGACGCCTTCAGCATCGACAAGACCGAAGTGACCGTCGCCGCCTACCGCGCCTGCGTCGAGGCGGGGGCCTGTTCGAGCGATGCGGTGACCACCGCGACCGGCAAGTATCCGATGTTCTGCAACTGGGGGACGGGTCGCGATGACCATCCGATGAACTGCGTGACCTGGGCCGAGTCCGACGCGTACTGCCGATGGGCCGGCAAGCGTCTGCCGACCGAGGTCGAATGGGAGAAGGCGGCCCGAGGTACGGAGGGCATCAAGTACTCGTGGGGCAACACGGGCTTCTTGAGCAAGGTGGCCAACGTGGCCGACGAAGCGGCCAAGGCCCAGTACCCCGGATGGACGATTCCGCCGGGGTACGACGATGGCTACATCGGAACGTCCCCGGTCGGCGCATATCCCGCCGGCGCCTCTCCATACGGCGCCCTCGACATGATCGGCAACGTCGAAGAATGGACGGCGGAGCCCCTTGCGGGGGGCGTAAAGCGGTGTCTCCGGGGCGGCTCGTGGTTCGATCCCCCCAAGTTCGTCCGGACGTCAGCGCGGTACATCGTCAGATCGAGCGAACGTCGAAGCACGGTAGGGTTCCGCTGCGCGAAGTAAGGGCCAAGATGGGCTGCGGCGACCGCGGAGTTAGGCTACAGTCTTCGTCGACGTGGCAGACATTTTCATCAGCTACCAACCGGAGCGGCAGCCTGCCGCCCAGCACCTGGCCAACGTGCTGGAGCTGTACGGATACTCCGTGTGGTTCGACCGCGGCGAGGGCCAAGCAGGATTCGGAGGCGGTCAAGTCGAGCAAGAGTTGCGCGGCGCCCGGGCGGTCATCGTGTTGTGGTGCACGATGTCCCGCGAGAACGATTGGGTAAAAGAACAGGCGAATGTAGCGAAGGGGCTCAACACCCTGATTCCGACCTGGCTCGAGAAGGTCAATCCGCCGATGGGCTTCACGCTGGCCGAAACGATCGACCTCTCCGCTTGGGACGGGTCGCCTCGCAGTCCGGTTCTGACGCGTCTGCTCATCGAGATCGCGACGAAGGTTGGCCGGTCGCCCCAGCCCAACTACCCGCGGCTGGCGGCCTACGAGGAGACCTGGAAGCTGTTCGGCGCGCCGTCGCTCGCCGGCTTCGCCTTGGCCGGTGGCCCCGGCCAGCCTCCGATGCCGGGCATGATGCCAAGCCCGGGTGCTCCCGGTCAGCCCGGAGCTTACGGCGCGCAGCCGGGCGGGGCCTACGGCGCCCAGCCGGGTGGCGCCTACGGCGGGCCGCCGGGTGGAGGTTACGGGCCGCCGGCGGGTGGCCCCGGACAGTGGCCCCAAAGAGGCGGGCCGCAGCCGATGCCCGGTGCGGCGCCGAAGGCCAGACCGCCCTGGTTGGCGCCTCTGCTCGCCGCCGTAGGGGGCGCGCTGCTGATCGCGGTCATCTTCGGGGTCTACGTCGCTCTCCTTCCCAAGAAGGGGGGCGGGTCGAGTACTTCGACCGTTGCCGGCTCGTCGGACATCCCGAAGGTGATGATTCCGGCTGGCGAGTTCTTTATGGGCTGCAACGCTTCGGTCGACTCGGAGTGCGACGACGACGAGAAGCCGCCCCGCCGCATCACGTTGCCGGCGTACCAGATTCACAAGACCGAGGTGACCGTCGCCGCGTTCCGCGCATGTGTCGACGCTGGGGCGTGCTCGAGCGCTGGTCTGAACACCGATGAGCGGTTCGCCGAGCATTGTAACTGGGGCCGGTCGGGTCGCGATGACCACCCCATCAACTGCGTGAGCTGGGACGACGCGCGGTCGTTCTGCAGTTGGGCCGGTATGCGACTGCCGACCGACCCCGAGTGGGAGAAGGCGGCTCGCGGCGCCGAAGGCCTGAAGTATCCTTGGGGCAACACGACCTACGGCAGCGTCCTGGTGGCCAACGTGGCCGACGAGTCCGCGAAGCGCGTGTTCTCGGGTTGGGGCGTCGCCGAAGGCTATGACGACGGTTTCGTGGACTCCGCACCGGTCGGAAGCTTCCCGGCCGGGGGCTCGCCGTACGGTGTCTACGATATGGTCGGCAACGTGTCGGAATGGACGTCCGACAACTTCGACGCCCAGAACAACTACTACACGATTCGCGGGGGCTCTTGGTACAACCAGCCCGGCGATAGTCGGGCTTCCTTCCGAGACCGCGATGCGCCGTCCTTCCGGGGGGCCTACGTCGGTTTTCGCTGCGTGCAGGGTGGCGGGCCGCCCATCAGCACCAGTCGCGCCGACGGTGGTTCGCAGTTCCCGACCGAAGGAGTTCAGAGTGGTCAGATGGTTCCGGTGCCCGGCGGCCCGTTCAAGATGGGCTGCAATCCCAACGTCGAAGAGGGGTGCACGCCTCCCATGAAGTCGGTCCGGGTCCGCAAGTTTAGCATCGACAAGACCGAAGTCACGGTCGCCGATTACCGGGCCTGCGTCGAAGCGGGCCGGTGCGCGAGCGATTCGTTCCAGACGAAGAACGACGACAACTACTGCAACTGGGGGCACTCCGACCGCGACAATCACCCGATCAACTGCGTGACCTGGTTCGGCGCGAAAGCGTACTGTGAGTACCAAGGCAAGCGTCTGCCCACCGAAGCAGAGTGGGAAAAGGCGGCCCGAGGCACCGATGGTCGGATCTTCCCCTGGGGCAATACGCCGCCGCTATCCTGTGACTATGCGATCATCGACGACGGTCGCACGCTGGCGACGGCGGGCTCCGAGACCGACGGCTGCGGGCACGACTCGACCTGGCCGGTCGGGAGCAAGCCCGCGGGTGTATCGCCCTACGGCGCATTCGACATGCTGGGCAACGTCCACGAGTGGACATCCGACTGGTACCAGGAAAATGAGTCGCGCACCGTTCGGGGCGGCTCGTGGTACTACCCGCCCGACAGCGTCGGGGTGGCCATCCGCCACCGCTATCCGCCCGGCATGTTCCGCTACAACGTCGGCTTTCGCTGCGTGAAGAACTGAGTAGGTTCGTCTTCGGCGGATGAATGTCCCTCCCGGGACGCTACCGAGCCGAACCGCTGGAGGCTCGACGCGCGGCGTTCGTCCGCGCGCCGGCCTCCCAGCGTCACTTCAATGCTAAGGTGAGATGTAGTCGACGGTGAGGTCGAAGCGATTGTCACCGCGCTGGTTTCGTCCTTGAACCGACACGTACGCCTCGGTCTCGCCGGCCGGGACCGTGAGCGTACAGGTCTCGTCACCGGGGCCGCCGGACAAGCGGGGTCGGCAATCGTTGTTGCTCAAGGTCGGCACAGCACCAAAGCGAACCATCAGGTCGGGATTGCGGCGGAGCCGGTCCATGAAGGCCACGAACGTCGTGCCCGGCACGACGCTGAAAGGCCCGTAATCGACCTGTTCGTCCCGAGCCAGGCTGCCGCTGGCCGAGAACTGCTGCGGAGTTCCGGTGGAACAGAAGGGGTCTGCGCTGCAGTCGGCATCGGCGCAGTCGATGTCGCCATCGCCGTCGTTGTCGATA
>CAZFIV010000005.1:64953-126257 GCA_964519665.1 uncultured Myxococcales bacterium
TTGTCATCGCAGATCTCGGCGGGCGGCGCACAGACGGGGTCTGCGCTGCAGTCGGGGTCGGCGCAGTCGACGTCGCCGTCGCCGTCGTTGTCGATATTGTCATCGCAGATCTCGGCGGGCGGCGCACAGACGGGGTCTGCGCTGCAGTCGGCATCGGCGCAGTCGATGTCGCCGTCGCCGTCGTTGTCGGTATTGTCATCGCAGATCTCGGCCGGAGTGCCGCCGACGGCCAGCACCGTGGCATAGGCATCCACGCGCGGGGTTACGCGACCATTGCGGGGGTCGGTGACGTCGACGCCGTTGGTCTGCAGGGCCGACCGAAGCGCGGTGGGACTCAGCGACCGCGAGCCACCGGCTGCTTCCAGCGCCAGCGCGGCGGTCCCGGCGGCGAACGGCGTGGCGGCCGATGTTCCGCCGAAACAGGTGTTGGTGCCGCCTCCGGTGTCCGAGGTGAGTGCGCAGTGCGATGGCGCGAGGAGGTCGAGGAAAGACGCGCTGTTCGAATAGACGGTGACCTTATCGGGGAAAGTGGAGCCTTCGAAGGCGGCATAGAACGTGGGGCAGCCGAAGTTGAATTGCCGGCTAGGCGCGCACGCGTTGCCCGACACACAGAAGCCGACGTTGCCGATATCGGCGTCGTAGGTGGCGCCTACGCTGATGACACTGCCGACACAGGCGGGTCGGCTCATGGCGCTGCAGGTACCGTCGTTGCCCGACGCGGCGAACACCGAGATGTTCGCGGCGGCGGCAGCGTTGAGCGCGGCGGTCATCGCCGGATCGCTGCTCTCACAGCTGGACACGCTCCCGAAGCTGCCCGCGCCGAGACTCATCGACAGGGCGCTGATGTCGTACAAGTCGCGGTTGGTGACGACCCAGTCGATGGCCCCTACGAGGTCGCCGTCGAGGGAATTCGAGCCGCAAATGCTCGAACTCTGAATCTTGAGAAAGACCAGGTGGGCGCCGGGGGCCACGCCGTTGATGCCCCCACCGTCGCCGGCGATGATGCCAGCGACCGAAGTGCCGTGGCTTTGCTCGGCGCAATCGTTGCGCGGGTCGGGGTCATTGTCGCCGAAGTCGTAACCGCCCACGACTTTCGTCGTGGGGAAGCCGGAGAGCGCCCCGAACGTGGGGTGCTCGGCCTGAATGCCGTCATCGATCACTGCTACCGTGATCCCTTGGCCGGTGGCCTCGGCGTCCTCCTGGGCGAGGTCGACCCTGGCCAACGGATGAGCCTCGGGGTCGAGTTTCTGGTACGGCTCCACCCGCTGAATGCTAGCGACCATCGGGTGTTGCGCTAGACGCTCGATCTGAGCGGCGGTCAAGCGCATCGATAGAGCGGGGAAATTTCGGTACTGACGGATGATGTGCTGCGAAGTGTCAGCATCGATCGACGCTCGGAACGACATTTCAAGATCGCCAACATAGGAGCGATAACTGTTGAGTCTCGCCCGGGCACTAAAGGCCTGCCTCAGAGCGCTCGGGCTCGCGAACGGACCGCGCACCAAGTTGACGATGACACGATGGCGTTGGAGCGAGCCGCTATCGGCAGTTTGTGCAAGGTCGGTTCGCAGGTTTGGGGTGAGCTTGACGGTCCATTTCGCATTTCCTGCCGGGCCAGCAGACGCGATCGGAGCGGCGAATACCGTTAGTATTCCAGTCAGAATTCCGGTCCCCAGAGCCATTAGGCGAAGAGCCTTCATCGAGTTCCTCCATTCAATACCGAACGCATACGCGATCAGTGTTGGCGTTGTCGGTGCGGTCGCTTGAAGATATGCGACCGTATTCGATGAGGTCTATCACCGTCCGCTGGTGGCGAAAAGAGGGCGCGGGAACGATTCCTTTCGTGGTGCCCGAGGCGTCGCGCATCCATCGTCGGTTCATCCTGGAGGTTATGGGGCTTCGATAAGGATCGATCCGCCGTGCCTTGCGAGATCCTACGCGGAGCCTGACGTGGCCGCTCCCGGGTCTCGGTTGGCTGAAGCGTCGTTCATGTAAGCGCTGGCGCTTTTGGTGGAGAGCGCTTCCGGCTCCTTCGACGGACACTATCGTAACAAGGCGAACCATACCGGACGAGAGCGGCGAGAGCGGACGAGAGCGGACGACAGCGGACGAGAGGTACAGAGTTGTTAGCGTGCTGACGGGTGGTCGTTCCAAACGAAGTCTTACCGATACTTGCGGACGGATAGAAGTCGTCGGTAAACAATCTGGCGTGACCAACAAAGGCCTATCGATGAGCCGTCGGGCTCCTACGCTGTTCGACGAGCTCGTGGTCGCGATATTTCGTGCTCAGGCGCTTCTTCAGACGCGGGGAGATGCGCTGATGGCCGAGCTCGAGGTGACCTCCTCGAACTGGTCGGTCTTGTGGGCCGCGGTAGACGGTCCCGCGACGATGTCGGAGATCAGTCGTCGAATGGGCCTCACCCGACAGAGCGTGCAACGCCAGGTCTCCGTCCTCGTCGACAAGGGACTTCTGGTCGGTTCTCCCAACCCGGCTCATAAGGTGGCGATGCTCTACCGGCTCACGCCCAAAGGGCGGCGGACCCTTTCGAAGATCGACACCATCAGGAACCGGTGGGCGCGGCCGATCGTATCGGAACACCGGCGTTCGGATCTCGAGGCCGCTCGCCGGGCGCTTCGCCTGTTGATCGACCAGCTATCTCGGGACTGAGGACCGGTCACCGAGGGCAACTCAACTCGTGAGATTGCGGATCGCCTGCGCGAGCTCGGCTGCGTGCTTGTCGAGAGCGACACGCACATACTCAAGATGAACGTCTTTGGGCGTACCCACGGCAACCGCAAATCGAGCGGTAGAGTCTGGCATGACGACGAAAAACGTCGAGATATCGGTCTCCAAAATGAGTTCTCGAAAGCCATGGAGGGCCGTACGAATCATGTCGTTTCGCCCTTCCTTCTGGCCGACGCGGACCATCGAGATGACCTGGCGGAAGCTCTCGCCGATGCGGGCCGACTCGGCGGCGAAGGCGGTCGTCGAGACGCCCACCGGTTGCCCGGTTTCCATGTCGAAGCACAAGACGAAGTAGCTATCTCGGATATCGGCCCGAATGGCGTCGAGGACGGATCGAAGACTCATGACGCCGATCCTTCGTCGAGGAGTTGAACGGCTTCTTCGAGATATCGTTTCGAGAGAACGCGCATCAGACCTCGATTACCGGACTTCGTGTCGCAGGCGATCATCATCGCCAGCCGGTATTTGGTGTCGATGGTCATGAAGAACGTAGCCGTGTCGAGCCCGAGGACGACCGAATGCAGGCGCCCGCTGATCCGGGGTGGAAGCTGTCGCATGAAGCTGGCGAACTGGTCGAACATGCCGAGGTGGGTACTCGACATGTGGTCAACGTTCGTGTCCGGTACATCCGAGGCGACGGCCAGAATCTTCGATGCGCTAAAACCGTAAATCGCCACGGCCATCGACCCCGGGACTTCGCGCTTCAAGCGCCGGCACAGTTCGTCGAATGAAGCGTTGGTTATCATTGGGGCCTGCCTCGCTCAGACTATGGATCCAACGACCCGGGCGCAATCCGCGGCCGAGAATATGGACCTTGCGGTCGGGTCAAGGATACGGCCCGCGGCAGCTCGAATCGGGCCGAGCAGCGGGCAGATACATCAACGAAGCTCAGAGACTGGTCATGAAGACCGTGGGCGCGTCGATGGCGGCGTGGAGCATCGCGGGCGCCAAGATGCCACCACGGCGCTCGCGGAGGAAGCCGAGCCAGAAGCCTCCCACGGCCGTCCACACGGCCCAGGGCCAGGGAGGAGCGACGCCCTTGGTCATCGCGAAGAACACCGAGTGCGTAACGCCGAAGAGGATGGAAGCGGCGATGAGTCCGACCCCGACTCGAACGCCCCACCAGCGCGCCGGGCGGCCCCACGCCTGGTTGAGTCGGCTCTGAAGATACCCGCGGAACAGAAATTCCTCGAGCAGGCCAACGAAAACGAACACCTGGATGAACCGAGCGACGATCGGAGCCACCGGGGCCATCGCCGCCATCGCCGCCGTCGCGACGGCCACGATCATCGCGACGTATCCGAGGTGTGCGATGGGGACCTTGCGTTCCGACTGGGGCGGTCGGGAATACGTAATCGACGAGAGGCGAAGCCGGTGCGGCGACCAGAGCGGTCGAGAACAAGCGACAGGGGCGCGATCCAAGCCGTTCGGTGCTCTAGGTCGGCGCTCTAGAGGGCCCGGTGGCTGTACTTACGCTCGGCGGCCGCTGGAAGTTCGGTCTAGTGTCTGCTGACTCTCGCGCGGAGGCCCCCCTACCAACCAGTGCAACACGAAGTCGAGTGCAAAGAGCGTGAGGGCGAACAGCAAGATGGCCGCGATCGAGTAGAAGGGCCAAACGAGCACCAGTCCACCGACGATGCCGAGGATTCCGCCCAGGAGGGTGATATAGCCGAGCTTGTCATCTGCGAACTCTCGGAAACCCGTTTCGAGCTGCTCACTGGTGACCGTCGATAGCTGCTTGGTAATCACGCGGCGGACGTCGATCTCTCGGATCAGTGACATCGTGACCCGAGTCAGCGCCGCGTCGATCGCCTCTTGGTGACGTTCTAGATACTGCGGGATGTGGTCGAGCGCGCTGTCGATATCGCCGACGAGACGGTCGAGCGTCTCGGGAAGATCATCGAGCTCACGATTCACGACGCGGATGAGCGGCTCTTGCCACAGGCCTCGCAGCCGATCGACGACGGCGGCCGCGAATTGGGAACCGGCGACCTGCTCGATGCGCTTTTGGACCTCTTCGGCGACGTCGTTTCGGAAGCTCTCGCTTTGGGTGTACCGGGCCGTGTACGTCAGGATGACTTGCTTGGTGTCGTTGATGAACTCGGGATCCCGCACCATCCGCCGCACCTCCTTCACCGTCTCCGCGGTGAGATGCGAAATGAGGCGGCTTTCGTCCAACTCGCGGCGAATGATATCTTCATTGATGAGCTTCTCGACGACTTCGTCGGCGACTTTTCGGATCAGCTCGTCTCGCTGGGATGGAATCAAGCCTTGCCCGAGAATGGGCCGCGTCTCGCGGGGGCGAAACAGCATCTTGATCGCGACCCAATTGGTCCCGAAGCCGATGAGGCCTGCGGTCGCGCACGAGCGCAGAAGGTTCTCGAGCCAGGCGATCGGAATGAGGAAGCTGACGAGAAAGACCGCGAACGCGATCGGCGTAAAGAGCTTGAGCGCCCAGCGCAGCCCGTCGCCGGTCCGAAAGGCGAGCTTTTCGATGCTCGGGGTCCCCGAGTCCAAGCTCAGGGGCGGCATCGGCAGGCCCGTTCGGGGATCGGTCCTTATCCGGTCCCGCCACTTGTCGATGTAGGTCGGGAGCTGAAGCTCTCGAACCCGGCCTAGCCACGAAGGATCCGTCGATTTGGAGCCGTCGTCCGACGGGGGCTGATCCGGGCGTTTGGGATCCTCCGCCATGCGGTTGGTCATACCACCGAACGCCCCTCGCGCTCGGGCGGAGTGCGTAGGTGGGCCCGGGAAGCGGCCATCGCTTCGGGACTGAACACGTTGTAACGTAAACCCGCATGGGTTCGCGCACATCATCGCGGTGAGCGAGACGCGCGGTGAGCGCGATTTCAAGCTGCAGGACGCCGGGCCGTCTACGGAGCAGAAGCTGATCTCGTCAGCACTCTGCTAGGGGAGGCGGATGCGAGAGACCGTGAACGACGTAACGTCTTCTTCGATCTCGTCACCGGCGGTGTCGGTCAACGGCAGGGCGAGGTTGGTCACGTAGATGAACTTGCCGACGAGCACCGTGCTCGCGGGGAACAGGAGCGCGCGCGGCTGGCCGTCGACGATGCCACGGTTGGCGCCGAGGACGTGGGTGACCCGGCCGGAGGCATCGAGACCGATCAATTGATCGGACTGGTTGGCGGCCACCCACAGGGTGCCGTTCGCGAAGACCAGGCCATCGGCGCCGTTGATGCTCTCAGAGAACACCGCGACCGTTTGGGTCGCGAGGTCGATCTTGAGGACGCGATCATCACCGGTGTTCGCGACGAACAACTCGGTCTCGTCGCTGTTCAGCGCCAGGCCGTTGGCGCCGAATGGCGGGAAGCCAGCGGTGAGCAAAAGCGGATCCTGAACCAGGGTTGTGACCTCGCACGGCGTGGTGCAGGTAGCCGCGTTTTCGATCGCGTAGACGGCGCCTTGGAAGGAGTCCGAGACATAGAGCGTGCCGTCGCTGCCGAAGGTCATGGCGTTCGGCGCCGGGAAACCGTTGCTGCCGAAGATGATCTGATCTTGGCTTCCGTCCGGGTTGCCTTCAAATCGATCGGAGGGCGCGCCGATGCTGGGCAGTTGGGCGACCGTCTCGGTCGGAGTGTCGGCCGTGAATTGGCCGGGGATGCGCTGGATCTCCGAAGCGCCGAAGTTGGCGATGTACAGGTTGTTGTCGTACTTGTTGAAGACCAGCCCGAGCAAAGGCGCACCGCCGAAATCCTTTTGGACTTCGAGACGTCCGGTGCGGCTGAAGCGGAGGAGTTGGTTGGCATTGGGACCGAAGTCGAACGTACCAACAAAGATTTGACCCGATCTGGGGTCGGCCGCGATGCCTTCCGGGAATCGGACCTCCGACGGAAGGGTAGCGAACCGTCGCGCCGCTCTCGGACGGTTCGTAACTTCGAATTCGCTGGATTCGTTTGCGGTCGCGGTTTCGGCGACCAAGGTCATTACCGAAGCAACCAGAGTTGCTGCCAACACCCCACGGAACAACGTCATAGACTTGATTCTCCCTCGTCTCATCAAGCCGACAATCGACCTGACGATCCGACGCTTTCCATGCTCCCGTAAATCGGTCAAGAAGGCTTCGTGGCAGCAAAGACAACTCTTGGCAGCGAGTCGTGGTCGACCGGCTTACCCGTACGTTCGAGAGTCTCTTCAACGGAATGGGTGGCCCCCGAACGGTGCGTGGTCATCGGACCCCGATGGTCTCGGGCGAAGCGGTCGACGACAGCCGCGATAGATCGGGTCGTCGCCCGTTCAGAAACCTGCTTCGTTCCCGGGACACTAGGTTCGACCAACCCTGGTCGTTTCGTCATGGCAGTCGGTCGAACCGAGCGTTGGGCGCGGTGAATCGGCGCTCTAGACTCCAAGCTATGAACCGATCGGACTTGATGCGTCTGGTGTGGTGCCTGCTGGTGCCACCGTTGTGCATCGCAGCGGCACCGCCGGCCGGCGATTCGAAGTCCGCCGAGGGATCAAAGGCAGAGCGCAAGAGCTACGGATATCGAGAGATCAGGCGCGCAAAATCGGGCGGCCGGACCCGACCCGCTCTCGAGGCGCGCTTCCTATCGGGGACGCTGCTGACGAAGGATGTGATGGGCGTCTGGAGCGAAGTTCCGAGCGGCGCTACTCTGTATACCGGCGAGAACGTGGCGCTCCAGGTCGAGCTCGCGCGACGGCGCCAGCCAAAGATGGCATCGCCTTCTTAGAGGTCTTCATCCATCACCAGCGGCGAGGGTTCGAGCCGTTCACCGGCCGGTGGGGACCGGCCAAACGCAACGAAAACCGATCTCTGCGTCGCCGAACTCGGCCGGAAACTTGGTGCGGGCGCCGGACCGGAGGTTGTCCGCGAGCAAGCGGCGGGTACCGCCCCGGACCACCCTCAGGTTGTCCCCGAGCGGTGATGGTTCGGTGCGCACGGGGTCCTGGCACGGCTCGGCACAGCTTTCGTAGCGCTCGTCGAAGTGATCGAGAACCCACTCTCCGGCGTTGCCGGCCATGTGCTCGATGCCATCGGGCGTCGTGTCGAGACCGGCATCGCCGACGTCGGCAAGTTCGGTCCCCGACTCGGCGCAGGGGAGACCTTCGGCGCGAGCGAACACCGCGTGTCGGCAGGTCGGCTTGTCGTTGCCCCACGGAAACCGGCGGCCCTCCGAGCCTTTCGCTGCGCGCTCCCATTGCGCTTCGGTCGGCAGGTCGCCGCCCTTCGACTGACAGTAGGCCCGGGCCGCCCACCAGGTGAGGCCGGTGGCGGGGCGGCGCTGCTGCTCGGGAGCGGCTTGCAGAGTGGAAGGTCGGTCGTCGAAGACCTCGTACTGCAGACCGGGGTTGCGGTCGATGAACGCGAGCTTTCGCTCGCCCTTGCAGAGAATGCGAACCGGCCGGCTTGCCCCCTGAAAGAGGACCGCTTTGACCGACAGAGGCCCGACCCCAGCCAGCCAGCGGGCGACCTCCGCGTTGCTGACTTCCGTCGCCGAGATGTCGAAGGTGCTGAGCTCGACCTGACGGACAGGTTGCTCGCGATTGAAGAACGTGGGCTTGCACATCTCGTCGGGCTGCGGCGCTGATTCTGCACAGAGCTCGCGGGCCACCCGCTGCTCTTCGGCGGAGCTGCCCATGGAGAACGAGCCGCCGGGAATGCGCACGGCTCCCGGCCGGGCCAGCCCCCCTTCCCCCGCGGGAAAGAAGTACTTCGCGCCGACCACGAGCGCGACGGCGACCACCGCGAAGATGAGGCCGTTGCCGATCAGCCACTTGGACGATAGGCGGCTACCGGGCGACGAAGCGGCGGCGGTCGCGGAGGCCGGCGTCTCTGAGGGCGTTGAGTCGACGTCAGGCCGGTCGGAGCTCGGCGTTACATCGGCTGCGGGCGGCGCTCTGGAAGACGCACCGACGCTCACCGGCGGGTCGGCCGCCGTGGTTCGGTCGGCCGACATCATCCGTTCGGCGATCGCCTTGGCGAGCCGGTTGATCTCGATGCTGAAGTCCTGGTCGACGTCTTGATAGGCCTGAAAGCGAGTCCAGTCGACGTGCTGATATTTGGCGAGCCTCGCGATCAGAGGATCATCGCTGTCGACTGAGTAACCCGCGAACTCGACGAACACCAACGGCATGATGTGGGGTGCCCGCTCGCGCTCGGATTCCTTGTCGAGGAAGGTCTCCACCTCGTAGCGGCAGTGGTCGCTGGCGAAGAAGCTGGGGGTGATCACCGGAATCAGGAAGGCAGCTTGGTCGAGCGCGCGGGCGAGCATCCGCTGCCAGTCGTCGCCTGTCCGGATGTTGTTTGTATCTTGAAAGACGACCTCGCGGGCTCCGAGGTGCATGGCCAGCCGACGATCCAGGGTATCGCGGACCTTGGTCAGAAGGCCCCCCGAGTGCTCGTCATCCGGTCGGCGGTAGCTGAAGAAAACGGTTGTCCCCGACATCGCGATTGCCTGTCCTGTGCACTCGTGGCCCAACCGGGACACTAGCATCGAGACGGACGGTAGTCATCCGTACCTTCTTGTTCGGTGAAGGTCCCCACGTCCTGGGACTTCGCGTATGCTCGAGTCATGATCGTCAAGGTCAACGTCGATGGGCCCCATGTAGAAGTGCTCGAACCCGACGTCCTCAACAAGTTCCACGTGGCTTCCGACGGTGACACCGCGGCCACGGTCGCGGCGCTCGGCGACGCGGGCCGCGCAGCTGACAAGATCGACCATATATGGGTCCGGATCGATGCGGTGCGCGCTCTCGTGGCGGGCCAGGTCGATGAAGGGTGGGGCCAGCGATTCGACGAGATGATCGCGTTTGCGGGGCAGCATGGCTGGGTCGACGAGGCGGGAACCCACGTCATGGCCCACGTCGAACCCCGGTCCTGAGTCGGCGGGCGGCGTCAGCCGTGTTTCGCGCCGAGGGCTCTTCGAACGCTATCGTACCCGAAGCGGGCCCGGATCTCATCGATGGTGTGGTTGAGCGCGTCCGGACCGGGCATGAGAGTCAGCTGCCGGTCGAGTGAGAGGTTCGATAACGCAACTCCGAGCAATCGAACCCGCATTGTCGACTGTCGAGCTCGGCCATAGAGCTGCCGGACGGCTCGATGGACCCGGTCCTCGTCATCGGTGGGCTCGATCGTTTTCGACCGGGTGATCGTGCGAAAGTCGGTATACCGCAGCTTGACGGAGACCGTTTTCGCTTTGACCCCTCGTTTTCGGGCCCGCCAACACACGCGCTCCGAGAGCGCGCACAGCATCGATGAGATGACCCGGTGGTCGCCGACGTCTTCGCGAAACGTCCGTTCATTTGAAATACTCCCGATGACGCCGCCGTCGCGGTCGAACTCTTGAAACGCGGGCCGTTCCCGTCCGAGCCTGGTGAGGCCTTCGCCGCGGGCTCTGGCTCGGACCGATTCGGCCCAGGCCCCGACGACCGGGCGTAACTCGGCGACCGACATTTGCGCGAGCTGACCGAGGGTTGCGATCCTGCGTTCGGCGAGCCGGGCCTCGGTGACCGGTCCGATACCCGGAAGCTTGCGAACGGACAGGGGGGCCAGGATTCGGGGTTCATCGCCCGCTGCGATCAGCACCACCCCGGCCGGTTTGGCGAGCCCGCAGGCGATCTTGGCGGTCGACCGAGTGGTCGCGATCCCGGCGCTCGCTGGCAGACCGATCTCGTCTCGGATCGTTCGGACCATCGTCCCCACGACGCGATGGATGGTCTCGTCCCCCGGTTCGTCCGGCGAGTCTCGGTACAGGCGCTCGCATCCCTCGAAGCTCATGTACATCTCGTCGATACTGGCCACCTGGATCTCCGGACTGAAACGAGCGGCGATCGCTCTCACTTGCCGAGCGTACGGTTCGTAGACGCCGTGGCGGGTGGGCAGAAAGATCGCGTGGGGCGCGAGCCGAGTAGCGTCGGTCAGCGACATGCCCGACCGCACCCCCAAGCGCCGAACCTCGTAGCTGCAGGCGGTGACCACCCCACGCTGGCCTGGGCGGCCGCCCACGATCACCGGCTGACCGTCGAGAGCTGGATTCAGGAGCCGTTCGACCGACACGAAGAATGTGTCGAGATCAAGGCAGCAGATCCGGGGCCGCGGGCGGTCCAGCATACCGAACCTGAAAATCTGTTCATATTCGGGCGAGGTCAAGCGGGAGGCCGCGCCCGCGAGTCCTGTCGCGGCTGGTGACGTAGGGGCTCCCCGAGTGACCGGCGGACTGGCCGCCACGGCTCCCGCAATGGTAATTCCGCACCGGTCCCCGATGCTCCCGGCGAGCCCGCAAACACCTCCGCCCGCCGATCGCGGACCTCGGCCCGGCCGTCGCGCCGGCGACGGTACGGTTCTGCACGAAGTATGGACCGAAGACGGGGTTCGGTTGGTGCTGACCGAGTACGCGACCGGGCCGCGATCCGTGGACGGACCGGTTTTTCTGTTGGTCGCTGGTTTCGCGCAGAATCGCCGCGCTTTTCTAGAGGGCCCACTTCCGGCCGCCCTCGCCGATAGGGGCGCTCGGGTCTACATTGGAGAGCTGCGGGGCCACGGACGGAGTCGCGGTGAGCAGAGGCCGCCCCGCTGGACGATCGAGGGTCACGTCCGCTACGACCTGCCGACGCTCGTCGAGGGCGTTCGGTGCCGAACTGGCGCCGAGCGCCTCCATTACGTCGGCCACTCCATGGGGGGGCTATTGGCCCTGGCGTGGTTGGCCGACGATCCCCCGCTCGCTTCGCTCAGTACGATGGCCGCGCCGCTCCGGATCGGCAGCGACCGGCCGATCGTACCGCTGGCCGCGGCGGCGGCGGGCCTCCTAAACGCAGTGCGGCCGTGGCGGGAGGTTCCCATGGGCTCATGCTTGGGAATGCTCTCCAAGGTGCTTTCGGCGACCGATCCCAACCTCGCGGTCCGCTGGTTGCAGCGATTTACGGCGCTCGCCAACCCTCGCCACGCCCCTTCGGATGCGCTGGAGCGGATCTTGGCGAACGCCGACCCCGAGTCGCCGGCGGTGTTTGGAGCCCTGTTGAAAATGGCGGTCACTGGGCAGCCCATACTCGCTGGGTACGACCTGGCGGAAAACGGCCGCCGCACGTCTCTGCCGTGGGTGGCGATCCATGGAGAGCTCGACGTGTTCGCGCCTCCTTCATCCGTTAGGGGTCTGCTCGACGAAACCCACGCCGGTCCGAGATGGCGCCTGGACGTGGCCGGCTCGACTCACGTCGACGTGGCGGTGGGTTATCATATCGACGCCCTCGTCGATCGATGGTGGCCGCTGCTGTTCGGCGGTGTCGCTTTGGGTCGCCGGAAATCCGGTTGACATCGTACATGGCAGACCGTAACAACGTCTGCCCGACGCGGAAGTGGCGGAATTGGTAGACGCGCAGGATTCAGGTTTCTGTGGGCTTATGCCCGTGAGAGTTCGATTCTCTCCTTTCGCAAAGTCGAAGTCGTTCAGGTCAACGTCAAAGCCATCCGGAAGACACTGAGCTTCCCACCCGACGTTTCAGACGTTCCGTTTAAATGGTCCGTACGGTCCGTACACCTGGTCCGTAGGCCTGGTCGATGGATGGTTCCGGATGCCCCGCGTTCTGCGTGGGCGGTGGGGATCGTTGTCCATAGGTTTTTTCATTCGTTCAGTTTGCTTGACGATCGCTGCGACTGAAGCATACATAGGCGTCAAAGTATGACGTCATCGGGAGTGCGGTCGGGGCGGCTTTGGAGTTTGCGGCGAGTCGTCGATTCTGGCGCGTCTGACTACTCGTGCCCGGCGGTGCGCTCCGGTGTAGGCCCGGCCCACCGGACCTTCCCGCGGCCTCGTTCCTGTCATCTGGAACACCCGGGCCGTCTTGATAGCCACGGTCACAGTCCTGGTCACGGTGTTGTGTACGGCGGCACCCGACCTCCTTGGTGGGACGGAGCCTTTCGCTCCGACCAGATGGCGAACTTCGCCTTCGAGAATGAGTCCTTTGTTGGGGTCGATGCCGCCCGAGTGTGGCCGGCGCCGGCGGCGGTGGTCGATGCGCTTCGCCAGGCTCGCCGAGTGGTCACCATCGGCCACGCCCCCCCCGATGGCGACTGCGTAGGGGCTGCGTTGGGCCTGGCGCGGGGGCTGAGAGAACTCGGACGCGAGGCTCACGCGATCGTCGATGCGGCCTTGCCGGCCGGACTGCACGGTCTCGGGCAGCAAGGCGACTTGCACCGCGGTCCCCCGCCATTCGATCCGGACGTCGTGGTGCTGGTCGACGTCGCGCAAGCCGATCGGATCGGCGGTGCGCGGGACTTGGTTGCGAAGGCTCCGGCGGTCGTCGTCATCGACCACCATCGGGTCGCCGCTACCGCGAGCGAGCTGGGGATCTGTGAAACGACACCGCTGACCACCTGGATCGAGGACCGGTGCGACGCCGCGAGCCTGATGGTGGCGTCGGTGCTCGAAGCCTTGGGAGGAGCTCCGAACGGATGGGCCGACGAGTGGGCCGACGTCGCGGCGCCCCTAGCGGCAGGCATCGCCACCGACACGCAGTGGTTTCGGGCTCCACGGGCGCAGCTTCAAAGCCTGGCGGTGTTCAAGTGTTTGCTCGACGGCGATATCAACGCTTTCGAGGCGCTCGAAGCCATTCTCGGGCACCCGTTACCGCCGACGGTCACCGCAACCCTAGCCGAAGAGCTCGCCATGACCATCATCCGGCACGGCCCGGCGACCGTCGCCGAGCTCGTGGTCGCCCACCGCGGGCGTGAGCGAGCGCTCCGAGGAGCCCAGGCGCGCGATGCGCGAGTGACGGTCGAAGACGTGAGCGGCTACCTGATGGACCGACTCGACCGCCTAGCGCTCAAGCATCACATCGCCGTGCTTCTCCAAGAAGAACGCGAGGGACGGGTTCGCGTGTCGGTCCGGTCTCGTTGCGACCACGAAGCGGTGGAGCTGGCCACCCGACTGGGTGGCGGAGGGCGTCGCGGGGTCGCCGGCGCGACGGTCCGGGGGACCCTGTTTTACGTTCAAGCCGAGGTGCGTCGGCAGGTGGCCGCAGTCGTGGGCTCCCACCGCAGTTCGAGCACGGACCAGTGGGCGCCCCCAGTGTTATAGTTGGGTCGTGGACGGCTCGGCGCCCGAGGTCGAACGACTCGGCCCCTACCTACTGCTGGAGCGGCTCTCGCCTTACGGCATGGTGCAGCCCTATCTCGCGCGGCGGGAAGGCGGCATCGAGCTGGTCGTTGTCAAGCGGCTGCTCCCGCAGCTCATCCAGCATCCCACGGCGCCGCAAAGGTTCGCCCGGGAGGCCCGGCTGACGCGCCAGCTTAAGAACCGGCACCTGGTACGCACCCTCGACGTCGGACACGCGAACGAAGAGCTCTACATCGTCACCGAGTTCGTGGCTGGCGTTCGTCTCGACCTGTTGATGGACGATGTGGCCCAACGGGAACGCACGCTCCCGCTCGACGTGGTCGCGGGCATCGCGCTTCGGGTCCTGGACGGGCTTGGGTACGCGCACACCGCCATCGGCCCCGACGGTCGCCCGCTCGCGCTCGTGCATCGGGATCTCGCGCCGCGCAGCGTGACGGTGGCCTTCAATGGAGAGGTGAAGATCGGCGACTTCGGTGGCGCCCGGTCGCAGTGGGACTCCGCGCTCACCGCACCGGGTACCACGGTCGGGACGCTCGCCTACATGAGTCCAGAGCAAGTGGCGCAGGGCGAAGTCGACGCTCGGACCGACCTCTACGGTTTCAGCGTGGTTCTGTACGAGCTGCTGACGGGGCAGCCGATGATCGAGACCCAAAACGCGTTGTCGATGCTGCGGGAGATCAAGGACGTCGACCCGATCCCGCTTTTGGACCGTAGAGGCGACCTGCCGGAGCAACTCGCCGATGTGGTGCACCGCGGTCTGGCCAAAGGTCGGTCCGACCGCTGGCCCGACGCCCGAGCCTACGAAGCAGCCCTGCGAGAGGCTCTGCAAGCGGTTGCGCCCATGGCTTCGACGGAGCGGCTGGGTGCGTTCGTCCGCGCCTGCCTCCCCCAGCAAGAAGCGCAATTTGTGGAGCTTCTCGACCGGGTGAGAGCGCTATCCGCGTCCCTGCCGGTCTCGGAGCAGGAGAGTCCCGAGGATCCAGCCCCCGAATGGGCACCTGTCGACGATGAGCCCCCGCCGCTCGACCCGACCCCGGAGCCCTCCGTGATCACGATGCCCGGACCGGTCGTTCCGGTGTCCGCCGCCGAGAGAGCCCGACCCGGGCGTCCACGCCGACCGCGGAACGTGTTGCTGGGCGCCCTGGTCGTGCTGACCGCCGCGGTCCTGGTCGTCGCCTTGTGGCGCCTCCTCGTGACGCCAGGCGCCATGGAGCTGCTGGTCGGCGCCCCCTCGCCGCCGTCGGCGACCGGGGCGTCGCCGGTCGTGCGGTCGGCTTCCGAGCCGGAAGTGTCCGTCATCGCCGCTCCCCCGTCGGCTCCCGCCGCCGGTGCGTCGTCGGACGAGGCGATCGCGTCCGAGTCGCGAAAGCGCGAACCGTCGCCGAAAGCCGCAGACCCGCGACCAGAGCCCGTCGGCCGCCCACCCCGACGCTCGACCGACCGAGCCCCCCCACCCCCGGTGTTGGTTCCGGCGGGGCAGACCTCCCCGGCCTTGGTCGCCGGGTCCTCCGATTCACGACCGGCACCCGGTTCGCCGGCGCCGAGTTCCCGGTTCGCCCCGCGCCTCGCCGAGTTCGCCCGTCGTCTCGAAGCGCTGCGGCAGTCCGAGGATGACGCTCGGGCCTTCGATGCGTTGCTGCTCGACATGAAACGCGCGGCTGAGGGCGCTGACCCGAGAATCAAACGAGCTGTCCTGCGCGACCTGTCGGCCGCCGAACGCGCATTCGATGTCGAAGGCCTTGCGCAGGCCCTCCGTCGACTGCAGCAGTCGGCCGCGGACGAGCGCGCGGGGGCCCCTTGAGGGGGCGGCGGTCGGTGCCGCTCTCGGTGGCTCGGTCTTCGGGGCGTCGCGCACGGACCGGGGTTCTCGGACGAAGAACGTAGCCAACGCAGCGATCAACCAGGCCTCACTGGGGCCCGTCGAGCGCGGCGCTGAGACCGTAGCTGACTCCGCCGGCGACGAGGCCGATCAACAGCGGCCACCACGGAAAGTCCTCCTCGTCGGTCAGGAGGGTGCCCAAAGACCAGGTCGCGCCGGTAAGCGCGAGGCTGTAGCCGAGGGGACCCACGAGAACGCCGGAGGGATTGATATCGGAACCCGGGGGGGCATCCGGGTCGTATCCGAAGGTCTGAAAGCTCGACCCGGACGGGCAGTCGGCGCCGATGCAGACGCTGCGAGCGTCTCCGTCTTGCCGGGCGAGGGCATAGATTCCGAGACCACCGCCTACCGCAAGGAGACCTGCGCCTGTCCAGAGCAACACCTGCCGTCCGACCGGCAAGTCTTCCTCTTTGATGCGGGGAGCAAGCCGGACGTCGACCGTGTCGCCGGCGACGACGGTGACGACCGCGCGGGCATCATCGTATTTCGGGTGCTGCAGAACGACCTCGTGCCGGCCAGCGTTCGCCTGAGACAACAGCGTCTCGCGGGCGCCGGTGCTGCCCACGGTTCGGCCGTCCCACACGATGGCCGCGTGCTGGACCGGGCTCAGGATCCGGACCATCCCATACGGACGCCAGAACCCCGTTTCTTCGAGCCGCTCCTGGACCGAGCCGGACATGAAGCGGTCGAGGAACGCGCGCACGTCGTCCGCGGACCTCACTTCGGCGGTCGCGTTTTCGCCGACGACCGCGCCCGCGTCGACCCGCGCTTCGACGGCGTCCTCCCAGTCGGGTAACCGACGTCGGGCGTCATGGTAGAGCTGTAATGCGACGTCGGTATCGACCATCACCGCCGAGAGCCGGTCGGCTCGGCCGGGGAGGGTGACATTCGAAACCACGATCAGAAATCGAGGGTATTCAACCCCGTCGGCTTTGAGGCGCCGAACGTGCTCCCGATACGGAAGCCGGGGCCCGCCGGGCGCCGTCAGCGCGCTTGGATCGTAGTCAGGGCGGGCTTTGAGCGCCAAGCAGCCCAACCGGCCCCGACACTCTGTGACCAGCTGGTTGGGCAGAGTGAACATGGCCAAGCTGGTGTCGGCTCGAAGTTTCCGATCGACGAGTCGGATAAGCTCGGAGCTGCGAACATGCGCCGGACGACCGGTCGGCGTGTTCATGACGAACGCGACCGGCTGCCGATCGCCGACCTCGTAGGTCGCCGGACCGGCGGCGAGGGGGCGAATCCCCGAGACGAATGTGCAGACAGCGAGGCTCAGGGCGAGGCCTTGGCGCAGCCGCGCCGACCCGAGCGAGCGAAGGACGGGAAGGGCGAAACGGGGCACGTGCGAAGGCTACCAGAAAACGGGCGGTCTGCCGGGGGCGGGGGGCGCCGCTGACCGGGGCGAGCGGATTTCAGATCGGGCGCGCTCCGACCTTGAAGGCCCTGGTTACGAAGGGTACTCATCCAGCATGAAAGATGGGGCGGGGCCCCCCGGCGCGAAGACCGAGACGCTGGAGCATCAGCCCGAAATTCCGAGTGAAGCGGTTCCCGACACGATGCGTCGGGATCAGCAGCCCGCCGGGGCCGAGTCGGTCGCGGCGTCCGGGACGCCGCCGGCCGCCGTTCCGCTGACCCGACCGGTCGACCATCTAGCGGCCGACCGAGCGCGGGGCGGGGCGCCAGACGATGACCCGGACTTTCCGGAGGTCGACCGGCACAACTACGTGGTGGGGGCGGAGTTCGCCCGCGGCGGCCTCGGGCGCATCCTCGAGGCGCGCGACCGGCGCTTGGATCGCACGGTCGCCATCAAAGAGCTCCTATCGACGGATGCGAGAGCTCAGGCTCGGTTCATCCGCGAAGCCAAGATCACCGCCCGTCTCGAGCATCCCAACATCGTCCCGATCCACGAGGCCGGACATTGGCCGGGTGGGCCACGCTTTTACGCCATGAAGCTGGTGCGAGGCGAGACGCTCGCCTCTCGTTTCGAAGACGCGGTCACCGAAGAAGATCGTCAGGCTCTGCTTCCGCACCTGATCAACGTCGCGGAGGCGGTCGCGTACGCCCATAGTCAAGGCATCCTGCATCGCGACCTCAAGCCCTCCAACGTGATGGTGGGGCTGTTCGGCGAAACCGTAGTGATCGACTGGGGCCTGGCGAAGGATCTGAACGACGACGAGTCGTACCTGCCCTCCTCGGACGACCACATGAGCCCCGGGCCATTCGCGACGTCGGATGGGATCGTCGTCGGAACGCCGCCGTATATGCCGCCGGAGCAAGCGATGGCTCAGCCGCTCGACGAGCGGGCCGATGTGTACGCCCTCGGCGCGATGCTTTATCACGTACTGTCGGGCCGGCGGCCGTATCACAATACCCGTCCACGCGAGATCCTCTCGAAGGTGGTCGAAGGGCCTCCGCTTCCGCTCGAAGACCTCACCGTCGATGTCGCGCCCGACCTGTTGGCGATCGTCAACAAGGCGATGGCCCGCAACCCGGACGACCGCTACCGCACCGCCGAGGAAATGGCGGAAGAGCTTCGCCGCTTCAAGGCCGGGCGGCTCGTGCGAGCGCACGACTACTCGCCGCTGCAGCTGCTGACTCGCTTCGTTCGGCGAAACTGGGCCATCGTCACCACGTGCGCGGTCGCGCTGGCGGTCATGGTCGGGTTCGGAACGCTGAGCGTCATGAAGATCCGCGAACAGCGGGATGTTGCGGAGATAGAGAAGCAACAGGCTGAAGAGCGTCTTCAGAAGTTCATTCTCGAAAAGGCGCGGGTCATGCTCGTCAGCGATCCGACCGAAACGATCGCGTGGCTCAAGCACCTTCCGGCCGGTGAGCCGCAAGCGGCGACCGCGGCCGCAGAGGCCGCCGACCTCGGAGTGGCGCGATGGGTGCTCGAAGAGCACACGGCGGCGGTCAATCGGGTGGTCGTAAGCCCCGACGGTCGCCTGGGCGCGTCGGTGGCCGACGATTCAGTGGCCGTCCTTTGGGACCTCGAAACGGGCGCCGTCGTCCGGCGCCTGACCGACCACACCGAGAAGATCACCCAGGTCGTTTTCGGGCCGCGTGGGCGTTGGCTCGCGACGGGGAGCCACGACGATACCGTGCGGTTGTGGCCCATCGAGGGTGCTGGGCCGGCCCGGGTCTTTTCGGGCCATCAACAGCACATCAAGGCGCTGACCTTCGACGCGACCGGAGAGCTCGTCGCGGCCGCTTGTGAAGATGGCCTAGTGCTGGTCTGGTCGCTCGACGGCACCGAGCAGTTTCGGTTCGACATGAAGACGAAGGGCCGCTTTCCACGGGTGGCGTTCGTGCCCCCGACCGATGCCTCCGGCCGCTGGCTCGCGGTTTCCGGGTATGAGTCCCGGGTGCGGCTGTTATCGCTGGACGGTCGCGGCGAACGAGCCCTCGCCGCCGAGACCGAGCAGGTCGGCGGCCAAAACACCGCTGGCCTCGCGGTGTCGTCGGACGGTCGGTGGTTGGCGGCGGGAACCATCAACGGCCCGATGCGGCTATGGGACCTGCAGACGGGAGACATGCGGACCCTCGATGGCGAACCCGATCGGTGGAGCAGAGTTGCGTTTTCACCGGAAGGGGACCGCCTGGTCGCAGGCGGTCTCGCCTCTTTCGTGAGGGTGTGGTCCACGTCCGAAACGAAGCCGGTCGTTCGCCTGCACGGACATCGAGAGCGGATCACCGATCTTCGTTTCTTCGCGGACGGTCGGCACCTCCTGTCGGCGAGCTGGGATGGCACGGTCCGGATCTGGACTCAGTTCGAGCCTGAGGCCACCGCCGACGAAACACTGCGAGGGCACGCCGACTGGGTCACCAGCGTGGCCGTGACTCCGAATGGTTCCCGTATTTTGAGTGGAAGCGCGGACGGCACGGTGAGGGTCTGGGAAGTCAGCCTTCCGAACCAGCATCGGCTGGTGGGTCACTCGGTCGGCGTGCATGGCCTCGCCTTCGTCGGGCCGGACGGGCAAAAACTGGTGTCGGGCGGCCACGACAATACGGTCCGGGTGTGGGACCTGAAGACTCGCCGGTCGACCGCGCTCGAGGGCCACACGGACCACATCTTTCGAGTTCAGGTTTCTCCCGACGGTCGCTGGGCCGCGAGCAGCAGTGACGACCAGCTCGTCTACCTGTGGGACCTCGACTCGCTGACCGGCCGACCGTTGAGCGGCCACCGAGCCGATGTCGAGGAGCTCACTTTCAGTCCTGATGGTCGATGGCTGGTCTCGGCGGGCGAAGACGACGTGGCGTACGTGTGGTCGATCCCCGACGGGAAGGGGCAGCGCCTGGAGGGACACACGGGCGATGTGACGGATGTCGCTTTTCACCCGTCCAAGCCGTGGGTCGCCACCAGTAGTCGCGACGGGACCGTCCGGATCTGGGACGTCGACGGACGGGTTCTTCAGCTGTTCGACGCGTTCGACAAGCAGGTGTGGAGCGTCGATTTCGACCCGGCCGGCGATACCGTGGCGGCCGCTTCGAGCGACGGCACCCTGCGGCTCATTTCGTCGGCAAACGGGCAGGAGATCCATCGGTACGACGGTCTGGGTGAAGCCCGGCGAGCGCGATATTCACCGGATGGAACGTTCATCGCCGTTACGACGTCGGGCAAGAACCTCTACCTTTGCCGGGTCGCGTTCGATCTGTGCGACCGCCTGTACGGGCCTCGCGCCACCGTCCAGGATCTCGCTTTTTCTCGAAACAGTTCGGCGCTGGTGGTCGGCGGCAGCGACAACACGGTTCGGGTGTACGACGTTGAGACTCAGGAAAGCCGTGTTTACCGAGGTCACAAGGCGCCGATCTTCGACGTCGATGTGAGTCCGAATGGGCGCTGGATCGCCTCGGCGAGTGCGGATGCCGACGTTCGGCTGTGGGAGCTGCGTATGCCGCCCAAGCCCGATCAACTTGAGAACTGGCTCAAGGAGCGTACACGAAAGACGGTCGAGCTGATGCGCACGGCCGAATGAGCGCAACCGCGTGGTAAGCTCTCCGCTGAAGGCAGCGGCTGAGGTGGGCTCTGATTTTCACACGATGACTTCTCCGCCGGCGATGTCTCGCCCCTCCGAGATCGGGGAAGCCGAGGCGCGTGCGCTATTTGCGGGCAACGATCCCATCCTGTCGACCATTGCCGCGCGATTCGCGGCCCCTCGGGTCCGGCCGATCCACCTTCGTCGGACCGCCGCCACCACCCTCGGGCATACGTTCGGTCCGGACCTCGACCGCTGGCTGGGATTGTTCGAGACCTTCGAGATGGAAACGGCCGATCCCGGCGAATGCGAGCTCATGCCGCCGGCGTGGGCGACCGGCCTTCGGGGGCTGGTAGAGCCGTCGGGCGCCGGCCGAACGGCGGCGGCCCTCGGTTTCATGTCCGCCTGCTCGGTAGTCGTTCAGCAAGACGGGATGAGTTACCTCGCCTCGTGGGCCAGCACCGCCGGTCACGCCTCCAAAGTCTATTATTTCCACCCTCACGATTGGGGGCTATGGCCGACCGATGGTTCGCTCACCGCCCGATTGTTTCGAATCGTGCAGGAGGAAGACCGGCCCTCGTTTGAAGATATCCGTTTTCAGGGCGACGAAGCCGAGCGGTTGGCGGCGGCCCTGACCGTATTCGAGGAGGCGACTCGAAGCGACAAGCTGCCGGCTCATCTCGACCCGTCGGTGCTGTTTCCTCGGGCGAACTGGATCGTTCATGCGTTGCTCGGCGTAGGGCGCTCGTGGTCGGTCGATCTGGGTGAGGCGTCGTCGCTCGCTCGCTTCGACCTGGAGCGGCCCCATCTGCCCGCGTGGCCCCATTTGGCGACGTACTGGCTATGGTCGCACTACTTGCTCGGAAATCGCCATGACCTCGAGGAGGTCTTGAGGGCGACCGAACGGATGACGTCGCCGGTCGTTGTCGAGAGCCGTTCGATCATTCGAGAGCTGCAAGATGGCCAACGGATCAAGCTCGGCGAGCGGGACCGCCGCGCGTTCGAGGCGCTACAGGTCGAGTTGCAAGACCTCGTCCCCAAAGAGGCGCTGACGCGCGACGTGCAGCGGCGAACCATGCAACGCCGCGACGCGTTGGCGCGGCAGCGCCAGACCGAGCTCGACGCCCGGACTCATCTCGATATCATCGCGGCGGACGAGCCGTTGGTCTTCGAGGCGCTGCTGCTGTTGGACCATCTCAGCCAGGGCGGAGCCGCAGCGCCCGCACCGGCTCCCGTACACGGCGGGCTGGCCGTTGACGCGGCGATGGACCGACTTGCCGAGCTGATGGAGGCGCGGTTTCGGCCCCTGGTCCTCGCCCGACTCGAGCGGTCCCTCAAGCGCGACGATGTCCATCAGGACGCTGGCTGGGGCTTGATCCTCGCGTGGGCGGCGCTGGCCCACGACCTCGACGAGTTCGACACCGTCCTCGATGAGTTCGGACGGAGCTGCTTAGGGACCCGACGACAGCGGGAGCTCTACCGCGCCTACGGCTGCTTCGATGATCCCCGGGCGACTCGACTGCTCGCCAAAGGGGCGATGGCTTGGATCGGGGAGGTCGACGATTGGATCCGGATGGCGCCCAGCGAACCGCTCCTGCAGCTGCTGAAGCGAGACACACTCGAGACGCATGAGGTGATCGCCAAGCTGCTTGAGACGGCGACCTTTTCGCCGGCGAACTGGGACGAATGCGTGGCGGCGGCCGCCGCCGCCGGCGAGCTCGGATCTCGGCGAGCCGTGGCCGGTCTGCGGCGGGCGGTCGCAGCTCAGCTGGGCCGAGTAGACGATGGGGGGCGCGCAAAAGTGGTCCGAGCGCTGATCGGGGCCGACCCTGACGCGCTCCCGTTCCTGAGGGCGAGGTTCGAAGACCGCCTTAAGGTGTGGAAGACCGCATCCCAAGACGATCTATGGGAGCCTCAGCGTGATCTCGCGTGCCTTCTCGCGGGTCTGTTGCCGCTGGCGCCCGAAGATGCCGACGTGGTCGACACGGCGCGGCGGTTGCTCGCGCGTTTTCGGGGGAGCGTCGATCCTCGGCGGACGCCGCGGCTCGACCTGCTCGCTGCGGCGCAGGCGATCATCGAGGGCGTCCGCGATGGGCAGGTTCAGGTGTTGAAGCCATCGGTGACCCTCTTCACAGATATGACCTTCAAGGAGACCTCGTCGACCTCGGGGCCCGGCCGCGCCTTGCGGGGGCTTGCGAGATCGGTCGCCGCCGAACTCTGAGCTTCGCAATTCCTGACTTGGTGGGCAGTCGCCAGGTCTGGTATCCCTCGAACCAATGCGGACGGGTTCGAGGGCGACGCTCGCCACCAGGGCGTTGACTCGTCAGCCTGCTCCCGGTTCGCACGAGCGCGCGCCAACAAGTCCAAAGCCTTTTCAGGACCTTATCGCGGAGTCCTTCGACCAGCCGACGGCGGAGGTTGAAGCGGAGTGACGACCGGGCTGTCGAGAGTTTTTCGCCGCGGCCTTCGCGCCCGCCAGGAGCGGTTGAACAGCCGAACGCTCGCGGGCGGAGATCGCCTGCTGGTCCCTCCGACGGGGCCTCGTGGCTTTGATGCCGAGTCGCTGTTCTATTCACAGTACGAGACGATTCGGGCTGGTCTCAACGCGCACCAAGAACAGGGTGTCCTGATCTTCGCCTTCAACGCCCAAGGCGTCGCGTTGGCCCAGGGATGGCTCCGAGCGACCCTCGACAAGACCCGGGCGGCCATCGTTGGTCGACACACGGCTTGCGGACTGGCCGTACCGACCGCCGATCGCAACGTATCGCTTCGTCACTTGGCCGTGCTGGTGCGCGCATGCTCACATTCCGAGGCGCAGATCCGGGTCCTCGATTTGCACACACCGCGAGGATTCACCGACGAAGAGGGGGAGGTTCTATCGGCCGCGACCGCCGAGGGGCCGCTCTTTCTGGGACTCGATGGCCTGAGACTCGCTTTTTTGGTCACCGGAGAAGCGGCGCCCGCAGATGCTCGCGCCGCGTACTCGGCCATACCGGCTCGGGTGCTGATCGAAGAACGAAAGGGTACTTTCGGTGTCCATCCGAGGCGGCAGCACTTCGATCTCGCGCCGGTCTCGGAGATCGAGCAAACGCTGGTTCGCAGCACCGAGGGGCCGGTGGCCGCGGTCGCCGACCTTTGTGCGCCCGACGAAAAAGCGCAGGGGGAGCTGGTGATCCGGGGATCGCAGCGCGCGGTCCGTCGCGCAGTCGGTGGATCCGCGCTCGACCGTGGAATCCTGGTCGGGCGCTACGAACGTTGCGCCGTTGGACTCGATGCCGGTCGTTTGTCGCGTGTGCACTTCCTGATCCTGCGCGACGGCGATCGGATCATCGGCATCGACACCGCGAGCACCAACGGGACCTGGATCGGGGAGCGCGATATCAATCTGATCAGGCTCGAAGACGGGACGAGCGTCAGCTTGGCGCGAGAGCTCGACCTGACCTGGCACGAGGATTGAGTGGCGAGGCCCGGCCGGATACGTCATTCGCTCCAGGAGACCGCGTGGCCAACCGCCGATCAGGCGGCGAAGGCCCGGCTCTATCAACCGATCGCGGTCGGCCCGCTTCGGCTCGAGCAGCGGACCTGGGTACCGGCCATGGTGCCGTGGCGAGCGACCGAGGACGGAGAGGTGACCGACCCGTTGTTGGCCTGGTATGGCCGGTTCGCCCGAGGCCGTCCGGGGGCCCTGGTGGTCGAGGCCACCGGCATTCGCGACATTCCGAGCGGACCGCTCCTTCGGATTGGAGACGACCGTTTCTTGCCCGGCCTGCGGCGCTTGGTCGACGTGGTCCGTCGCGAAAGTGATGGCCACACGCGCTTGTTGATTCAGCTGATCGACTTTCTGTCCGTCCGAAGGCGCCCGGCCCCCGATAAGTACTTCGCCCGCTTCTGGCGGATCGAAGCCCATCACCGCGAGGCCTTGGTCGAGCTCACCGGCGACCCCGGCTGGCAGACGGCCGATGACGCCGATATTCGCACCAAAGTCTCCGCGCTGACGGACGCTGAACTCGACCAAGTCCTGACGCCGCGGGAGCAGGAAGACTTGCGGTTCGGATACCGCGAACGGGTCAACGACCTCCACCTGCCGCACGTTCGAAACCTGCCGCAGGTCTTACCGAGGCTGTTTGCCGATGCGGCAGTACGCGCCGAGAAAGCCGGTTTCGACGGGGTCGAGCTCCACTACGCTCACGCGTACACGATGGCCTCGTTCCTCTCTCGGACCAACGATCGGGATGACGGGTACGGTGGGTGTCCCGAGACCCGGGTTCGGCTTCCGCTCGAAGTGTACGCTGCCTGCCGCTCCGCCCTGTCGGCGTCGACGGCATTGGGGTGCCGCATGCTGGCCGACGAAGTGATCGCCGGCGGAAGCCGGATCGAGGACGCGGTGTACTACGCCGAGCGTTTCGCTTCGGTGGGTATGGATTATCTGTCGCTCTCCAAGGGGGGCAAGTTCGACGACGCGAAGCAGCCGCGGATCGGCCACGCGGTGTATCCGTATACCGGTCCGAGCGGGCACGAGTGTATGCCGACCATTTATTCCGACGAACGCGGACCATTGGGGCGGAACCTGCCGTTGGCGCGAGCGATTCGCTCCGCGATTCGCGCCGAGGGGGGCACGACTCCGGTCGTCGCGGCGGGCGGTATCACCACTTTCGAATTAGCCGAAGGCGCACTCCAGCGAGGGGAGGCCGACATCATCGCCTCCGCCCGACAGAGCCTGGCCGACCCCGATTGGTTCATGAAGGTCCGGCTCGGTCGGGGCCACGAGGTTCGGCGCTGCGCCCTCACCAACTACTGCGAAGGGCTTGACCAGGTTCACAAGCAGGTCACCTGCCGGCTGTGGGACCGGTCGTTCGATCCGACCGAAGGGCCCGTAATGATGTCGGACGACAACAAAAGGCGGTTGGTAGCGCCGGACTGGCGTTGATCTTCATAGGGCGGAGACGAACCAACGAGGCATCGGTTCAGCTTCGTCTCGCGGAGATCGAGCGTTTTCGTTATGGTCCGGGGTATGCGCTATGATCTGGTCGTGATCGGCGGCGGACCCGCCGGAGAAAAGGCCGCGGTGGCGGCCGCGTATTTCGGTCGTCGGGTGGCGATGGTCGAGCGAGCCGCCGACGGGCCGGGCGGAGCCATGGTGCATACGGGGACGCTCCCCTCGAAGAGCCTTCGAGAGACCGCCCTATACGTGACGGGCTTTCACCGTCGAAACCTGCATGACGCCTTCACCCTGGCGTTTCCCGAAGAGAAGCGCACCGTACGGGCTCTGATGTCTCGGCTGCCCGAGGTCGTCAAAATGCAGACCGAGCAGATCCGGGACAACCTCGCACGCTACAAGGTCGACGTCTTTTCGGGCGCCGGACACCTCGAAGATGCTCACACGGTGGCGGTGGGCGACCAGCGCATCGAGGCCGAATTCATCTTGATCGCGACCGGTTCTCGACCCCGACGCCCGCCCGGTTTCGACTTCTCGGATCCCGATGTTCACGATGCCCGCAGCTTGTTGAAGCTCGAGCGCCCCCCCGAGAGACTGGCGATCGTCGGCGGCGGAGTGATCGGGTCGGAGTACGCCTGCGTGTTGAGCACCTTTGGCACGAAGGTGTTGCTGATCGAGCGTCTGCCCCGATTGCTCGGCTTCCTTGACCACGATGTCTCGGATGCTCTCATGAAGTCGATGCGAGAATCCGGCATCGAGCTGCATCTGGACGACGAAGTCATCAAGCTCGAGCGCGCGGGAGACCGACTGCAACTCACTTTGCAGTCGGGTCGAACGATCGAGCACGACAAGGTCATGGTATCGGCGGGCCGGTTCGGCAATATCGAGGGCCTCAATCTCGAGGGCGTTGGCGTCGAAGTCAACGCGCGGGGCCTTATCGTCGTCAGCGACGACTTCCAGACCAGCGTACCGAACATCTATGCGGGCGGCGACGTCGTCGGTAAGGCCTCGCTGGCGTCGGCATCGATGGAACAAGGCCGGATCGCGGTGAGGGCGATGTTCGACGAAGGCGAAGTCGACAGCGACTGGTCCACGATCCCGTCAGGCATCTATACCATCCCCGAGGCGTGTACGGTCGGGGCGACCGAACAAGAGTTGATCCAGAGGGGCGTGAAGTACGTTTCGGGCCAATCGTTCATGCACCAAAATGCTCGCGGCCAGATCATCGGCGACACCGACGGCTTCGTGAAGCTCCTGTTCGACGCTGACACCCGAGCGTTGCTGGGCACGCACGTGATCGGCGAGCGGGCGACCGAGCTCATTCACCTCGGGCAAGCCGTCATGCGGTTAGGCGGTGGTATCAGCTACTTCGTCGACTCGGTCTTTAGCTATCCGTCGCTGACGGTGGCCTATAAGTACGCCGCGTACGATGCGCTGGGCAAACTCGATCCGCACCCCACGCCGCCCCCCCTCGACTGACCAGGGCAACGACGGCAACCGGCACCCGAGCCGAGGTTGACCTCGGCCCTCTACGGTTTGAGAGCCTTGGCAGCTTGCGCGCCGGCGATGGCGATCGACTCGTCAAGCTGTGGCGTCTCCCCGCTGACGCCGATGGCGCCGATCACTTCTTCTCCGAAGTAGATGGGTACGCCCCCCTGCAGGGGGACCGCGCCGTTGAGCGCCAATGCGCCGACTCGACCGCTGGTGGTCTGGTCTTCAAAGACTTTGCTCGGACGACGGTAGATCGCGGCCGTACGGGCCTTATCGATGGCGACCCCGACGCTGGCGACCTGCGTGCCGTCGAGACGTCGAAGAACGATCAGGGCACCGGATGCGTCGACGACGGCGATGACCACCCGCGCCTTCTTGCGGAGGGCGTCTTTTTCAGCCGCGGCGACGATGCGGTCGACGCCTTCGAGGGTTAGCGTATGGGTCTGTTTCACGCCGGCCGCGTGCGCGGTTTGCGTAACGGGCGCACAGAAGGTGCCACCGGCCACCAACAGTGCGATCAACATAGGGGTCAAGACAGAGGTTGGCTTTGCTTTGTGCATGGGCACCTCATCGATGCGGCTGAACCATGCGAGGTTACGGCTGTTGCAGAGCGGCGTGGTCCGCAACCCGGAGCCGGGTCTTGCCAATTCGCGTCGCTTACGGAAGTCGGGGGCCGTTGAAGACGATCTATTTCATTCGGCACGGTGAGAGCGAAACCAACGTTCGGTCGCCGCCTCAGATCGGCGGGCGTCACAGCTGGGCGGAGCTGACCTCCCGCGGAGTCGCGCAGTCCCGGGCGCTCGGGGAGCGCTTTCGGCAAGAGGAGCGCGTCTTTGACCAAATCGTGGCCTCGACGGCGGTGCGCGCGCAGCAGACCGCTCGGCATTGTCTCGAGCGCCTGGAGCAGTCACCCGACGACGTAACGACTTATCCGGAGCTCGAGGAACTGGACCAGGGTGAGTGGAGCGGCCGCCGCTTCGAAGAGGTGCTCACTCCAGCCCAGCTCGCGGTCATGGAGCAAAAGAACTGGCGCTTTCGGCCACCCGGCGGGGAGTCGCAGGAAGACGTGTTCGCGCGGGTCTCGGCCTGGATCGAGCGGCGCGTGCTCGGCACCGATCACGCGCACACCTTGGTGTTCAGTCACGGCCTCTTGATCAAGGTGATGCTCACCGGCTTGCTAGGCCTCGACAAGAGGAAGGCGTGGTGGATCAAGATCGACAACTCATCCCTATCGATCGTGACCTACGACCGCGGTGCCTGGAGTGAGAGGGCTCGCAACGACACCGCTCACACCGTCGGCGTCCATCGCTGACGGCCAAGAACTTCCGCTCAGATCGGGATGAGGTATCATCCTGAGATGGCGAGCGGACGAAAGCACCAGACGATCAATATCGTGGTCCTGGTGCTCATTGCGGCCCTGATCGGGATGGGGGGCTACCTGTGGAGGGAGCGGCCTGAGGTCGACCAGTGGATCCGTGAGCACGAAATGACCTTCACGGTCCTCGTGGTGTTCGCGTTGTCGTTCTTGATCGGCACGTTTCTCGTGACCCCCGATCTCGACCTGGCTGAGCAGGGTGTCTTGGCAAAGCGTAACTGGGGTGGCCTCGGGCTGATCTGGGTGCCCTACGGACTGCTGTTCTCCCACCGGGGGGTCAGTCACGGCTGGTTTTTTGGACCACTGACCCGGCTGATCTACTTGGCCGGGTTGGCTGCCGTAGTCGCCGGCCTCGTTGGGTTGGGGCTGTGGTCCGTTGGCTGGGCGCCCGCCGGGCTCGAATGGCGCCCCCGAATGGGCGCAGCCGAGCTGCTGACCGTCACCGCCGCTGTCGGAGGGTTTTACCTATCACAGTGGCTGCATCTGCTCGCGGACGGGGTCGGTCCGCTGCACGGCTTGCGGCGGCTGCTGGGCAAGCTGCGAGGGCGCACATAGCTAGCGTCACACTTTGACGAAGATGACGTCGAGCGACGGCGTCAACTCGAAGAATACCTTGTCCGGCGGAGATAGGGGGCCGCTGTGGGCGATCACCACGTCGGTGTTCGGCGGGCGGTCGGCGAGCAGGGCCGGCAGGATGGTGCGTTCTTCAGGGAACAGCGATTCGCCGGCGGCCAGGGTTCGAACCCACTTCGTACGCTCCGCTTGCCGGAACACACCATCGACTCGAAAGTGGTCGCTTCCGACCGGAACCGCGTGTCCGAGCGCGATCATTTCGCCCCCGGGGTATGACTGATTCCACAGGGCTCGGATGGCGTGAAGGCGGTGGATCAAGAGGCGGATCTCGCTCGGTTCGCGAGCCGTGGCGAGGGCATCGAAGAACAAGACGGGCGGGCTCTGGGGAAAGGCGTACTGAACGCGCCGCCAGGTGAATATGGGCGCTCCGGGCGGCGGGGGCCGCAACAGTTCGGCCTGCTCGGTTTCCCCGATCCCAAAAGCACTCGCGACCGACCTCATCAGTGCCTCCTCCTCTTCTGCGACCTCACCGTCGGCACCCGCCACGCGGTTGGCCAGGGTCAAGATCAGACGGCGGTCGGTCGCGTCGGTGACCGCTTCCGGTAACGCCTCTCGGAGGTCGGAGAAGAGGGGGGCGTCCTCGGCGAGTTCGTCAGCGCGAGTGAACAACCAGTCCCAGTCGAGGCCGGCGAGCTCGGGCCGATGGGCGACGGCAAATGAAAGGGCGTCGATCTCTCGTTCGCTCAGTCGACCATCGGCGAGCGTGACCATCAGCAACACGTCGGCGAGCAGCTCGGGGGTCAGTCGGCCGTCGCGCCCCCAGAACCGTCCGAGCAAGCCGCGCTGATTGTGGTCGGCCACGCCCCACTGTAGGCGAACCGGTCTGGGCGGGGCAATGGCGGCATCCGGTCACGCCGTGGTACAGCCTCAGAGGCGGCCCATGGAGGAACGGGTTGATCAGCTGCTCGAAGAGGTGGCCGGCGAAGTCTGCTGGAGCGTCATCGTGGGAACGGATTCGGATATCCCGTTCGTTCTCCACTTCGGCGACAAGCTCCGGCGATCCTTACGCCTGGCCAACCCCCGCCTGAGCTTTCTTCAGCGCACCTACGAGGGGTCGTTCAGCCTCTTGGTCGAGTGTGCGTGGAGGGTCGACGGTCCCGATCGGGTCGTCACTTCCTGCTGGGACCCTGCCGATGTCCGCCGCGAGGGCTTGGCTCGCGTCATCGACCAACGGGTCGACCGAATCTCGGCCGAGCCGCCTGGATATGACCTGACCATCGAGTTTGGCAACGGATACGCCCTGCGGTGCTTGTCGCTCGAAACCGACGTCGAGCGGCCCCGTGACAACTGGCACCTGTACACCCCGCGAGGGCTCCTCCGCATCGGCCCCCGCGGACGTCCCGATGTGCGTACGGCCGAAGAGGCCCGCACGGCCTTTCAGCGTTTGAGGCTGGAATTGCTTGGAGAGACGGATCCGTCCAGCCCGGCGGGTCCGCCCCGGTGGCCCCGTGCGGCCCCTGATGGCCCGCCATCCGAAGATGCGCCGCGTGACCATTCTCCAGTGACCTCGCCGGAGCACGCGCCCGACCGGGCCGAACCTCCGACCGAACCCCCAACCGAACCCCCAACCGAACTCCCCAAGATCGGTCGGGGCCCGCGCACGCCGGTCGTCCTCCGCCCGGTCGACGATCCAACGACGTCGCCGTCGTCCGAACCCCCGGATCCGCCCGAGCCCGCCGACCCCTGACGAAGCGAGCCTGAAGCGGGCGAGTGGGGCTGACGAGGCGACCGGTTCGAAAGAACTTGGGTTCCGTCGACCGAACCGGTTAAGAACGCCATTCCGTGGCGCAAAAAGGCGGAAAGAAACGGATCAAAGAGGCCCAGGCCGAGCTCAAGAGTCTCGGTGACCCGAGTCGAGCCCGAGAAGAGGCGATGGCCGAGGCCGCGGGGCAGATCCGGTCGCTCGCGCGAATCGTGATCATCGCCCTGGTCGTGATTTGGCTGATCGCCCTCGGGTTTTGGAGTGGTCTCGATAGCGTCATTCCCTTGATCATCGCGGCCGTGATCACGGCCGCGGCGGCGGTCGGCGCCTTCTTCGTCCGCCGCAACATGGCCCAGAGCGCGGCCCTCGGCGAGCTGATCGGGGATGCCGACCTCAGCCCCGAAGAGCGGGCGGCCCGAATCGCGAAGATCCAGAGCAAAGTCGATAAGGGCGATGTCAGCGCGATCATCACCAAAGCGCAGATCCAGATGCATGAAGACCCGCGGGCCGCGTTGGGCACCCTGGAGTCGGCGAGCCTCGAAAAGGCCAACAAGATGCTCGCCAATCAAGTGCGAGGGATGCGGGCAATGATCCATCTCAACCATGGTGAAGTGCAGGCGGCAAGGAAGCTTGCGGACGAGATGCCCCTCGACAAGACCGTCGATCCCAAGGCCCGAGCCAATCTGGCCGGCATCGTGGCCGAAGCGTGGGCCCGCAGCGGCAACCCCATCGAAGCAGGGGAGCTGGTCGACAAGTATGACCCCAACGCTTCGAATCTCGCGGACTCCAAAATCCAGCTGTGGCGAGCGAAGGCGTTCATCAGCGCACATCGCAACGACCTTGGAGGTATGCGCAAAGCCATGAAGCAGCTCCAGGAAGTATCTCCGCAGCTCCTGGCCATCTTCGTAGGCCAAAAGCGCGTTCATCCTCTCCTCGTCAAAGAGGCGCGAAAGCGGCTCGAAAAAGCTGGTTTTGCTCGTCAGCAGGTTCAGCCGGCCCGCCGCTGAAGCAGGCGGCGGTGCAAGGCGGGAGCCCGACCGGCCCGTGAAGCTTCCGGTCCCGTGTCACTGCGTGGCAGTGGGGCGTACAAAGTCGCGCTCATCCCGCGGGCCCGGTCGCTGGCGGCCGATAGGACCGGGTGACGATGCACGAGACCCTACACGACGCGTCTTGGTATATCGCCCGCTCTGGTGAAACCCAGGGGCCTTACACATGGTCTCAGTTGCAGACGGCGGTGCGTCAGGGACTGCTCCGCCCGCGGGACTGGGTTTGGCGACAGGGCATGCCCAAGTGGGTTCGGGCGAGCGAGAAGGAAGGACTGCTCGCCCCCCGAAAGATGCCTCCACCGCTGCCGGGGCATGCATCGGCGAGCGGCTCGACGACCGCTGGCGAGCCCCCGGGCGATGGCTTCACCGAGGGCGATGTGGGTGATGTGACCTCGGACGCCATCGTGTCTTCAGTGACCGCAACGGCGCCCACCGACGACGGGGCGGGCGGGGCTCAGCAGAACCGAGCCACAGTGTTCATCCGCCCCCGCGTTGGCGAACGGGCCTCTGGTGATGGCGCCGCGCGACCGAGTGCGCCCCCCGAGCCCGACGAGCTTCCGATGGCTTCGGACGGTTCCGACGCCCTCGCACCGGACCGCCCCCTTGTGGTCGGGTCGATCGACCTCAGTCGCTCCGGGTCGAACCGGTCGGCGTCGGCGCCTCCGGGGGCTTGGCTCCCTACGCCAGGGCCGATCCATCCGGTGACCTCGCCGTCGCTGGGTGAGACGACCCGCCAGTTTCTCGCCGCGGCCGGGGTGAGTGCGAAGGTTCGATTGCGGCGAATGCGTCGCAAGTTGGTGTTCGGCGCCGTGGCCATGGCCGCGATGGGAGGGCTCGTTTACTTTGCGTGGCCCGCCAAGATTCCTCCGCCCGAAGACTTGTCCGCTGCGCTGACCGCCAAAGCCAAGGATTCGACCGATGTCGATGCCCAGGCGCTCGGTCGGATCGATACCTGCAGGCTGACCGGCGATTGTCGGCGTAGTCCGGGCCCGAGAGCCCGTCAGGATGGGCCCGATTTGATTCCGGCGGCCGCCGAGCCCACCCTGCCTCGTTCGGAGCAGCGGGGAGACGTGCAGCCCGAACGGATCGACATCGGGACGCTCGAGACCGGCGGGGCCAAGCCCTTGGCGGTCCTCCCCAAGACGGCCGCCCTGCCGGAGCTCGAGCGGGATGACGTCGACGAGACGCTTTCCGCGACCCAGACGACCATCGTCAAGAACGAGGTGAGCGCCGTCCTCAAGCAATGTCGAGGGGTGTTCGCGGCGTCCAAGGTCGTGATGCGCGTCAAGACCGATCCGGAGGGTCGGGTTCGGCGAGTGAAGGTGCCACGCGGACCCCGGCGGGTCAGAAAGTGTTTGGAGCGACGCGCGCGCCGCTGGCGATTCGGTACCACGCTCGCCTCCCGCAGCATCGCGCTGACGGTGCCTGCAAAGAAGGGAGTCGTTCGGGTGTCGGCGGGCGAGTTCCGGTAGGGAACTTCAACGGGCCCGCCGCGGGGGCGGCTGCTCGATCGGGACGTTGGCTCGCTGGAGGGCCGACGTGAAGACGGCCTGAAGTGACAGGTCGGCATCCAGACTGAAATCGAGCCGGTAGGGGCCGCCGGACTCGAAAGCCTGGCTCGGCACCCTCACTACCCCGAGCACCTGGCGGTCGGCCGACGTCATATCGACCCCCTGCCACAGGCCAACGACGAGATCCTGGCCCAGCGGTGGGGCTTCAACGAGCAGGGTCTGCACGGCGGGCAGGTCGCAGTTGGCGCGGAAGACCAGCTGCGTCCGGCCTCCTGGAAACACGACCCCCACCGGGACCGAGAGCACGTCGAGGAGCACCGCCCCCGCCGGGTCAGCGTTACCCCGGGCGATGATGGCGGCTCCATGCGCGACGCAAGTGTCGACATCCAGGTGGGTCAACGGCGGCCTACCCATCGTCTCTTCGATCCGCCTTCGGACCAGCGGCATACGGGTTTGGCCGCCGACCGCTATGACGTGATGGATGTCGGCAGGATGAACGTTGGCATCGCTCATCATTTGCTCGGCGATGCCAATGCACTTTTCGACCAGCGGCGCGGTCAGGCGCTCGAGCTCGTCGCGGTCCATGACATAGTCGAGGTCGACGGTTCGACCGCCCGGGTCTTGCCCGATCATCGGCACGTTGATCCGGACTCGGGGTTCGATCGATAGAGCGCACTTGGCGTTTTCGGCGGCGTTCATGATGCGTTGGGCGACCACCGAGTCACGACGGATGTCGAACCGGAACCGAGCTTCGCAGAATTGGCGGAGGCGCTCGAACAACGCCGAATCAAAATCGATACCCCCGATGAAGCCGTCGCCGCGGGTGGCTCGGACATCGAAGATGTTGTCGACGACCTCGAGCAGAGTGGCGTCGAACGTACCCCCGCCGAGGTCGAACACCAGGACCTTGCCGTCGAGCCGACGGTCGATGCCAAAGGCCAGCGCGGCGGCGGTCGGTTCGTTCACCAAACGAAGCACGTTCAGGCCGGCTCGATGGGCGGCGTCCAGGATCGAAGCGCGCTGGGATTTCGCAAAATGGGCCGGCACCGCGACCACACACTGTTCGACCCGGTGGCGAAGGGCGGCCTCGGCTTGGAGGCGAACCTGGTCCAGAACGAGCCCTGCAATGTGGTTGAACGAGTAGACCGTATCTTGCACGACCGCGCCCAGCTTGCCGCTCGGGTCGGCGTGGATACGGAACGGAAATCGGTCGCGGTGCCGACTGACGTAGTCGCTCTGTTCGCTCCGTCCGATGAACCGCTTCCACCCGTAGATGGTGGTCGTCGGATCGGTGAGCATCATGTCGCGAGCCAACCACCCGACGATCGGTAGGCGAGGGTTCTTAAGGGAAACGACGGACGGCAGCACCGGCCGTCGTCGCCCGTGCAGGATCGACACGGGGCCCGGTTGATCGGGACCGAACGCCACCGCGGCCGTGTTCGTGGTGCCCAGATCGATGCCCAGGACGCAGCCGTTCGAGGCTCCCATAGTTCAGGATGCTACCAGATCCCGAAGCACACTCATCGCGCGGCGGATTTCGACGCTCGTCGTGTACGGAGCCGGACCGAACCGCAAGAGCGGTCCCCGGCGGTCGGTGCGGACACCGCGAAGGGCGAGGGCTTCGCAAAGACGAGCCGCTCGTTCGGTTTCGAAGGTGACGAAGGGCCCTCGAAGCTCATCTTCGCGCGGGGTGAGCAGGGCGACGCCGCGCGCTTCGAAGTCGAAGCGGTCGTACAATGATATCAACAGGCGGGTCGCGCGGACGCTCTGCGTCCGGAGAACGCGGGGGCTCAGCCCTTGCTCATCCATCCAGCGCATCGTCCACACGGCTCGGTACAGCGGAGTGGGGTCGAAGGTGGCCCCGAAAAACCGCATACCGCGGGGACCGTAGCTGATCTCGGTCTGATCCCCGTCGAGGCCTCGGAAGTCGGCGAACCAGCCCGTATGACGGGGCCGGAACCGTTCTGCATCGGGCGGTAGCAGCAGCCAGCATGACCCTTCGCCCGATTGGGCGTACTTGTACCCGCCCCCGGTGACGAAGACCGTGCCCGGCCAGCTGTCGACTTCGAGCGGCAAGGCGTTGAACGAGTGATAGGTATCCACCAGCACCGGAACCCCTCGGGCGTCGAGGCCGGCCAAGATGGCCGGCAGGTCGTGAAGGATACGGGACGTGGTGAAGAGCACATGGGAAAGCGCTGCCCAGTGCGGACGAACCTTGTCGACCGCCTCGAGGAACCGTCGGGCGTAGTCGTGCCCGTCTTGGACCGGCACGATCGTGACCTGCAGACCGTCTTCCGCCAGCCGGTTCAATTGGCGCCGGAGCGAGTGAAATTCGGCGTCGGTCGTGACCACTCGCCCGTCCGAGGGAAAACAGCTGGCGAGCCGGTAAACGAGCTCGTGCGTGTTCGGAGCGATCGCGAGGTCGAGCGGACGAGTGGAGCCGATCCGGGTTGCTACGCGTCGTTGGAACTCGGGGAGGATACTCTTGAAGACCTTTGACCATTTGTTGTCGACAAGGTCGGCCGCGTCGTCCCAGGCCGTCAGGTGACCTTCGCGGCTCACATCGGGCCAGGCCTGGTGGGAGTGGGCGGTCATCAGAATGTCTTCGCCCAGCAGGTCGAGGAACCGAGAATAGTGGGGCCGAAGTCGGGTGGCGAAGGCATCCAGCGCGGCCACATCAGAGGTCATGGGCCGTTCATCATGTCCTGTCCGCTCCGTTTTTCAACCTAAACTCGCCACAAAACTCACTTTCTCGGGGGCCGACCGCATCTCTGTTATGGACAGCCCCCCCGACGAAGCCTACGGACTAGGCCGATGCTCGATTTTAAAGTGGTGCGCGCCCTGCTGGCGAAGCACGGAGAGGCCCTACAGCACGAGATTCGGCCGTTCAGCATTGGGTCGGTCAACTTCGACTTCTCGGCTCGTCGGTATTTGACGGGCGTGATCAACCTGTCGACCGACTCTTGGTACAAGGAGTCGGTGTGCAGGACCGCGGACGAGGCCCTCGCTCGAGGGGAGATGCTCGCCGCCGACGGCGCGGTCGTCATCGACGTCGGAGCGGAGTCGACCCTGCCGGACGCCCGACGGGTCGACGATCAAGAACAGCTCGAGATGCTGTTGCCGGTCGTCGACGGCCTCGTAGCGAAAAACCGGATCGTTTCCGTCGAAAGCTATCATCCGGGCGTCCTCGACACCTGCGCTCGCCACGGCGCGCAGGTCTTCAACCTTACCGGGATGAGGGAAGCCGACGAGGTGTTTCGCGTCGCGGGTCGCCACGGGGCGGCGGTCATTCTCTGCTACGTACAGGGCGAGACCGTGCGAGAGGTCGGCGATTTCGTGCTCTCCGAAGACATGGTTCCGCTCTTGCTCGACTACTTTCGAGACCTAACCGACCGCGCCGCCCGGCACGGGGTGACCAAGTGCTTCATCGACCCTGGGCTCGGGTTTTACTATAAGAATCTGCAGGACTCGGCGCAGCGGGTGACCTATCAAATGAACACCTTCCTGCACGCATTTCGGCTCTGGTCGTTGGGTTTTCCGATCTTCAACATCGTTCCCCACGCGCCCGAAGTGTTCCTGGAGGACGAACGGCGCAAGGCCGAGCCTTTCTTCGCCGTGCTGGCCGCGCTCGGGGGCACCCACATGATTCGCACCCACGAGGTTCGGGCCCTGTCCCGAGTGATCGGTGCGTTGGAGCTTTACCGTGACGGTTAAATCGAAAGCGAACGAACGGTGGGCGCTGGTTTCGGCCGGCGCTCAGGGGTTGGGAAGAGCGCTGGTGGAAGGCCTGGTGGCCGAAGGCTTCATGGTCTTGATTCACTACCACCGTTCGCGCGCCGCCGCGGAGGCGCTGGTCCATAGCTTGCCCGCGGGCCGAGCCGTGTGCATGTCCGCCGACTTATCCACACCCGAAGGCTGCGCTGATCTGGTCTCGGCGGTCGGCGACGGCCCCGGTCGGCTCGACGTGCTCATCAACAACTTGGGCGTTTATCCTGAAAAGAAGCTGCTCGAATTCACGCCCCAAGAGTTTCGGCAGATCTTCAACGTCACCTGCGCGAGCATCTTCGATCTGACGACGGGCTTGCTACCGCTGTTGCGAAAGGCCCCGGAGCGGGCTCGAGTCATCAACATCGGTGATTCGGCCGCCGACCGAATCGAAGCTCGCTTGCAGGCCACGCCCTATCACGTGGCGAAGATCGGCGTGAATGTCCTGACCCGAACCTTCGCCAAGGCCCTCAAGAACGAACCGATCACCGTCAATATGGTGTCGCCGGGGTTCCTCGAGAATTCCGTGGGGTCGCCCGGTGAACCCCTACCGGACGGAAAACCGGGCACGTTCGAGGACATGTGGGGAGCCGTCCGCTACCTGCTGTCGCCCGCCGCCGACTACGTCAGTGGCACCAACATCGTGGTCTCGGGCGGCTGGAACCTGGGTTGATCATGGCCGCCCTGACCGAGATCGACGTCCTGTTCGAGCTGATGCTCCCGCTCTTCTTGGAGCACCGCGAAGCATCGATGAAGCACTTCCGAGGGACCGTGTTCTTGTCGGTTCGAAGCGACCCGCCCCGCACGTGGACCCTCACCGGCGGCGCGAGGCCGTGGCTGAAGCGCGGACACGACGGTGTTCCCGACCTTGAAATCGCCGTGTCCGAACGGCTGGTGACCTGGGTGTTGGCCGACGCGGTCCCTGACCCCGACGGTCTGATCGAGGCGGGCGACCTCGGGGTGCGAGGTGACCCTCGGGTATTGGACCGGCTCGGCGCCACGTGGGCCGAGGCGCAGTCCCTCATCGCCACCCTCGCCAAAGGCCCCAAACCGCGTCGATGACCCGGCCTCAGATATTGACCGGGCGACGGAGCGCTCGAAGCCGTTGTGTACACATGGAGACGGGGAGTTCAGGAAACTTTGGGACACGGCTCAGGGAAGGGCGGCGGTGGGGGTGGCTTCGCCGAGGTCGACCCGGAGCTTGGTTCTCTCATCGTCCTGCGCGAGCCATTGTCGGATGGATTCGAGGCTGTTCTGGTAGCCGAGGTCTGCCGCCTGCTGAAAGCGATCGAATTCCAGCAAGCCGATCGACCGCATATTCGGCTCCAGGAGCAGGCGCGCTTCGGTACGGGCCGTCAACGTGTGTCGCACGCTGTTGACCTCCATCGTGCGGACCAGCGTACCGATGATCGCCGGGAAGTTCAGCCGGCGGCGGGCGAAGGGATTGATTCGGTTGAACAGAAGGCGCCAGCCGGAGACCTCGTAGTTGAAGTCGTACTCCTGCTCGTCGTCGCGGGGTACGCTGACATTGACCGCGATGATGGAGTCACTCTCGACGTACCGCTGCATGAGGTCGACAGGGAAGTTGTTCATGACCGCCCCGTCGACGATGATTTCGCCGCGCTCGACGACCGGCGCAAACACTCCGGGAATCGAGATCGAGCACCGCACGGCCCGCCACAACGGCCCCTTTCGAAAGATGATCTGCTCGGCCGTCGACAGGTTGGTGGCCACCGAAAAGTACGGCACCCAGAGGTCCTCGACCTGCAATTGACCGTAGATTCGATGGCACAGGCGGTTCAGTTTGCGGCTGGCCATCAACGCCGCGAATGGGAGGGTGTAGTCGAACAGTGACTTCGGATTGGCTACCGTTCGGCTCTGCTCGACCACCTCTTCGTAGCTGAGGCCCATGGCGAACGCGGCCGCCAACAGAGCGCCCATGCTCGTGCCCCCGATATAGTCGACGTCGACATCGAGCTCCTCGAGCGCTCGCCATACGCCGAGGTGAGCGTAGCCGCGCGCACCTCCGCCGCCTAAGACCAACCCCAGGGCGCGTCCGGCCAGGCGTCGGGCGACCCGCGCCACGTGGTCGGCGTTGCCGCGCTGCACATGGTGGTGCTCGGCCACATTCCGGGGCGCGAGCCAGTCGCCGGTCCGACGGGGCCGGTCGCGTTCAGCGGGCTGAAGGAGGACGAGCTCGACGCGGGCTTCGGTGGCGAACTGGGTGGCCGCGCGCTCGAGCGGGCTGGGAGTCGGTCGAGCGTCCGCGTCAGCGATCAACAGGACCCGGTCCGAGCTCCGTAGGCATCGCCGAGTCCACTCGTTCATCTCGGCGTCGGCGACGTAGACCACGAAGCGGTGCTCGCTTTCGATTTCGCTCAATACGGAGACCACCATCGAGTTGAGGGGGTCGGTCACCGTGGTCTCGGCGGCGCGGGGTTGGCCGCTTTCCCGGTTGAACGTCTCCGACGTGAGCTCCAGCGCCGAACCGAATCGGCTGAGCGCTTCGGCGAGCTTCCGCGCGAATTCGAGGGCGACAGCCCGGTCACCGGCTTCTACGACGGTGACGGTCATCGTACGCCGGGAGCGACTGCCCCCCGGACCTCGGTTGCCGGTCCGTACTCGCTGAACCATCTTCTTGGTCACCGCGACCACGAGTGAAGGAAATGACTCGATCAGACGATCGAAGTCGGCTCGCGATAGGCGCAGCAGCTCGGCGTCGCGGGTCGCGACGACCGTCGCCGAACGCGGTCCGGGGCTGAACAACGCGAACTCCCCGACCACGTCACCCCGGCTGGCTTCGCCGATGACTCGGATGCCGTTGTCGCCGGTGATCCGGATGCTGAGCCGGCCGCTGACCACGAAATAGACGTCCGTGGCTTCGCTGCCCTCCGCGAACAGCACTTCGCCCGAGGTGAGGCTCTCGGTGCCGACGACCAGCATCAAGGGCTGGAGAACCTCGCCGGTCAGGGTCGGAAACACCGCTCGGAGGGCCTGCGCGAAACGTTGCCGCTGCAGCCGCCGTTCGATCTCCGGCAGGATGGACGCCGTGGCTTCGGCAGAGCGGTCTTCCTTCAGTCGCAACAGCCTTGCGTGCGGGAGGCGGCGCACCTGGGCGTCGGTGGCGGCAACCACGACCACCGGTTCACCGCCCTCGAACAGCTCCAACTCGCCCAGGAAGTGACCTGCGGTCAGACGATCGAGCTCGACGCCCGGCGCAGAGGACTGCCCTCGGTACAACGCGAGCTCGCCCGATTCTACGAAGTACAGGTGTCCGCTTCGATCGGCGGGACGGAGGAGCTTGTCTCCGGACGATAGCGCAATGCTCTGCATGTCGCCGCCGAAGATCTCGACCACTCGCTGGCAGAACGCTTCGACATCGTCCGGTTCACTGTGGTTCGGACGATGGCTAGGGGCTACTGGTTCATCATTCACGATCTTCTACCCGTTCCTGTTTCGCGACGTACCTGAGGCCACGCCAGCCGTCGAGCCCGCGGCCTTTGCGAACGCGCAGCGAGCGGAGCGAGCGAAGACGGGTGGGCGCGATTCACTCGCGCCCGGGCCCCGCGGCCTTCAGTTGTCGGCGGGAAGGGTGGTCCGGGTCGCCAAGGCCCAGGCCGACCGGGTGATCGCGAAGTCGGCCCTCGCCTTGACCCGCTTTCGCGCGGCCTCGGCGGCCTTTTGCTCCCGAAGGTTGACAATGAACAAAGTCGTGGCGCCCAGGTCGAAGCGACGGCGTTCGGCCGCTGCCACCGCCTCGGCCACTCGGTATGTCTCATCCGCGAGCATGCTCTGCTGGGCCTGGGCGTTGAGGGCGGTCCACAGGTTGAGGACCTGGGTGTCGATCTTGTCGCGCTGAAAGCGCGCTTTCTCACCGACCTCGCTGAGCTTGGCTTCGGCCTTGCGCGCCTTACCTCGAGCCTTCCGAATGAAGAACGGCACCTTCAAGTCGAGCCCGAGCTTCAGCTCCGTCGGGTCGAGGGCCGCGATCTTTTCTTCGTCTTTGTCAGTGCCGAGGTCTTTGCCGACGGAGAAACTGAAGTCGAGCTCCGGCACGAGTTGGTTTTCGGCCAGCCGGAGCCCGACCCGAGCCCGCTCGAGCTCGGCTCGAAAAAAGTCGATCTCCGGCCGGCGCTGCATGGCGAGGTCTCGACCGATCTGGAGCTGATTGGCTCTTGGCAAAGTTGGATCGGGCAGGCCTGGCATCCGCCGGATCGACGGAATGCGGGGCTCGCCGTCGTCGTCTCGCCAGAACAAGCTCAGCTTGATTCCCGCCTGCTCCAGCTCTCGTTGGGCGACCACGAGGTCTTGGCGGCGGTCGAGCACCGCTCGCAGATTCTCGGCGCGTTCGATTTCGGCGACCGCCCCCCGCTGGACTTTTTTGGTGATCTGCTCGTCGCGAGTCTCCGCGAGCCGGACCAAATCGAGTGCGATCAGATAGGTGCGTCCCGCCAGAACCCACTTCCAATAGGCGGCCGCGCTTTCGAGAAGCAGATCGAGCCGGGCCGTTTCCCGCTCGAACAGCACTGCTTGGGCGCGTTGTTCGGTCTGGCGAATGGAGGCCCGCCGGTCGTCGATGGGGCCGTCGCGCCACAAGGGCACGCTCAGGCCCGCTTTCAACTCACCGACGTCCAGGGTACGAGCCTCTTCCTCGTAGACCGGGAGGTTGCCGCGGCCCAGCCGGTAGCTCCCGAACAGCTCGGTGCCCCACAGTGGGGTCGGCTGCACGACCTTCGCGTCGATCCGTTGAAAGTCATAGAAGCCCTCGGGCCAGAGCTCGGCTTCCAGCTTGAGGACCGGATCGAATCCCCCCCGCGCCGAGAGCGCGTCGCCCTCGGCCTGCCGGCGGCGCTGCTCGGCGGCGGCCAACACCGGGTGATAGGTCTCTACCGAGGCCGAGATTTCTCGAAGCCGCAAAGGAGCGTCTCCCCCGAGGGTCAGTGCGGTCACTGGTTCGAGGTCGCCCGCTTCCGCCATCAGCTTGGAGATCGTGATGGTCGGGGTCTGAAAGGGACGCTCCTGGGCAGCGGTGGTCGTTGGAATCAGCAGGATAACTGCCGCCAGCCATTCGCTCACTTCGCCGCCTTTACCTTAACCGGAGGCCCCACGTCTTTTTTCTTCTTCGGCGACTCGACCGCGGGCGGGAAGCCGTTGAAGCGCCGCCACAGCTCGTAACCGAGACGGACCTCGTCGAGGAGGATCCAGCCCTTGGTGCGGGCCCCGAGGCGGAGGTAGTGCGAGTCGGGCCACTCTTCTTCCGGCCCGGCGTCGGGATCGGGCATGACCACGACGCGGAAGTTCCCGTCACTGTCGCTGGCCGAGTCGACGAATTGGACGACGCCGGGGAACGTCCCGACGGCCACCGAAGGCCACCCGGCGAACTGGACGGCCGGCCAGCCCTCGAATTGCAGGCGGACTTTTCTTCCCGGCGACACGATCGCGGCATCGTTGCCGTCGACGATCAAGGCCGCCGCGCGGGCGGTGTCGGCCGGAACGATGATACCCAGCGCTTCGCCTTTTTTGATCTGCTGGGCGCCGGGCAGGGCGAGCGTCCGCAAGAGAATCCCGTTTACGGGCGCCCGAACGACCCGCTGCGCTTGCCGGGCGAGCTTGACGTCGATCTCGGCGAGCTTGGCTTCGACGCCCGCGAGCTCGGCCCGCGCCGCGTTCAGCTTGGCCCGTGTGTCACCGACCTTGGCCGCCCCATCGGCGCGCGCTTTGTTGAGTTCTTGGCGGGCGGCGGCGAGCGCCTGGGCGGCGCCGGTGAGGTCGTTCTGAGCGGCTTCGCGGTCGGTCCGGCTCTTGGTGGCCTTCAGCGCGGTGAGCTCGAGTTCGCGCTGCGAAACCAGACCCTCTTCGCGCAGCGACTGTTGGCGTTCTACGTTGATTCGGGCCGTCTCGTAGGCGGCTTCCGCGGCCTCGAGCTTCTGCCGGGCGGCTTGCAGCTTTTGTTCGGCTTGGGCGATCTTGGCTTCGGATCCCGCCACCGAGGCGTCGAGAGCCTCTCGGGCGTTCTCGACCTGCCCCTCCAGGTTGGTCACTTTGGCGAAGTAGCTCTTGCGCTGCTGCTCCGCGGCGTTCCTTTGGGCGGTGATCCGCTGGACGAACTGCGGGTCGTTGTCGGACATCTCGACCACCGGGTCGCCGGCCTCGAGCACGGCCCCTTCCTGGACGAACCACTTCAACACGAGCCCTTCGATGGGCGCCCCGAGCGTCTGCTGGCGGTCTTGAGGCGCGAAGGCGATCAGGTCTCCGGCGCCAGACACGTTTTGCTGCCAGGGCAGCGCCATCAACCCGATCAGGAGCAGAATGAAGATCAGGGCCAGGAACGACGCCACCCGGCGCGCGGCGACCGGAGGAGGTACCAATCGAGTCGCCGGCAGCGCGAGATCGACGGCTCCAGACACAGGCTCCGCGGGTCGACTTCGACTCCGCGCCAAGGCGGTAGGGCCGGAAGTTCCGACGTATTCGGTGGTCACGCTGGCATCTCCATGGCTAGTAAGCGCCCGCTTAGCAAGCGCAATCGGGAATCGAAACGAGCTGCGATCTCCGGACGCACGGTCAACACGACCAGAGTCCAGGTGCCGCGCGGCTGAAGCAATGCATCGATGGCCCGGTCGGTTAGTTCGGGCGCTAGGCCGTCGAGAAGGCCGTCGACGATCAGCACCTCGGGATTGTCGACGAGGGCGCGAGCGAGCACAATCAGCCGCATCTCGGCGTCGGACAGCGGATCCCCATCCAGCGTCAGTTCGGTCTGAAGTCCCGAAGGCAGCGAAGACACCGTTTCGATGAGCCCGACGTCTTCCAGCACCCGTCGAATATCCGTGTTGTCCAGATAGACGCGCCCCATCCGCACGTTTTGCATGATGGTTCCGGGGACGATGTCGACTCCGCTCACCAACGCGATCCGGTGTCGCAGGTCGTCGACGAGCAGGTCGCGATAGTCGGTACCGTTGAGGCGGAGCCATCCACCTTCCGGGCTCCGGAGTCCGAGCATGACTTCGGCCATGCGGGTCCGGCCGGGTCCGCTATCGGTGACAATGGCGGTCTTGGATCCGCCCACGAACGTGTGGCTGCCGTGTTCGATGATGGCCGAGCGGTGCTCGGGGCGTACGGTCAGGTTCACGAGCTCCAGCTCCGAGCCGCCAGCGCTCGCCGGAGCCTTTCCGATCTCGCCGTCGTGTCGCTCCATGGGAAGATCGGCCAGCTGTCCGAGCTTGTCGACCCCCGCCACGAGATCGTAAAAATTTTCGACCTGCTTACCCATCTTGGCGAACGAGGCGACGACCGCGGTCACCACCAGCTCGGCCGCGACGAGTTGGCCGAGCGTCAGCTGCCCCTGAATGACGAGCCAGCCCCCGAGACCGAGCACGGCCGCGGATGAGATGGTCTGAATGACCAAGCTACCGATCGTCTGCCGCAGCACGATACGGAAGTGGTCTTTGCGAGTCAGCAGGAAGTCGCGGGCGAGATGGTCGACCCGGTCGCGCGCCATGATCTGAGCTGCTGGCGGCTTGAAGGCCGTCGGCCGGGCCGCGATGGCCTCGAGCCACTCGGCGACCGCGTACTTGGCTTTGCTCTCTTTGATGGCCGTCTTTTGGCCGGTTCGCCCCATCACCACCAGAACGAAGAACAGGGCGATGATCAGCAGGATGTCGAAGGCGAGCAAAAGCGGGTGGTAAAAGGCCAGCAAGAGCAGGCCGACCGCCGTTCGGAGTACGAGGTCGAGGCCGTCCAGCAAGAGCGTGGCCGCAGCTTTGTGAACGGTGAAGACGTCGAAGTAGCGGTTGACGAGCTCCGGCCCGTGGCGACCGTCGTATGCCTTCACTCGCACTCGCGGGAGCCGATGGGCCAGGTCGCCGGTGACCCGCATGAACAGACGGCGCTGCAGGATTTCGACCACGTACACCTCGAGGGCCACGAGCGCCGAGGAAAGGCCGAGACCCAGGACCAGCGCGAAGGTCAAGACCACCACCGGCTGCAGCAGGGTGCCGAAGGCGACGTTGTTGACCAGCGCCTGTACCGCGACCGGGGTGGCCAAGGTCAACAAGCCCACGCCCATGGCGAAGATGAACACCGTCCGCATATCTTCCCGCTCGGCGCTCATCAGACCGAGCAAACGCGCGACCGGGCTGGTCTTGCCGCCTTGGCTCGAAAGCCAGCTGAGCGGCGTCGATGGGTCGGCCGCCCATAAGGTGATCGGCTCGGTCGTGCCGAGCTCGGCGTCGAGCTGAGAGGCGCGGATCCACCGTCCCTTGGGAGCGGTGGGAGTGACCATCTTGACCATCCGAGCTCGGCGTTCGGTCAGCAGAATCCAGCCGTCAGGTTCCGAGGTGTCAGTCCAAAGCAGAATGGGGTGCCGGGAGCCGACGCCATGGATGCCCTCGCTGGGGCGGGCTTCGAACGGGCGCCACGCGATACCCAGTTCGACGCCGGCGTGGCGGGTGGCCAGACACCAGTCATCGCCGTCGGCGTACGCGGTGCTGTGGGCCACCAGAGCCCGCGTCTGCGAACGGTCAAAAGGGACATTGACACATGCACACAGTTGCTCGAGCAGCTCGAGCACTGGTTCGGCCCGACTCAGGTCGTCGCTCTGGCTTTCCATGTTCGTATTAATCCTCGGACTGTCGACCATCGTCGACTATGAGTAATTCCAAATCCATTGCTTCGGGATCTTCGAACTGGACGATTCTGGTATCGTTGATAACGAATTGTTCAGGATTCTCGATGCTGGCCCGACCACTGCGATGATCCCAAGCAAAGCCCTGTTGATGGAATGGCTCAATTATCACCACCTGCTGTACTTCTGGACCGTGGCCAAGGAAGGCTCGGTCGCGAAGGCCAGCGAGGCGCTCAGGTTGGCGCAACCGACCATCAGCGGCCAGGTCAAGCAGCTTGAACAAGCGCTTGGAGAGCAATTATTCGTTCGTAAAGGGCGCAATCTTGTTCTGACTGAAACGGGCGAACTGGTCTTTGGTTACGCCGACGAGATCTTTGGCCTTGGCCGGGAGTTGATGGATAGCCTCCGCGGCCGCCCATCCAGCCGGCCCGCCCGGCTTCATGTGGGGATATCCGACGTATTCCCGAAGTTGATCGCTTTTCGAGTGCTCGAGATGGCGACCGATCTCGACCCCCCGGTCGAGGTCGTCTGTCGCGAAGACAAGACCGAGCGGCTCCTCGCAGAGCTGTCGATTCATGGTTTCGACCTCGTGCTGACCGACACTCCGTTTTCGGGGCAGGTCAGCGTGAAGGCGTTTAATCACCTGCTGGGCCAAAGCGAGGTCGGCTTGTACGGGGCTCGGAAATTGGCGGAGCGATACCGTCGTGACTATCCGGCAAGCCTGGACGGCGCGCCCTTCTTATTGCCGACTTCGCACTCGGTCCTTCGCCGGGCGATCGATCGGTGGTTCGAGGCCAACTCGATTCGGCCGTCCATCGTGGCCGAGTTTGATGATTCGGCGCTCATGAAGGTCTTCGGCGCTCACGGCAAAGGTATCTTCCCCGCCGCCAACGCGATCGAGACCGACATCCGACGCGACTTCTCGGCCCGCAAAATCGGCGATGTCGACGGGGTCAGCGAGCAGTTCTTTGCGATCACGGTGGAGCGACGAATCAAGCATCCAGCCGTGCAAGCCATCTCCAACGCCGCGCGCGAGTCTCTGTTCAAGAAGGCGGGCTGATTCGACGTCGACCTCCGGTTAGCGTCCGGTTAGCGTCCGGCAGCCTCGGGGCGGTCTCCCGGTGGCTGCACGGGTGGGCGCTCAGACTTTGGACGGGTGGGCTTCGGTCGTTTCCGCGCGAGTATCTCCTCTGCGCGCTGTCGGATCGGCCCCTCGCGACCTTCCGGCTCGTCGATGATCGACCCAGGCACCAGGGTTCCCGTTTGGTCGACGACCCGCATCAACGACAGCTCCGACCACGGCCGGCCATCGGCGTTGACACCTAGCTCGATGACGCCGACCCCTCGGCTTTCGCTGCCCCAGGTGCGACTGGCTCGGTCCCACCGACCGGTTTGGTCGACCCACGTATGCGTGTTCACGTACCGGACCCTTCGCCCCTCGGGGGTCAGGTAGTGTTGGTCTTCGGCGACATGGGTGTGGCCGTGCACCACCTCGTTGATGTCGAAGGTGTCGTGCAGGGCCTGAATCCTGCGTTCGTAGGCCACTTGGCTTTCGTGGCGAACCTGATTGGCGATGATACCGGGGAGCCGCTGAAAGAAGGACGCCCCGGCCCGGAACGCCGAAAAGAATGGTTGAGCGGTCGACGCTTCGACCCGTTCGAGACCGTCGGCGACCTCCGCGGAGCCCAGCTGATCGTCGGCATCGCGAAACGCGTTCAGCTGGTCGACCAGCTCCGGGAAGGTCTCGACGAGGCGACGAGCGTCCATCCGCCGCACCTGTTCATCGTGGGCGGCCGACACCTCGTGCCCTTCTTTGAGAGCGCTCTTCAGGAAGGCCTTGAGCATGCCGACCGCGGCTTTCGGCGCGCCGAGGGCTTCTTTGACGAACGCCGTCTTATTGCTCAGGGCGTCGCCGAGGTAAGGCTGCTTTCGCTCGAGAAGATTGAAGCCGTCCCGGACGCCGTAGTCGCCGAGCGCCAGGGGCATCTCTTCGTGCAGGGGCGTCGGGTCGAAGATCTCTTTGTACGGTCGGCGGGTGCAGTTGTACGGGTCTTCGCGGTGCCCGTGATCCACGAGCTTGTCTCCGTACACCACCATCGGCAGACGGTTGAGGCGAGCGAGAGCGGCCTCGACCTGATGGTCGTCGCACCCGAGCCGGCGCAACTCTGTGCGCATGATCCCTAGGAAGCCCTGATGTACCCGGCCATCGGACTCGACCTGGCCATCCCAAACGTGAGGATTCCAGAGCTCCCGGTCGTGATTGCCGGGCAACAGATCGACGCGATGGCCGAGGCTGAGGTGCAGCGCCAGGGCTCGGAAGAACTCTGGGTGGCCCCGATGCATGATGTTGAGCTTGATGATCGCGTTCGCAGGGGTGTTTCGGGGCGCGGCGCCGTCGAAGCCGTCAACGAATCGGTAGCCGGGCCGTTCGACGGTGGCTTGCAGGAACTCGAAGACATCGCCATTGAGGTTCAAGGTGAGCGCGTGTGCGTGGTCGGCAGCCAGCGCCCGGCGTTCGTGAGTAGTGATCGGGGCTCGATCGCCCCATGGCAGACGTCCCATCGATTCGACGATGTCTTCGCGGGACCGCGGCAGTTCGACGTTCGGAGCGGCCCGCAGCCACTCGCGGGCCAGCAAACGCACGAACTGTTGCTCTTGGTTGGGCTTGAAATCGTCGATGACGTCCAGGCGACCGGTGACCGGATGTCGACCGGCGGCGATGTGAATGTCGCTCACCGAAATGATGCGGTGGGTTCGTCGACTGCCCGACTCGCTGGCGCGGCCCGGCGGACGGTCACGGTCGACGAAGTCGACGACCGCCTGCTCCGATCCCAGGTGGTCGTGCAGGGTATCTGCAACAGTATTGGTCAGCGGCAGCAGGCGGGTCATCCACCTGTAGGATAATGCATCTTATGTGGTAGGTGGTAGTCTTATTGCCGAGCCGGCGATCAGCCCCCGAGGGCCGACATGTTGACGTGGTGGTGGTCGTCGACGCCGTGGACGTTGAAGTGATGGCCGTGCCATTTGCCGAACAGGGCCTCTCGGATGCGGTCGAGGATGGCTTGGTCGTCGAGGCCGGCCCGGATCAGGTCTCGCAGGCTCAGACCTTTGGGGCTGGCCAGGCAGGCTCGGATCTCCCCCTTGGCGGTGATTCGGATGCGGTTGCACCGCTCGCAGAAGTTCTCGGTGACGGCTCCAATGAAGCCCACCTTGTGGCCGCCGCCTCGCGCCGCAGGCACGTACCCAGCGGGGCCGCGATCGGCGCGATGCTCGGGTGCGGCATCGACGACGATCCGGTCACCCAGGATCTTTTTCATCTCGGCGACCGGAACGACCGCCTCGGCGCCGAGGTTCGCGCCCTCACCGAGCGGCATCAGCTCGATGAAGCGAGGCACGATGCCTCGGTCCCAGGCCCAGTCGACGATGTCTCCGAGCTGCGTGTGATTATGGCCTCGGACCACGACGCTGTTGGTCTTGACGACCTTTAGGCCGGCTTCTTGGATCGCCTCGATGCCCGCCATGACCCGGCACATGTCGCCACCGCGGGTCATCTCGCGAAACGTGTCGGGGTCGACGCTATCGAGCGAGACGTTGAGCCGGCTCAGGCCGGCGTCGACCAGACGCTTGGCGAGCGGTCGAAGGGCGGTCGCATTGCTGGTCATCGCGATGTCGTCGATGCCGAGGTCTCTGATGCGCCGGACCAGGTCATCGAGGTTCTTGCGGACCAGGGGCTCCCCGCCGGTCAGGCGGACCGTCTGGACGCCGAGCTCCTTGAAGATTCCACACACGCGCACGATCTCTTCGAACGTCAAGATGTCTTGCCGGGGCGAGGCCGCGATGCCTTCGGGGGGCATGCAATACTGGCACTTCAGGTCACACCGATCGGTGACCGACAAGCGAAGATACCGGAGCCGTCGGCCTTGGCTATCGCTCAACCAGCCGGGTTGACCGACCCGGCTGCGTCCCGCGAGTGGAACCGGGTCGGACGCATCGCTGTCCGGATCACGACCGAGACCAGAGTTGAGAACGGGGAGCCTCGCCATCAGCGGTCGAGGCTAGCCGAGTTTCTGGTCCCGAATCCAGCACTCCCGTTCCGTAGACCAGCATGCATGGCGATGAGTGACGCTCGTCAGGGTGATCCGCACGTTCGGGTGCGTCAACCGAGCGCGCAGATGCGTCTGACCGTTTACGAAGGACGGAGCAGATAGACGCCTTCAACCCGCTGGCTGTCTACGAAACCGTGCTCCAGCTTGAGGTTGTACCCGCTGCAGACGGCGACCAGCCTCTCAGGGGTGTACCGAGTCGAATGAAAGACGGTCAGCACTTGGTCGCGTGAAAACGGGATGGTCTCGCCGTACACGTCGAGGCGAACGTCGTCGATGAGGGTCGCCAAGTAACGCATCTGCCAGGTCTGGCCGTCGTCGTCGAGCGGGGTGCTCACCAGTCGGCGGTCGGTTGCGCCCGGCGACAGCCCAAGCTCGAGGAGCGCCCCGTCATACCAGGCCCGAGCCAACGGATTGTCGTACTGCGGTACGATCGCGGGGGCCGAAGTGGTGAACGGCTCGGGCGATAGGTTGGCCGACAAGATGAGAAGGTCGTTCGGCGCCATAAGCCGGTCGAGGTATGGCAGGAGGCTGTCGTGATCGAAGTTCGGCAATATGCCGAGGCACGACCACACCACCGGCTGATCATCGCGTACTCCGTACTCCGAGCGGGCCGGCCACGCCGATAGATCGAGCACGATGCGGTCGACGCGGGGGGCGCCGGCTTCCAGCAGACGCCGCCCAGCGGTCAAGACCAGGGCCGCACTCGTATCACTCAACACGATTCGGCTCGATCGGTCCTGGGCTTGGGTCACCCACCGCGCATCTTTTTGGCCGCCGCCACAGCCGAGGCTGACATATTGAACGTTCGATGGCGCGAGCCCATCGAGGGCCGCCCGGAAGGCCTGGTCGTAAAGGCCTTGCACCGCCGCGTGAGAGCGGACTGGCGACCAGCCCTCGTGGTAGGCGAGCCATCGCGCGGATTGGGCCGGCGAATCGTACAGATACCTTCCCGGTACGACTCCCGACCGCAGGTTAGCCTGCAGTTGGGCGGCGATGACATCGGGCCACTGAGAGGAATGAAATTCGACTGGTACCTTCATTTGAGCAATCCCTCGACCAGCTGTTGCGCGACGGGATGGTACTTGTCGCGAGCGTTACGGTAGATGGTCTCGGCGCGGGTCCGCCCCTCGGGACCGGCGGCGACGAGGCCTTCGTAGAGAGGGCGTAGGTATTTCATTCGCCCGCAGGTCAGCAGAGTGGTTTCGACGGCATCGAACAGGGGCTGGTAGTCCGAACGGGCGGCGGCCGCCAACCAACCGACCCGAAGTTCGGCGTTCCGCGAGGTCGAGAGTGAAAACGCCGCTTCGAACCACTCGACGTCTTCGGCGTCGAGTCGTGTCGGAAGTCGGCTCAAAAAAACTTGCCACTCATCGGCGTCGAGCGTTCGAAGGCTTTCGATGGACGGGCGCTGTCGCTCGGACCAGGCTCGAGCCCAACCGACGATTTCATCGCGGCGGGCGGACTCGGGGCGCGGGGCGTCGGCCGGTAGGTCCGAGCCGTCGATCCACGCGTCGACGTCGATGCCATCGAGCAGGTCGGGAAAGTCGGATCGCATGAACGTCAGCAGATGACTGGTCTCGATCGAAGTAAAGCGAAAGCGCTCGATGTAGCGGCGCAGAAAGGCGTCGAATCGGGGCCGGCCCACGTTTTGTTCGATCCGGAGCAAGAAAAGGTAGCCCTTCTCGTAGGGAACCACCGAGAAAACGTCGTCGGGATCGTGCCCGCTGAGCTCGGTTCGCAGCCGCGTCAGGGCGGGGTCGACCGCCTTCAACCGCACCATGTCGGCTTCGAGGTGGGCACGGCCGACGGCGGCCTGGAGGTCGCGGGTTGCTGCGCCGTAGACGGCTTCTACGATGCGTCGCTCCGCATACACCGTGAACCCTTCATTGAGCCAGAAGTGATTCATGTTGGCGTTGGTCACCAGATTGCCAGTCCACGAGTGAGCGAGCTCATGCGCGATCACGCTGACCAATGAGCGGTCGCCGGCCAGCAACGAGGGCGTCACGAAGGTCAAACGCGGATTCTCCATGCCCCCGTACGGGAACGACGGCGGCATGACCAAGAGGTCGAACCGGTCCCAGTCGTACGGACCGAACAAGGCTTCAGCTCGGCGCAGGTGCTCGTCGACCGGCTGGAACTCCCACGCCGCGGCGTCGACCACCGATGGCTCGGCATAGACCCGGCTGCGCGGGCCGAGCTCGGCCGACGCGAGCTCCCCGACCGCAAATGCTAGAAGGTAAGGCGGGATGGGCTGGGGCATTTCGAACCGGAAGACCGAGCGTCCGTCGACCGTGTCGTGACCTACAGGCGCAGCCGCCATGACCGCCGTGAGCCCGGGCGGAACGTCGATGTCGGCCGTGTATCGGACTCTGATCCGCGGCGTGTCTTGGCACGGCACCACCGACCGAGCGTGGATCGCTTGGCACTGCGTGAACACGAACGGCTCACGACCGCTGGCCGTCTGTTCGGGGGCGAGCCACTGCAGAGCGGTCGCGCGAGCCCCGGTTCGGTACCGGACTCGAACGGCGGCGCCCTCGAGGAACACCCGCAATCGTTGGCCGAGAACCGGATCGGACGTCCCCAGCTCAAACTGGATCGGCGCACCTTCGAGGGTGGTGACGGCGTCGATGTGGAGGTCGCGGGTGTCCAGATCGAGCGTGCCCGTGGCGGGTCGGTCGAGGTAGAGCACGACTTCGCCGCGGACCTCTCTCCGCAGGAAATCCACCGACAACTGCAGGTTCATCCGCTGAGCGGCGGGCTGGTTGTCGTCGGCATACGAGTGAGGATCGGGACGAACCATGGATCTCCGCTAGCGGACCCGGTTCGACAACTCAACGATCGTCATCCGGGTGTCGCGAACCGTGCAACACCTGGAACGCGGCGACCGCGAGCGCGACGTGCACATTGAGGGATGCGCCTTTGCCGTACATGGGGATGAAGATCGCGCCGTCGACGGCGGCCAGAGCCTTTTTGGGCACACCGTGGTCTTCGTGACCGACCATGAGACAAACTCGCTCCGGGTAGTCGATGCGGTGATACGGCTCGGCGTCCTCGGTGATCTCGACCGCGAGCACCCGGTACCCTTCGGCTTGAGCGGCGCGCACCGCATCGACAACGTCGTCGAGCGCCTTCCACGTGACCCGCGCTTCCTTACCTCGACCGACCTTGGTGATGAGTTTGTGGGGAGGTCGGGCAGTAATGCCCGCCAGCCACAGCTCGGCCCGGCAAGCGTCGGCGATGCGAAATGCACTTCCGACGTTCACCGGATCTTCCACGTTGGCCAGCAGGAAAGCGACCGTGTGGCGCGGCTTCGGTTGGGCACGCATGAAGCGCTTCATTTCTGTGCGGCGACCGGCCATGACGTGCGCTCAGGAGCAGCAGGCTATCAAACCTGGGTTTGCAGCAGGGCTGGAAACTGAAGCGGCGACTCGGCACCCCAGGCTGGAGACCCACCACCTCGGTTTCGATCGATCTGGACATCGTGTCCAACGTGTTTGCCCCCCGAGCATAAAGGGGATGCACGTTCTCTTGCGGGCGCGGCGGATTGCCACGTACAACGGCCGCGGGAGCACGGGTGCAGCACGGGGCCGTTCTTCAGACACCGCGGACGCCGAGCGCGTCGACGTCGCCGACGTGTTGGATGTCGCCGGCGGTTCCGGCCGACGCGGGGCAGCGGCCCCTGCTCGTCAAGGCCATCGCGATCTTGATGCTCGCGTTGATGGCCTGCCTGGCGTCGCCTGGCGAGGGGTGGGCGCAAGGCTCCCCGGGACCGATGTCGCGGGGCCATCGCGACCTGACCTCCTTCCCGCTCGACTGCAACAAGTGCCACGAGGCCGGGTACGGAGTCCCCGACGACAAGTGTCTGGCCTGCCACACTCACCAGCCCCTGCGACGTCGAATCAAGGCTGGCCAAGGTTTTCATGCGACCGAAGCGGTCAAAAAGAAGCGCTGCAAGACCTGCCACGCCGAGCACATCGAAGAGCCGCCGGGTTCGGGAAAAGGGCGTCGGACCACGATCGACTGGCGACCTTTCGGCGGCAAGCGAAACTTCGACCACGATCTGGCCGGGTGGCCGCTCGAGGGCACCCATCGCTACACGAAGTGCGAAAAGTGCCACTTTCAGAAGTATCCGAAGAGCCGGCTCCCGACATTCATGGGCGCGCGCCAGGAGTGCACGACTTGTCACTTCGGCACCGAGCAGCGGCCCGGTCCTGGCGGCACCAATCCTCATGAATTCAAGGACGTCGCGCTGACCGAGTGCCAGCTGTGCCATGGGTTCGCGAACTTCTCGGTGATCAACCTCGGGGCGACCAAGTTCGACCACGATCGAACGGACTTCCCGATCAGCGGCTTTCACCTTCGTAACAAGTGCGTCAGCTGCCACGCCGAGAATATCCGCGACTTCAAGGTCGATGACGCCTTCGAGGACTGCGACGGCTGCCACGAGGATTCGCACCGCTCGGTGATCTCCGCCAAGCGGGATTGCAAGTCATGCCACGGCATGAAGACGCGTTTTCAAAAGACCTCGTTCGATCACGGTCGAGAAACGCGGTGGCCGCTTCGGGGCAAACATCAGCAGAACCGCTGCCAGGATTGCCATCAGGTCGATTCGGAACCGGTCGCGCCGCAGATGAACTGCGTGACCTGCCACAACGATATCCACCGCGGCCGGTTCGGGGCCGAGACCTGTGAAGGTTGCCACCAAGAGCAGGGGTGGCCGCACATGACCTACGACCACGACCGAAAGACTCGATTCGAGCTCACCGGAAAGCACGAATCGACGAAGTGCACGACCTGTCATCGCTTCGGTATTGAACGTCGCTTCGAGCGGTTCGAGAGCACCGACTGCGCCAGCTGCCATCGACATCAGGAGGCTCACTGCGGACAGTTTGGTCTCGAAAACTGCGAGCGCTGCCATGTTCGAGGCGGAGACCGAACGTCGAAGTTCGACCATGCACTCACGCGCTTTCCACTCGAGCGCGCCCACTCGGAGGCGGCGTGCGATCGATGCCACCTGCCGGCCCGGCTCGGCTCATCCCGGCAATGCCGCCAGACCGTGAAATATACGGGGCTCGATCCGCAGTGCAGCACCTGCCACGTGGACATTCACCGTGGCGAGCTCGGACGAGACTGCGCGAAGTGCCACACTTCGGGCGCGACCTTCAAGACCCTGGTCTTCGACCACAACCGCGACGCGCGCTTTCCGCTCGACGGGTTCCACCAGATCGTCAACTGCGACAGCTGTCATCCGGGCCGCCAATACAAGCTCGACGACACGACCTGCTACTCGTGCCACGCCAAAGACGACGTGCACGAAGGCAAGCTCAGCGACAGCTGTGCGGAGTGCCATGAGACGAGCGGTGGCGCGCCGAAGTTCGATCACAACCTCCACACCCGTTTCCAACAAGAGGGCACTCACGCGCGAATCGAGTGCGAGCGATGCCATTTCTTGCTGGCCGATGGACGAAGCCCGTTTGAACGCTCCGAGCGTCGCGGTCCGCGGCGCCGCGATGCGGGGCCCGACACCCGTCTCGCTCCGCGCTCTGACGCGCGCCTCTACTCGCAGGATGGCGTCCGCGCGGGACGCGAGCGGGCGAGCGACGGAGCTCGGGCGGCAGCCCAGCGCCTGCTGACCGCGATCGCTCCGCCGGGCGCTCCCCTCGATCTGCAGTTCCGGGCGGCGGGTTTGGATTGCGATTCATGCCACCCGGATCCCCACCAGGTCACCGACGAGCTCGACTGCGCGTCGTGCCACGCCTTCGAGACGTGGGACGACCCGCCCAGGAACGACTACCACCAGCTGGCGGGCTTCTCGCTCGACGGCGCGCACACCGTGGTGGCCTGCGAGCTCTGCCACGACGGCGAGACCAACCTCCGGGGGCGCGGCGAGCGCTGCGGCAGCTGCCATGTGCAAGACGACGTGCACTCGGGGTCGCTCGGGGCCGACTGCGGCCGGTGTCACGAACAGCGCGTTTGGTTCCCCAGCACGTTCACCCACACCGACGTCGGATACGTGCTGCAAGGCATCCATCGCACCCTCGACTGTCGGTCGTGCCATCAGGCCGGAAACTACTTCATCAGCAGCGACTGCTACGCCTGTCATTTGTCGGACTATCGGCGCTCGATGCTGCTCCCGGGCGGTTGGCACCGGGCCGACATCAGTCTGAATCGGGACGCGGTCGCCAACGGTCGATTTTACATCGCGGGCTCCGGAACGCTTCAGGCGCTGCAACAGCAACAAGGACTCGGTCCGACCAGCACTGACTGCGGCCAGTGCCACACCCAGTTTGCGTGGGGTTTGGGGGCCAAGATTGTACCCTGAACAACGGCTTTGGGCCCTGGGGCACGAGCGTCGGCCGCTGGCCCGGCGAGCTCGCATCACGGGCTTGGTCGGCTTATCGGGCTTGTTCGCCATCGTCATCTTCGTCGCGGACATCCGAATGGCGTCCGCGCGCGACCCTTGGTGGGCAGCGCAGGTGAGCGCGCTGTTGACGGCGCAGACCGACCCGCGCGACGGCGGCGAACTCGACAGCGAAGAGCGCAGGGAGACTCGGCGACGTCGTCGTCGCAAACGCCGCGATGGTCGACGACGTGCGCCGTCCCAGGCTTCGGCTTCGGACGACGCATCGACGGCCTCGGGCTCTACATCCGAGCCGTCCGAAGACGGTCGGCGAGGGCGGGCCGCGGCTGACCGCACCCAGCGGATCCTCGAGGGACGCAAGTCTTCCCGGGTCACCCGCGGCACCCCGTCGCGCTGGTCGAACCGCGGAGCGATGGTGCCGATCGTGTCCGAGGTGCCGATCACCCAGCCGCTGCCGGCTCGAAACGTCCCTCGCCCGGCGGGCGTGGTTACAGTGGGCCAGCGTCTGCAGGGGCAGGAGCCCTTGCTGTCGGCCCGCGTTTCGGTGGGCTACTACCGACTCGAGACGCTCGGCCAGGACACCTCTTTCGTGGCCCCGGAAGGCGAGCGAGACGAAACGGAAGTCCCGATCAGCAACAACCTCGACCTGCTGCGGGCCCGCACGACCCTGAGCTACCAACGCATCGCGAACTCTCGGTTCGGGCTCCAAGTCGATGCCGAGTTCAGGCCGCAGCTGTCGGGGCCGCCCCGCAACCGGCCCACCGACATGCGGGTCAACGAGTTGTTCGTGAGCTGGGGGCGCACCGACTGGCGGCGTCGACGGACCGGGCCGGCGTGGGGGGTCGCCGTGGGGCGGGTCGCCATCCGCGAGGCGGGCTACGCCCAGGCCGACGGAGCGGCGGTTCGATTCCGTATCGTGCCCGAGCTGATGGTGGGCGCCTGGGGCGGCGTGACCGGCAACCCATACGGATTCAACTGGCGGCTTCAGCAGACCGAGTTCGTCAGCGCCGACTGGTACACTGGCGGGGGATTCGTCTCGTTCTTGTGGAACCGTCTCAGTGTCAACGTGGCCGGCGGCGTCACGATCGCGAACCTCGATACCAACGAGGGCGGGGCGGACCGCGTGTTCTTCTACGCTGACGCCGCCTACACCGTCACCGATGACCTGAATCTGCTGCTCAACGGCTGGTTCGATGTCTTGCCCGATGGCCAGTCGATTCAGAACGTCGATCTCATCGCCGCCTACACGCCGACCCGGCGCTTGAGTTTCTCGGCGTCGGTCGGCCGGTTCAGCACCGTGGTGTACTCCGACACCGCGGGCTCGACCTTCATCACGGACCCGAACGCCAATCTCGTGGGCGTCGACGATGCTGACGTGCCAAACGTCGAGAACGCGGTGATCGTCGATCAAGACGGACAGCCCATCAACACGTTCGATGCCGCCTTGCTCACCGCGGTCTATAACTCGTTTCGAGTTCGGGCTGGCTATCGCTGGTTTCGGGAGCTCGAGACCTTCGTGAGGTGGAACACCCTGCTTCGCGATACCAGTGTGACCGATATGACCCTCGATGACGCCGCCAACGAGGCGTCGGTCGACTTTGCGTCGGTTCGATCCTTGCCGACCCTCGGCGTTCGCTATCGCAACCCGAAGATCATCGACGCGAGTGCCGGCTTTACGTACGTCATCGACGAAGAAGCGACCGCGAACACCATCGTTCGAGGAGGCATCGGGCGAGAGTATGCTGGGCTGTACGCGGCCGCGGACGTCCGGGCGTTCTTCGGGGAGATCGATGGTTTCGATGGCGGAGTCAATCTGAGTTACACCTTTCCGCGAAGCTGGACGCCCGGCGCCGTGAGCCTACGCGGGTCGTTCCGCTACTATCGCGAAAACGTGGCCCTCTTTCGCCCTAGCGAGCTCGATGCAGGGCCCTCGGCGGGGATGGGCACCGAGCCTGCGAATCAGCAGCTTATTCCGAACCAAGAGACTTTCTTCGGCTACGCGGGCATCGACTGGCGATATTAGCCAATTTCGATACCCGGGGGCCTCGGGGCACGGTTCTGAGCGGTTCGGGGCTTGTCAGTCGTATTCGTCGTGTTTTGATTGTGTATATGCTGACGAGCGGTCTGCACTTGTTCTCGATTCGGGGCATCCCCGTCCACTTCTCGCCGTTGTTCTTACTCCTGTTGTTGTTTGTCGGATTCCAGGGCGTGGGCTTCGTCTTCGTGGGTGTAGTGACCTTCAGCATCCTGGTGCACGAAATGGGGCACGCCCTCGTCGCCCAGTACTTCCGGCTATCGCCGAGCATCGTGCTTCACGGCTGGGGGGGGCTTTGCCATCACGAGCGCCCGCAGCGCGAGAGCCACGACGCGCTGATCATCGCGGCTGGGCCAGCGGCGGGCTTCGCTTTGGGGTTCTTGGCGTTGGCGTTGTACCTGTTCGCCCCACCGACGGTCCTCGAACCCGGCAGCCTGGGGACGCGGATCGTCGAGTGGCTCGTCTACATCAACCTATTCTGGAGCTTCATCAATATCCTGCCGTTGTGGCCCCTGGACGGAGGCCAGCTCTTTCGTCTCGGTATGGTGAAGGCCTTCGGCGGGTTGCGGGGTGAACGGATCGCCCACGGGGTGGGGACGGTCATGGGCGTTCTGGTGGCCATCGGCATGTACCAGATCGGCTTTGTCTTGTTCGCCGTTATCTCGGGTTACTGGGCGTACCTGAACATTCAGAACTTCAACAGCCGCAGCGCGACCGGAGCCATCTATGTCAATAATCGCTTCGCCCGCGAGCTCGGCAAAAAGATGAGGGCAGCCTACGAGGCTGGCCAATATGATGAAGCCTACCGGCTCGGTCGGCAAGTCCGCTCCGAGAGCAATCTTGATTCGGGGACGCTGGCGAGCGTGTGGGAAGTCTTGGGCGTGGTCGCTGCGGTTCGTGACAACTACGAAGAGGCGTGGAGTTATCTCAAGCGGGCTCCAGAGCGGGGCCGGGTTCTCGAAGCCCGCGCGGCGTGCATCATCGCGCTCGAGCTCAAGCCTGAAGCGCAGGCATTCATCGCTTCCGGCAAGCTAGGGCGCGTACCCGAACACTTGCAGGTCGAGTTGCGGGCGCTCGCGTCGCTGCCTCGGGGCTGATGTCGGAGGTCGTGGTGGGAGCGGGGAGGGCCTGGCCGCGGATACGTTCCGGTCTGCCAGCCGGGCCCCGGTCGACGGCTCGTCAGTCGGCGGGGCTCCAACGCCACCGCCCCAAGTCGTCGCGCTGGAGTCTCGGTTCCTCGAGGGCGGCCCTCTCCAATATCGCCTCCAAAATGGCCGGGGCTGTCGGCATCGACCATCGATCGAGCTTCAGAGAAAGCTGCACCGGTAGGAGAGGGCGTCCGTTGGCCTGGAGGATTCGTACCGCGGCCTCCAACGGGCCTGCCCGGCCATCGACGATCTCATTCGGGGGCCCCATCGCGACGAGCCGCAGGACATTCGACGAAACCACGTACGCTGAATGGGTGAACGATCGAACCTAGATGTGACGTCGCTCGCGGCATGCACATCTTTGATTTTTCGCCGGGGCCTTGGGGAACCCAACGCCGCGTCGGGGATGATCAGATCTCGCAATGCGAAAGACTAATGACGCACAACGTTATTCAATGGTGGGCTCCGGCGCACCGCCCTTTACGTATACGTGACGTGTGTTCGGCAGGGTTATCTGTAGCTTGGCCCGGTCGATGGTCGCGCTGTACCAACAGAGTCGATGGGCGTGAGTTTCTGGGGCACCTGGCGATCTTTAACTTTCGGTTTGCTTCTGAGCCTCGCCGTTTCAGGGTGCGGGGATGATGAGCCTGAAGGCGACGCCTCCGACGGAGGGAGCGCATCCGACGCCGCGGCGACGGACGTTGGTGTTGCAGAAGGTGTCGATGCGGGTGCGCCTGACGCAGGCGTCGAAACCGTTCAGGCCTATGTAACGTACGTGCGCCCGAACATCGGCGATGACCCCGCCGGTTTCTTTTTGCAGGCTGAGCGCTTTGGACCGGCCGTCTTCGTGGCGGTCGACCCCGATACCTTGGACCCGACGCCCGTCCCGGGCGATGAGGTCACGCTCGAGGTGACCGCGTTGGCCTTCGTGAACAGCCAAGCCCGAGTCACCGCGTTGACCGGTTACGGTCGGGTTAGCGTCGACAACGATATCTTGGAGCTGGTCCAAGACCTCTCGGAGGCCAGCGATGTCGTGTCCGACCTCCAGATCTACGAAAGTGAGCTCATCACCATCACCGGGACGTTGACGGGCACGTTCGAAGACTCCGGACCCGGTCACCGTCAGATTCAGCTCGCGACCAGGGGCCTGCCCGACGAGACGGACCTCAAGTTCCGAGTCACTACGGACCTCATCTCCGAAGTGGGGCTCCGGCCTGGTTGCGTGGTCGCTGTCGGACCGACGCCGCTGTGGCGAGCGAGCGACCTCGCTCAGCCGTCCGCTTGGAGTGCATCCGACGTCGTCGTCGTCTCTTGCAGCGCTGCTCCGCAGGTTGTCGAGGCCCAGGCCCCAAACGCGATGACCGTCGAGGTCTTCTTCGATCGGCCATTGGATCCGGAATCGGTAACGCCCTCGGCCTTCGGCTTTGAACCGGACCTTTTCGTCGAACAGGTCTCCGTTTCCAACAGTATCGTTACGGTGATCACCCAGACGATGGTCCCATCCACGACCTATACGGTGTGGGTCGACTCCGAGGTGACCGATGACCTCGGTGTCGGCATCGACCCAGACCGCAACTTCGCTTCCTTCGTGTCTCCGGGCCCCGTGGTCGACGCTGGAGTCGCGGATGCGGGGGGAATGATAGATGCGGGCTTCCCGTCCGAGGACGCTGGGTTTCCGTCCGACGCCGCCGCTCCGGACGCGGGTGTGGATGTGGGTCCGCCTGACCCGGTGCCGGACGCCGGCCCGCCCGACCCGATGGACGCCGGTCCGTCCGACCTGGGTCCGCCTGACCCGGTGCCGGACGCCGGTCCGCCCGACCGGGTGCCGGACGCCGGCCCGCCCGACCCGGTGCCGGACGCCGGTCCGCCCGACCCGGTGCCGGACGCCGG
>CAZFIV010000005.1:126357-170169 GCA_964519665.1 uncultured Myxococcales bacterium
GGTGAAGGACGCCGGTCCGCCCGACCCGGTGAAGGACGCCGGTCCGCCGGACCCGATGAAGGACGTTGGCTTCATCGCCGACGCTGGCCTATCGAACCCTCCCGCTGAGGGTTTGGTCATCACCGAGATCATGCCCAACCCGAAACGGTTGCCGGACTACAGGGGTGAATGGTTCGAGGTTTACAATCCGAGCTCGACCCAAGCTTACGATCTCGGAGGCTGTCTGATCAGTGATGACGGTGAGGACGCCCATGTCATTCGGGGCCCGCTGGTCGTTCAGCCCGGTCAATATCTGACGTTGGCTCGGCGGGCGGACCCCGGCTTCAAGCCTGGCTATGTCTACGACTACTTCATTCTCGACGACGACGCCGATGAGGTGGTCTTGACCTGCGGGCAGGTTGTCGACCGTGTAGCCTACGACGGTGCGGCAGCCTTCCCTACCTCACCGGGGCGCTCGATGAGTCTCGAGCCCGGCGGAACGACGGTCACCAACGACCTGGGGGCAAACTGGTGTGAGGCTAGAGGCGAACGCTATTACAAGCGGGGAGACTTTGGCACGCCCGGAGAAGCCAACCTGTCGTGCTCGGCGTCGACGAATTGAGTCCCGCTTGGCGTTCCCCGGTATGACCGCGAGGCGGTGCTCGGCTTGTGATTCCGGCCCTTACAGCTAGGTATGTCGACCATGACGTATGTGAACTCGTCGCCCGTCCTCTTCCTCTGCACCGGCAACTATTACCGAAGCCGGACGGCGGAGGCTCTCTTCAATTACTACGCGCCGATGCACGGTCTCGACCTTCGGGCCGATTCACGTGGCCTCGCGCTCAGTGCGGGCAACCGAGGGCCGATCTCGCCGTTCGCAGTCGATTGGCTCCAGGCTCGCCGCGTACCGTTCAGTGAACGGTTTCCTGTCGCGGTATCGGACCAAGACCTTCAGCGAGCGAGATTTACGGTGGCGGTCGACGAAACCGAGCACCGAAAGCTCATCGAACCGCGCTTTTCGGCGTGGGCCGACCGGGTCGAGTACTGGACCGTGCACGATATCGACCGAACCGTGCCCGACGAAGCGCTCGGCGCCATCGACCGCAACGTACAAGACCTCATCGAGCGCCTCAAAGGCACATGACCGGGTCTCGAAGCCGCCCGGCGACGGCAAGACTCAGGAGGCTTGGGGGGCCGGAGCGGGCTGATACTCACCGTCGGCAACCCAGGTTGTCGCAAAACGCACGAGCTCGTTGGTCGAGCTCAGATTGATCTTCTGCCGAATGTTGGTTCGGTGGGTTTCGACTGTCTTGACCGAGATATTGAGTTTTTCGGCAATCGCGCGGGCGCTGTCGCCGCGGCCGATCATTTCGAAAATCTCGAGCTCCCGGTCGGAAAGGCCGGCCAGGGGCGAATCGTCCGTCGGTCGGCGGTGAAGGGTGCGACGGAGGAGGTTACGAGCGATATCGGGGCTCAGGACCAGCTCTCCGGCCATCGCCTGGCGAATCGCGTCGATCATCTTCTCGGCGCTCGCCTGTTTGGGCAGGTAGCCCTGCGCGCCCGCGCGTACGGCTCGCTCGGCATAGAGCTTCTCGTCGTGCATCGACACCACCAGGGTTGGCATCGTGGGGCGCTCGGCCTTCAGCTGGCGCACCAGTTCGAGACCGTGACCATCTTTGAGCGTTATGTCGATGAGGGCGAGGTCCGGACCGTGCTGAAGGATGGCCGTCAAAGCGCCGTCGATGCGATCGATTTCTCCGCAGACGTTCAGGTCAGCTTCCGCATCGATGATCCGCCGAAGTCCGAGGCGATAGATGGGGTGGTCGTCGACAAGAAAGATGCGAGCGCTTACGTTCATTGGTCATCCCGAGCCGTCCGCCCCTCGGCGAAACGGAATACGACACCACACGGTCGTTCCGGCAGACCCCGAAGTCACGACTCGTAGGTCTCCGTCTAAAATTCTCGCCCGATAGAGCATGGTGTCAAGACCCAAACCGGCCCGCTGCGAATCCTGTGAGGTAAACCCGTGTCCATCGTCTTCGACTTCGAGGGTTAGACAATCATCCTCCTGTCTAAGGCGGATAACCAGGTGCTGAGCTCTCGCATGTTTGACGGCGTTGGCAGCGGCTTCCTGAGCGATGCGATAGAGTTGAAGTGCCGTGTCATTCGGCAGCTCTAGAGTTCGGGGCACCTCCGGTGAGCAAACAATGCTGCTGACCGTCTCCACATGACGAGATAACTCCTCGAGTGCGCCAGGAAGGCCAAGGTTGGAGAGGGTCGCCGGGTAGAGGCCGAGCGCAAGCTCCCGGGCCTGAGCAACCCCCTCATCGAGCAGCCGCACGATCTCGTCGTTTTCGGGGTCCTTGGAAACGCTTCGAGCGAGCAGGGCAAGGCCGGCCAGATGCTGGCAGAGGCCGTCATGGAGCTCGCGCCCGACCTGGGCCTGGGTTCGTTCCGTGGCCTCCAGTACCTCGTTTTCGAGCCGTCGCTGCTCTGTAATGTCGCGGACGATCACCATGTTGCCGATACCTCGCGACGGGACGGCGCGGATTTCGAATGCTTGCTCGACGTCGTCCTCGTTGCGAAGAACGACCCGCCGGGTTGCTTGTTGCTTGGTCTGCCGGACCTTGTTTTGAAGGTCGGAGAGCACGTTGCGAGCCGGTTCCGGCAGTTCGTCCAGTGCGAGCACCGCCCCCGGGGCCGAAGCGGCCTGAAACAAGGTGCGCCGGGGCGTCTTGAGCACCACCAAGCGCCCGTCGGCCGTCATGTTGGCCAGCGTATCGGGTATCGCTTCGAGGGTCGCCTGCTGCTCGGCTTCCGTCCGAGCCAACGCATCGCGCGCTGTGACCAGCGCCTTCATCGAATCGTAGAGCCGGGCGACCGCCGGCCGAAAGATGAAGACGGCCTCCACGAACAGGACCGCCAACGTCAGCAAGGTCAGCAAGAGCTCGATCCGGGCGCTCTGAATCACCCGCCCTTGCGCTTGCACCGCGAGCCGAAAGACGATCGAGTCCATGATGCGCAGGAACGACCGCTCATGTCGGAGGATGGACTGCTGAGCGGCGGCCGCTTCGGCCGGCGTCGGGTTGGCGGAAAGCAGGACTTCGACCCCGTTGGACAGCGCGCGGCAGTGGGGTTCGAGCTTCGCGAACATCTCCGTGATCTCCGGGCTCAGGCCGCCCGGAAGATGCAGGGTGGCTGACCCCTCCTGCAGACCTCGGTGCACTCGGAGGAGGTCGGTCAGGCTCCGACGGAGCTCGCTTCTTTGGTCGAGTCCATCGCTGAGCAGGGCGGCTTTCGCGATCCGTTGACTCAGCATCCGCTGACGGCCGGCGAGGTTGATGACCCGGGCATCGGTCTGTTGGCGGTGGAGCCGGCTTTGGATGACCAGCTGCCCGACGATGGCGAGCAAAGCGACGAGTCCGAGCGAAAGGACGTACCGCCAGGTCAGTTGACGGGACAAGTCGCGGGCGGCCGACGGTGCCTCGGCTCGACCACTTGATGGCGGGCGATTCACTCGCAGAGCATAGCCGCGTCGGCCATCTCCGCGAGAAGTCCAAATCGGACGCCGCGATTGGAGACTCGGATGTGTGGACGGCCGTAGTGGTCGCACAGTCCGAGCACGATGGCCGTGCCGGCCACGATGACGTCGGCCCGGCCCTCGGGAATCAGCGTTCCCCGGCGCCGGTCGGACGCCTTCATGGCGGCCAGGCTTTCGAGAAACTCATGGATCGAGGCCCTGGGAAGCCATCCGCCCTCTCCTTCGGCCACCGTGCGAGCGAGGTCATCAAGCCCGAGGTATAGGCCCATCAGACTTAGCACAGTACCCGAGACGCCGATGAGGGGTGCTTCGGCGGGCGCGGCGGGCGCGTCGGTCAACACCTCGGCAATGTGCTTGGCCATCGCCTCCCGTTCGACCAGCGGGGGCGGGTCGGTGGGCAAGAAGCGCTCGGTCAGCCGCACGCCGCCGATCTCGAGGGACACGCGGTGGTCGATGGTCGCTCCGTGGCCGACGATGACCTCGGTACTTCGACCGCCGACATCGAAAACCACGAGAGGCCCTGGACCGTACGCGACGGCGGGAGCGCGATAGGCGAGGGCGGCCTCTCGCAGACCGTCGATGACCTCGACTTCGAGGCCCAGCTGCGTCCGGATGCTCTGCAGGAACGCCTCCGCGTTGGGCGCGCCTCGCAGGCCCGCGGTCGCTACGCAAGCGATCCGTTCGGCACCCAGCGACCGCGCCAACTCGACGTACGCTTGGAGGACGGAAAAAGTGCGCGCCATGGCCTCCGGTCGGAGCGGGCCTCCGGCTTGTCGGTCTTCGCCGACGCGAGTGACATCGACCCGCTCCGCGAGGACGGCAAGACCTTGGCTCATCGCTTGGCCCATCGGCTCCCCGTTGCTCCCCGCAGCCGAACCCGAGCGCTCGGCGACGGTGAGCTTGACGGTGTTCGATCCCAGGTCGATGGCCGCAATGATCACAGGTCTTTGAGCTCGGCCCGCCGATTCCGCTGATGTGCGTCTTCGCTGCCCCCGAGGTCGACAGGTCGTTCCTCGCCGTAGGAGATGACGGAAAGCTGTTCGGCCCCCACGCCCTGTTTGATGAGGTACTTGACGACCGCTTGGGCTCGGCGCTCGCCGAGGTGGAGGTTGTACTCGGTCGAGCCGCGCACATCGCAGTGCCCTTCGACCTCGAGCCGCTGGCTCGGCGCCTGCAAAAGGACCTCGGCCACCTGGTTCAGCACCTGCTTACCTTCGTCACGGATCGTGGCGTCGTTGTAGTCGAAGTAGATCGTCTGCAGGACCGTATCGAGGGTGAGATCCATCCGCCCCCCGGCCTCGACGTTTTCGGCGACCGGCTCCTCAGGTTCGGCGACCTGGTCGCAGCCGGGCGGTGACTTCTCCATGGCCTGAGCGGCCAGATTCTCGGCCTCGGCGGCTTTGAGCTTGGCCTCGTCGCCGTTGCCAGCGGCATTCAGCTCTCGCGCCGCCGCCAGGGCGGCTTCCGCGGCTTGGTACAGTTCGGTCGCGCAGTCGGCGGCGCGCTCTACGCGGGCCCGCTCCAGAACCTTCTGCGCGGAGTCGAGTTCGAGATCGGCCCTGGTGCTTGCGCAGCCGGCCGCAAAGGCCATCGCAACGAGGGTTGTCGCCGCGACGGGGTGAGAAGCGATAAAGGGGAGGACTCGGATTGGGGATTTCATATCGTTCACGGCATGTAAGGTGACCAGGCCGGGGTGCTGAAGCCGCCCCGGCTGGTGATTCGGGTCTGCTTGGAGCCGTCAAAGGCCATGATCCACACCTGCGAACGCCGCTCCCGCGTCGAGGTGAATACGATGAGGTTCCCGTCGGGCGAGAACGAGGGCTCTTCATTGTTGCCCTGGTCCTGGGTGAGTCGACGGATTTCCTTCGTGTCGGGGTGGACGGTGAAGATGTCGAAGACGTTGCGTTCGTCGCGAGCGGTAAACGCGACCAGGTCGCCGCGAGGAGACCAGTCGGGGGTCTGGTTGTAGGTTCCGCGGTCGGTGATCCGCCGAACTTTGGAACCGTCGGCATTCATGACGAAGATGTGGGGGTCGCCCCAGCGGCTGGACACGAAGGCGATGCGCTTGCCGTCCGGCGACCAAGATGGCGACGAGTCGATGGCCCACTCGTTCGTTAGGCGCGTCAGACCCGTCCCATCGGGGTTCATCGTGTAGATCTCGGAATTCCCGTCGCGGGTCAGGGTCAGCGCGATCCGCTTGCCATCGGGCGACATGACGGCCCCAGTGTTGAGGCCCGTCTCACCGGACAACTGGCGGGGCGATCCGCCGGCCGCGGATACGATGAACAGGTTGGGGTTGTGTCGAATGTACGAAGTGAAGAGCAGTGACTGTCCATCGGTCGTCCACGATGGCAGGAGGTTGATGGAGCCGTTGCTGGTGATCCGTTCGACGTTGCCGCCGTCGATGTCCATGGTCTGCACTTCGCGGCCGGTCTTGGATTTGGTCACCGCGGCGATGCGGGTCTGAAAGACGCCCTTACTGCCCGTAAGGTACTCGACGAGGTCGTCGGCGAACCGTCGGGCGAGGCGCTGGGCATCCTTCGTGGAGCCGTCGTAGGTTTTGCTCAGCAGCGTTCGGCCGCTGGTCACGTCGAAGAACCGAAAGTCGACCTTCAGTCGCTCGGGGGTCTGCGTGACCCCGGCTTTCAGCAGGCCTTCCGCCCCGACGTTCACCCAGTCCGAAAAGTTGATCGAGGCCGCGACCAGCCCCTCTTTGCTCGGGTCGGCAAGATAGCTCCGCGGATCGAGGACCCGAAACGACGGGTCGAGGCCCAGGCACCATCGCAACGTTTGTGTCATGCGCTGGGCCTCGGGCGATGTTCCCTTACTCAGCAGCCGAGCCTCCGGGATGGCCAACGGATAGGGTCGAAAGTTCGGGCTGTCGATGCGGATACTGATTCGTTTTCCGTCGCTTCCCGCGCTTTTCTCGTCAGCGAAGGCCGGTGCGGCCAGGGTACTCGACAGGACAATCGCAATTAGAGCCGTGATACGCACATTCACCTCGGGGCAGCCCGGGCGTACCGACCGCCGCACAGTCGGTCAAGCGTCCGTAGGCCTGCCATCGTCTAGAGCCGTACCGGTCGGACGTCGGGCACCGCTCGATCTTCGATCGGTTCGGATTGGGGGGGCGATCACGAAGAGATCGCGAATACCAACTCGACGCCGTCATTCTCTACCTGGCGTCGAAGCACTCTCGGCGGCGCCGGCAGCTGAAGGTCTTTGTCGGTCAGGAGCTTGACCAAAGCAGACATGAAAAACTTGTTGCTGTGGGCCTCGACGATCTTGTGGTTCTTCACGCGTCCGCTGGGGAGGATGTACAGGATGATCTTCGCTTTCAAGAACCGCCGCTGCGCCGACGGGATCGTCGAAGGCACCGTGTAGCGAGCCAACAAAGCCGCTTTCAGCTCCTGATAGTAGCCCTCCGCCGCCCGCGACGGGTCGGTGGTGGTCCCCTGCGCACTCCCGTCGGGGCTCCCTTCGTTGAGCTCGAGTCGCTTCAAGGCGTCGTCGGCCCGAGCGTTCCTTGGGGAGCCTCCCAGGATGTTCTTGGCTGCGCTCGAAAGACGCCGTTTGGTGGGCCGCCGCTTCTTCGCGGGGGCTTTCTGCTTTTCGGGTTCGGCACCGGTCTCCAGGGCGACCGCATCGGCGGGAGGAGGCGGAGGCTCGACGGGGGCCGGGGGCTCCGGCGGTGGCTCCACGGGCGGCGGAACGTCGGCCGGAGGGGGTTCGGCGGGCGGTGGGGGAGCCGCCTTTCGGGGAAGAAGCAGCGGATTGCGCTCTCGACCGAAGCTGATGAGCTCGACCGGGATCGACGTGTAGGTCTTGACCCGGGGTTGAAGACTCTGCGCGTAGACGGCGCCTGCGACCAAGCCGCAGTGCAGCAGCACGGACATCACGACCCAGACAATGAAGCCTCGATTGACCGCGCGGGCGCGGAGTCGGGGGCTGATCATTTCGAACCCTTCTCTCGGGCCCTTCGTTTGGCGGTCTCGAGAGGGTCGGTGACCATCCCCATCTTGGCGACCCCGGCTCGCTTCACGACGGCCATCACGTCGATGACAAAGCCATATTCCAACGCGCGGTCGGCGTGCAGGTACAGCTCCTTTTCTTTCTGGAGCTTCCCGTTGGTCTTGAGCTTCGTTTCCAGCTCGGCGAACGGGATCGGGTTCTCGGGATTCGAGCCAATAAAGATCCGCTTGTCTTTGGTCAGGGTCAGGACAAGCTTCTTTTCGTCGCCCCCGAGCGCTTTCGCTTGAGTCTTCGGAAGGTCGACCTCGACACCCTGGGTAATCAGGGGAGCGGTGACCATAAAGATGATCAAGAGAACCAACATCACGTCGACCATCGGGGTCACGTTGATGTCGGACATCGCCCGGCGTTGATTGCTGCTGCCCATGCCCATCGGGAGCTCCTCGCTTCAGCTCACTTGAAGAAGTGTCGTTTGACGATATTCAAAAAGTCGGCCGAGAACGAGTCCATCTCACCTTCCAGAATTCGTATCCGAGCCAGGAAAAAGTTGTAGGCAATCACGGCCGGAATCGCGGCCGCAAGGCCCGCCGCGGTGGCGATCAGGGCTTCCGAGATCCCCGGCGCGACGGTCGCCAGGTTTGCGGACCCCTGCTGGCCGATCTCGTGAAAGGACTTCATGATCCCCCACACCGTTCCGAACAGGCCGATGAAGGGGCCGGTGGAACCGACGGTGGCGAGGAACGGGGTCATGCTTTCCATCGCGGTGGCCTCGGCGCTGGCGCTCCGACGCAGGGCGCGTTCGACGTTCTCGATGCCTCCGCCGATGTCGTCTTCACCCGACCGCTTCTTCAGCCGGGCGAGCTCGACGTAGCCGGAACGGAACACCTGCGCGACGGGCGATCGAAGGTAAACGTCGGACTCTTGATACATCTCGTCGAGCCGTTTCGCTTCCCAAAACGCGTTCAGGAACCGTTCGGATTCCACTCGGGCGCGCCGAAGGTAGAGCGACTTCTGGACGATGATCGCCCAGCTCACGACCGAAAATATCAACAGAATCGCAAGGGTGGCGATACCTACGGGACCCGAGTGAGTGATGCTGTCGAGCCACGACAGGTCGAGGGCCGGTTCTCCGTTGGTGGACGGGCCCGACTGACCCGCCAGGGCCTCCAGCGTCGTGAGGCTGACGTCAATGAAATGAGGACCGTACGCGCCCGCCATGGTGAGCGGCGGGTATCATGGGGTCGCAGGTCTGACAACTGTGTCGCTCTCGGGGCCGCAGAGGGCGACCCCACGGAGCGCGAAGACCGTGTTGCGCATGTGGTCCGCCTGTTGCAGCGTCACGATGCCTATGGGCGCGATGCTCACTCCCCGCGCGAGTCCCCGAGCGCCGAATGGTTGGGGCGAGCCGGCGCGCGCACGGTCCCCCGTCCGAACGATGGTCGGCGCGGCGCTCGCAACGGTGTTCGTAGCGGTGGGGGCCATCGGTTACAGCGCGTGCGGAGAAGACGCCGGCAACGGCGGTTTCGGGCTCGAACTCAGCTTTCAGGTCGCGTCCGAAGGCACTTTGGCCGATTTTTCGTGCGCCGCGTTCACCCAGGTCGACCGCTTCGAGGTCACCGTGGTGGGTCAAGATTCACTCGCCGTCCTTCCCGGATATCCCGTGTCGAGCGGCTGTCAGCCCGACCCAGTGTTCATCTCCGGCATCCAACCGGGACGCTATTCGGTCGAAGTCGTCGCCTGGGGTCCTCTCGGAGAGGTCACGGACGCCGTTTTGTTCTCGGGGCAGCGTGACTTTACGTTTCCTCGAAGCGAGCCGTTGGCGGTGGTTCTCGAGCCCGAAGTCAGCTTCCTGGAGCTCGACTGGACGTTCGGTGACGACGGTCTGGCTCTGTGCGGAACCCAGATCGACAGCGTAGAGGTCGCTATCGAAGGTGTGGACGGATTCGGTGCCTACGTGGCCAGATTCGGGTGCACTCAAACCCCAGTGCGAGTTCCCCGCCCCTTTGTCGCGCAGGAGTATTTCATTCGGATCGAGGCATTTTCGCCCCAGGACGAACTCCGCCTGTTTGTTCACGCCGATCGGCGCTTCCTCGTCCGGGGTGAAAACCGCTACCTGGCCGTCCTCGAACCCCTCGGCGGTCGAATCATCGTCGACTGGCGGTTCGCTATCGGAACCGACGCGCTGACCGACTGTGCTGCCGGCGTTGTAGACGTCGACGAGGTGGCCATACAGGTGTTCAGCCGCGACGTGGTGGGGTTGGTCGATACGGCGACCGTGTCCTGCACGATGGCGCCGTTCGGCCTGGATGGCAATCGGTACGCGCAAGGCCGCCTGCTCCGGATCGTGGCCCGGGCTGAAGGCAAGCACCGCTTTGTTGGTGCCCACGACGTTGTGATGCCGGCCGGCGATCTCGACACCGGGCAGCTCACCCTGGATGCCGTCGGCAGCGCGGTTCTCACCGCCACCGTTCGAACGGCCACCTGCTCTGAAGCGGGAGTGACCGGTTATGCGGTGAGTGTGACTGGACCCTTTGATTTTTCGGAAAACACGCTGGTGCTGTCCCCCTCGGAGCCATCAGTCGAGCTGTCTGGTCTTCCCTACGGACCGTACGACATCGAGCTCGAGCAGCAAGCGGCCGGAGGTATTCAGTGCCGAGCGCGCGGTCGTCGGTTTATCGGTCAACGAAACAACGACTGGGCGCCCTTCGAGTTTTGATACGGACGCTCTGGTCTGACCCCCGACCGATCGGACGGATCTGATCGTTCTGACACGTTTGACCACGTCCGACCGCGGCCGAGCTCGTCTGACGGACGTTTGGTGGGCCTCTGATGGACGTTTCGTGGACGTTTCGCGGACGTTTGGCGGACGTTTCTGTACGGGACAGGCGCGATGGCCTCGGCGGGGGTTTGGTTCCTCTTCGGCGGCGTACCGCTGTAGGCTCGCCGAGTGAACGCAGAGGCGGAAACATCTCAAGCAGTGACGTGCTACGTCATCGGGGCTGACACGTTGCTGGTGGAGTGCAGCGAGCGGCTTCTCGAAGCGGGCTTCACCATCGAGGGGGTCATCACGGCGGCTCCCGCGCTCGTCGACTGGGCCCAAGACCGGGGGCTGAAAGTTATCGACGAGTCGGGTGATTACAAGAAGATCCTCGCCGCGGAGCCTTTTGACTACCTGTTCAGCATCACTCATCTGAAGTTGATCCCGAGCGATGTTCTGTCGCTCGCGCGCAAGGCGTCCATCAACTTTCACGATGGTCCTCTGCCTCGATACGCTGGCTTGAATACGCCGGCATGGGCGCTGCTCAATCAGGAGAGCGAGTACGGCATTACCTGGCACATCATGACGCCAGGGGTCGACGAAGGGGACATTCTCGCCCAGCGGGTTTTCGAAATTGGCGCTGGCGAAACTTCCCTCAGCTTGAACACGAAGAACTTCGCGGTGGCCCTAGAGAGCTTCGAAGCTCTCCTGCCCGCGCTCAAAGAGGGTGCGGCGCCGCGTACACCGCAGTCACGCGAAGGACGGCAGGTCTTCCTGCGAAGTCAGCGTCCGGCTGCGGCCTCGGTGCTCGACTTTTCGACCTCTTCGGCCGCGGAGGTCGACGCGACCGTTCGGGCGCTGAATTTTGGGCGTTACGCCAATAACCTGGCTACGCCGAAAATCTTCGCGGGCGACCATCGCGCCTGCGTCCTCGCCGTCGACGTCGTCGAGCATGAGGGTTCAGAAGGGCCAGGCACGATCTTGGCGATCGATGGAGGCCTGAAGGTCAAGTGTGCGGAGGGCGCCGTCGAGCTGACGGAGCTCTGGTCGCTGACCGGCCGCGACCTTCCCGTTTCCGAGTTCGTGACGGTCGCTGGGCTCGCCGTCGGGCAGCGGCTCGACGTTCCTAGCCCGGAGTTGCAGGCCCGCTTGACCGACGTCAACACGGTATTGGCCAAGGCCGAGCCCTTCTGGCTCCGGCGCCTCAGCGACCTCGTGCCGGCTCAGCTGTCGTTCGGCGCCAGCGCGCCGGCGCCCGAGATTCGCTATGAGGCCCGCGCCTTCGAGCTGCCGACCAATTTCTCGGCGTCGGTCGAGGGGCAGGGGGTGGCCGGAGTGCTCGCTGGTTTTGTCGCATACCTCGGGCGTACGAACGCGCAAGACCGCTTTCATCTGACGTTCTCGGATGCCGCCCTGGCGGCCGAGCTCGCCGACCTCAACGGGTGGATCAGTACCGACGTTCCGTTCCAATGCGAGCTGGACTTCGAGTCGCCCTTCGAACGGGTCCAAGCGCAGGTGACCGGTGAGCTCGACAAGGTTCGGCAAAAGAGGGGCTTCCTTCGAGACCTGGTGAGCCGTCATCCCAATCTGACTCAGAACGCGGAGCTGGCGGCCGGTCGGTTGGTGCCCCTCGGAGCGGCGGTCGCCTCTGAACCGACGGCGTACCGGCCGACGACGTGGTCGGCCCTGTCGTTCGTGGTCAGCCCGGATGGAGGCCAGGTTGCTCTGGTTTACGATGCCGTCGCGGTCTCCGCGGCGCAGGTGGAGCGTTTCGAGCAGCAGTTCAACGCGTTTTTGAGCAATCTGGCGGAGGAGCCGACCAAGCGACTGGCCGACATCGACCTCCTGTCGACCGAAGAGCGGCGGCTCATCCTCCGGGAGTGGAATCAGACCGAGCGGCCAGTGCCCGTCGACGGCACGATTCACCGACTGTTCGAGGCGCAGGTCGAGCAGACCCCCGACGCCGAGGCGCTGGTGTTCGAGGGACAGAGCCTCAGCTACGCGGAACTGAATCGGCGCTCGAATCAGCTGGCTCAGCATCTACGTCGCCGGGGGGTAGGGGCCGGCACCCTGGTCGGGATCTATGTCGAGCGCTCCGTCGAGATGATGGTCAGCATCTTGGCGACCCTCAAGGCGGGTGGCGCTTACGTGCCGCTCGACCCGGATTATCCGCACGACCGGATCGCCTACATGATCGCGGACTCCCGAGTGCCGGTCATTTTGACCCAGCAGAAGCTGTCGGCGAGATTGCCACCGCACACCGCGGATGTGGTTCGGGTCGACAGCGACTGGATCGATATCGGGCGCCACGACGACCGCAATCTCACCTCGGTCAGCGTCAGCAGCGACCTCTGCTACGTGATCTACACTTCCGGGTCCACGGGCAAGCCGAAGGGCGTGATGCTCGAGCACCGCAACGTGGTCAACTTCTTCGTCGGGATGGACGACCGCATTCCCCACGACCCGCCCGGCACCTGGTTGGCGGTGACCAGTCTGTCGTTCGACATCTCGGTTCTCGAGCTGTTTTGGACGCTGTGCCGAGGCTTCAAAGTCGTGCTCTACCGAGACCGAGCCCGCGAGAAAAAGACTCGTCCGCCCGTCGCGTACACTCGTGGCATGGACTTCGGCCTCTTCATGTGGGGCAACGACGACGCCGAGGGTCGCGACAAATACAAGCTGATGCTCGAGGGCGCTAAGTTCTTCGACCAGCACGGCTTCGCGTCGGTGTGGACGCCGGAGCGGCACTTTCACGCCTTCGGAGGCCCCTACCCGAACCCCTCGGTGACCGGAGCGGCGATCGCGGCGGTCACCAAGAGCATCTCGGTGCGATCGGGATCGTGCGTGTCGCCGCTGCACCACCCGGTTCGGATCGCTGAAGAGTGGGCGGTCATCGACAATCTGACGAACGGTCGGGCGGGGCTATCGTTCGCCTCCGGCTGGCAGCCCAACGACTTCGTCCTTCGGCCCGAGAACTTCAAGGAGTCGAAGAAGGTCATGGTCGAGCAGATCGACATCGTTCGCCGGTTATGGCGGGGGGATGCGGTCGACTTCGAGAACCCGATGGGCCAGATGGTGCCTATCCGGTCGCTGCCGCGCCCGGTGCAAAAAGAGCTGCCGATCTGGGTCACCACCGCGGGCAACCCCGAAACCTACAAAGTGGCGGGGCGGACCGGTGCCAACGTCTTGACCCACCTGTTGGGCCAGGACGTCGACGAGGTGGCGGGCAAGATCAAGCTCTACCGCGAAGCGCGCGCCGAGGCGGGACTCGACCCCGCGAAGGGTATCGTGACCTTGATGCTGCACACCTTCGTGGGCGAAGACCGCGACGAGGTTCGCGAGATCGTTCGCCAGCCGCTGAAGGACTACCTCGGCAGCTCGGTGGCGCTCGTCAAAGGCTTTGCGTGGGCCTTCCCGGCGTTCAAGCGTCCGAAGGGTGAAGAAGCTCGTCCGGCCGACATCGACCTGTCGAGCCTGTCGCAAGAAGAACTCGACGCGATCCTCGACTTCGCGTTCACCCGATACTTCGACGAGAGCGGCTTGTTCGGCACGATCGACGAGTGCATCGAGATGGTCGACACGCTCAAGGCGCGCGACGTCGACGAGATCGCATGCCTGCTCGACTTCGGCGTTCCGACCGACGCGATCATGGGAAGCCTGCCTCGAATCGCCGAGCTCAAGCACCTCGCAAACGAGAAGCCGCCCGTCGACGACGTCGACTACGGCTTTGCGGCCCAGGTGAAGCGACACCAGGTCACTCACCTGCAGTGCACACCCTCGATGGCTCGCATGCTCCTGATGACCGATGAGAACAAAGCGGCGTTGGCGACCATTCAGCACATGATGGTCGGCGGCGAGGCTTTCCCGCCCGAGCTTGCGAAGGCGCTCACCGAAACGATCCCGGGCACGGTGACCAACATGTACGGGCCGACCGAGACCACCATTTGGTCTTCGACCTATCGACTCGAGCGTATCGAAGGGGCGCCGCCGGTTTCAATTCCGACCTCGATTCCGATCGGAACGCCGATCGCCAACACCCAACTGTACGTGCTCGACAAACACCGTCAGCCGGTCCCGCTGGGGGTCGCGGGTGAGCTGTACATCGGCGGGCTCGGCGTTGCGCGCGGGTACCACGAGCGGCCCGAGCTCACCGCGGACCGGTTCGTTCCCAATCCCTTCGTGAGCGACGCTCGAAAGATGTACCGTACGGGCGACCTCGTGCGGTGGCGGGCCGACGGCATCGTCGAGTTCATGGGGCGGATCGACCACCAGGTCAAAATCCGCGGCTACCGGATCGAGCTCGGCGAGATCGAAGCCCGGATCATCGAAAACGAAGGGGTCCGGGAGTGTGTGTGTATCGTCCGAGAAGACGTACCCGGTGACCAACGCCTGGTGGCTTACGTCGTCTCGGCGCAGGGCGCCCTCGACACTCAGGCCATCCGGGACCGCTGCCGAAAAGTGCTGCCCGAGTTCATGGTACCGGCGGCGGTCGTGCCGATGACCCGGATGCCGCTGACGGCGAACGGAAAGGTCGACCGCAAGCAGCTGCCGCCGCCGGAGCAGGTGCGCTCCACTCAGGTCGAGGTCGAGCACGTCGCGCCCGAAAGCGACCTCGAGAATCAACTCGTCGCCCTGTGGAAAGAGACGCTCGGTCTCGAGCAGGTCGGGGTCGAAGACAACTTCTTCGACATCGGTGGGCACTCGCTGTTGGTGGTGCGAATGCACCGTCGCTTGCAGCAGGTCGTGGAGTCCCCGGTGTCGCTGACCGACCTGTTCCGGTTCCCCACCATCCGGTCCTTTTCCAGCTTCCTGGCCGACGGCTCGTCGGAGACCACGCAGCAGGCGGCGGACCGGGGAAGCAAGCGCCTCGAAATGATGAAACGGCGCCGGCGGCCTCGGGCTTAACGAAGCTCGAGGGCCGAAGGACCGCGCAGAAACGCGTCACAGATACACGTCACCGAGAAACGTGGTCGGCCGATGGGCCGCGACGACTTGAACGACAGTCTAGAGGGTCACGATGGCCAAATTCGAAGTATCCGAAAACGACATCGCTATCATCGGTATGGCCGCCCGGCTTCCAGGTGCGTCGACCATCGACGCCTTTTGGGACAACCTCCTCAAGGGCGTAGAGTCGGTTCGCTTCTTCAGCGAAGAGGAGCTGCTCGCGCGGGGTGAGACGAAAGATAGGTTGCGCAACCCGAAATATGTTCCGGCGGCCGCACCGCTCGACAACCTCGAGATGTTCGACGGTGAATTCTTTGGCTTCAGCCCCAGAGAGTCCGCGATCCTCGACCCTCAGCATCGCGTATTTACGGAGTGTTGCTGGGAGGCCCTCGAAAACGCGGCGAAGCCACCGGACCGGTTCGATGGTCGCGTCGGCCTGTTCGGCGGCTGCGGCTTCGAGGGTTACTTCGCGCTGAACGTTCTAAGGAATCCCGAGCTTCTGGACAGCGTCGGTTTCTTCCTGTTGCGGCACACCGGCAACGACAAAGACTTCCTGGTGACTCGGGTCTCATACTTGCTCGACCTGAAAGGCCCGAGCATCAATGTTCAGACCGCGTGCTCGACCTCGCTGGTCGCCACCCACCTCGCCTCCCAGAGCCTACTGTCCGGCGAGTGCGACATGGCCCTCGCCGGCGGCGTGACCATCGAAGTTCCCCATGGGCTCGGCTACGTCTACCAGGAGGGCGAAGTCCTTTCGCCCGATGGGCACTGCCATGCGTTCGACCACCGAGGGCAGGGCACCGTGTTCGGCAGCGGGGCCGGCGTGGTGGTCTTGCGGCGAGCCACCGACGCGGTCGAAGACGGCGACCACATTCACGCGATCATCAAAGGCTCGGCGGTCAACAACGACGGCTCGTCGAAAGTGGGGTACCTGGCGCCGAGCGTCGACGGACAGGCGGCCGCAATGTCGGAAGCGTACGTGGTCGCCGACGTCGATCCGGCCACCATCGGCTACGTCGAGTGCCATGGCACCGGCACCTACCTGGGTGACCCGATCGAGCTGTCGGCGATGATCCAAGCGTTCCGGCAGCAAACCGACGACAAGCAGTTCTGTCGGATCGGATCGGTCAAGACCAACATCGGTCACCTCGATACCGCGGCCGGCGTCGCGAGCCTCATCAAGGCGTCGCTCGCCGTCCGCAACGGCCTGATTCCGGCGAGCCTGAACTTCGAAAGGCCCAACCCGAACATCGACTTCGACAACAGCCCGTTCATCGTGAACACCGAGCTGTACAAGTGGGCCAACGGTGCTACGCCCCGTCGGGCGGCGGTCAACTCGCTGGGCGTGGGCGGCACGAACGCTCACGTCGTCGTCCAGCAGCCGCCGGAGCGTTCGGTTTCTTCGGCGAGCCGGCAGCGCCTGCACATCCTGCCCATCTCGGCCAAGACCCGCAAATCGGTTGAAGCGTACTCGACGAAGCTGGCCGAGCATTTGAAGGCCCGGGGCGACCAGCCGCTGGCCGACGTGGCGCATACGCTCTTGCACGGCCGGAAGTGGTTCGAACAGCGGCGGGTGGTCGCGGCTTCGAGCCACGATGAAGCCGCCCGGTTCCTGAGTGAGAACGATCGCCTCCGCGTGCACACGCACGTCGCGACCACCGACAAAGCGCCGGTGGTGTTCACGTTCACCGGGGGCGCTTCTCAGTACCCGAACATGGCGAAGGCGCTGTACGAGACCGAGCGCTCCGTCCAGGACACGTTCGACCGGGGCTTCGAATGGCTCATGGCCAAGACCGGTGTCGACTACAGGTCGATCGTCTTTCCGGCTCCGGGGCAGGAAGAGGCGGCCAAAGAGAAGATGGGCGAGACCCCGATCATGTTGCCGCTCATCTACCTGGTCGAGTACGCGGTGGCCGAGCTTTGGCAAGAGTGGGGCGTCAAGCCCGACGCGTTCGTTGGCCACTCTCTCGGCGAAAACACGGCCGCAGCGGTTGCCGGCGTGTTGAGCTTCGAGCACGGGCTAGGGCTCGTGCTCCTTCGCGGGCAGCTTCTCGAGACCGCCGAGGCGGCCCGCATGGTCAGCGTTCAGCTACCCCGGGCGAGCCTTGAACCCCTCTTGGAGGGCAAGCTCGACATCGCCACGATCAACGCGCCCGACATGTGCGTGGTGTCTGGAACCATCGCCGCCGTGGAGTGGCTCGAGGAAAAGTTGACCAGCATGGAGGTCGACTTCCGCCGGTTGCGGATCAAAGCGGCGAGCCACACCCGGACCCTCGATCCTCTCTTGCCAAGGTTTCGAGAGTACCTGGCGTCGATCCCGCTCAATCCACCGAAGGTACCGATCGTGTCCAACCGGACGGGCACTTGGATGACCGACGAGCAGGCGACGAGCCCCGACTATTGGGTCGAACACCTCCGAAACACGATTCTGTTTGCCGACTGCGTCGAGACTCTGCTCGACAAGCCCGACCGGGTGTTTCTCGAGGTTGGACCCGGCCGCACCTTGAGCTCGCTGGTGCGGGGCCACCCGGGCATCAAACCTACCACCAACGTCATCAATTCGTTGCCGCATCCCGAAGAGGACGTGCCCGCCGACGCCCATGTGCTGACCGCATTCGGGCGACTGTGGGCGTCCGGGGTCCCGGTAGACATCGGCGCCCGGTACGAAGGTGAGCAGCGCCATCGGACCGAGCTTCCGACGTATGCTTGGCAACACCAGCCATACTGGGTCGATCCGGCGCCACAGGGCGAGTCGCAGGAAGACCTGCGCTTCCTCGAGCGGATCGAAGACCCGCTCGACTGGTGGTATCAACCGTACTGGAGCCAGCAGCCGGTCGATGACCTGGGCGACGGCCCGACCGAGAGCTGGCTCATCTTCCTCGACGAGGTGGGCATCGGCGCCCGATTGGCCGAGCGACTGAGAGGCAAAGGCCACCACGTGGTGGTGGTGCACGCCGGCGACGCTTACTATCGCCGCTCCGTCGACGAGTACACGGTGATGCCCGAGCATGGGCGCGAAGAGTACGATGTTCTGATTCAAGACCTGGTCAGCAGCGGACGTACCCCGACCCGCATCGTCCACATGTGGTCGGTAACGCAGACCGAGTCTTTCCGGCTCGGTTCGAGCTTCTTCTTCCGAAACCAGGAACAGGGCTTCTACAGCCTGCTGTTCTTGGCCCAGTCGATCGCCGACGAGAACCTGCCCGTCCCGCTTCATATCACGGTCGTTTCGAGTGATATGCAGCGCGTCGGAAGCGAGGGGCTGAAGTACCCCGAAAAGGCCACCCTCCTCGGTCCGGCGAAGGTGATTCCTCGTGAGATGGAAGGCGTGACCTGCAGCGCCGTCGACGTCGAGCTTCCCGGCACCAAAGGACTTCTGGACTTCCTGCCGCTTCCCAAGCTGGACACCAACGGACGCGCCAACGGCGCTCATCGCCCGCCCACCGTCGACGACATCGTCGACCAGCTCGAATCCGAGTTGTCGCGGGCGGGCCAAAACGAGATCGTCGCGTATCGCGGCGGCCAGCGGCATGTGCAGCGCTATGTCCACCGCCGGCCCAAGGTCGCCGAGGGGCTCGCTCGCGGCTTGAAGCAACAAGGGGTCTACTTGATCACCGGCGGCCTCGGGGGCATCGGGCTCACCTTTGCCGAGCACCTCGCGAAGCGATACCAGGCTCGGCTGGTGCTTATCGGGCGAACCGAGATCCCTGAACGTAGCGGTTGGGACGTCTGGATCCAGCTGCACGGAGAAGACGAACGCACCAGCAAGAAGTTATCGAAGCTCAAAGAGCTCGAGGCCGCCGGCGCCGAGGTCATGGTGGGCACCGCCGATGTCACCGACATCATGGCGATGCGAACCGTCGTCAAGGATGCCCTGGAGCGGTTCGGTCGCATCGATGGGGTTCTGCACGCCGCGGGCGTCACCAACGACGATCTCATTCAAATGAAGCGCCAAGCGACGGTCGAAGACACGTTCGCGCCGAAGGTGCACGGCACGATGGTGCTCGAGCGGGTGCTCGACGAAGTCCCGTACGACTTCATGGTGTTGTTCTCGTCGACGTCGACGGTGATCGCGCCTCCGGGGCAGGTCGATTACGTCGCCGCGAACGCCTTCATGAACGCGTACGCCCAGTCGAAGGCCTCCGATGACAAGCCGTACTTCCTGGCTCTGAATTGGGGTATCTGGAACGAGGTCGGCCTCGCGGCGGAAACGATCCGAAGCATGCTCGGCACCCGCAAGGAGAGCGAGCCGCGGCCGGCGAGCCACCCGCTCTTCGACCACAAGCTCAATGACGGCAGCGACGACCGCATCCTTCGCAAGTCGTACAGCGTTCGCGACATGTGGGTGCTGAACGAGCACCGCACCAAGGGCGGCATCCCCTTGCTTCCGGGTACCGGCTATCTAGAGCTGGCTCGGGCGGCGTTGTCCGAATTCGGGGAGACCGGCTCGTTCGAGATTCGTGACCTGTTCTTCCTGCGGCCGCTGCGGGTCGACGACGGCGAAACGAAGACCGTCGAGGTTCGCCTCAAGCCCACTCCGGAAGGCTACGACATGATCGTCCGGAGCGAGTTCGAGGCCGAAGATCGCTCGGGTTGGGAAAATCACGGGCAAGCCCGGTTGCTGTTGCGCCGGCTGCTTCCGGTGGTGCCGGTCGATATCGATCAGCTGGTCGCGCGATGCGGGCCGGCCCGCACGCCCGCCGACACCGACGACATGCAGAGCCCTCAAGAGGCCTTCCTTCGGTTCGGGCCTCGATGGCGTGTTCTCAAGCGGGCGGCCTTCGGCGACCGAGAGGCGTACGGGGAGCTGAGCCTCGGAGGCACCTACCTCGACGACCTGCCGACGTGGCAATTGCACCCCGCGATGATGGACTTGGCCACCGGCTTCGCCATGGATCTCATCGAAGGGTACACCGGCCAGCAGCTATGGGTCCCGGTGTCGTACCGCAGCGTCAAGAAACACGGACCCCTACCCAGCCATATTCGAAGCTGGGTCCGGGTCCGAAGCGACAGCAGTCAGCTGGCGGGGAGCGCGTCGTTCGACGTCACGGTGACCGATGCCGAGGGCAACGTGGTCGTGGAGGTCGAGGGCTTCTCGGTCAACCGGCTGGACACCGACCCCGAAGTGGTTTTGTCGACGCCGCCGACCGCGTCCGAGCTCGAGCGCAAGACCGAGGGGCGCGAAGAGGGCACCTTGTCGCCGGCCGAGCAGCAGCTGCGCCGGAACATGGAGCAAGGCATCCTGCCGGCGGAAGGCATCGAGGCGCTCGAAAGGGCCCTGACCGCCAACCTCGGACCGGAGGTGGTGGTCAGCTCGCTCGACCTCGACCGGCTGAAGCGCCAGACCACCCAAACCAACCAGGCACGCACGAGCAGTGATACCAAGTTTGCGCGGCCCGAGCTCGACAGCGAGTACGTCGAGCCGCGCGACGAGGTCGAACGCACGTTGGTGTCCTACTGGGAAGACCTGCTCGGCGTCGATAAGATCGGGGTGAAGGACAGCTTCTTCGACTTGGGGGGGCACTCGCTGATCGCGGTGCGTCTGTTCGCCCAGGTGCGAAAAGCGTTTCAGGTCGAATATCCGATGTCGGTGTTGTTCGAGGCACCCACGGTCGAGACGTTCGCGGGCTTGATCAAGGAGCAGATCGGCGACATCGCGCCGGAAACCAACGGTCAGCCGGAGCGGGAATCGGCCTCGACCCGGACTCGATTCACCCACCTGGTCACGATGAACCAGGACGAATCCGCCGACAAAACCCCGTTCTTCCTGGTGGCCGGCATGTTCGGCAACGTTCTGAACCTGCGAAACCTAGCCGGCCTGGTGGGGCGGGACCGCCCGTTCTACGGGCTGCAGGCCCGAGGCTTGTACGGAGACCAAGAGCCGCATGAGACCTTCGAGGAGGCCGCCCGCGATTACATCGCGGAGATGAAGGTCGTTCAGCCGAAGGGCCCCTATCTAGTGGGCGGTTTCTCCGGGGGCGGCATCACCGGCTACGAGATTTGCCAGCAGCTGCGGGCCCAGGGCGACGAGGTGGCCTTGATGGTCATGCTCGACACCATCCTGCCGGTGACGCCGCCGCTCACCGCGGCCGATCGCGCCAAGATCCAGATGATCGAGTTCACCCGCAAAGGACCCCAGTACTTCGCCGAGTGGGCCGAAAACCGGATGAAGTGGGAGGTCGAGCGCCTGAAGAAGCGCCTCGGCGGGGCCGCCGAGGTCGGTGAGATTCCTCAGTTCCAGAACGACACCATCGAGGCGGCGTTCCGGGCGGCGTTGCCTCGTTATCAGCTGAAACCGTATCCGGGCCCGGTGGTCCTGTTCCGGCCGAAGCTCGACAAGCGATGGATTCTCGGTCCGGACCGATTTGTGAACTCTTACCGCTCGTTCGTGTACGAAGACAACGGTTGGGGTCAGCACGTCGACAAGATCGAAGTCTTCGAAGTGCCCGGCGACCACGATTCGATGGTTCTCGAGCCTAACGTGCGCATCCTGGCCAACCGTCTCCGTAAGTTCCTAGACGACGCGGAGGAGGCGTTCCGCCAGCGCGAAGTTCGCCAGGCCCTTGAGCACCGCGCTCAGCCCTGACGCCCTCCGCGCTCCTCCCCCTGCCTTCCAATCTGCCGGTCGGTATACCCCTACGACCAGGCCAGACGGCTGGCTTGGCCCTCGCCCATCCGTCGTCACATCGGCCTGTTCGAACGACACCTAATTTTCGTGGGCGGGCAAGCGAGGTTCGAGGTCGTCGTCGCCGATGGGTCCGAACTGGTCCGTCGGGCGCTCCTCAGCCTCCTCGAGCCCCGTTACGTCGTGTATGTAGCGGGGGACGGGCAGGAGGCGCTGGCGCACTTCGAGCGCCATCCGGACGCTACCTTGATCACGGCGCTCAAGATGACCCCGATGGACGGCCGAACCCTGCTCCAGAATATCGAGCGGCGCTGGCCGGAGCGGCTCGAGAAAGTGGTCGTGCTGACCGGTTGGCCCGACCCGCATCGCTGGGTGCCGTCGGGGGTGATCGTCATGAGCAAACCCGTTCGACCCGAGCTCGTGCTGGCGGTCCTCGCCGCGCGAGTGGCGATTCCGACGCCTCGTCCTTTGGAAGAAGGGCGCGGAAGGACGGCTACGAGGCCGGCGTCCGCCGCACCATGTGACGGACAAAGTCCTCGATGACTCGAGGGCCGTTGGCTGCCGGTTTGTTTTGAATCCTTCGCCGCACCGTCCACATGGACTGCCCGACCAACCACATCGCGTTGGCCGCCCACAGATACCGGTTACCGTAGTTCTTGCGGAAGTAGTGCTCGCGGGAGTCAAACCAGTAGGTTGGGGTCCGTCGGGTGTAGTCTTGAAAGCCGGTCGACGCGGAGCCGACGTGAGCGACGTGACTATCAGGCACGTAATACGTCAACCAGCCGTGGCGGCGGGCCCGCATGCACAGGTCCGTTTCTTCGTAGTAGAGGAAGAACGTTTCGTCGAAGAGGCCGACCTCTTCAAGCACGCGGCGACGGATCATCATGCTGCAGCCGGCCAGCCAGTCGACCTGAGTGACCTGCTTGGGCAGGCCCAGTGGCACCACGTAGTCTTTGAGAAGCCTCGTGACCACCCCGAGGCGGAGGGTACCCTCGAGCTCGCCGGCCACCGTGGGGAACCGGAACGCGGTTTCGTGCGGGGTCCCGTCGACGCCGTGGATATAGCTGCCGGCGATGCCCGCCTCGGGGCGCTTTTCGAGGAGGTCGATCAAAAGGTCGATCGCGCCTTCTTCGGGAAAGGCGTCGGAGTTGAGCAGATAAAAGTAGTCGAAGGGCGGCTCGCTCGCCAGCCCTCGACGGATGGCGAAGTTATTTCCGTACCCGAAGCCGCCGTTGTGGCCCGACGCGAGCACCTGCACCCGGTCTACGACCCCGTCGGTTTCAACCGCCTGGGCAATTTTCTCGAAGGAGCCATCGCCCGACTCATTGTCCACTATCATGATGACACCGTCGCGCAGCTGTTCGAGGGCGCTTCGGTACGAACGAATCGTGAGGTCGGGCGTCTTGTAGTTGACGATGATGGTCAGAACGCGGCGGGCCACGGCCGTGATGTGCCGCCGATGCACGCAAAGTTCAACCGGTTTGGGCCTTCGGGGCCGGTGAGTGCATCGAGCGCGTACAGTCAGATCTCAAGGCGGCCATGTACCCAGAACAGGACGAGCCCGGCTCTCAAACTCCACAGCCCGGTGCGAATCCAGTTCGTGGTCACCAACCAGCGGTGAGCCGACGGATCGAAACCGGTCGAAAGGCGGCTGTGCAGGGGGACTTGCAAGAAAAATGTCGACGCCCAGATTCCCATCACGAGCGCGAGGCCGATGTAGGCGAAACCGGGCTGACCGGAGGGCACGGTCGCCAAGACAGCCGCCGTACCGAGCTCGAGCAGCATCGCCGGCATGACCACGTAGGTGATGAGTCGGGCATGGTTCTCTTCGTACCGGGGGAAGCCGTCGATTCCGACGCCGTCGAACAGAGGGTAGTGGACGACCTGCACGATCCAGATCACGCCGGTCATGAACAGCGTGGCCGCTAGGTGGGCGAGAAGCACCGATCTCACACCGAGGTTGTTTAGGAGGTCGCGAGGCCCCGTGCAAGACGGCGGGTCCGGGCCTCGGGTCCGGGGCGGCCGCTTGGCGTTCGGACATGGGCTGGGTCAGGGGCCAGAAGGGTTGGGAGGGCTTCGTCCTGCCGGGAGTATCGACGCGAATCGAGGCACGATGGCACCGAGATGAATCATCGATCTTCCAGCAAGGCTGGACGGTTCAATTCCTCGGGTTCAGGATCATCGCGTGACCGATAACTGGTGGGTTGGCGCATACGTCATCGTCGTGGTCGCGGCCGGCCTGGTGACCGTCGTTCGGGTCAACATCGGCCTGTACCGCACCCGTGCGGTCCGTCTTCGACGCTTGTTCGCGAAACGACAGTTCGAAGCCATTCCGACCGAGACTCCGGTCGACAATCCGACCGCGGTGGCCCGGCGACGGGCCTCCGAGAGCATCGATCAGCAGTTCACGGTGACCCGACGCATCGTGGTCCCGCTGGTCTTCTTCGTTACGGTGGTCTTGATCGGTCTGCCGTTTCTGGATCGTGCGCCGGCGACCCTGGTCTCGGTCTTGATCGCTATCGTCACCTTGCTCGGAGGGGTGGCGGCTCGGCCGTTCCTCGAAAACGCGATTGCGGGGCTCGTGATCTCCGGCTCCAAGCTGATCAACCTCGGCGATACGGTGGCGATGGGCGACCTGTACGGAACGGTCGAAGACATCACGGCGACCCACACCACAATCAAGCTGTGGGATTGGCGTCGGTACGTCGTCCCCAATAGCCAGATGCTGCATTCCAGCTTCGTCAACTATTCGCTTCACGACCAGCACATCTGGGCCGCGGTTGATGTCTGGGTCTCCTACGAGGCGGATGTGGAGCGGGTGCGAACCCTCGCTGTCGAGGCGGCGCGGTCCAGCGCGAACTTTGCCGGCCACGAGGACCCGGAGTTCTGGGTCCTTGACCTCACCCGAGACGGCGTTCACTGCATCCTGGCCGCTTGGGCCGAACTCCCTTCGAAGGCGTGGCTCTTGAAACACGATGTTCGCTTGGCGCTCGCTCTCGCTTTTCGAGACGAAGGGATCCGAGCCGCCGTCCAGCACGTGGGGGTGTCGATCCCGGAGCCTCGACCCGACCTGGCGAGCATCTCGATGGCCAGTTTCGGCCGCAGTCCGTCGGGTGAGTTCGGCGATCCGGTAGGGCATCGAGAGTCGGTGGCTCCAGGGCCCTGACCAGAGACCTCAGGGAGTGGGTTGGGTCATCGAGAACCAATTGCCGAAGGGGTCTTTGAGGATCGCTTCGATGCCGTAGTGACGCTCGGTCGGTTCCGTCATGAATTCAACGCCCTTCGCTTTCAGGTCGGCGTAGGTCTGGCGGCAGTCATCGGTGCTGAACACGCCGGCCCCGAGCGCGCCCTGTTCCATCAGGGACCGGATCTGAGCGACGGTCTCTTCGGACATCATCGGGTTCGAAGACAGCTTCATCAGCACGATTTCCAGGTCGGGCTGGGTCTTCGGGCCCACGGTGACCCAACGAAAGCCTTCGATGTCGTTGTCGGTACGGACTTCGAAACCGAGCTTGCCGACGTAGAAGTCGAGCGCGACCTCGTGGTCAGCGACGTAGATGGTGGCGTGCGAGAGCTTGGTGATCATGGTGAAGCCAGCTTAACCACCGCGGAAAGACGTCGCTTCTCGAAAAGTCGCAATGGTAGCGGGCTGGCTTCGCGAGTCAGCGAATCGGGCGCCCGGCGGGGCCTCCGAGGATCAGCCCGCCGTACAGGCGTGCGAAGCAACACGGCGGACCGGACAGCGGCCGGACGAGACCTCGGCTGACCATCATCGGCCGTCTGCGCGTAGGTCCTCTTGAATGCGCGAATGAACTGGGAGCGAGACAGGTGCGCCTCGGCGGCCAGCTCGTCGAGTCCGAAGGGGGCGTCGAAGGCGCGATCGATGAGGGCGCGCACCCGTCGGATCCGTTCGTCGCGACCCCAGCGGGCGGTCTGGACCGCGTGCAGGACCGATGGCCAGTCGACCGCGGACACACTCACCGTCCGACGGTGACGGCAACCGCGGGGGAACGCAAGGGCGCTGGACACTTGCCCGGCGCGACGCCGCACGACAGCCTGTATTCGTGTCGGTGAACTCTCCCCACGACCGGCTGTTCTTGTATGCGTTCGAGAATTTGGAGGTGGCCTGCGAGGAGCTGAGGCACGTGCTTCCGACGGCGATCTGGGGGCAGCTCGACTGGCCAACGATGAGAGTCGAGTCCGGTCGCTTGGTCGAGGAAGACCTGTCGGAGCGGCACTGCGACATCCTCTATCGGGTCGAAGTCCACGGGGGGGGCGACGCGTTCATCTGGATCCTCCTCGAGCATCAATCGCGCAACGATCCGATGATGGGCCTTCGCCTATTGGAATACATGGTTCGAATATGGAGTAAGCTCCGCCGCAACCGGGGCCTTCCGGGCGGGCAGTTGCCGATGATCGTACCGGTCGTGCTCGGGCAGGGGCCGGGACAATGGACCTCACCGACCTCGTTTCGGCGCCTGTACGCGGGTCCGGGGCCGTTGGTCGAAGCCCTCCGGCCGCTCATACCAGACTTCATGTATATTCTTGATGACCTGACCACCCACGATGAGTTATCGTTATCTGCCCGGTCCGAGTCACCGTTCCTACGGTTGGTGCTGTGGTCGCTCCGTAGTAGAGGGTTGGTGAACCCGGCGGTGAAACAGAGCTGGGTGACGGCCTTCCGCGAGTTGTGGCAGGCCGGGAAACAGGATGCGGCGTTGGCAGTGGTCAAGTATCACGTTGAGGTGTCCGAACAGCCGGTTCCGGTGGCGTTGGAAGCAGCCGCCGAAGCCGACCCAGATTTGGAGAGGTCCTGCATGACAATGTACGAGCGTTTGCAGCAACGAGGGGAAGCCGAGATGCTTCTGCGCCAGATCTCTTTGAAGTTCGGCGAGCCGGCCCCCGATGTCATGGCTCGGGTGCACAACGCGTCCCCGGATGAGCTTCATCGGTGGGTCGAACGAATCCTGACCGTCTCGTCTCTCAAAGAGTTGTTTGCCTGACGCGCGCCGCTGAACCCGTCGTCTTCAGCGAACGCCGGCCGGTCGCCGCCATCGACCACCGCGGCTCGCCACGGCCGTCTCCTGCCAGCCAGACCACCGTGAGCGCTCCTACGGGTAACGTCCGGCCGCAACGCGAGGCCTGTCGCCCACATCGAGGTACGTCGCGATATCCGTTAATCCGGCTTGCGAGAGCAACTCGGCCAGCTGGGCGATCTGATCGGGTGCGGCTTCCAGCACCACCTGGGCGTTGTTCGCGAGGACCGCCGGCATCTCGCGGAGCAGCCGTCGATAGAGGTCGAGGCCATCCGGGCCGCCGTCGAGGGCGAGGTGGGGCTCGAAGAAGCGAACGTCGGGCATCAGGTCGTCGATGTCGGCGGTCGGAATATACGGAAGGTTGGCGACCAGAAGATCCACCGGTATGCCTTCGGCCGGCAGGCCGCTCACAAGGTCACTGTCGCAGATGACGACTCGGTCGGCGAGACCCGTTCGCTCCGCGTTCAGCGCCGCAACCGCGCGGGCGGCCGCCGAAGCCTCCAGAGCGAATACGCGGGCGCTCGGCCGTTCGTGCGCTAGGGCCAGAGCCAAGCAGCCGCTTCCGGTGCCAACGTCGACGATGCGTTCGATGGCGCTCGACTTGCACCGGTCGAGCGCCACTTCGATGACCGTCTCGGAATCCGGTCGCGGAATCAAGCAATCTCGATTGACCGTCAGGTCTAGGCTCCAGAACTCTTTGTGTCCGACGAGGTGGGCGACCGGTTCACGGCGGGCCCGCCGAGCGACCAGCTGCTTGATGGCGGCCAACTCCGGCCCCTGCAGCGGCTGGTCGAAGCGCGCATAGAGCATCACCCGCTCCGTCTTCAGCACGTGCGCCATGATGACCTCGGCGTCGAGCCGGGGGGTGGCGAGGCCCTTGTCTGCGAAGTAGCCCTGAATCCACTGCAGGGCTCGCAGCAAGGTCCAGCGATCCGGTTCGTCCAACGTGTCAGTTCTCTTCTTGATTGAGGGCCTGGGCCTGGGCGTGGGTCCGTAGGGCCGTGACCAGCGGGCCAAGGTCTCCGCTCATGATCTTGGGCAGATTATGAACGGTGAGGTTGATCCGGTGGTCGGTGACCCGATCCTGCGGAAAGTTGTAGGTCCGGACCTTCTCGGACCGGTCGCCGGTCCCGACCATCGATCGGCGCTGTTCTCCCCGCTCGGCGGCGGCCTTGGCGCGTTCGAGCTCGTACAGCCGGGCTCGCAACACCTTCATCGCCTTGGCTTTGTTCTTGTGCTGAGACTTTTCGTCCTGGCATTCGACGATCAAATTGGTGGGCAAGTGCACGATCCGCACCGCCGAGTCCGTCGTGTTGACGGACTGACCGCCGTGGCCCGACGCCCGTTTGTAGTCGATGCGGATCTCTTCAGGGTCGATCTGGACGTCGACTTCTTCCGCTTCCGGCATGACCGCGACGGTCACCGTCGAGGTGTGGATTCGACCCTGCGACTCGGTCGCCGGAACGCGCTGCACTCGGTGCACGCCACCCTCGAACTTCAGGTTCGAATAGACATCGTCGCCGCTGATGGTGCCGATGATCTCTTTGAATCCTCCCACCGACCCCGGGCTCGCCGTCATCAGCTCGACCCGCCAGCCGTGCTCGCTGGCGTACCGCTGGTACAACTCGAACAGCTCGCCCGCGAACAGAGCCGCTTCGTCACCTCCGGCGCCGGCCCGGATCTCGAGGATCACGTTCTTTTCGTCGAGCGGGTCTCGCGGCAACAGGGCGAAGTTGAGATGCTCCCGAAGCGTCTCGATTCGGGGGGTTAGCTCTTTGATCTCGCCCTTGGCGACCTCTCGCATCTCTTCGTCGTCTTCATCGAGGAGCTCCTTGGCCCCTTCGAGCTGCGATTCGGTGTCGCGTAGCTCTCGGTACAGCTCGACGACTTTTTCGAGCCGAGCGCGCTCCTTGCCGAGCTTGGTGATGGCGTCGATGTCCTGGGCCACGGAAGGATCGGACATCTGCTGGGTCACCTCTTCGAATCTGCGCTCTACTTCTTCGAGTTTTTCTAACATGGCTCAATCCTTGGTTGCGGTCGCGATGGTCGGCGCCAGGGGTGCGCAGCGGCGGTGCGCGGGGCGGAAGGGGGGGCGAGCAGCGCTAATGGACGGGGGCGGTCGTGAGGCCGGCCGTCGGCGTTGATGGTAAGGCTTCGAGAACCTCGTCGAAATTTCGAAAGACCACGACCTCGCCATTCGAAGGGTCCGCGCTTTGGACGGCCACGGAGGCCGTCGAACGCCGGTCGGCTTCGACCAGCTCTCGGTCGCGTCGCAGCGCGGCGCGCATGGCCGCAATGGCGATCTCGAGCTGATGATCGTCGGGCTCGCGAGTGGTCAGTCGCTGCATGAGACGCCCCGGAGTGACCAACAGTTGAACCCACCACTGCTGCGGATGGCGAGCCGCGAAGCGATTCACTTCGTAGGCCAACCCAGCGAGGGGCAGCATCAGCGGAATCTTAATGAGGATCATCGCGAGGTGGTTGAACAGCGCGATGTCGGAGACCTTCGGAATGAACGGGAAGACCGCTGCGAACATGAAGATCGACATCACCAAGACGAACAGCACGAAGCTGGTGCCGCAGCGCGCGTGAAACGTGGTGAACCGGCGCGCGTTCTCGAGGGTCACGGGCAGCCCGTTTTCGTATACGTTGACGACCTTGTGTTCTGCGCCGTGGTACTGGAACACCCTGCGAATCTCGGGAATCATCGAGATCGCGGCAATGTAGCCGACGAAGATCGCCAGCTTGAACACGCCGTCGAGCACGTGAAAGCCGAACGAGTCGACGGTGCTGCCGGCGCCGGTCAACTTGCCCGCCCCCCACGCCAGGAGGTGCGGTAGCCCGACGAACAGGGCGATCGCGAATGCGAACGATACCGCCATCGTGCCCCAGCTCCCATCCGACGGCGACGGGTCCGACGGCGACGCGTCCGATGGCGACGGGTCCGATGGCGACGGGTCCGATGGCGACGGGTCCGATGGCGACGGGTCCGACGCCACCGATGCGGCGCCGGGTGATTCACCGGGGGGCGGGGCCTCACCCTCCGCGGCTTCGGTGATCGGGGCGGTTTCGGTCGCGGCCCGAGAGGCGGGGGCGGCCGGCCTCGCGTCGACGTTCGTCGTGGGCCCGCTGGCGCCGGCCTGGTTGGCCGAGAAGTTCAGCGCCTGCATGCCGTTGTAGACGGACTCGGCCAGCACCACGGAGCCTCGAAAGCCGGGCCACCGCAGGAACCGCCAGCGCTCCCAAATGGAGGTCCAGGCGTCTTCGCGCACCGCGATCGTGCCGTCGGCGCGGCGCACTGCGACCGCCATGCACCGAGGGGCGCGCATCATGACGCCTTCGATGACCGCCTGGCCGCCGACGTAGGGTTGGTCTGACTCGCTCACGAACTCCTCATAATATGGAGTCGACGGCGACGTCGACAAGTCGATTCGGCCCGGTGTCCTCCGCCTCGAGCCGGCGGATCTCAGACGGGATCGGCACGAAAACCAAAACGTTCGCCGAAGCCTTCGGCGGCCGCGCCGGCGAGGTCGGCGGTGTCGGCCAGGGCGTGGTCGTCGTCGACTTCGACGTAGGTCACAAGTTCGGCCGGCGCGGCCGAGACGACCTCGGCCACCATCGATGCCGGAACGACGTCGTCGTTTCGCCCCTGCAAGATATAGGTCGGAACGTTCAACGCCGGCCGACCCGGGTGGTGTCGGGCATCCTCGAGCAGGCCATAGCCGATCTCGGCCTGGCGACCGTACCCGTAGTGCTCGACCTCCGTGGTGCCCGTCTCGGCCCACGCCCGAACCGTGTCCTCCCCGTAGCGTGTTTGAATGCGGTCCGCGAACTCGAACGCGGGTGCCATGAGCACCGTCGCGACGACCCGGGGCTCGTCTCGTTGGAGGAGAGCGGCGAGATAACCACCCAGGCTAGAGCCGATGATGATCGTTCGGTCGCGCAGCAGACGCCGAACCCGCCTCAGCGCCCGGCTGATGGTCAAATGGGTGAAGTCGTCTTCGTTGAGATCGGGGACCGACACGGACCAGCCTCGGCGCCGAAGCGGCGGAACGACGATGGTCGCCTTTTTCGAGAGCGGACTGGACGCGAAGCCGTGCAGATACACGAAGCCGTCGGGGCCGGTGCTCGAGGGGAGGGCCGGTGCGACGAAGGTCGGGGTCGAAGAAGCGTTCGAAGCGTGGCTCGAGCCTGGATGATGGGCCCGGATGGTCTCGATCAGCCCGACCACGTCGATTCCTAGGCACGCCGAGCGACCTATGCGCTCGAGGTTGGCAAGTGCCTTGTCGAGATTCTTCCGGACGCCGGGCGCCACCCCTTGCTGATGTTTGTGAACGGCGGCCGCGACCTGAATCAGCGCTTGCAAGAGGTGCTTGTCGTCGCCTTCGGCGCTCAGCCACACCGGTTCCCAGACTTCGTGAGCGTCCCAAGCGGCGCCTTGCTGGTACAAGCGCAACCCCTCATTGATCTGCGCGTAGCGGTCGTACCTCACGGCCGAACCAGACGCAGCGGGCGTTCGTGCAGGCCGATGACCAGCTTTTCGCCGAAAGGAATGGGATACCGGCGGTGGGATCCATCCAGGTAGACGCTGGCCTGCTGGGAACGGTTTTCAATGGTGAGCTCTTCGTTTTGAAGAACCGCGCTCTTGTATCGGACCGCGGCGCCTGGTGGCGCGTACGGTTCGCGGACTTGGAGCGCGAACTGCTTGGCACCGAGCGGTAAGATCGGTCCGCCGGCGGAGGCCAGGGCGGACGTGCTGCCGGCTGGGGTCGACACCCACACCCCGGACGACCGTTGCAGCTCCTCGCCCTCGGGCCATCGGAGCTGGTACCGACACATGACGGCCGGGTTGTCGGTGCAGAACAGGACGTCGTTGAGCACGGGGCCTCCCAGGGACTCGTCGCCGATCTGGGCTCGGAGGCGGTGGACGATCCGAGGCTGGAGGGATCCGTTGGCCAGTTTGTCGAGGGTATCGTCGAGGGTGGCCGCGAACGCCCCCGTCAGATAGCCCACCGAGAAGCGAGGGGCCGAATTGACGCCGAGAACCGGCGTGTCATCGGTGACCACGTGAGACACGCCGAGGACCATGCCGTCGCCACCCACCGTGAGGACAGCGTCGACGCCCTGGATCGGCTTGGGAGGCATGGTGGTCTGGATCGTAAAATCCATGTGGCGGCGCTCGAGCACCTCCCGGACCAACCGCAAGGACACCATGTGCTGCTCGTGGGCCGGCTGGATACCCGAAACCGACGGATGTTTCTGCGCGATCATGTCGAGCATGCGGCGGGCGCCCGGCGACGGGTCTTCGCGCAGCAGCTGGAGCGACGTGAGTTTGGCGACAACGAGCACTCGCTTCATGCCGACCTCTCGTTCCGGTCGGTCCCGGCGTTCAGAAGAGTCTCATACAGGCGTCGCAGCGCGATCTCGGTCTTGGCGTCACACAGCAGGACCCGCTCGTCGCCGGCGGAGGGAGGGCCGGCCGGCAGCGTCAGGGCATCCTCGAGCGTCAGCGCGATCAGCCGGGCGCCTTGTTCCATCGCGCTCCCATCGGTGGGGGCCGCGGGCAGCGGGGTGTCGAGGGTGTCGGCGGGGACCGGCGCGGCCGCGACATGGATCAGCTCGGTCAGCACGCCCGGGCTCGGATAGAACGGCCCTCCCAGGATTTGAATGGCGGTCTCGGGCACCTCGAGCCCGGTCTCCTCGACGATCTCTCGAGCCGCCGCGCGGGACGGCGGCTCGTCGCCCTCGATGATGCCGGCGACCACTTCGGTCACCAGCGCGGCGCCACATGCCACGAATACCGGGTATCTCATCTGTTGGCGCAGGATGACTCGGCTACGGCCGGGCTCTGAGTCGGGAATGTAGAGTGCGACGGCGACCGCGTCCCGCCGACGGGGCCCGCGGTCGACAAAGTCGGCGATGAACGGTTCGGTCCGCGTCCCGTCGGACAGACGGCTCTTGGCGCGGTGCCGATAACGGCGAAGAAAACCTTCGACGGGGGAGGCGATCCCAGACACGTCTTGAACGAGCTCGACGTCCACCACGTAGGGCATGGCTGGCGGTTTGGTCACGCCTTCGGGCAGCATACATCGGGCCGTTCGGCGCTTGAAACGACGACCGGGAAGACAGCTCGAGGCTGACACAAGGGCGTCCGATTTAGGCCTAGGGTTAGCTTGTAAACGACTTGCCGCGAGAGGTTTTGAAGCGCAGACCTCGTAAAGGGAGCCTCGATGAATTCGCAGTTGATCACTCAGCACGTTGCCGCCTTGCGTTCGGGGGTCGGGTTCCTGGCTCGTCCCGAGGTGTACACGCTGGTCTTGGAGGGCCCGGACCGGGTCCGTTTTCTCAATGGCATGGTCACCTCCGACGTGGCCAAGCTGGCTCCCGGACAGGGACAACCGGCCATCAAGGCGACGCCGCGAGGTCGGGTCGAGGGGCTGTTGCGCGTTCGCTGCGCGGAAGATGCGCTCCTGGTCGAAGTGGATGAGGTTAACGCTCAGACCGTCGCCGACAGTATCGCGAAGATGATCATCATGGATGATGTCACCCTCGCCGACGGGTCGCCCGACCGTGCGGTGCTCGGCGTCTACGGTCCGGGCGCTGAGGCGCTGCTGAAGGGCTTGTCGCTGGGTGTGCCCGGTGAGGCGCACGCGTTCGCCCAGACCGAAGGGGTGACGGTCATCGCCGATCCCCGCTTTGGACCGCCAGGGTACGAGATGCACGTGCCGCCCGACGAGCTCGAAGCCTGGCAGAAGCGGCTGGGGGACGCTGCCGCGACCTCGGTATCGCCGGAGTCCCTCGAAGCCGTGCGGGTCGAGTACGGTCGGCCTCGAGACGGCGTCGACATCGACGCCGACACGATTCCCATGGAGGCGCGTCTCGAAGAGGCGATCGACTTCGAGAAGGGATGCTACGTCGGGCAGGAAGTCATCGCCCGAGCGCACAACCTGGGGGGCGTCAAACACATCCTGGTAGGCCTCGAGTTCGCGGGCGAGGCGCCGCCGCCGGTCGGTTCGCGCCTTCGGACCGAGGCGGACGGCAAGGTGACCGGCGAGGTGACCTCGGCCTTGGTGTCGCCGACGTTCGGGCGCCCGATCGGATTGGGTTTCGTGAGGATCGCGCACCAGGCGCCGGGCACGAAGCTGGTCGTTGAAAGTGCCGCCGAACCTCCGGAAGAGGTTGGGCGAGCGACCGTGAGCGCCCTGCCGTTCAGTGATTCGAGTGATTCGAGTGATTCGAGTGATTCGAGTGATTCGAGTGATTCGAGTGATTCGAGCGATTCGAAGGATTAGAGGGATTCGCGGGGGTCGACGGAATCTGCGGATTGAATCCGCCGGCAGGTGGTGGTCCGGCACGCCGGCGGTGGACGCAAACCGGGTGCCACTCCAAGTTGCAATCCGCTCGATTTGCGCCGCCGCCGGCCACGACTTCGTGGCTGCGGTCGGCGAGTGGCAGTGCGAAACGCCCGACGCACCACCGCTCGCCCGCCTGACCCTGTCCTACGAGTTCATCGACTCGAAGAACTCCTGATTGCTCTTCGTCGTTCTCAGCTTGGATAGCATGAACTCCATCGAATCGATGACGTTGAGGGGGTGCAGGAGCTGCCGGAGGATCCAAACTCGGTTCAGCACGTCGGGGGGCTGAAGCAGCTCTTCCTTTCGGGTCGCCGACTTGTTGATGTCGAGGCACGGGAAGATGCGCTTTTCCATCAGCTTACGGTCGAGATGGATCTCGGAGTTACCGGTCCCCTTGAACTCTTCGAAGATGACCTCGTCCATTCGCGAACCGGTGTCGACCAGGGCGGACGCGACGATCGTCAGCGACCCACCTTCTTCAATATTTCGAGCCGCTCCGAAGAAGCGCTTCGGCTTGTGCAGGGCGTTGGCATCGACACCACCGGACAGGATCTTGCCGGACGGTGGAATGACCGTGTTGTAGGCGCGAGCCAAGCGGGTGATCGAGTCGAGCAGGATCACGACGTCCCGGCCGTGTTCGACGAGTCGCTTGGCCTTTTCGATGACCATTTCGGCGACCTGAACGTGCCGGGAAGCCGGTTCGTCGAAGGTCGAAGAGATGACCTCGCCGTCGACGCTTCGACGCATGTCGGTCACTTCCTCGGGCCGCTCGTCAATCAAGAGCACCATCAACCAAACCTCGGGATGGTTGGCGCTGATCGCGTGCGCGATGTCTTGCAGCAAGACGGTCTTACCAGCCCGCGGAGGCGACACGATCAAAGAGCGCTGACCCTTTCCGATCGGCGTCATCAGGTCGATGATGCGGGTGGAAAGGTTGTCGCCTTTGTATTCGAGATTGAGTCGCTGGTGGGGATAGAGAGGGGTAAGATTATCGAAGAGAATCTTGTCTCGGGCGATCTCGGGCGCTTCGAAGTTGACGCTCTCCACCTTGAGCATCGCGAAGTACCGTTCGCTTTCTTTCGGGGGCCGAATCTGACCGCTGATCGTGTCGCCGGTCCGAAGATTGAAGCGACGAAGCTGCGAGGGCGAAACGTAGATATCGTCGGGTCCCGGTAGGTAGCTGTAATCAGGTGATCGCAAGAACCCGAATCCGTCCGAGAGGACCTCGAGGACGCCCTCGGAGTAGATCGTACCTTTGCGCGCCGCGTGAGCCTGCAGAACGGCGAAAATCAGCTCCTGCTTTCGCATGCCCGCCGCGCCCTCGATGCCCATGTCACGGGCCATGCGGGTGAGCTCGGAGATCCGTTTCTCTTTGAGTTCCTTGAGGTTCATGCGGCCGGGCGGAGGCCCGTCGTACTGCACTTCTGAGGCGCCGTTGGTTGGTTCGGCGTCGATGGGGTCCTCGGCAACGTCGATAGGGAGCCGCTCGGTAGAGCGGTCGGCGGCTTTCTGCCCGCGGGTATTGCGACGTTTTTTGGAAGCGCGGCGCGGAGACTCAGTGCCAGCGTCGGTCATTGCATTCTTCCTCGGTGTGTCATTAGCGGCGTTTCTCGCCCGTGCGAGACTTGTGAGGTCTCAACATCAGATTTTGGCTGGGAGTTGAGGCGCCCTCATTTGCGGGCGCTCACTTCGGCTTATTGGGTGAACAAGTTGACGGAGCTATGGAGGGCTCGTCGACCTGCGAAAGGACCCTAGGGTCGACAAACATCGGTAGTCAAGCACTATGGCGTCATCCCGATGGCGTTACGTCCTGAAGACCGTCTAACTTCGCTCAAGAACGAGATCTATGATCTCGAGCACCGTACTTATGTGCTCGAGTATCCGCCTCCAGATGCGCGCAAGTTGCCGGAACTCCTGAGAGCTCTCGAGGCGTTGGAGGCGGACCAAGGGGGCCCAGCCCCCGACTCGCCCAGTCTTCGGCGCGGGTGCCCCCCCCGGAACGCTTTTGCTTGGGGAGCGCATGACGCGACCTGGAGCGATCCGCCTGCGGTCCAGTCGGTCGCCGAGCTCAAAGCGTTCCACGCCCGATTGCCTACCGATGGTCCGGACAGTCTCGACAACACGTTTGTTGCGTCGGCCACCATGCCGGGGGTCGATGTTGCGCTCACCTACGAAGAGGGCGTTCTTCGGCAAGCCATACTTCGTGGTGATGGGCACCGCGGTGAAGACGTCACCGACAATGTTCGTACGATCCGGTCCGTACCGCTTCGATTGAAGGTGCCGGGCTCGCAAACCGAATCGCGAGTGACCAAGGTCACCGGACAATCGAGTGGGCCTTCGACGGCCACCCCGGTGCCGCCGTTTCCGGCTCGCCTCCAAGTGAGGGTCACCGTCATCCTTCGCAACGTCGATCAAACCGCGCTCGACCGCCGCCGCGTTGATTGCGGAGATCCCCCTTACGTTTTACCCCAAGGGGCGGCGATGAGCTCCATCCGGCGGTTGGACTCGACGGTCACTGCCTCGCGACGCCTGCGGGCGTTTGCGGTGGGTTGCGCGATCCCGCCGCCGGGCTTCGATAGCTACTGGCAAGTTCTGAGTGCGCTCAAGAGCTGGGGCTTCGCCGTTCAAGCGATCACGTGGCGATGCCGCGGTCTGCAGGAGATCCTCGACTTCGTTGCTGCTCTGCAGCAGCAAGCGCCGACCTACGAGTATCCGCTCGAAGGCGGCCTGCTGGTCGCCAATCGGTTCACTTCCACCGAAGCGCCGGTCGAGGCCCGCCTGACGTTTCCGCCTCCGGGGCGTCCGGCCCTCGTCAACCGAGTTTACTTCGCGGTGGGGCGAGGGGGGGCGATCCTCCCGGTCGCCCTGGTTGCTAAGGCGCCGGAGCACGAGGCTCCGGTTCCCGAACGGGCGCCCGTACCGGCCTTCGATGGTTACCGTCCCCTCCCCGTGGGGCCCGGAGACCGGATTCGAGTCCGGCCCGGCCCCGTGGCGCCGGTCATGACGGTCGAGTCCGGGCCCAGCGAGGCCCGCCTGTTGCTGTCGGAATGCCCGGCCTGCGGCGCGGCGGTCGACGTCCCCGTCGACGAGCCCTTCGTTCGGTGTGTCAATTTGTATTGCACGGGCCGCGCCCGGGCCCGATTGCTCCATTTGGTCGGACCGCGGGGGCTGCGACTATCGGAGCTCACCGTCAAGGCCGTGGATCGACTGCTGGCGGAGCTGGGGTCGGTCGACGTGCCCGCCTTCTTCTCGCTCGAAGCCGATCGGATCGATGTTCTATCCCCCGGTGTTGGCGCCAAAGTGTCCAAGGCCATCGCAGACGCGCGACGGATGCCGCTATGGCGCTTCCTGTACCTTTCTGCAATTCCGCATGTGTCCGAGCATGAAGCTCGGTTGGTGGGGCGTCGCGTCCGGTCCGCCGAACGCTTCGAATCGCTCCAACCGGAGGACATTGATCGCATCGAAGGCCTGAGCCCCGAAGCGGCCCGCGGGCTCGAGAACTGGATGCGGAACGAAGGACAGCTTGCCTTTACCCGCGCCCGGCAAGCTGGAATCACGTTGCTCGGAGATGACGAGGCATTCAGTGCGCCCTTTCTCGGCAAGACGGTGGTGGTCGCCGGCGAGCTGCAGGGCGGCGCGGTGTTCATCGCCGACGAGATCGAGCGCCGCGGTGGCCTGATCCAAGCACGCGTCGGGCGGGACACGGATCTTCTCGTGACCGGCCGATCGGCCCAGAAGGTGTGTGATACTGCGGTGATGTATGGGGTCCCGATACTGGGCGAAGCCGAGGTGAGCGAGGTGTTGCGGCGAACCGGCTGCTGATCGAGGGCGGGCGGGGATCCGGTTAATCCCCAGATGAGGCGCATTTCGTGTCGCGGGACCTCGCTTTCGTCTATCCTGCACCGGATGGCGAATTCGCAGCTCTTCGATCTCCTCGATGCAGACGGCCGGGCGCGAGTCGACGAAGTCGCAGAGGTCCGCACTTTCGAGGCGGGGGCGACGATCGTGGAAGAAGGAGAGCGGGGCGACGCCTTCTACCTGTTGTTGGAGGGCGAGGCCGTCGTCGAGGCTTCGGACTTTACGGAGACGCCGCGAGGAGTGGCCACGCTTACCGCCGGTCAGGTGTTTGGTGAGATCGCTGCGCTGACCGGCGAGCCTCGAACGGCCACCATTGTCGCCAAGACCGACCTCAAAGTGCATCGCTTCGAGACCCGGGCCGTCTTCAAGGTTTTGGAAGACTATCCGGACGTTCTCGAGGCGCTGACCCGCCTGGGGATCGCTCGTTCCGAGGAGCTGATGGCGCTCCTTCAGGAAGACGAGTAGCCAAGAATTCCGTAGGTCCCGGGCGCGAGTGAATCGCGCCCCTCCGTCTTCGCTCCCTGCGCGTTGGCACTCGCGATCAGTCGTGACCAACCTTGTTGGCTAGCGTGTGGGCCGCGTCACCAGGCGCGGAGCGGCGGATGGACACGTCGTGCTCGGCGTTGGCTCGGAAGGCCTCTTCGAGTAGCTTGGCGCGGTCGACCGGCCGGCCTTGCAGCGCCTCGAGATACCAAAGGAAGCTCTCGGTCGCGATCAATCGGTACAGCGCCGTGCGATGGGCGGCGGAGAGACCTCGGTCGTCGCGGATACTGACCAACGCATCGAAGAAGCGCTCGGTGTCGAGGCCCGCCGCACGCAGCCGATCGACATGCCCCTGGACCCGGGCATCGATCTTTTTGACTTCGGCCACGGCGGTCAGACTACCAGAAGATGCCGGGCATGTACGGCATCCCTGGCGTCATGTAGGGCGTCATGCCCCCGTAGAAAGGCAGACCGAAGCCGCCCATCGAGAAGTCTCGCAGGAGCGTCAACCCGCCCAGCGCTAACCCTCCGTACAGGAGCGCTTTGCCCCAGCCTCCGAGGCCGGACTGGCCCTGAGCCTGGGTTCGAGCTCCGTCGTTGACCTGCGGACGCCCCATCCTCATCGCATCGTGATGCGTTCGCGGACCCTCGCCGGCCGCGTCGCGGTGGCCATCATGGTGGCCACCGGGGCCAGAGTCGCCCTGTCCGAAAGCGCCTCGACCGCCCTGGGGGCCCTGATTGAACGCGCTCTGCAACTCGGCGAACAGGCCCGAGAGCATGCCTTTGAGGTCACCGGTGGGATGGGGGCTGCCCCCTCGGGTGGCCCGGCCCGGGTCATAGGCCTGATCCATGTCCTGTGCGCCCAGGCTGAACAGGGCCTTGTGGAAGGTGCCGGCGAGCGTTCCCAGGGGAAAGGTCCCAAGGAAGTTGTCGGCAATGAACCCGGCGATACCGCCGCCTGCTGAAGGTCTTACCATTGTCGTACCTCGCCTACATTGTCGGTGACAAACCGCCAATGTTTCGGATTTTTGCCTCGCAATGTTAAGCGAAGGCCATGGGTGCGTGGCTCGAAGCCTACGAGAAACTCGATGAAGCGCAAAAAGACCGGGTCCAGAGGTGGCTGCATCTCAATAAATTCATCGCCCGCACGCTCAAGCTGGATTGGGTGACCTGGGTCGAGGACTATCTGCAGCCGGCCATGGACCGGCCGCTCGACTACCGCTTCATGGCAGATTGTATTCCTGATTTCAGTGGCTTAGACGTACAAGGGCAAGGGGTCAGCTTCTCGACGGACGTCGATCCGGCGACCGCTCAGACCGCGCGGGTACCCCTGAGGGCCGCAAACAACCTCGGTCGGCTGTCCCCGGCGGTCCAAGACGGCATTGCTCGCCTGCTCGAGTCGGTCGAGGCCTCGGCCGTACCCGTGCTTCCGGGCGATGTCGGACACCTCCAGAAGATATTTCGGCGAGAGAATGCGCTCGGCAAGCTGCCTCGAAAAGACTTCCGCAGCGTCCAGGTCGCCCGCGACGACAACGACATCGTGATCTCGGTGGTCGGCGGCGCGGAGCTGGTCCGGACCTCGGTTATCGAGTTCGGGACCGAAATGCGGCGCGCGCTGGTTTGAAAGGGCGGTTTGAGCAGCGGTTTGACGGACGGGTCGGGATCGAAGCAACTCGGACGACGAGCCGACGATAATCGGTTCCGTTAAAGGCGGGCGGTGCGGTCTCCGCAACGCGTGCGGTCTCGCAGGGTCCGTCGATCACGATGAAGGAGAATCCGATGGTCCCCTTGGGCAGCCAGGTCACCGAACAGCTCAACAAGCTCGGCATTGCGCCGGAGCTCCTTCAGGCTCGGCTCGACCGGCTCGCGCAAGCGCCGCTGCAGGCGTTGACCAACCTCTCGGACGCCTATGCACAAGCTTCGCTCGCCACCGGCGTCGATAAGTTCGGTCCCGATGTCACTGACGCCCGCGTCGGTCTGGCGCCGGCTTGGCACAATCCCCCGCCGACCGAAATGATGCGCGCGCGCGCGCGCTTCGTTCATCGAACCTATCATCGTGACTTGGCGCCGCGGCACGCGAGCGCGGGCCAGCTGAACGCCCTGATGGGCCGGCAGGGGCGGGGGGCGATGATGGTCCGCCGCCTTCATCGCGACCCGGTCATGCGTCAGTCGTTCGAGCGGGCGACGGCCCTGCAGGTCGTACGCGACGGTCGTATGGACGGCGCGGTGACGGTGTCGGGGATGGCCTCGGGGCGAAGCTCCAACACACCGGCGGCGCTTCCCGGCAACAATCTGTACAGCTTGCTGGGGGCGATGGACACCGCGATCGTCGAACAGGCTCAAAAGCTGGGTGTGTACGCGAGCTCCGACCCGGAGGTGTTTTTCGGGGAGGGTCGCGATCTCGATTTGTTCGGCAAAGGGAGCCAGTACGGCGTCCCGTCTCCGTCGACGACCGGCGTGTTCGGATTCACGGCCTCCGGTCAACCGGCGCCCGCCACCGGCGACCAGTCCATGGGTATCGATACTCGGGTCATGCAGCTCAAGCGCATGATGGATAAACGAAGCCAGATGTACGACTTGGTGCGGACCATCTTCGACAAGTACAACGAGTCGGCCCGTACTTCGATCGGCAACATGAAAGCGTAGCCACGATGGCGCGTTCCGCAGATCAAGGATGACCAGACTTCGGGAGTGCGCCGCGTAGGCTTGAGGACGTCGGGCCGCCCGCGCTCGACACCCCATCGGCGCGACGGCTCGGGCTTATTCACGAGCAGAGGCCGAATTCGTCAGCACGCTGCTAGTACAGGTTCGTGATCTCTCGGTTCACTAGGTCGATCCGGTTCGCGGTCGGGTCCCTGGACAGTCCTGGCATTCGTAGCACCTCGCCGGTCAGCACCACCAAGAAGCCCGCGCCCGCGTTCAATTGAATGTTGCGGACCGTGATGTCGAAGTCCGACGGGCGCCCGAGGCGCTTCGGATCGTCCGACAACGATGCCTGGGTCTTCGCCATGCAGATGGGCAGCTGATCGAAGCCCTGCTCCGCGATGAGCCGAAGGTCTTTTTCGGCGCTGGTCGTGAAGACGACGCCGCGTGCGCCGTAAATCTTGGTCGCAACGGCCGTGATCTTATCGCGGACCGAATCGGTCAGGGCGTAGGTCGGCGCAAGGGGCGGAGCCTTCGGCTTGGCGACTTCAATGACCATTTGGGCGAGCTCGACCGCGCCTTCGCCGCCTTTCGAGAAGTGCTCGCAGACCGACATCCGGACGTCGCTATGGTCGCAGAACGCCTTGACGATCGCGATCTCCTCGTCGGTGTCGCTTCCGAATCGGTTCAAAGCGATCACCGGCGTAAAACCGAACCTCATCGCGCTGTCGATATGCTTGGCGAGGTTCGGCAGGCCGCGCTGCACAGCATCGGAGTCCGGCTGAGAGAGGGAATCGAACGGTCGGCCGCCGTGCATCTTGAGCGCCCGTACCGACGCCACCAACACCACCGCCACCACGTTCACGCCAGCCTGACGAAGCTTGATGTTGAAGAACTTCTCGGCCCCGAGGTCGAAGCCGAAACCCGCTTCGGTCACCGTCCAATCTGAGAGGTGCATGGCGGTCCGGGTGGCGATTATGCTGTTGCACCCGTGCGCGATGTTCGCGAAGGGCCCGCCGTGCACCAGAGCGGGCGTCCCTTCTTGAGTCTGGGCCAGATTCGGCATGAGGACATCGGCGAGAAGAGCCATCATCGCGCCCGTCACGCCCGTCTCGCGGGCGATTACGGGACGGCCATCCTTGGTATAGCCCACGACGATGCGATCGATTCGTCGTCTCAAGTCGTCATAGTCCGACGCCAGGCAAAGGATCGCCATGAGCTCGGAGGCGGCGGTGATGTCGAAACTGGCCTCCCGCGGCTGGCCATTCGACTTTCCGCCGAGGCCGATGACCACTTCGCGAAGCGCGCGATCGTTCATGTCGATCACGCGCGGCCACAGCACGCGTCGGGGCTCGAGGTCCAGATTCGACTCGAAATGGAGGTGGTTGTCGATCGCCGCCGCCAGCAGGTTGTGCGCGGACGTGACGGCGTGAAAGTCGCCCGTACAGTGAAGGTTGATGCGGTCGGAGGGGACCAGCTGGCTGCGTCCGCCGCCCGTCCCTCCGCCTTTGACGCCCATGCAAGGGCCTAGGGACGGCTCACGGAGCGCCAGGCACACCGACTTACCGAGTCTCGACAGCGCGTTCCCGAGGCCGATGGTGGTGGTCGTCTTTCCCTCGCCGGCCTTGGTCGGGGTCATCGCGGAAACCAGCACGAGGCGGTTCGGTTCGGAACGCTCCCGGGGTCGGGAAAGCAGGTCGATGTCGACCTTCGCCAGGGTTCGACCGTACGGTAAAAGGAGAGGATCCGGCACTCCCAGGCGGGAGGCTACGTCAGCTATTGGCAGCACGCGGCGGACCCTAGACTGAAGTTCGAGACCGCTCGAACTTCAGCCTAGATGAGCTCGTCGAAGGTCTCAAAGTACTTTCAAGGCTGTCTGCCAGGGATGAACCACATCAGCCATGGCCGTTTCCGCACTGGGGACATTCGCATTGGCCCACCAGCCCGAACCAGATTCCTTTGCACCTCGAGCACCACTTGCCGCAGAGCGTGGCCGGTTCCCGGGCCAGCTTGCGCGCCCATGCCGACAAGCCCAAATCGATGAAGCCATCCGTCTTGCGTGGCTCGGGCTCACGTCCTCGAAGAAGCTGGGATAGGTCGCGGTCGTTCATCGAGTCTGGATATACAGAGTTCGAACGCTTGCGTACGAGCCTTGAGGACTTCGCGAACGACGCTTCCTACGCGCTGAGTCATCAATTCTGTTCCTTGTTGTCGATGCGGTTTGTCGTTTGGCCTCCGTCGCCGGGAGACATTCGTCTCCGGCGCGGACTTCAACAAGGGGTGCTCGATGACGAACGTATTATGGCTTCAGGGCGGCGCGTGTTCCGGCAACACGATGTCGTTTCTCAACGCGGAAGAGCCGAGCGCAGTCGACTTGGTCACTGACTTTGGCCTCAACCTTCTTTGGCACCCGTCCTTGGGCATGGAGCTCGGGCCGGCCGTCAAACAGATTCTCGATGACTGCGTGTCCGGCAAGATCCAACTCGACGTGTTCGTTTTCGAGGGTACGGTCATTCAAGCACCGAACGGCACCGGCCATTGGAATCGCTTTGCCGGCCAGCCCATGATGAACTAGGAGACTTGCTCCGAGCGAAGCGTGACAAAGAAGCGGACTTTGGGCGCTC
>CAZFIV010000006.1:0-131624 GCA_964519665.1 uncultured Myxococcales bacterium
GGCGGCTCACGGGGCGGCTCGACTCGAGGCTGGGCGGGCGGCGGCGGCTCACGGGGCGGCGGCTCGGGCGGCGGCGGCTCGACTACCGGCGGCTCAGGGGGCGGGGGAGCGACCGGCTCGAGGGCTCGGTCTTCGTCGGTCATCGACAATCCCATATCGTCGAGCTGAATGCGAAGTCGGTCGTACGGCCGGCGATTCGCGGCGAGCACTTCGGGGCGACGAGCGACCTTGGAGAAAGCCGCCTTCAGCTCGTTTTCGACCTCTGCCATGTCGCGCCGGATCTCGGCGCGGCGAGCGCCGGTCGCGGAAAGCGCCTCCTGGTCGAGGCTCGCCAACAGGCGCAGCTTGTCGAGGAGAAGCGGCCTCATCTTGACTCGGGTCGCGGCGAGAGCCCGCTTGGTCTCTTCGAGGGCATAGTCAGGGATTTTCCCCTGACGAAGGGCCGTCTCCCAGTACTCGACCAGGTCAGGTGCGATCTCCTCGTTGTAATACTTGGGGAAATTGAACGCGAGGTCGGCCGGACTGACGCCCCGCGGGCGTCGCCCCTCGAGCGCGAGCCGCCAGTAATGGATCGCGATCGGCGGCGGAACGAAGTTCTGAACGTTGAGCCATCCCCGCTTGGCCATCCGACAGGTCCGGCCCGGCTTGGCTTGATTGAAGATCCCGATCGATATGATCGCCTTGGCGACCCCTAATTCCGGTCGGTCTTGGGTGTGCGGATCCATCGCGATCGCGCCGAAGCTGAGCTTCAAGGCTCGCTCCCAGACGACCCGCTCCTTCTTGGTCAGATCCTCGCGCCCCCGAATGTACTCAATCAGGTTTTCCTGGCCCGCGAATACCCGTAAAGGCATACCCACGAAGCCAACGACCCATCCGACCACCAAGATGGGGCCGGCCCAACGACGTAACGCCCGCATAGTCCTCGTAGACAACCACCGCATGTCTGAACTGAATGCCCCCTCCCACCCGGTGATGGTAGTCCGGTGCTGGCCCGCACATCGGTGCGAGTCAAGAGGGAGCAGCGGAAGTATCAAGCTGGACGGCGGGTTGTGGTGACACGCCCAGCTGACCTTGGTCGGCGAGAGCTGCTAAGATAGCGAGAGGTCGAGCGAGCATGGGGCTGTTCCAGCGAATCACCGACGTCCTTCGGTCCAACATCAACGATCTGATCTCCCGGGCCGAAGACCCCGAGAAGATGCTCAATGCGGCCATCGAGGAAATGCAGCGACAGATCCTCGAAGCCAAGAGCCGGGTGGCCATGTCGATCGCCGATGAAAAGCGCCTGGCCAAGCAGTACGACAGCGAGCGCAACAAGGTCGAAGACTGGGAAAAGAAGGCGATGGCCGCCGTCCGAGCCAACCGCGACGACCTCGCGCGCGAGGCCCTCGGTCGCAAGCGAGAACACGCGGTCGCGAGCGAGCAGTACGAAGCCCAGCTCGACAACCAGCGCATCGCCGTCGACGAGCTCAAGCGAGCCCTGAACGCCCTCACCTTGAAGCTCGAGGAGACCCGGCGAAAAAGGACCCTACTGCTGGCTCGGGCCAAGCGGGCCGAAGCGCAGAAGCACCTCGCGAGCACCCTGACCGCGACCAGCGACAATTCGGCGGCCGAGCGGCTCGAGCGACTCGAAGCCCGGGTCGAGCAGGTCGAGGCGGAAGCCGAAGCCACGTGGGAGGTCGCCGCACTCGCCGCCGGCGAAGTGCAGGGTGATCTCGCTCGCCAGATCGACGCCCTCGGGACGGGCACCGGCACCATGGACGACGAGCTCCTCGCCCTGAAGAGCCGAATGAAAGACCTCGACGAGATAGGGCCCGGCGAATCACCAAAGGCCTTGCCGGCCGGCCAACCGTCTTCCGGCGAATTCTCGGAGCGACGACCCAACGACGAACTGAGCAAAGAGATCGAGGAGCTCCGAGCCCGCATCGAGAACGTCGACGACGGTGAAGCCGACGACGCGCCGACCGAAGACGCATTGCCCCGCGTTGACCGAGCCCCCACCGGCGACGACGCTCCGACGAACGAACACTCCCCCACGAACGACCCCACGAATGAACGGGCTGGCGCGGAGTCCCTCGAAACCAGCGACCCCTCCGCTTACGGCAGCCCCGCCGACGAAAAGAAAGCTTGAACCCTTGGGTTCCATCGACGTCGCGCGGAGAGCACCGCCGGCCCTCGGATGCCTGGCGTTCATCGCGGCAGCGCAGTGCGGGGAGGCGGATCTCCCCGTTTTTGAGGGGCGAGAGCCCACCCAGCCCGCAGCCGAGGTTCTCTGCCGGCAACCGGGCTTCCCTCGAGAGGTGGGACCCGACCGCTACCGCTTGGTCGACATGGACGCCGGAACGACGTGCGAGGTCTTCGTCGAGCAGGATGTCTGCGTCATCGCGATCTTCCGAGACTGTACCGACCTGAACGATCCGGTCCGCGAGTGGCAAGGGCTAGCCACCATCGACCGCACGGTCCGGATATCGCCGCTGTACCCGGATTCGGTATCCCTGGTCGGGCTGCCGCGGTCTCCGGTCTGCTGCGAGGGCACCGTCGTTCCGGACACCGGACCCACGGAATGGATGCGCCTCGACTGCCGTTTCGACAGCTGCCTCAACCGCGGTCGCCCCCACGCTGGGCTCTACCTCGAGCGCGACCTCTCTCGTGCGCCCGCCTTATCGGTCGTCGGCACGGAAACCGTAGCGGTGACCGCGTCTTCCAGTCGCCGGCTCGGCGCCCTGTGGGACGCGACCCGCGACGAAGGGTGGCTCGGCTGGCCCAACGCCGGCTTGTTCGTGCGAACGGCGAACGGGCCGGCCGAAGTGGTCGATCGAACGCTCACGGTGGCTTCGATCGCCCACACGGCGGATGCTGTCTTCGCTGCCGGAGGCACGAATCTGGCGCGCATCGACAAAGCCTCCCGATCCGTAACCCACCAGATCACCCTCGAGGGTCAGGTCGTGGCGACGACCGTGATCGATGACCGCGTCCTGGTCGCGGTCGACCGAGGCGACGTATCGATCGTCATTCGGTTACGTCCCGACACCCTCGCCGAGCTCGAGCGCTTCGTCGATCCGGGACGGGTCATCGACCTGGCTCCTCTCCCGGACGATGGCCGGGTCGTGACCGCCCTCAGCAGCCCGCCACGCCTCGTGGTGCTCACCTCGACGCTGGCCGTCGTTCGATCGGTCCAGATGAATGAGTTGCTCGATTTGAACATCGCTGGCGTCGAACCCGAAGCGCCCGTGGCGGTCGACGGGTCTCGGGTCGCCTTTTCAGGTCAATGCTTCCGCGGCGGAAGCACCGCGCACTGCTACTACGAGCACACGCTGTTGCCGGAGGGCCCCGACCAATCCGTCCGGCTCGGCGTGCCGAACGAGACGCGCATCGCGGCCATCTTACCTCAGGCCGACGACGGTCGCTTCGCATGGCTAGCCGGTGAGAGCGGCGCGATCCACCGGATCAGCCGGTCACCCCTGCGGCCCTTGCCGCGGGAGGTCACCCAGCTCGAGCACGACGTCGCGGACCTCATCGACACCGGCGAATCGTTGTGGGCCGTCTCGGTCACCGGCGTTGTCTCGATCTTGGCTCCGTCTTCCGCTCCGTAGCTTTCGTGGACCGACCGGCGAGATGGTCGGAGGATGTCGGCCTCGGAAAGATGGGTCGTCGGTTGGGACGGCCTCTCTAACCTCTGACGGCCTGCTTCTTCCGGCGCTTCTTGCTTTGCTTCTTCCGGCGCGGGTTGCCCGCGGGCACCGGAACCTTGGCCACGGTGGCCGGGGCGGGTAACGCGGCTGGCGTCTCGGAGACCAGCCGCCCCACGGAGCGGATCACTTTCCCGAGGACCAGAACCGTGGCGCCGACCGCGATCGACATGAGCCACTCGTCGACCGTGAGCTGCGTTGTTCTGAACAGCGCGCCACCGAACTGAATGATCAGCAGCTGGGTCACCAAGGTGGCGGCGATGACTGAAATGAACAGGGGACTCTTGGTTATGCCCGGCAAGACGCCGCGATCGAATCGGGTCGACCGCGCATTCACCTCGTTGAACAGCTGCATCATGACGAACGTGTTGAACACGAACGTATTGCGGGTCAGCGTGCTCGCTTCGGCGGGAATGATGATGTCGGTCCCCAAGACGACCATGAGCACCACCACCATGTAGACCCCCATGGTGAGGATGTGCGTCCACATGTTCTTCGTGATCAGCGGCGCGTGACGCCCATGCGGCGGCTGGTCGAGCAAGTCCGCCGGCGGGGGTTCGGTGGCGAGGGCGAGGGCGGCCATCGTATCCATGATCAGATTGACCCACAGCAGCTGCACCGTATTGAGTGGAATGCCGTATCCGAACAGGGCGGCCAAGAACGCCGTCGACAGGGCGACCACGTTGACCGTCAACTGAAACTGCAGGAACTTCCGAATATTCTCGAAGATCCCCCGCCCCCACTGAATCCCTTTGACGATCGAGCTGAAGTTGTCGTCGAGCAGCACGATGTCCGAGGCTTCCTTGGCCACTTCGGTGCCCGCCAATCCCATCGCGAAGCCGACATCGGCGGCCTTGAGCGCCGGCGCGTCGTTGGTTCCGTCGCCGGTGACGGCCACGACTTCCCCGTGGGACTTGAGCAAAGTCACCAAGCGGTGCTTGTCGGACGGAACCGAGCGAGCCAACACCCTCAACCTATCGAGCCGAGCGACCACTTGATCGTCCGACCATCCCCGAAACTCTCGACCATCGACCACCAGGTCGCCTTCGCGAAGCAAGTCGATTTGCCGCGCGATACTACGGGCGGTCACCGGGTTGTCGCCAGTGACCATTTTGACGTCGACGCCAGCTCGTCGGCACTTGGCGATGGCCTCGGCCACCTCGGGGCGGACCGGGTCGGCGATCGCGACTACGCCGATGAGCACGAGGTCGCGCTCGAGGTCGTCGGCCGTCGCGTTGTCGGCTTCGGCACCGAGCCGGCGGTACGCGAGCGCCAAGACGCGGTGCCCGTGCTCGGCGGATTCTCGTACGACCCTCTCGAAGTCCCGCCGCCCTGCTTTGTCCAGCGGCACCACCTTGCCGTGCTTCACCTGCTTCTTGGCCCGATCGAAAATCACCTCGGGCGCGCCTTTGACCAGCAGGGTTCGACTCCGGTCGGGCTCCGCGATCAGGGTCGACATGCGCTTGCGATCCGAAGAGAACCCGAGCTGGTGGATCGTATCGGCCTGAGAGCGTCGCCGGCGCCAGTCCTCGCCCCAGCCCGCGATCAGCGCCAACAGAGCGGCCTCCGTAGGATTTCCTAAGTACTGGATTTGCCCATCGGGGCTTTTCTCGAGAAACGCCGTCGAGTCGACGGCGGCCACGGCCGCGATCTGTTCGACGACCTCGGGGGACAGTCGATGAGGGTCCGGCGGCCCGGAGAAATCGACGCCATCGAGCAGACCTTCGACGACGGCCATCTTGTTCTTGGTCAGGGTTCCGGTCTTATCGGAGCAAACGACGGTCGCCGCCCCCATCGTCTCGCAGGACTCGAGCTTTCGAACCAGATTGTTGTCTCGCGCCATGCTCCGCACCGAATAGGCGAGGCTAATGGTCACCGCGAGCGGCAGACCCTCGGGCACCGCCACGACGACGATCGTCACCGCTACGATCGAGAACTGAATCAGCTGCTGGATCGTGCTGAAATCGACGGCGAGCGACAGCTCCCCGCGGATCGCGGCCGAGACCGACAACGCCGAGAAAGTGAGCACCGCCGCGCCCAAGCCGACTAGGCCGATCTGGTCGGCAAGCTTGGCCAGGCGCTCTTGCAACGGGGTCGGCGCATCCTCTTCTTGGGTCAACGTGGCCTGCAGACGACCGATTTCGGTCGACACGCCCACCGCCTCGATCAGCATGGCGCCGGTCCCGGTGGTGACCGTCGTGCCCCCTTTCACTTCGAGGTCGGTTTCACCCTTGTCGACCGGTACGGACTCGCCGGTCAGAGTGGACTGGTCGACCTGCAGATCGACGCTCGACAGCAAGCGCCCATCGGCCGGAAGCCGATCCCCGGTGCTGAGGTTGACGATGTCGCCCACCACCAGCTCTAAAATCGACAGACGAGTCACATGGCCGTCGCGGAGAACGTTGACCGGCACGTCGTCACGAACCGCGGACAGCATCTTGAACTGCTTCGCGGCCTGGGCCTCGTTGAGGGTCGTGACCAGCGAGGCCACCAGCACCGCACCCAGGATGGCGAATCCGTCGATGTAATGAGGGCTGTAGCCTTCGACGACCATGCCTTGCAGCACTTCGACGCCCAGCGCCAAGAGGGCGGCACCGATCAGGATGAGGAGCGTTCGATCGTTGAGAGAGCCCAAGAACATCTCGAAGATGGACTTGGACTTGGGCGGAGGAAGCCGGTTTTCGCCGTACCGTTGCCGGTGCTCAGACACCTGAGCGGCGGTCAGACCTGTTTGAGGGTCGGTGCCGAGGGCGCGGGCGGCCTCCTCGGTCTCGGCGAACCGGTTCATACCGACGCATCTTTAACGCATCGTCGGCGGTGCGACCATCGATCCTCGAGGGATCTGGTCGGATAAGACTGGACCGATACCCCTTCCGGTCACTAACCCATGCGGTGATGACGACGAGCCCCGCCGACAACCGCATTCCGATGCTCGCGATCGGTGCCCTCAGCGCTGTCGCCCTCACCTTCTTGGTGTGGATCATCTACTTTCGCGATCCGGGCCCAGCGACCGGAGGGCTATCCTTCTTGCCAGCCGTCAACGCTACCCTGAACGCGCTGGCCGCGGTTTGTCTTACCCTCGGCCTGGGGGCCATCCGCCGCCGAGACCGAGCTCAGCACCAGCGATTCATGACCTCCGCCCTCGCGTTCTCCGCTTTGTTCCTAGTGAGTTACATTATCTACCACGCTCAGCATGGAGATACTCGCTTTCAGGGCCAGGGCCTGATCCGTTACCCGTATTTCTTCATCTTGATTTCCCACATCGCGCTGTCGGCAGTGGCGCTGCCAATGGTTCTGGCTACGTTCTACCTGTCCTGGACGCAGCAATTTACCCGGCATCGACGGCTGGCGCGGTTCACGTTTCCCATTTGGATGTACGTATCGGTGACCGGCGTGCTCATCTTCCTGATGCTCAAGACCCTCTCGGCCTGAGTGGGGAGCACCGGTCGCCCGCCGCTGGCGCGCCGCGCCGCAAGCATCCCGAGTGTGGCTGCGCCTCGAAACGGTTAGTTGTCGCGCAGCCAATCCGAAGCCAGTTTATGGTACGGACTCGAAGGGTCGGTCATCTGGGTGAGCCGGCGAAAGATACGCCGGGTCGCCTCTTTGTCGTCGTCCTTCAGAATGTACCCTTCGTAGTACAGCTCGCGGGCTTTGCCCCGTAGCTCGGCGAGACGGGTCTGGGCGAGCTTGTGGTTCGGCTGCGCCTTGACCGCTCGACTGAGCAGTTCGAACGCGGAGACATCGTCCGATGACTGTAGGGCGTCGATCCCCTTCAGGAAGAGCCCGTCCGCGTAGTACTTCTGAAGTCGACGCCGGATTCTGCCTTCACCACCGGCGATCTGCCTATCGAGCGCCAGCGCCTCGGGCCCGATGCGGATCAACTCGTCGGCTCGTTTTCGTCGGTGCACCACCGCGGCCTTCTCGAACAGCTTCTTCACCGCCGCCATCCGCTCGCGCCACTCGAGGTAGCGGTCGCCGCCGATCGCTTCCGCAGCGTCGATGGCCGCTGAGATCTTACCCTCGCGATAGAGCTCGATCGACCGCCGCATCGGCTCGGGAACGATGAACTTCGGACGCCGCGGCGCTCGCCGAGTGGGTTGGGCCCCCGCATCGGCGATCTGACGGCGAAGCGATCGGGCGTCGGAAAGATCGGGGGCCAACTCGATCGCGCGGTCGACGAGTTCGAGCGCCTTGTCGATGTCGGACGCCTCGAAGACCGTCCCTGCTTCCTCGAGCAGCGCGTAAGCGATCGATCGCGCGTAAACCTGCCGGTCCCGGGCCGCTTGTCCGGCGTAGTCACTGTCGGCGGGAACCTTCTTCAGACGATCGATGGCCTCGACATACCGCCGCGACGCCGCAAGTTCGCGGGCCGCGGCCACGTGCTCCCAGTGGGCAAGCTGTTCTTCGCAGTGCTCGAGATAACCGGGCGCTCGCGCGTGGGTGGGTTCGGCCCGCAACACCCGCCGAAACAAAACCGATGCGTCGCCGCACCTGAGCTGCTTGACGAGCTCGATGCCCTGCAAAAACTCGCGCTTGACCCTGAGCGCTCGCTCGGCCGGCGTCTCGCCGGCGAGGTATCGCTCGTAGACCCCCCAGCCCACCAACGCCAGCCCTGCCACCGCGAGCGCCACCAACACCGCGCTCACCAGCCTCTTGAGGGCGCGCCCCGGTACGATCGGGGAATCATCGGACTCGGGCACCTCTCCGTCGGCCGCCTCGGGTTCCCGATGACCGGCGGCCGCCGGTTCGACCTTGGCGTCTCGTAAGAGCGGCTCGAACTCATCCACGGACGGAATCTCACTGACCGCCGGGGACTGCGTCCCCGCTCGTACAGGTTGGGCCGCGCTCGTCACGGGGGCTTCATTGAGCTCGACGAACCGTAATGTCCGCTCCCCGACCACGATCTCGTCGCCGGGAGACAGCGCCTCTTCCTGAATTCGGACCCCGTTGAGAAAAGTGCCGTTGCCGCTCGAGAGGTCGGTGAGGACGAAGTGCTCGCCCTCGAGCCGGATTCGAGCATGCCTTCGGGAAACCGCGATGTCCGACAGGACCAGCCTACAGTCTTCGTCGCGGCCAATGATGATCTCGTCGACCTTGAACGACCACTCCAAGCCGACATCAGGCCCGGCGACGATGATCAGCCGGCAGCCCATCGGCGGCTTCGACTCGGCCTCGACCCTCGCTCGGGTGTCCGGAGCCCCGTCGACCAGGTCCGCGAGCTCGCCTAAGAACTCACCCTTGTCGAACATCGCCGTGGGTTGACGAAAGCCGTCGATTTCAGGATCAACGACCGCTGACCCGCCGGTGATCTCGCGAGGGTCGTCGGACTGTCGCGAACCGGATTCCGACCCTTCGGACTCGTGAAAAATCCCGGCCGAGAAGGTGGTGTTGCGACCCTTGCGCGAACCATCCGGGCCGGGAGCCATATTGTCGTCGTGCTCGCTCACGTCCTGGTTTCCTGGCTAGTCGCAGTATGACATACGAATCGAGCGCAAGTGCGGACACTCCTCAACACGCTAAGAACCCGGCACCACGTGCTCCGGAACTTTGTCGCCCGAGACCTGAAGGTAAAGTACCGCGGCACCATCCTGGGGTACCTGTGGAGCCTGCTCGAGCCCCTGTCGCTGGTTTTGGTGTATTACTTCGTCTTCGAAGTGATCGCCCAGCGCGGAGGCGCGGGTTACCCCCTGACCGTCATCCTCGGAGTGCTGCCCTACAACCTCATGGGCGCGATCATTCAGGGCGGAGCCGGGGCGCTGACCACCAACGCGCCCCTGATTCGCCGGGTCTACCTGCCCCGCGAAGTCTTCGTGCTGTCGACCGTCGCCTCGAACCTGGTGATCTTCGGTCTCAGCATGGTCTCGGTGATCCCGTTCATGCTGTACTACCAAGTGCTGCCCGGCTGGCGTCTGGTGTATTTGCCTTTGGCCACCTTGATGCTCGCCATGTTCGCCACCGGCATCGCCTTCGTCGTCGCCTGCGCGAACGCTCAGTTCCGGGACATCAACTACGTGATTCGGGTTCTACTCCGGTTGGCCTTTTACGGGTCACCGACCATCTATACGGTGGCGATGGTCCCGGAACGGATCCGAAGCGTATTCTTGCTGAACCCGGTCGCGACCTGCGTTTCGATGATTCGAAACGGGGTCTTGAACACGGCCCTTCCCTTCGATGCGAGCTACATGGCACTCGCCGCGGGCATCTCCTTGGCCACTCTCCTCGGAGGGTTTGCGGTGTTCGAACGCTGGCAGGCAAAGGCGGTCAAATTCCTGTGAGCTCAACCGATACACCGCCCGACGCACCGCCCGACGCACCGCCCGTCTCACCGCCCGTCTCACCGCCCGTCTCACCGGTCCGTGAGACGGTCATCAGCGTAGACGACGTTCACTTGGCCTTTCCGCTCGTTCGGTACCGCGCCCGAGGCATCAAAGAAGCGATCGTGACCCTCTATCACGGATGGCGACGCAAGCGCTCCGAGTCCCAGTTCTGGGCCCTGCGCGGCGTTTCGTTGAAGGTACAGCGAGGGGAGGTCTTGGGCCTGGTCGGACGCAATGGCTCCGGCAAGTCGACCCTGCTCCGGGTCATCTCGGGCATCTACGAACCCGATCAAGGAAGCGTATGGACCGACGGCGCGATCTCGTCGCTCCTCGAGCTTGGCGCGGGCTTTCGCGACGAGCTCACCGGCCACGAGAATGTTCGCCTGAACGGCGCCATCATGGGTATCGAGCCCCAACAGGTCGACGACCTCATGCCCGAGATCATCGAATTCTCTGGGCTCGAGCAGTTCATGGACCAGCCGCTCAAGACATACTCGTCGGGCATGCGAGCCCGACTGGGTTTTGCGGTGGCCACCGCCATCTCGCCCGACATCCTGCTGATCGATGAGGCCCTGGCGGTTGGGGACGCCCAGTTCCGGGAGCGGTCGATGGCTCGCATCGAAGAGCTGGTCCGGGCCGAGGACACCACCGTCGTGGTCGTCTCCCACAATACCCAAGAGCTGACCCGGCTCTGCACCCGGCTCGCGCTGATCGACCGCGGGCGCATCATCACCGAAGGCGATACCGACCGAGTGATGGTCGAGTACGACGTCATCACGGGAAGCAGAAAGACGGTCGGGCAGTGACCCTGATGTTCCACGACTTGGCGGCCCAGCACCGCGCCCACCGCGAAGAGCTCCTGGCTGCGGTCGAGCGAGTCTTGATGTCGGGGCGCTACGTTCTCGGCGCGGAGACCGAGCGCCTGGAGCAGGTCATTGGCCGGCGCATCGGAGCCGCCGCCGCCGTCGCGGTCTCTTCCGGAACGGACGCCCTGCTCGCCGCCCTGATGAGCCTCGGTGTTCAGCCGGGCGACCGGGTTCTGACCACGCCCTTTTCGTTCGTCTCTTCGGCGACCGCGATCCGGAGGGTCGGCGCCCGGCCGGTATTTGCGGACATCGATCCGACCACCTTCAATCTCGACCCTGCCGCCGCCGCCGACTGGTTCGACGAGCACGCTGCCGCGTCCGCGACGGTCAAGGCGATCCTGCCCGTCCACTTGTTCGGACAGTGCGCCGACCTCGTCGCTTTGCACGCGCTCGCCGGCCGCCGCCGGGTCGCGCTGATCGAAGATGCCGCTCAGTCGTTCGGCGCCACGATGCCGGCGGAAGGGAGGCTCCTGTCGGCGGCCACCGTCGGCGACTACGGGTGTTTTTCGTTTTATCCGACCAAGAACCTGGGTGCGGCTGGCGAGGCCGGGATGGTCATCGCGCGGGCGTCCGAAGACGCCGCCCGGGTGCGATCGATCCGCAACCAAGGACTCCACGATGCCGGCCTCCACCAGATTCTCGGGGGCAATTTTCGGATCGACGAGCTGCAAGCAGCCTTGCTAGGAGTCAAGCTCCAATATCTCGACCAATGGACCGCCCGCCGCCGGATCATCGCCCTCCGCTATGATGAAGCGTTCGCGCATCTGAGCCGGCTGCAACCTCCTCGATGCGCCTGGGGCGCTGAGCACCACGTCTTTCATCAATACGTGGTGCGGATCGCCGAAGACCGCGACCGGCTACACCGCGCCCTCGCCACGAGAGGGATTCCTACCCGCGTGTATTACCCACAGCCTCTTCACCTGCAGCCATGTTTGGCTGACCTGCAGGTCTCCGAGGACGCCTTTCCCCATGCCCGCCGGGCCGCCGCCGAAGCCCTCGCCCTGCCTATTCACCCTTTCCTGACCGACGAACAGCAGGAGCGAGTGATCGAGGCGATCATCAACGAGCTTCGGCGATGAGCGACGTCCGACTCATCTTGGTCACCAAGCCCATGGCTCACCATGGCGCGAGGGCCGGCTACAACGTCTTGCCCCGCTACCTTGCGCCCGACGCCCTCATCAGGGCCAACACCACGACGTGGGGGCGATGGGTCAACGGGGCGACCCGACGGGTGATGATGCCGCTGACCGGCGTAGAGTGGTACGGGGCGGCCGGCCTGATGGCCGAGATTCGCGCGGCCGCCCGCGGCCGCTGGTACGCCGCGAAGGGCCACCGGGTGGTCGTCCACGTGATGTACGGAGAGGATCTGTACTGGTCCGTGGCCCGCTCGAGCGGCCCCCAGGTCCGAGTGGTGGCCACCTTCCACCAACCCCCGAGCCGATTTCGGTCGCTGGTCCGCCGCCCCCATAACCTTCGTCACCTGGACGCGGTCATCGCCCTCGACCCCAGCAACGCCTTCGAGCTGGAGCGTGTGCACCCGGGTCGGGTCCACACGCTCGCGCTGGGCGTCGACGATGAATACTGGCGCCCTGGCCCCGAGCGGACCGGCGACCGAGTGCTCTTCGTAGGCAACCATCTGCGGGACTTCGACGTGCTGCGGGAAGTGATCGTAGGCCTTCGGGACCGCGCGATAGCTTTCGACCTCGTGGTGCCGGCCAGCCGGGCGGCCTCGGTTCGCGACCTGCCTCGCACCGAGGTGCATTCCGGCATTTCCGACGGAGCCCTTCGATGCTTGTACCAGAACGCGTCGGTTTTATTACTGCCGCTGACCGGGGGCAGCGCCAACAACGCGGTCCTACAGGCGCTCGCCTGCGGAACGCCCATCGTCGCCACCGACCTGCCCGGAGTCCGGAGCTACATACCCGACGCGGCCGGGCTCTTCGCGCCCGCCGGCGACGCTGACGCCCATCGCCGCGCCGTGCTTCGTTTGCTCGATGATCCCGCCTTGCTCACCGCTGCCGGGGCCGCCGCCCGAGCGCAGGGGACGAAGTTCAGCTGGCGAAGCGTGGCCGAACGCCATCGCGCCCTGTACAACAGTCTCTGAGGCATCGGTGCGAGAGGTTCTGTTCATCGCCTATCTGTTTCCACCGCTGGGAGGCGGCGGCGTGCAGCGCACACTCGGCTTTGTTCGCCATCTCCCGGCGAACGGATGGCGTCCGACGGTCATCTGCGCCGACGACGACGCCCCCTATTGGGCCCGGGACCCGGGCCTGGTCCAGCGTGTGCCTCACGAAGCCACCATCGTGCGCGTCCCGGCTGGATGGCCCGGCTCGGCCGCCCAGTGGGTACGCCGAGCCATCCCGAACGACATGCGACCGACGTTCGATCGCACGGTATTCGTACCCGACCGCCAAGCGCCTTGGGGCCCCAAGGCCTTGCAGGCTGCCCTGCGCCTGGCGGAAGAATACCGATTCGCGGCCCTGTACTCGACGGGCAGCCCATGGACCAATCACTTGGTCGCAGCGGCGGTCCAAGCCCGGACCGGTTTGCCTTGGGTGGCCGACTTTCGAGACCCGTGGACCCAAAACAGCACCTTTGCGCCCGTGACCCGGGCCCACGCCGCGCTCCATCGAAGTCTGGAGAACATGGTGTACCAGCGAGCCCAACGGATCGTTGCCAACACGGCCGGACACATGCGGAGCGTTCAGCAAGCGTTCCCCGTCTCCCACGACAAGATATCTTTCATTCCGAACGGCTACGCCGAAAGCGATTTTTCGAGGCCCCGCTTCGCCGCCGCGAGCCGAGAGCCAGTGCTGCTCGGGTATGCCGGCTCGTTCTATCCGGGGCGCGAACCGGAAGACCTGCTCGACCTTCTTCGTCGTGCCTCAACGGCGGCGCCACCGTTTCGTCTTCGCCTGATGGGCAACACCCAAGTGGGGAGCGGAGCCCGCGCGTTCGGCCTTGGCGACGCGGTCGAAGAGCTCGGCTACCTGAACCAAACCGACATGCTGGATCGGCTGGGCGAATGCCACGCCACCGTCGTCACGCTGCCCGGAACCCCTCGTCCCGCCGATACCGTGCCGCAGAAGCTGTACCTATACCTGAGGCTCGGACGACCGATCCTCGGCGTGCTTCCGCCCGGCGATGCGGCCGACCTCATCCGGCTGGCCGGCGAACAGCATCTGATACAGGATCCGGTCGCCCCCGACGGCGAGGCCACCGCGGCGTGGCTGCACCGCCTGGCCATCGGCGAGATTCCGGACATTCCGGCCGACTCCATCGTCGTTCAGCGCCACGCCCGAGATGTGCTCACGCAGCGACTGGCGGCGCTCCTCAACGAAATCGCTGGCTAACAGGCGCTGACGGAGTCAGCGGCCGGCTTGGGTCAGGATACCGTTAACAGAGTCAGCGGCCGGCTTGGGTCAGGATGCCGTGGACCGCCCGGATCAGTAGTGGGGCGGCTTCTCGTTGGCGGGAACCTGAATGGTCCGCAGGACCTCCTGCATCGCCTGCTCGAGCCGTTCGACCCGTTTCATCAGCAGGTCGATCTGGGCCACGGCATCGGTGAGCTCTCCGTTGAGGGTCTCAAGCAGGTCCTGCTGCGCCATGAATCGGAGCTCGAGCTGGGTCAGCCGTTCGCCGGCCCCCTCGTCAACCGCCATCGGTGGCTCCATCGCTCGCCGAGCGAGCCTCGTCAGCCTGTCCACCGGTCGCCTGATTGAGCGCCTCGCGCAAGATCTCGGCCGGTTGGGCGCCTGGAACGGCCAGCCGCCCCGCGAACACGAAGAAGGGAACGCCGCGGATCGAAAGCTCGCTCGCCGCGAGTTCGTCCTTTCGAACGGCCTCGGCGTACGCGTCGCCAGCGAGAATCGCCCGCGCCCGGTCGCCATCCAAACCCGTCGTCTCGACCAAGGAAACCAGAACGTCGGCTTCTCCTAGACGCTGGCCGTCGGTCATATAGGCTTTGAAGAAAGCCTCTTTCAGCTCGGTCTGCCGCCCGTGCTCTTTCGCCCAATGGAGCAGGCGGTGGGCGTCGAAGGTGTTCGTGGGCTGAACGCGGTCGAAACGGAGATCGAGGCCGACTTCGGCGCCCACCGCGGTCATCCGATCGACCATGGCCTGCCCTTCGGCCTCCGAAACGCCGTACTTTCGGGCCAACCGTTGGACGTAGGGCACCGCCGGGTCGACTTGGCGCGGGGCGCGAGGGTTGAGCTCGAAGGCCCGCCACACCAGCGCGTCGGGCGGCCGATGATCGAGGGCCGCCTCGAGGTGGCGCTTGCCTACCCAGCACCAGGGGCAAGCGATATCGGACCACACGTCGATTCGGACGGCCTTCATACCGACCACTGTACGACAGGTGTACGGCGGATGGTCGACCGAATGACGCGGCGGCGTCAGCGAAGGTTGCGGAGCCGACGAACCATGCCCCGCACCGCCTCCAGACTGCGAAAACCTCGGGTGCCCGTGACTTCCTCAAAGGCCTGCTCGAGGCTCTGGATCTGCCCGCGAAGGCTCTGCTGCTCTTGAAGGGCAGCCTCGAGCGCCCGCTGGGTCTGTTCCCGCTGCCATCGGAAATCGCCCGCCGACGTCATGGCCGCGATCCGGGCCTGTTCGAGGGCGTCGACCAGCGGCCGCAGCGTGCTCGGCACTTCGCAAAACCGCGCCACCCGCGCCGCGTAGGGGTGACGTTGGTCAACCGCGGGAATCAGAAACCCGAGGCCACCCAGCGCATCGCTTTGGTAGTACCGGTACTGCTTCGGTCGGGCTTCGAGAAAGTCGTCGACCGCGGATCGCACGCCGTTTCGAGCGCCTCCCTCCGAGACCGCATGAAACAGGTGGTGATTCACACCGCCGTCAGTCGCGAGGGCGGACTCACCGTACCTCAAGCCGCCCCTTTGATAGGGCTGTCGGTACTCGTTAGGGATCGCGGAAGGGTCGGCGTACAGGTCGCGCCGACCGTACGGCCACCCCACCCCGTTAAGAATGAACAGGGGTGCCCGCGCCTGAGCGTCCGCCGCCGTTGCCGCGACGTTCGTCAGCTGATGGTGGACCGTATACCAATTGGGGTCTCCGTCGATAAAGTACACATCGGCGATGGGGATCCGGCTCAGGACCTCCAGACTCGGGCCTTGGTGAAGAGCGCCGTACTCAGGCAACAAAGCCTCGAGCTCCGGCAGGTTGGGTGGCTCCGGGACGTCGATGACGTCGACGAAGGCCGAGTGGTCGCGCGCGAACGTCAGGAGGTTCAGGGTCGACGCGCCAGTCTTAGAGCCGATCTCCACGATCCGCCCGGGCCTCCGGTCGACCAGCACCCCCTCGGTGACCAGGTCCCAATACGGCTGCACGGGTATCTTCCTTTATTCGACTTCACCCGCCGCCAGCCGCAGCAGATAGTCCCCGTACTGTGATTTCTTGAGCGGCTCCCCGAGCACCCGAAGCTGCTCCCGGTCGATGTACCCCATCCGATATGCGACCTCTTCGATGCAGGCCACCATCATGGACTGACGCAGCTCGACGGCTTCGATGAAGTTCGCCGCCTGCAAGAGCGATTCGTGAGTCCCGGTATCCAGCCACGCCATTCCTCGGCCCAGCGCCTCGACCTGCAGCGTGCCCTGCTCGAGGTAGAGCCGGTTCAGGTCGGTGATCTCGAGCTCTCCGCGAGCCGAGGGCTTCAGCGACCGCGCCTTTTCGACCACCGTCCGGTCGTAGAAGTAGAGACCTACCACCGCGTAGTTCGATTTGGGGCGAGCCGGCTTCTCCTCCAGCCCGACGACTTTGCCCTGCTGGTTGAATTCGACCACGCCGTAGCGCTGCGGGTCCTTGACGTAATAGCCGAACACCGTTGCGCCGTCGGTGCGCTCACATACGGCTTGCAGCTTTTTGGCCAAGCCATGCCCGTAGAACACGTTGTCGCCGAGCACCAAGGCCGCCGGATCGTCGCCGAGGAAGTCGGCACCGATGGTGAAGGCCTGTGCGAGCCCCTCCGGCCGGGGCTGCTGGGCGTACTCGAAGCGCATCCCGAGCTGCTCTCCGGTTCCCAGCAGGCGCTCGAAGAGCGGCAGGTCATGCGGGGTAGAGATAATCAGGATCTCACGGATACCCGACAACATCAGAACCGACAGCGGGTAATAGACCATCGGCTTGTTGTAGACCGGCATCAGCTGTTTGCTGATGGCCAGCGTGAGCGGGTGAAGCCGGGTTCCGGAACCGCCGGCCAGCACGATGCCTTTGCGCTTCATGCCGCGGTGCTTACCAGCCCCTCCGTCCCGGTCAAAGGGTAACGCGGGCCTCGACCCTTCGCGTGATCAGACCGAGACCGCGTAGTCGCCCGGGCGAGCCGTGGGGGTGACGAGCTTCCGCCAGGGGGCAAAATCCATCGACCGGCGATTCTCGGTCGGAGCGCGAGCCAACACCTCCTGGCAGAAGTCCAGCTCCGGCAAGAAGGGATACAGGCGATCCAGCGCGACATCGTCGAAAAGGGAAGGCCCGGTCAGCGTCGTGAGGAATTGGTCGGTGAGCTCGGGCTGGGTGTCCACGAACAGCTGAAGCAGCGCTTGTGCGCTCGCGACGATGATCCCGCCGCCCCGCGCATCGGTCGGGTCCAGCGCTACCCGCCACGTGCCGTCGACCCGACGAGAGGCGAGCAAGGACCCCTGCCCGACACCATCTTGCCCGGCCACGGTCTCGGACGGCGCCAGGACCACGACATCTCGGCGTCGACCGAGAACCGCCAGCGCGTGCTCAACGCCCTCGACGGCGACCGCATCGCAGTTCGCACTCAGAAGGATCACTCGAGCGGCGGGGTCTTTGCGGTAGATCCGAAGGATCGCGAGCAGAATGCCGGGAGCGCTTCCACGATCAAAGGGTTGTTCCGCAAGGTTTTCTTGAGGCAGGGATTCGACGGGTTGGCTCCACCAAGGCTTCTGAGGTCGAAGCACCACGGGCGTTATTCTAGCCCTCGCCGCCCAGCGCTCGGCGTGCCGAATGGCCTGCTCAAACGGACTGCAGCCCTCTTCGCTTCGAGCAAAAGACCGCGGAATCCGGTCTCGACTGTGGCCGTATTCCGACCACACGATGACCCATGGTTTTTGCGAGCAGACTTCCTTCTTTGGCGCGTTCTTCATTCCCCGGCTCCTCAGCTGATCGTTGCCCGTCGATGTTCGGTCGTCTTCAGAATCGCTAACGACTGGATTTTACCCTAGTCGAACAAAGTTGTTCGAAGACTCTCGCCGAGCTGGTGCGCAAGAATATCCCAACAACCGCCCGCCCATTACAAGGTTCGCCGGCCGAATATGTGACGAAAACCGTTTTTTCCAACCTTGGTCAGGATGGGTCGTTTTGCTCGGCTGAACATTGCGTTGACCTAACTCAGCGGTGTCGTTGAATTCCGGCCATGCGAGTCTTGTTCGTGCACCGCAATAACGCCGATCACGCTCTCGCGGCGGAGATGTATCAGGTTGCTGCGGTTCGAGGTTGGCAACTCCAACCGGTCCCGGTGCGCGATGGTCTGCAGTTCGGCACGGCCGCCCGCACGGCAGCCCGGTTGGCGGCCGCGATTCGCCGATTCGGGGCCGACATCGCGCTTCTCGACGGATCCGAAGGATCCCTGATGCCCGCGGCGACCGTTCTGCTCGTCGCCAGGGTCCCATACGTGATGCTCGCGGACCGCGAGCTGAGTGTGCGGTGCCGGTTGCCATGGATAGCCGCCCGAGTCTTCCGATCCGCGCGGGCGGTCGTCGTCTCCGAATGGTCTCATCGGCGCGCTCTCGTCGACCGATACGGCGCGATGCGCATGGTTGAGATCGATCCCGGCTTGCCGCTCGATGAGCACCCGCTCGGCGAGCGCCGGGAGGCTCTAGAAGTGCTGGGCCTGGCTCCCCATCAAAGGATGCTCGGAATGATCTCGCCGCTCGATGAGCGCACCCGGTTGTCGCTCCTCGACTCGACCTACCGGAACCAACCGGGCCTCGGACTCTTGGTGACCGGCGAGGGTCCGCTGGTCGACCGCCTCCAGGCGATGGCGGCCAGTACTCGACCGTCATCTCCAGTTCGGCTGGTCGGTCCCGCGAGTCCCGCTACTCGGCTCATCACCGCGTGCGCGTGCTGGGTCGGCATCGACCTCGAAGCTTCGGGCCCGGGCGTCGGCGCGCGTATCCTCCTCGCCCAAGGCCGACGCTTGGTGACCACGGCCGGCGAGGACGCGACTCCCTTGCTCGATCTGTATCCTGCCGAAGCGCGCGCCGTGCACATCGTGAGTCCGACCGAGAGCAGTTTTCGCGCCGGATTGATGGCCGCGCTGGAAGCGGAACGTACACTAGGCCCACTCTTGCTCGCCGACGTTCGACAGGCACGCCGGCAACTGGACGCCGCCCGGTACGCCCACCGGATCGCGGATGTGCTCGAAGCATGCGCGTGATGCTGGTGACCAACGGCCTTCGATTCGGAGGTGCGGAGCGGGTCGTTCAAGCCCTGGCCGAAGACCTGACCACCGGCGGTCACCAGGCGATCGTCGTCGCCACGACCCGTGACGGACCGATCGGCGATGCGCTTCGATCGCGGGGCATTCGGGTAGAAGTGCTCGGCCTCCAGAGCGTCGTGGATGTCCGAGTGCCGTACCGATTGCGGCGGCTGATGACCGAGCTACGACCCGACATCGTCCATTCACATCTCGCGGTGGCGGACATCGCGGTGACCGCGGCGCTCGCCCCCCGCCGGATGTGCACCGTTCACAATCCGGGCGTCGAGCTCGACCCCCTCAAGCGCTGGCTCTGGCACCGCGCGTTGGCTCGAATGCACGCGGTGGCCGCCGTCAGTGACGCCGTCCGGCGTAGCCTGCCCGTCGACGCTCGGCTCATCCGCCCGTCGTTGGTGACCGACACGCCCCCCCAACTGGACCGATCGGCTGCCCGCGAGCGGCTCGGCCTGCCGTTGGACCGCCCCGTGGTCCTCGGGATCGGTCGGCTGCACCCGATCAAGGGGTTCGACGTGCTCGCCGTCGCCGCCCAACACCTCGACGCCTTGGTGGCGGTCATCGGTGAAGGTTCCGAGCGCGCGCGCCTCTGTGATTCCAAGTTGCGCCTGCTCGGACCCCGAGATGATGCCGGCGAGGTTATCGCGGCGGCCGACCTCGTCGTCGTTCCTTCCCGGAGCGAAGGGTTCCCGCAGGTTCCATTGCAAGCGATGGCTGCGGGCCTCCCCGTCGTCGCCACCCGAGTAGGCGGCACGCCCGAGGTCGTCGTCGATGGACAGACCGGAATCCTGGTCCCTCCTGAAGACCCGACCGCTCTCGCCGACGCGATCCAGCGCGTCTTGGCTTCGCCCGACGTCGGTCGCCGCTGGGGTCGGACCGGGAGGGCCCGCTTGAGCAGCGCCCGCTTTACCCGACGCGACATGACCGATCACACGCTTTCCGTGTACCGTCAGGTCGTCGCCGACGTCCCTGGACCTCGGAGCGAGTCCGTTCGATGAGTCTCAACCAAATCCTCGGTGATTTCAAATATGTAGCAGCCTTCGTGGCCGCTTTGGCCCTCGGCCTTTACGTCACTCCGGTCGTTCGAACGGCCGCGATCCGCTACGGCGTCGTCGACCGCCCCGATGGCAAGCTGAAGCAACACGCGCAGCCGGTCGCCTATCTCGGCGGCGTGGCGATCTACCTCGCGTTCCTGTTCTCGGTGGCCTTGACGTACGAATTCACGAAAGAAGTGCTGGGCCTGATGCTGGCGGCGTCGATCGTCGTGATGCTGGGACTGTTCGACGACCTGAAGGTCCTCACCCCCAGCGCCAAACTCCTTGGCCAGTTCATCGCGGTGCTGGTGTTGATGAAGGCGGGGATCATGATCCGGCTGACCTTCATCCCGGACTGGATGGCCGTGCTCCTCACCGTCCTGTGGCTGGTTGGCGTAACCAACGCCCTCAACCTGATCGACGTGTCCGACGGCCTTGCCGGGGGGGTCGCCTGTATCGCGGGCATGTTTTTGTACGTCGTTTCTATCTGGAACGAGAACACCAACATCGCCATGTTGACCTTGGCCCTCGTCGGCGCGACCTGCGCGTTCCTGGTGTTCAATCGTCCACCAGCGACCATCTACCTGGGGGATACAGGCTCTATGTTCCTAGGGTTCATGCTCGGGGCACTGGCGATGAGCGGACATTACACTTTCAACCACCGGGTTGCCTCGATTGCACCGGTGGTCCTGCTGGGCGTCCCTATCTTCGACACGTTCTATGTGATGGGGGTCCGCGCCGCGCGGGGGATTCCGCTCATGCAAGGCAGTCCCGACCATTTCGCGGTCCGCTTGCGCCGCAACGGCTGGACGGCCTCCGCGATCGCCACCATCGCGTACCTCGCGGCCAGCATGCTGGGCGGTTCGGCTCTGGTTATCTGTTTGGTGCCAGAAAACGCGGCCGTCGCTATACTGGTAGCGGTAGCCGGAGTGGCATTGCTCGTGATACTCGGTTTGTGGAGGTTGGGACGCGGGCCTAACCACCCACCTCGAACGACCGATGTAGAGCCTCAGGAGAGGTGACGGGCTCGACACGACGAAAGGGTCGGTAAGACTCGATGGGCGCGGTTTTGGCGAACAAGAACAAAACACTCGGGCAGGTTCAGAAGCATATCGCCCGGGAGCAGTACGACCGCGCCATCAAGCTCCTCGAGCAACTGGTGGAGGAGGACCCCAACGACGTCCGCTCCCTCCTCAAGCTCGGTGATGTTTACGTCAAAAAGGGCGACCGCGACGTCGCGGTCAAAGTCTACAAACGCGTCGCCAAGCAATACAGCGAGCAGGGCTTCTTCATGAAGGCCGTCGCGATCTACAAACAGATCCTCAAGCACAAGAGCAAGAACGTCGAGGCCCTGATGCAGCTCGCCGAGCTGTACGAGCACCTAGGCCTCGCATCTGAGGCACGCCAGCAATACCTGCTCGCGGAGTCAGTGCTGCAGGAGTCCGGCAACGCCGACGCGGCCCTCGCGCTGATGCAAAAGCAAGTCGAGCTCGACCCCGACAATGTCGCGCATCGGATCAAACTCGCCGAGGCCTACTCGAGCCAAGACAACGTTCCCGCTGCCACCCGACAGTTCGCGGCAGCGGCGGAGGTCTTGCGGCGGCAGAATCGGGAAGACGACTTCGTCAAGGTCGCCGAGCGTCTCGTTTACCACGACCCCAATCGACCGGAGATTCTCAAGGATCTGGCGCGTCTGTATTTGTCGAGAGGCGATGCGAAGCGGGCTCTGGCCAAGCTTCAGTTGTGCTTTCGGTCACACCCGAAAGACATCGACACCCTCGAGCTGCTCGCCCAGGCTTTCAGTGAGCTTCGTCAATACGCTCGCACCAAGACCGTTTATCAAGGGTTGGTCGAGGTGCTGGAAGACAAGGGCCTGATCGGCAAAGCCGAAGAATACCGCCTGCTGATCCGGCAGCTCGAAGAAGCCGATCGCCCGACGCCCGCGTCCCCCAAGGCCGCGGTCGCGTCTTCGTTCCCCAACCCCTCGAGCGCACCCGAAGGACCGGCCGCACCCGACCGACTCAACGACCGCAATGGGTCGGGCATGCCTTCGATCCCGCTCCCATCGCCTCCGCCGCCGTTCGACGGTCAGGCTAGCGCCAACGGTCAGGGCGGCGCTCATTTGAGCGCGGTGGTCATGAGCCCGGACGCGAGCGCGCCCCCGCCGGCGGTGCATTCGCCGCCCGGCACCTTCGATCCGCATGTCGACGGCCCTATCGACGCTCGTATCGGTATCGGCATGTCGGGGTTCGAAGATGGCCTCTTGGGCGGGTCTCATCCCCCCCGCCCGGCCTCGTCCGCACCGTCGTTTGTCGCACCGTCATCGAGCGCCGCCCCCGGTGTCGGGGGGGCGGGATTGGTCAGCCCTCAATTCGCGGCGACCGCGCCGCCGTACGATGCCCCACCCCTCTTTTCGACATCTCCGGAGCCCGGAATACCGCCGGGTGAGCACTACAGCGGGCACGCCGGCAACGGTCTCGCCGCGCCCGCGCCCTTCGCGCCCGTCGCGCGACCGCCGGGCATGCCCCATCCCGGCATCGTGGTGCCCCGAGCCCATGTCGAGTTCGACCCCTACGCCGACGACAGTGGTCAGGTCGCCGACTTCGAAACGGAGCAAGGCAAACGTCCCGCCGAACCACCCGCCGAAGACCTGTCCGGAGCGAGCGGCGCCCTCGACGAAGTGATTATCGAGGCGCCGGTAGAATCCAGCGCGCGCAGCGCGCCGCCTCCTCCGCCCCAGCCGCCCGCTTCGGTCTCCCAACAGGTGTCGAGCCTGCTTCGAGACGCCAAGGTCTACCAGCGATACAATCTCCCAGCCGGGGCGCTCGAACAGCTTCAGAGGGCCCACGAACTCGATCCGAACAACGTCGAGGTGCTCGAGCATATGCGCGACCTCTACGTGAGCGAGGGCGATTCCGCTCGCGCAGCGGAGATCGTCGCGCAGATCGTGACCGTCCACCGTCGAAACGGCGACCGTGACGCGGCCGAAAAAGCCAAGCAGCAGATCGCGCAGCTGGCGCCCGGCCATCCGCTGGCCGTCGACGCCCTTCCCAACGCTCTTTCCGGCTACACCGACGATTCGCGCGAAGACAGTCTCTCTTTTGTCATCACCGAGGACAGCGGCTCGTTCGAGATCGTAGACATGTCCGATAGCGGCTCGGTTCCCGACCTCGAGATCACTGAGGAGGCCCCTTCACCGGACCTTCCAGAGCCCGAGTTCGCCGAGGAGAGTCTGCTCGACGACGAGCTGCAGCGCTTCAGCGGCGAACTATCGAGTGACTCACTGCACGACGCGGTGCAATCGCTCCAAACCGGAGCCGCCCTCGACAACGGCGCCGTCGATGACGACCCGTTCGCCTCCCACGAATCCCTGATTGGGTACGCCGCCGAGCCCGACGCCGCTCCGGAAGATCCGACGACCCATGGTGAGCCGTTGCCGAGGCTGGACCCGGCCGACGACGACCCGCCTGAAGCGACCAACGGGCATTCGATGAACTCGGATCTTCCGGTGGTTCCCGACTTCAGCTCCGCCGAGGCCCTTCACAGTCGGGCTGGCCTGCCCAACGACCTGGCGGAGGCGAACGGCGAGTACGAGCCGGTCACCGCCCAGGTGCCCCACCCGTTGCCGCTGCCCGACCTGACCGACGAGCTCGCCGAGGTGCAGTTCTTCCTCGATATCGACGACGAGCCGGGCGCTCACGATGTCCTCCGGGAGCTTCTGAACCAGCACCCCGGGCATCCGGAAGTTCTGGCCCTGGCCCTCGCGCTCAACGTCAACGTCGACCAAGCGGAGACCACGGACGGACGTATCGTGCCTCCCGACGCCGTGTCGGCGCCGAAGGGCGAGGCCGAACGAGCTTCGGACCAGCAGCGTTCGGGCGACCGCGAGGTCTACGCTGCCGCCAACGGAATCCAATCGGCGTCCGACGCACCGACCGGCCCGATCAACGGAGAGGCGGGCGCCAACGGCATTCACGTGGACGGATTCCCTCCTGCCGAAGCGTCCGGCTCGCTCTCCGGCCAGGGCGGAGCGGATGGCGCTGGTGTCACGAGCGCCGACGTCCAGGAGGCATTCGACAAAGCCCTCGACGAGACCATGGGCGGCAATGACCCGTCGGAGGTGCAAGACGCCTACGACCAAGGCATGGCCCTAATGGAGATCGACCGAACGGCCCAGGCGATCGAGGCCTTCGTGCGCGCCGCCGAATGGCCATCGATGGCGGCGACCGCGCGCGAAATGTTGGTCCGTTGTTACGCCAAGATGGACCAGCCCGGCGAAGCGGTCGCGCATTTCCGAGACGCTGAGAACCACGGAGTCTCCGGCGCCGCCGCGACCCACCTCAAGTACCTGATCGGCGCCTGCTTCGAACGTTCCGGCGACCTCGTCCACGCGTTGGAGTGGTTCCAGGCCTGCGCCGAAGACAGCCCGGACCACGAAGATGTTCGGGAGCAGGTCAAACGAATCGCGTTGCTGGTCCACGGCGCACCCCACGGCGAGGACACTGCCGGCCGTCGCAACAAGATCTCGTATCTGTAGCCCCCGCCCGTCGCCGCAACGGCACGGCCGGGCTGCGTAGACCAACACCTGATTTGACAGAAACCGACGTGGAGGCAATGTTTCGTCCTGGCCTTGGACTACCTCGACTTCTATCAGCTCGATCAAGAGCCGTTCTCCAACGCCCCGGTAAGTCGTTTCTATTACGACTCCGCCCAGCACAGTCAGGCCCTGGTGCGGCTCATGTTCGCCCTCAACGCGATGAAGGGCCTCGCCCTGCTGATCGGCGATATCGGAGCCGGCAAGACCACGCTCGCTCGACGACTGCTGGATTCTCTCGACGAACGAGAATACGAAGCCGCCCTGCTGGTCATTATCCATCGCGACATCACGTCGGACTGGCTTCTGCGCCGAATCGCGATCCAGCTAGGCGTCGAGCGACCCGAACAAGACAAGCTGATGCTCCTGTCGCAGTTGTACCGGCGCTTGGTCGAGATCTACGAGTCCGGCAAGAAGGCCGTCGTTCTGATCGACGAGGCCCAGATGCTCGACACCAAGGAGCTGATGGAAGAGTTCCGGGGCCTTCTGAATCTCGAAGTCCCCGAGCGCAAGCTCTTGTCCTTCGTGTTCTTCGGTCTGCCGGAGGTCGAGCAGAACCTAAAGAAAGACGCCCCCCTCGCTCAACGGGTCGCCCTGCGGGTTCGGCTCGATCCGTTCGATCAGCCCTCGACCGATGCCTACATTCGACACCGGCTGCGAATGGCCGGCGCGGACCGTCGAATATTCAACGATGACGCCGTCGCTTTGCTTCACCGGGCCGCCCGGGGCGTGCCTCGCCTGATCAATACCGTGTGCGACAACGCCCTTTTGGAGGGAATGCTGAGCCGCCACGAGGTGATCGGGCCCGAGCTGATTCGCTCGGTGGCGTACAACCTCGGCCTCCGGATCGACTCGGATATCGATCCCAACAACCTTCCCGACCTCTCGAGTCAGCTCCCGACCGTCTTGGCGGGTGAGTCCGACGGCTCGGGCGAGCCGCGACCGATGTCTACGGAGGTCGCGCTCGACGAGATCGATAAAGTTCTCGCTGCACTCGCAAAGCAGTAGCGATGCCCTGGTAGACTGGCGAAGACCATGTCCGCGAAGAAGCGCGTTCTGACGGGCGTCAAGCCCACCGGTATCCCGCACATCGGCAATTATCTCGGCGCCATCGAGCCTGCGCTCAAGCTCGCACGCGAACACGATGCATACCTGTTCATCGCCGACCTGCATGCCCTCACCATTCACCCCGACCCGGCCGAGCTGCGCGAACAGACCTACTGCGTCGCCGCAACCTGGCTTGCGTTCGGGCTCGACCCCGAGCAGACGGTTCTGTACCGACAAAGCGATGTCCCCGAGATTCCGACGCTCGCTTGGCTGCTGTCATGCCAGCTGCCGCTCGGGATGTTGATTCGGGGGCACTCGTTCAAGGACGTCACCGACAAGGGACTGCCCGCGGAAGACGTCAAGCACGGTTTCTTCTCGTATCCGGTCCTGATGGCCGCCGACATCCTCGCCTTCGACGCTGACGTGGTGCCCGTGGGCAAAGACCAAAAACAGCACCTCGAGATCGCCCAGGAGGCGGCCCGCAAGTTCAACAACCAATACGGCGACGGCGATGCGATCCTGAAAGTACCCGAAGCCCGGATCGACGAAGCCGTGATGACCGTCCCCGGCCTCGACGGCCGAAAGATGTCGAAGAGCTACGACAACACCGTCCAGGTGTTCGTGCCCGACAAGCCCCTGCTCAAGCGCGTGAAGGCGATCAAGACGGATTCCACCGAGTACGGCGAGCCCCTGGAACCGAAAGGCGACACCGTTTTCGAGCTTTATACTCTGCTCGCGTCGGCGGAGCAGACCGAGCAGCTCCGACGGCAGTACATGGCTGGCCGAAGAAACCCTGAAATAGAGGATGACGACCTCGACGACCCCACGAGCAATTATTTTGGCTGGGGCGACGCGAAGAAGGCCCTTCACGCGCTCCTTGTCGAGCGATTCGCGGGCGCGAGAGACGAGTACAACCGCCTGATGGACGACCGACGCTACCTCGATCAGCTCCTGCGCAAGGGCGCCGAGCGGGCCCGGGGGGTCGCGAGCGGAGTGCTCGAACGCGCGCTGCAAGCGTCCGGCATTCGCGCCCCCTGAGGCACGGTGAGACAGCGTTCGAGGCGCCCGCCGGCAGGCGTGCAGGGTGTTCAGCTCCGGCGTTGTCCGGTGAGCGCCCGTGTTTAAGTGCCCGTCGGCATTTTTGATGGGCCGGCACGGTTTCATCAACCTTGGCCGGGCCGAGGGGCAGCCTGCGAAATTGCCGTGGGTCGATGCCTCGACGGTTGCCTGCGGTGACGCAGTCGGCCCAGTAGTTTATGACTCTACCGAGTAGGCATCGGGAATACCCAACCATGGCAAAGCAAGATGAGGGTGGAGCAGGCGACGGTACCGGTACCGGAACGGGTACGCAGGTCTTGGACAAAATCCAGGAGAAGACCGCCAAGCCGAAGATGTACAAGGTCCTGTTCCACAACGACGACTACACGACCATGGAATTCGTGGTGTCGGTGTTGATGAGCATCTTCCACCACTCGGAAGCATCGGCCTTCAAGATCATGATGCACGTCCACACGAATGGCGTTGGCGTGGCGGGTGTTTACACAAAAGAAGTGGCGGAGACCAAGGTCGCCCAGACCACCCAACTGGCTCGGAAGCACGATTACCCGCTCGAAGTGACGATCGAGCCGGTCGACTGAAGCAGGCGCATCCCATGGAGTATAGTCAGGAGCTGAAGAACACCCTCGCTACGGCCTTTAATCAGGCACTGGAGCGCAAGCACGAGTTCGTCACCCTCGAACACGTGCTGTACGCGATGACCGACGACCCCAATGCGTCGAAGATCCTCAAGGCGTGCGGCGGTGACCTGAAGGCCTTACGCGAAGACCTCGATACGTTCTTCGAGAACAATATGCAGTCGTTGCCGCAAGGCGTCGACCAAGACCCCCAACAGACGCTCGCGTTTCAACGCGTGTTCCAGCGGGCGGTGATGCACGTCCAATCATCGGGCAAGCAACAGATGGACTCCAGCAATCTGCTGGTGGCCTTCTTCCGCGAGCACGATTCGTACGCGGTTTACCTGCTGCAAAAGCAGGGCATCAGCCGCCTCGACGTCGTGCGCTACATCTCGCACGGCATCGCCAAGGTCCAGCCGGACAAAGAAAACGATGGGCAAGGCTTCGAAGAAACCGGGCCCAACGGCGCTTCGTCCAACGGGGCGAGCGAATCCAAGAATCCCTTGGAGGCGTTCGCCACCAATCTCAACGAGGAAGCCAGCTCCGGGCGCATCGACCCGCTGATCGGGCGCGACGCGGAGATCGAACGGACGCTTCAGGTATTGAGCCGGCGCCGGAAAAATAACCCGATCTTCGTCGGCGACCCGGGCGTCGGAAAGACCGCCCTCGCGGAAGGCCTCGCGCTGCGCATCGTCAGCGGCAAGGTTCCCGAAATCCTCAAGGACGCGGTCATTTACTCGCTCGACATGGGCGCGTTGCTGGCCGGCACCAAGTTCCGGGGCGACTTCGAGGAGCGCCTCAAGGGCGTGCTCAACGAGATCAAGAAGCGTCCCGACGCGATCCTGTTCATCGACGAGATTCACACCATCGTCGGCGCTGGAGCGACCCAAGATGGCTCGCTGGACGCCGCGAACCTCATCAAGCCCGCCCTTCAGAAGGGCGAGCTGCGGTGCATCGGAAGCACCACCCATCAGGACTTCAAGGCCTCGATCGAAAAAGACCACGCTCTGGCTCGGCGTTTTCAGAAAATCACCGTGCGGGAGCCGACCATCGACGAGACTTTCCAGATCCTGCAGGGCCTCCGTCCCCATTACGAAGAGCACCACAGCGTCCAGTACACCGACGGTGCTTTGCGCTCGGCGGCGGAGCTGTCGTCGAAGCACATCAACGAGCGCTTCCTTCCCGACAAGGCGATCGACGTGATCGACGAGGCGGGGGCGGCGCAACAGCTGCAACCGCAAGAGACTCGCAAGACCAAGATTCAGCCGTCGGACATCGAGACGATCATCTCCAAGATCGCCCAGATTCCGCCTAAGACGGTCTCTAGCGACGATAAAGCGGCCTTGGCCAACCTCGAAAAAGAGCTCAAGCTCGTCATTTTCGGACAAGACAACGCCATCGAAGCGTTGGCGCAGGCGATCAAACTCAATCGGTCCGGGCTGGGCGCGCCCGACAAGCCGGTCGGCTCGTTCCTGTTCGCTGGTCCCACCGGCGTCGGCAAAACAGAGCTCGCCAAGCAACTGGCGCGCGTCATGGGCATCGAGTTCAAACGCTTCGACATGTCCGAGTACATGGAAAAGCACACCGTCTCACGCCTCATCGGAGCGCCTCCGGGCTACGTGGGCTTCGATCAGGGTGGCCTGTTGACCGACGCGATTCGCAAGACGCCCCACTCGGTCGTCCTTCTCGACGAGATCGAGAAGGCGCACCCGGATATCTACAATGTCCTGCTCCAGGTCATGGACCACGCCACGCTCACCGACAACAATGGTCGGCAAGCTGACTTCCGAAACGTGGTGTTGATCATGACGACCAACGCCGGTGCCCGCGAGATCGCGGCCAACAAGATCGGCTTCAAGCGGGACGACGAAACCCCCGACAGCAACAAGGCGCTGGAGCGAACTTTCAGCCCCGAGTTCCGCAACCGGCTCGACTCGGTCATCCAGTTCGGACAGCTCCCCGAAGATGTGATCCTGATGGTCGTCGACAAGTTCATCAACGAGCTCGACGTCCTGCTGGCCGATAAGAAGGTCACCATCGATCTGAGCACCGCAGCGCGCGAGTGGCTCGCTAAACGTGGCTACAGCAAGCAGTACGGCGCCCGGCCGATGGCGCGGCACATTCAGGAGCACATCAAGCGCCCGCTGGCCGATGAAATCCTGTTTGGGCGACTCACCAACGGTGGGCACGTCGAGGTCGACGTCGACGGTGAAGGCGACGACGCCAAGCTGAAGATGACCTTCAGCGAGACCGGCAATCCGAGCGAAAACGGACCCCAGTCGAAAGAACAGGCTCCAGCGTAAGCACGCCGAACTCCTGGGCCCGGGCCCCGGCACCCGCCGGGCCCCGGTGGCCCGGGTGGATCGGGCCTACTCGTCATTGTCGAGCGCGGCGAGGCGGGCTTGCACGCTTGGATGCGCGCCACGGCCGACTCCTGCTCTGCCCGCTCTCCGCCTCGACGAACGTCGGCAACCTGGTCTCACCGTCAGGGGCTCGAACAAGACGAACGCGAGCCGAGTCGGCAAACCGTCGATCCGAAACCAGACTCCAGACGTTGCCGCTCCGACTCGACTCGCGACATTGCGATCGAGGCGTACCAACCGCTCTGCCGATTCCTGATGATGTTGATGATGATTTCGAGGCTCTCGTTGCGGTCGGCGATGGACCTGGAACCTTGCCCCGTCACCCCTCGGGCGACCGTGAACAGGGAAGAAATGACCCGAGGCGCGCGTCAGTTGGCGTTCTCTTTCCACTTCTCGTCGCGCAGGTAAACGGTTTGAGTCGGGAACGCCATCTCGAGCCCGTTCTCTTGGACGATCTCCATGATCCGCAGCATCAGCGACTCTTGCACCGTCAGATGGGTCACCCAATGCGTGGAGACCGTGAAGCAGTAGACCCGGATGTTGAGGCTGGTGGCCCCCATCTCGGTGAAGTGGACGAACTGAAATCCTCGGTCGAGACCTTCGTGGGTCTTCACTTCGTTCCGGAGGGCCTCGAGGAGCTCGCGAAGCTGCTTCGGCTTGCTCTCGTACGTCACGCCGACCGTAATATCGAGTCGACGCTTGGGGCGCGCCGAGTGGTTCGTGATCGCGGTCTTGGAGAAAGTCGAGTTCGGCACCGTGACCAGCGATTTGTCGAATCGACGAATCCGGGTGGTTCGAAAACCAACCTCCTCGACGTCGCCCTGAATGCCGTCGAATTCGACCCAGTCACCCACTTGGAACGGACGGTCGGTGAAGATGACGACCGAGCCGAACAGGTTGGCGACGGTATCTTGGGCGGCCAAGGCGATGGCGAGACCACCGACCCCCAAGCTGGCGATCATACCGGTGATCGAATAGCCGAGGGTGTCGACCGTCATGACGAAGACCGTGACGCCGATGACCACCTTGAACGTCTTGCGGACCAAGGGGACGATCTGGTCGTCGAGCTTCGACTCCGTCTTCTCCGAGAGCCGCTCCATGGCCAACATGAAGACGTCGACCAGCCGGAACAGCGTCCAACCGATGGTAACGATGACGGCGACCTGAAGCCCCTGGAAGGCGATGTCACGAATGTTGACCGGCTGCTTGGGCAGGTCGAGGAAGTAGACCGCTGCGTAGAACAACAGCAGCTGCACGGCGACCGATAGCGGCGTCGGCATCATGCGGACGAGGTCGTCGTCCCACTGCGCCGCCGTGCCTTTGGCCATGTTCTCCAGCGACCGCTTGAAGATACCGACGATCAGCTTCCGGCTCAGGAAGCTGATAAAGACGATGAGGGCCGCGATTCCAATGCGCCACCAGGCGGGTCGCCAGAGCACCATGTCGTCCAGGTTGCCGGCCGCAGCCGCCTCGACACCGCCTGCAGCCGTGCTGCTCGTGGCGGCCTCGGCCGCCTGCGCCCAGCCGCTCCAGCCCAGGAAAAAATCTACGAAGGCGAAGACCCACTCACCCAACAACCCGACGAATTCTGACACAGCGGCGCGCAACATACCTCGCGCCCCTTCCGAGTCAAGGGAGCTTCATCATCCTCCCGGACGATCGTCGGCGATACCGATCGACCGGCCAGCATTGATTCAACTAGTCCTCGCCGGCGGGAGTTCCAATCCACCTGGAACGCTCGCCGCCGAGAACGGCAGCAAAGCCTGCGGAGCGATCACGAGGCCGTATCGCGATGCGTGGGCGCGCAGAGCCGGACCGCGAAGCGGATCGGCATTCGTGGGAGGCACATCTGATGGCCGAAGGTCACCGAGACGCCAGCTGTTCGAACCCCGGGTGATTGGGGTCACCTTTAGCGAGCATGAGAGCCTTCAGGAGGGGAGGAAAGGCGAGGACCCGTCGGCCGTTCATGACGACCATCGGCGTTCCGCGAATATCGAAGCGGCTCGCGTATTCGATGTCTTCGTCGAGTTTGGCCGCCGTTTCGGGCGCCCCGATGCACGAAGCGAGGTCGTCCGGGTCCATGCCAACGAGTTCGGACACCAGCTCCTTTACCCGGTCTATTGTCAAGGTACGTTGCTCTTTGAACATCCGAAGACGAAGCGATTCGTATTCTTCGGATTGCTGACAGCACAGCAGCGCCTTGGCCGCGAAACACCGAATTCGGCTCCCGTCCGTGGCCCGAGGGTTGAGTCGGCCGTTGCACTCCGCATCGAGCGGATAGAAGCGGGACTCCCATCGAACGGACTCCGCGCCCGCCGTTTCGACGAACGGGGCCATTTCGAGGGCCAGATTGGCGCAGTGCGGACAACGTAGGTCGCTAAAATCGGTGACTCGAACCACCGCCTCCGCACTTCCCATCGCCGGGCGATCCGTCGGGGGTGGGAGCTCGGGCCGAGGCGCGGCCCGGTACGCCTCGAGCCCCTGGGCCACCAGGCGTCGGTGTTTGGGGGGCAGTCGGCGCACGAAGTCGGCCACCGCGTTGGACCCGGTGGTCGACGCTTTCGCGCGCTCGGACGGCTCTGCCGGTTCCGGGGGCTGGTCGGGCAGCGGCGTCCGATGCCCCGGTATCCACAGAACGCCGTACCCCACCACCGCGGCCACCGCTAGAGCCGCCCCAGCGGTCGGATACGCGGTCGAAACCAACGAACCAGCGGCCGGTCGGGGAAGTCGGGCGCTCAGGGCCCAAACCAAGGCGCAATATATGGCCACCAGAATGTACGTCGTCACGCACGTCAGACAGAGCTTGCCGAGACTGAGGCTGTAGGCGAACAGCGCCAGCACCACTACGCTGCCCCCCAACGAGACCAGCTGCACCGCCGCCAAGGAGGGACCGCGGGCTCGTCGTTGCAGCTGGCCGTTCGCGAGCCACAGCGCCGCTCCGAACGCCATCAGCGCCCACAGAAGGCCCCAGCCCGCCAACGGCACGCCGGTGATCGCCTGCCATCCCTTGGCCAACGGCGCTTGCCAGACCCCCAGGCAATCGAAGCGGTCGTCGATCGAGCAGCCCGGCGCGACGCCGGCATCGGCGAGCAACAGCTCCATCCACTGATAGACGGCGACGAGCGCACACAGCAGCGCGACCGCCGGAAGCGCGACGACCATTCGAGCCGTTGAAGCGTTGAGGGCTGGCCCTGGGTCGAGCGACGGCCCCTCATTCGACCGATCCTCGCGCGGCCGAGAAGACTGTTGGGTCTGAGCTTTGGAGCTGCGCCGGGCGCCGCGCTTTACTTTTCGACCAGCCATATCCGTCATGCCGCTGAACGCGCCGCTTCCGTGCGCTGTTCCCCGACTTGGGGAAGCGACAGTCCTCGGCGAGCCGCCAGCTCCTCTAGGTCGGGCGGCGGTGGGGCCTTAAGGCTAATGGGCCGTTGATCGGGATGGGTCAACCCCATCTGCCAGCAGTGAAGCGCCTGCCGGTGATGGCCGACCCGAGCTATCACCTCTCGGTCCTCGTAGCGCCCGTTCACCGCCTCGATGAAGAAGTCTTCGTCAGCCCGGTACAGCTTGTCGCCGAGGATCGGATGGCCGACGTGCATCAGGTGGACTCGGATCTGATGTTGTCGCCCGGTCTTGGGCCGGGCCGCGACCGCCGCCGCCGAGGCGCTGCGAGCGAGCACCGTGAACTCCGTCCACGCGGGCATGGCCCCCGTTCCCCCGACCTCCATCAGGCAGTTGGTCTTGCTATTGGGCACCAACCGCAAGGGGGCTTGCACGACGAACCGGTCTTCACAGGGCGCACCATCCACGACCGCGAGATAGAGTTTGTCGACCGTTCGTCGCGCGAACTGCTTGGTGAGGCCGGACGCGGCGTCGAAGTCTCGGGCCATCACCACGAGGCCGGACGTCTCTTTGTCGATTCGGTGCGCCAGGTCGAGCCCCTCATCCTCGAGGCGAGATCGCATGATTCGAATCAAGGTCCGGTGATAGGCCGAGGCCGTCGGATGAACCACGAGGTTGCCGGGCTTGTTGACCACCACCAGCCGCTCGTCCTGGTACACGACGGGAATCAAGAGATCGTCGGTCGGCGCCTCTTCCAAGCGCTTGCGCTTCATGACCACCCGCTCGCCCTGGAAAACGAGGACCGAAGGCTTGTCGATGACCGCTCCGCTGGGCTCCTTGCGCACCCCGCCGGACCGAATGACCCGCGCCGCCAGGGACCGGGACATTCGCTTCACTCGGCGAGACAAGAACACGTCGGCGCGCATTCCGTGCTCGTGCCACAGGACATCGAAATCGATGTCCACCATGGGTTTCGGGCCGGACACTCACCGCCTATGGTAGCCGATCCGACGGGCGAGCGAACCGGTACTCGCGAACTTTGCGCCGCGGCCTCGATGCGAATCAGAGCCTGCTGCCCGTTCCGTCGACCAGCGAAAAGACGTGGGGGCTGAGCTGCAGTTCCAGGGACGACAAGTGCCCGGTCGCGTCGCCGGCCATCTGGGCCGGCAACGGCTTCTCGGTCCGGACGCTCACGCCTTCCACCAGGAAATCGACGAAGTCGGGTGTTCGAAGGGTTCCCTTCCAGAGACTCGAAAGGTGCGTGAGCAGGAAGGTCACGGAAGCCATGGAGACCCGGACGTGAAATCGGTCGCTGCGTCGGCCGGCAAACGGGAGTGCTCGCAGTCCGAATCCGTAGAACGGCGACGTCCCGAAGGAGAAGGCCCGCGCAGTGCCGTCGAAGAGCACCGCGTTCGGGTCGAGGGGGATCTCTTCGTCGGTCTCGGGGTCGATAACCGATGCTCGACCGATCGCGGTCACGGTCAACGGTGTGCGCGTGCGCCGCAGCTCCGTCATGAGGGTGCGGGTCCCCAAGGCGTAGAAGTAGCCCCCGAGGCTCTTCGCCAGGACTCGACGAACGCCCTCGCTGGTCTGGTTGACCAGGTCGACGTGGTCGTTCAGCACTTGAGCGTCGTAGCCCAGGCTGCCAAAGGGCGTGATCAGCCCGGTCTGGCGATCCTTCACCATCCGAAGGGGTTGAACGCCCGGCTGCTCTCCGGACAGCAGGCGCATCGCGTCTTCGATCGGCTTGCCGGCCCCACTCAGGTAGGCCAAGCCATTGCCGGTGCCCAGCCGCAAGACCGAGACCGCCGGGAGGCCGTGAGCGGCCTGCGATCCCTGCCTCGATTCCGCCGCTTTCAGGAGCAGGTTCAAGGTCGCGGCGATCGTGCCGTCGCCGCCGCCCAGCATCAGGTGGCTATATCGCCGTTCGATGATGGTCTGCGCGAAACCCGCGGCCTCATCCAACGAAGTACTGAAAAACAGGTCAGTGGCGGCGACCAGGCGAGCGAACTGTCTCCGTACGCCGGCATTCACTCGCTTCGCATTGGCGTTGAGCAGAACCGCTACTCGGTGCTCCCGCGGGATCATCTGTCGCGAAGGCGCGCCGGTCGCGAGCGGTGCGTCAAGGGGTCGAAGTCGGCTCAAGCTGGGTAACATCGCAGTCGAAACGGCCCGGCGAGGCAGCAGAGACCTGCTTCGGAAGACCCCTGCCTGGAGGGAGTTTCCGCCCGCACCGCTTCCGTTCGCACCGCAAACATCAGGCCAGTCCGGATCTCACCGACGCCTGCGCAGTTTCATCTTCAGCCGACGAGAACCGTGGAATCGTAGGTGTATCCGCCGAGAACGGCCTTTCGCAGTGCGTTAGCATCTACGCACTGCCGCGGACCCTCCTCAGTCCATCCGACAGGCTTCGAGACCGACCGACCCCAAGGTCGGTGAGGTCCGAGCAGGCTCAGGAGGCGAGGTCTTGTGAGGTCTGCGGGGACACCACCGGCGCGACGGTGTGCGCTTCGGCGGCGCGCCGCTTCTTCGGTCGGCGGCTTCGCGAAATCGCGCGTTCGGACACCGGCGGGACCTTGATCTTGTAGGCCCGCATCTTCCGGTACATCGTCGCCCGACCCACGCCCAGAAGCTCGGCGGCTCGCGACACGCAGCCCCCGGCGTTCTCGAGCGCGAACCGGAATATCTCGGCCTCGTAGACATCGTAGGGCTGAACTTGCCCTTCGGCGTCGAGAGTCGGCGACCATTGCGCCGGTTCCGGCGGTGGCGGCGGCGCAACGACGACCGGCGGAGGGGGCTCATCGAACTTGGCCGTCAGGTCGAGAACCAAGTGGCTGTCCTCGGCGTAGGCGGCGGCCTTGGTCACGGCAGCCACGAGCTCGGGGACGTTACCTTCCCAGTCGCGCTTCACGAAGGCCTCGATGACCACCGGGTCGATGTGAGCGCCCGGCGCGCCACTGATCGACTGGATGGCGTTGACGGTCCGATGGATGAGCTCGGGAATGTCTTTTTTGCGCTCCCGTAGCGGGGGAATGCGGACCACGGCCTGACTGAGAGGCCCGACCAGGTCTCGGCGAATTCTTCCTGCTTCGAGGTCGACGGCGATCGGACGGTCGACGCACACCACCATCGGTGGCCATCGTACGGTGGTGCCGCTGACACGGGCCGCGGCCAGACCCTCGAGCAACTTCGCGAGTCGCTCCTGGCCGGATGCACCGAGCGCGGTGAGCGACTCGATGTACACGACGCCGCCCTTGGCCTGCGCGAAAGCGCTCGGCACGCCCGAGGCACCGAACAGGGCGTCCTCGGGGGACACGCTGTTGTCGTTGTTGGCGGGTACGCGCACGAACGGGCCCTGGTGTCGCGGACCACTCGCGTGCCAGTGACGGGCCACGCCCTCTTGCCCAACGCCCGGTTCGGCTTCGAGAACCAGCACTTCAACGCTGGTCATGCGCTCGACGCGAGCCAGTACCGCCCTCATCACGTCGCTCTCGACGACGAGGTGGTCGATCTTTGGGTCTCGAGTCAGCCGCAAGGCGCGGCTCGCTGGAATCGAAACTTGGGGCGGGGCCAGGTCGGCCGTATTTCGAGCCGCCCGGTCGAGAATTCGAACGAGCTTTTCGCCGTCGACCGGCCGCTCGAGCACGTCGAGCACTCCGGCCTTGATGGCCGCCACGACATCGGGGACGCGACAATCCTGCGCGACGCACACGATACCGGGCGGCGTGGGCTGCGAAAGGACGCGATCCACCAGGTCGAACTCCGGCGAACGGGCCATGGCCAAATCCATGAGCACGAACGTCGGGGTCGATCGATAGACCTCCTCCAGCCCTGCTTGGGCGTTCTCTGCCTCAATGACCGCGAACCCTCGTTCCGTGAGGAAGCGGCCTGCGTTGTGGCGGAACGACGAGTCCCTGTCGATGATGAGAATGCTCCGACGGTCCATTGTCCTCACCTATCGGCCGGCCACTCGCGAGATTGAGACACTGATCGTTCGTTGCTTGCGACGTTCGTCGCATCGACGCTCATCCCACCTGGCTCGACACCCACCTGCAATGTTGCCTGATGGCGTCGGTTCTCGCAAGATGTATTCAGTCTTCAATACTCTTTTGGGGATGCCCGCCCGCAACTTCATGGCGGGGCGCCCAAAAACTCGCGTACTCGAGCACTTATTGCCTAAATTAGCCGGCCTCATGTCTGATTGCGTTATTATAGAGTGATAGATTACCCCGTTTTGCGCGTGACGAAGTTGTGAACATACCGCGCGATCGGGTTTATTCGACTCTTTTAATACCTCTTCTACTTTTGAACGTCTTGCCGTCGAGGTCGACACGGTGCGACAGGTCCGGCGACAAGTTGTTAAACAGGAACAAGCAACTTCGGTCGCGTGGCATTCCACCCGCTGCGTAAAGATAGATGCGTGATGGTCCGCACTGGCCTACGGGAAGCTCCTGCGTGACAGGCCCGGATTGGCACGGCACAGTGAAGGATAGCGGACGACATGCCGTTTCGCTCATCGAGCGGGCTTGTCGGAATCACCGGAGCATGATGTGGGTCGCCGGACACCAAAGCCCTTCAACAATCCCTTCGTGCAGGCTGCGGAGTCGCTGAAGAAGGAGATCAAGCGGGCCCATCGAGACCAGAAGAGGGCCAAGGTCGAGGCCTTGCGCGCCCCCCGGCCGGGCAAGCCGTCGGCTCGCGAGGCGAGCGCGCCGCCCGAGCTGTCGGCCGCTGATCGGGAGCTATTCCTGAGCGCCGTCGCCGAACCCGCCCCACCTGACCCGAACACCGTCCGTCATACCAGTGCGGACTTTCTGGCCGCGGTCAGAGACGCCAAGCCGCTCGCCCGCGATCCGCGAGGCGTGCTGCAACCCGAGTTGCCGCCAGGCCACGCCCGCCATGTGCCGGTCTATGACGAAGATGCCGAGGCCCTCGCTCAGCTTGAAGCACTGGTCGACGGCATAACGCACTTCGACATCGCCGATTCCGACGAGTTCGTCGAGGGCCTCGCCGAGGGCGTGGATCGCCGGTTGCTCACCAAGATGAAACGGGGCGACTTCGCCGTTCAAGGTCATCTCGACCTGCACGGCCTGCGCCGTGACGATGCGCGCGAGGCGGTGGCCCGTTTCATCGAGAAGGCGTGCAAGAGCGGCCACCGGTGTGTGCGGATCGTTCATGGCCGCGGGCTCAACTCCAAGGACAACATCCCGATTCTCAAATTATTGCTGACCAGCTGGCTCGAGCGGGGTCGCGTAGGGCGGGCGGTGCTGGCCTTCTGCACGGCTCGGCCGAACGATGGCGGCGCCGGCGCGGTGTACGTGCTATTGCGACGTTGATGTCGGCTCCGGTCCCTAGCTCCGCGCAAGGTAGCCTGACAGCATCGTTCAAGTACGCCATCGATGGCGTTCTGAGAACGCTGTGCACCCAGCGAAACATGAAGATTCACTGGGTCTCGGGTACTGCGGTGATGCTCGTCGGTATGGCGCTCGACCTCGACATATCCGCCCGCGCATCGCTGCTGTTCTGTGTGTTCATCGTTCTGTGCATGGAAGTCCTGAACACCGCTCTCGAGGCGTTCGTCGACCTGCACGTCAAGGAATATGCGCGCCACGCGATGGTCGCCAAAGACGCGGCCGCGGCCGCCGTGCTGGTGCTCGCGGTCTGTTCGGTGATCGTCTTTGCCGACATCCTCTTTCACCGTTGGTCGATGGTGATCGAGAGCGTGCCGAGCGTCCGGCGAACCCTTCTGCTCGGCATTCCCATCCTCATCATGCAGGGTATCGTCCTCACCGGCGCTCGCCGCCGAATCACGGTCACCGTCCTCGGCACCCTGAGCTTGGGATGCCTCGCGTGGCTGGCGATCTACGCCCAAGACGCGATCTTCAGCTTCTGCGGCCTTTTATTCGTGATGACCCCGCCCATTGCTCGACTCCGCCAGGAGAGCCTTTTGCGCTAAACCGTGCTCCGAGCGAAGCGTGACAAAGAAGCCGACTTTGGGCGCTCCGGTCCACCGCAGGGGCCTGCCGTCATCAGGTGCTACGGAATCGCGAATGAACTCGAGCGTTTGAGGCGCCGCCTCGCTCGAGCCTTGGGTTGCGATCGTCGTCCGGGATAGATTCCGAGCGATGACGAAGATCGCCGCCGCCGTTTTCGATGCCTACGGCACCTTGTTCAATGTGCACGCTGCTGTGGCCCGGCTGCGTGAAGACATCGGACCGCAGGCGGACCGGTTGTCCCAGGTCTGGCGTCAGAAGCAGCTCGAGTACACCTGGCTTCGCTCACTGATGCAGCGTCACGCAGACTTCTGGCAGGTCACGAGCGAAGCACTCACGTACGCCATGGAGTCCATCCAGATGAAGAATGACGACCTCCGGGACCGCCTCCTCGCTCTGTATCGCCGTCTGGATGCGTACCCCGAGGTCCAGGGGGTCCTGCAGGAAATCCGAGCGGCCGGGATTCGGACGGCCATCCTCTCGAACGGCGCCCCAGGTATGTTGGCGGATGCCGTCGAGTCGGCGGGGCTCGGGCCCCACCTCGACGCGGTATTGTCCGTCGAGGCGGTGGGCGTCTATAAGCCAGCCCCGCCGGTCTATGTGCTCGCTCAAGACCGATTTGGCGTTCTTCCGTCCCAGATCGCGTTCATGACGGCCAACGCTTGGGATGCCGCTGGGGCGGCGTCGGCGGGCCTGCATGTCGTCTGGGTCAACCGGTTTCACCAACCGCTGGAGCAGCTGCCGGCCCGCCCCGCCCACCAGATCCACGATCTCGTGTCGCTGCCAGCCCTCCTCACCGGAGCTTCGACCGCGTGACGGTCCACCCGTGGACCCCGCCTAAGGCTCCGGAAGAGCCGGAATCACGGGGGCGCCCCCCCCCGCGACGACCAGAGTCACGAGGGTCAGGATGGTCGCCATCGCCGGCGTGAGCGTCCAGAGCAGAGCGAAGACCGCCACCAGCGCCAGCAGAAGGCCGGTGATGACCCACGCGCGGGTCGGCGCGGCGGAGCGATGCGCCTCGAGCACTGGGAGCGCATGCGCGAGGGGCGCAAGCGCCGGCCGCATCAGTCTCGGTGAGCCGGACTCGGCAAGCATGTGGGTGGGCCGAGGCAGCATCACCCTCACCCGTAAGCCGTGCTTGGGCTGTGGCGAGCCTTCGGCCACCAAACTCGCGTCGCGCGCGGCCGGTTCTTTGGCCGCTCGAGTCAAGCCGGCCTGCTTCGCGAGCATCGGCGCTTCGGGTTTCGAGTCCATCACTTGAGCGGAAAGGGCCTTCGCCCCCGCTCGGGCGCGCGGATCGATGTCGATCCCCACCCCGACGACGCCCACGATTCCGTCGCGGTCGCGACCGACAAGCCACGGCGTCTGGTCGCGGTCCTCGAAGAACGTGAGCGCGCCTCGATGGGCGGGATCGACGGCGAGATTCATCGTCTGCTTCACTCGTTCGGCGGTCCCCAAAAACCAGCGCTCCCCTTCGACCGTCCCATGGTAGGCCCCGTCGGCATGGCGCAGGGCCGCGCCCTCCAACACGTTCAGTTCCTGTCCGTCGACCGCAGCCTTGAGCGAGTCGTGGACGGGCCCGCCATATTCCCGGGTCAGGGCTTCAGCCACCGCCAATACCCGGTCCGACCGGGTGTCGTCGAAAGCGACCGCTTCCACCGGTCCGGGCGCGGCGAGCAACACCGGGTCGACAAACCAATGCTGCACCCGCACAAGCTCTGCGAGATCCCGCTCTCGGCTAACGACCAAGCCCGCCTCGTGGAGCCCGTGCAAAAAAGCGAGGCGCGAACGCATCCGACCGAGGCCCGGGGCGACCGCCGCGCCGGCCAGCAGAACCGCGGCGACCGTCGGCAGCCAGTCGGGCAATCGAAGAGGATCGGCCCGGGAGATCGAAAAGCCGGCGATGGCTACCGCCAACAGCGTCACCGCGGCCGCGCCGACCTTGGCGTGACGGTCCGGCCGAACCTGCGCTGCCATGAGCCGATCGTGCCGCTCGTTGCGTTGCGCGGCCCAGCTATCGCGCCAGGGTCCCGCGACCACCACTCGGATCGGCTCCAACGCCTTGCTTCCCGCGAACACCGGGTCACCCTCGCGCTTGTCGACGGCGGGACCCGGTCCCATCACCGGCGAATCGTCGAGCTGGCCGCTCTCCGACGACAGGTATCCATCCACTGGAACGCAATCGCCCGCCTGCAACCGAAGCTCGTCTTTGGCGACCAGCGCCGAGGCGGGTACCAGGGCGGACGTTGCGTGGTCATGATGAACCTCCGATTTGGCTTTTCCGCTCACCTCGGGCCAACTGTGACGTCGGACGAGGCTACCTTCCAGCCAACGGGTCAGGGCCATCAACAACGCCAGCCCACCGGCCGCCTCCAACGCCGCCGGAGCCAGCGCGGACCGAGCGTCCAAGTTCAAGAGAGTGACCACGACCATGACGATGACGACGACTCCCGCCGCCATCCACGTGAGTAGGAAGACACCTCGATGGTGATACGGCCTTCCGATGACCCCCACCAAGAGGGTCAGGGCACAGATGAGCGCCCCGAGAAGCACGGCGCCAGTCTGATCTAGCAAGCTATCCTGCTCAGAAGCGACGTACGCGCGAACCGCGACGCCGAACAGCAGGGTGAGGACGCCCACGACCATCGCCAGCACGGCGCTGGTCCGCCCGGGAGACAGCTCGTCTCTCATGAACGTCGGGTTTTGTTGCAGGAACCCTGCTCCGTGTACAGACCAGCATGCTACCGGGCGCGCAGAGGGGGTACCAACGCCGCAGAGCGGACGCCGACGCTTGCTCGGGTCGGGCCGTAGAATACGGGTTTATACTAAGCTCCGGGGCTCGGAATTCCGGCCCCCGAAGACCGCCGGACACTTCGACGGACGCCGACAGCGCCCGTCATGGGCACGCGGTGGTCTCGACCGGATAGGTGCCCATCAGCTCGGACCACTCGGCGGCGACTCGTCGCTTCATATCTTCTTCGTCGAGACGCCACTTCCAATTTGCGTAGGTCCGGTAGCCCTTCTTTTGCTCCGAACCCCGGTACACGAAGTGGCCTGGGTAGTTCATCTGACCGGCGATCACGTTGACGCAGAGCTCCCCGCCGGCGTCGGGTGTGAGATCGTCGTTTCCGCTGTCGAACTCGGACAGGAGATATCGTGCCGCGGGAACCTTGAAGACATGGACCGACCGGCCGCGGTCAGCGAAATCGAGCTTGAAGGTGTAGAACGCTTCAACCTGAGTGAACTTGAGGTTGCGCAGCGGTGTGTCGGTGTCGACGACCAACACCACGATGCCCGTGTCCGAACCCAGGCTCGGGTTGCGGCCGGGGCTTACGGAGTGCGAGCACGAAGTGATGCCGAATGCGGCCACGACGGCCGGGAACAGAACGTGTGATGGACGCCTCATCGCCGCGGAGCTTACTCCGCGCGGAAGGCTAGCTCCACCGGGGTCGTGAGTTCACATCTCGGTCGATAGCCGAGGCCTGGACCTTCCGCAACTGAACCCGTCGTCCCATAACACCCAACAACCCCAAGCCGAGTATGACCAGCGTAACGACCCCAGGACCAAAACGTGGGCGACCCACGCTCGCGCACGAGCAGGATCCCCCGTCGCATTCTGGGTCGCAGCCGCAGTCATCGCACTGGTTGGTGGTGTCACAAACGCAGAAGTCGTCGGGGATGGCCGAGACCGTCCGGTCAGGGTCGGCCGGGTCGGGGACGACCAGGGGCCCGCACAAGCCCGAGTTGGTACCGGGAACCGAGTAGCAGCGGAGACCGGGCGTACAACTGTTCGGATCGCTCGGCTGGCAGGAGGTCGTGCACAGGGACGCAGTTCCGAAGGGACGACAGACCAGCCCCGACATGCACTCTTCATCGCTTTGGCAGACTTCGGCGATCGTTAGGAAGCCGCGCTGGGGGATGCACAGCGCCACCGGAAAGCCCGGCTCGAGGCGGCACTGGTTGTTCGGCGGACAGTCATCTTGCTGCGTGCAGATGCGGTAACACAGGGCCGAATCGATCCCCACGGTCTCGTCGAACGCGCAGAACGACTCGATATCGCAGATTTCAGGGATGCACGGTTCCCCAGCCTGCGCTTCGGTCTGGCACACCGACGTGTTCATGAGTCCGATGACCGGCTGACAGAACGTCCGATCGATCCCGCAAAACTGACCGAGGGCCTGGGTCGAGCACTCCGCGTAGCAGAACGTCACCCCGATCTCGTCGCGGTACTGCACGCATCGATGCCCGGCCTTGCACTCGCCGTTCGCAAAGCAGAGCTCATTTTGCCCGCCCTTGCCCGCCGGATCGCAAAGACCGGAGCTCGGAACGCACACCCCGATGACGGTGCCCCCTTGCCGGGTGACGTCGCATCGGTAGCCGTTGGGACAGTTCTGCGGCAACCCGGGGGTCGGGTCGCAGGCCCGACTGCAGAACGGCTGCAGGTTATTGACGTTGGGAACCGTGACGCACAAACCCGAAGCGCACTGCTGTCCGTTGCTGCACTGGTCGCACAGCTCGTCGACCGGCGGCGGGGCCAGACAGAAGTTGCCAGCGTTGGTGCGCTCGCAGGTGAGCCCGGCGGGACACGCGCCCACCTGGCCCGTTAGGCAGCCGGCTGAACAGTACGATCGACGGTTCTGCTCGTCGCGAAGACAGAGACGGCCCGCGCAGTCGGAATCCTCGATGCAGGGCGCCCCCACCGCGCCTCCCGCGCTCGGCGTGCCCGGTACCGACTCGCCGTTGGGGTACAGCGAGCAGATACCTTGAACGTCATCGACCGCCGGGCCCCGCTGAATGAGTTTGTTGTTCTCGAAGTACATCGCAGCCGCCGGATCGTCACTGTGGCCCAGTCCGAGGAAGTGCCCGACCTCGTGAAACACGACCGTCTCGACGTCGACCGGAGCTGGCGTTCCCTGGCCGGCCGCGTTCGGGTCGGTCGTCCACGTCCAGTGCACGCCGTTGAGCACGATATCGGCGTCGGTGATCGTCTGGTTTCCATCGAGCGTATAGAAGGCGAAGGTCAGGGCCAGCGTACCCGCTTCCTGATCCGGCCACCCCGCCGAGTCCTCGACCCAGAAGACCCGATTTATCCCATCGTTGTTGACCGAGGCCTGCCCCGGCCATGGCTGCTCGGTGAACGACAGCGACGAACACGCCACCTGTTGCCACGAATCGAATGCCTGGCGCACGGCGACGACGTCGGAACCGTCAGTGACGTCAGCGGTACCCTGCGGATCGACAGTGAACGGCACCGGCTGGCCTGCTTGGTTCGGCCAACGCTGACCGGGTGCGTTGAAGCCGTGCGCCGCCCCAGGCCACGCTACCAAACTCAGGACCAACGGCATGACCAAGAGCAGGACCGAGGGCCGAAGGTGACTTCGAGGAAGCTGGGTGGATGGGATGCCCCGCATGCCGCGCTCATCTTGGAAGCAGCGCCCGAGGCGCACAACCTCCCGGCTCGAGTTATCGCCGCGCCTGAAGCCTCGGTTGCGGATTTATGGGTAAAACAGCCGAGCCCCGATCGACCGTCCTGAAGTCAACGATGCGCCGGGTATGGGCAGCGGATGGTCAGCGAACGAAGTAGCGATCGATGTCCTGAATCATCCGCGGGACCTTCTTTTTGCAGAGCTGGTACGCAGCCGTGGACAGCGCCGCTTGGACCGTTGGTCGTGTGCCCTTCTGCTGACCGGTGATCGTCTTGAGGGTCTTTTGGGTCTTTCCGTTGATGAGGCGAAGCGTGAGACGGACCTGAACCAGCTGATTGCCGCGAACTCGGCCCCGCTCTTCGGCCTCGAGACGGCCGTTGAGCAGCACGTCGAAGTCGCCTTCGAGTTCGACTCGAGTCGCGTCTTCGTCGACCCGCGACTGAACCTCGTAGCCCTTTTCGGTGAGTGATTCCTCGAGGCACGCCCGGACCCGATCCGCGCCCGGGCCCGCCAGCGCTATCCCGAGCTTCAGCTCGCCGTGGGCCTCCTCGACGAGCCCGAGGAGTTCGGCCATGCCGACCGGAGACGGGATTCCGCGCCCGTCGGCCCGGATGACCCGAAGATCACTGTTGAACGCTTCGCGCGCCACGAACGCATCGACCGCGGCTCGAGCGTGCTTGAGTCGCTGAACCGCGTTCGAGGCCTCGGTCGCGTTCCGCATCTCAGCCGCCACGATTCCGTCTTGGGTTTCGATGCGGGCCCGAAGATCGCTCGCGGCTTGCTGCCGATTGATGCCCACCAAGGAGTTGAATATCGACCCCTCGTTCCACCGGCCCAGGATGCGGGACATGCGCATATCCTTGTCAGTGGTGACCAGCGACTGCTGGCTGAACTTCTGCGTCTCGATCCATTGCTCGCCGGTCCGGTCGGAGATCGTGCGACCGGCGCTCGCGTAGCTCTCGGCCACCGACTGAATCCGGGCTTCGAAGATCCGAGCCAGCTCGGCTCGAGCGGCGATGTCCGCACTTTCGCGGTCCGGCCCCTGACCCGAGGCGCAGAGGTACCGAGCGTCGTCGCAGACTCGAATCCCGGCTCCCGGATCGAGGTCGTCGCCCGGCTTTCCGGGGGCGCCGACCGCGCCGTCATCAGTGCCGTCCTCGGCGAACTCTTCCGGCGGCGGAGCGGGCGGCGGCGCCGCCGGCTGGCCCTTCAGGTCTTCTTCGAGACCGTTAAGGACGTTTTCGCCGTTCTGTTCGACCCACTTCTTCAGGCCCGGGCCCATCCGGGTCTTCGCCGCCGCGATGGCCGCCTGCCGATCGAGGTTGAGCTCCGCCAGCGCGTACAGCACGCCTTGGTTGTCATCGGCGTAAAAGCGAGTGATCTCGACACCGGTCAGCAGTTGAGAGGTAAACGTCTTCGTCACTGACTCGACCAGCTGCTGCTCTTCGCTCTCGCTCAGGTCGCCGGTCGACAGCGAGCTCGAGTAGTCCTTCATCAGGGACGCGCTGTAGACCTCGACGAGTTTAGCGAGCTCGTTACGAGCTCGATTGCCCGCCCGCGAGCGAGCGAGTCCGACGTTCCTCACGCCGGCGGAAGCACCGACCGCGAACATCGACCGCCCATCGACATAGCTGGTCTTGTGTACCCACTCGGGGGCGTCGGGCGACGGTACGAGGCGATTACCCCGCGACGCCGAACCCGACGCGCAGGCCAGCGGTAGCGTGAGCAGTGCGCAAACGGCCGGCACAGCCCAGCGAGGCATGCTCCTCACCCTTGTTTTCAATCGCGTCGTTTCCATCGAAAACCTACGTTCCTTCATCACCCGCGCGACGTCGAGCGGGTTATGTTCTGTGCGCGCGGTCAGCGCACCGTCCGCACACTGATGATCTTTCGTTGCCCAGGCTCGAGATCGAGCTCGATCGTCTGGGGCGGCCCAACCTGGTTACCGCGTGCATCGAGATAGCGGACGGTGAGGGTGTGGTGCCCAGCCGGGACCCACGCCCGACTCACCCGAAAGTAGGCGGGCAGCAGGCTCCAGGTGCGCAGGTCGGCGTTCTCGGTCGCCGCGGCTGCGATATTGCCGAAGAGCCCGATGAGCGCGCCCGCCAGCTTGCGGCCGCTGCTGGAGTCATTCCCACCTTCAACGATCTTCTTCGTGCCTTTGGTGGCCGCGTATTTGATGGTTGCTCGCGCGATCGCGCGGGCGGTCAGTCCGGGTCGCTGGTGTTGGAAGTTCTTCAGGGCGATCGTGGTCACCGGTTCCGCCATCTCGGTGTTCTCCGACTTTCCGCCGATCTCGATGACCGACCGAACGATGACCGGCTTCGTTCGTTTGAACTTGGGAAAGGCGATCCGGAGGATATAGCCGTCCGGCATGGGGGCCGTGAGGAAGGTCTGCTCTTTGTGCGGGGCCTCACCACCAGCGTGGATGAAGATGATCTCCGCCTGGCTCCGCCCGAGCGCCGCCGTGCCTCCCGTCGCCCCATGGGCCCGGCCGAAGGCGTCCGCATCCTCGCGGAGGTTGGCCATCAACCCGCTTCGAACGACATCTTCGGCCAGGTACGACGGCGTCCGGGTGCCGAACAAGTCCCGATACTCTTCCTCGTAGATCTTGTAGGCTCGCTTATAGGCCAGGAAAGCATCGTTGTGGCTTCCTTCGAGCTCGTAGAAGAGCCCGACCATCCAGAGCATGAACGCGTCCTGCTTGTAGATGGTCGACAGTTCGTCGTCCTGTTCGTACCGAATCCGGATCTTCTTGAGGAAGTCATCAGCCCGACGAGCTTCGACGAGAGCGTCGGTCACCTTGCCCTGCTCGATGTTGTTGACCGCCGTGAAGTAGTACAGAAGGATCTTTTCGAAGTCCTCGCCCGGGTACGGTGCCAGCGTCTCGCTGACCGTGTATTTACTGACCTCGGCGGTCACGGACTTGGTGAACAGGTCTTGAATGGCCCGCTCGGCCAGCACGAAGTTCTTCTGAGAAGCTTCCCACTGCTCGGCGTAGTGAAGCAGCGTGCCGAGATTGAGCCAGTACATGACCCGGTCACGCTCCTGGAAGAGCTCGTCTTTGGAGCGCTCGAAGTCCTCAGCAGCCTTTTGCCAGTCGCCTCGAATGAGATCGGAACGAGACTTCATATACTGCTGCCGAAAGCCAGCATGTGAACGACAGGCGCTGGTAGAGGCCACCAGCGCGACGATCAGGCCAACGCGAAGAAAGATTGGGTGGGTCATATAGCCCCCGTAGATGAATGGTGGGCGGAGTCAGGCTGCGGGCCCTACCAGCTCGTAGACGCCTGGCTGATGCGCTTGACGATCTTTTCTTCGCCGATCCAGACCTTCTCATTGCTCTCCACAGAGACCAGCTCCATGTTGACCAGGTAGGCGCGGATGGCTTCCCCGCGGCCGTCGGTATCGTTCTGCGAGTTGATGACGGTCTGCAGAGTGAAGTCGGCGCCGAGCTCTTCACCTTCGGTCTTGACGCTCTCGTCGCTCGCCGTCCGGGCCTGACGCTGCCGCTCACCCACGTTGATGTCGTCTTGGCCGGCCGCCGCGACAACCCGTACCTGACCAGAGTTGAGGAGGGTGCGCTCCAGCTGCTTGCCGAAGTACTGCTCGTTGACGTTGCGGTCATCGGTTCGCTTGATCACGCCGCGGAGCTTGACGACCGGGCGACGGCCTTGGCCCTGACGGAAATTGCCGACCCAGGCGGCGTTCAGCATCTGCCCCATCATGGTCTTGACGACCCGCTGGGCGTCTCCTTCGCTCCAGTACCCGGACAGACCCGCTCCCGACTCACCCGACTTAACGTAGCCGACGGAACGGCTGCTGCTGGCACAGCCGGTTGCGGCCAGGGCCAGAGCACCCACGCACGACACGATGGACAACAGTTGACGACGGTTCATGCTGCTCATTTTTTTACCTCGAGGATGGCTAGGTGATGCGCCCACAGGGGGACGACAGCGCGCTATCACGAGGCCGAGCGACAGACAAGGCGGTTAACGGAGCGCTACCAAAGCCCCATGCCGCGGGAGGAGCGACGACGATCGCTTTCTCGGCGCTGGTCGAGCCTCTGGCGCATGTCGTCCATCATGTTCTCCATCGCCTTCATCTCTCGAATCCGGTCGTCAACGAAGTCGTCGATGGCGTACGGACGGGGCTGGGTGAGCTGCTTGGTCTTGACGGCCGGCGCCTTGGCGGCCGCGCGGCCCGCACCATCGCGACCCTCGGGCAGGGTCGTCTCGGTGTTCACCACGTTGCTGGTCTGCGCAGCGGCCATGAACTCGGGATCGTCGGCGACCTCTTCACCGCGATGCGGCTCGACCACAACCACCGTCGTCTTGCGATCGCCCGCATCGACCTTGTAGGTGCGTCGCGGTTGCCTCGGCGGCGATGCATCGGCGACCAGGGTCGGACTACCGATCTCCTTGGAGGTGCCGGGTTGAGCGTAGGCGACGGTCATCAGGCGACGGTTCTTCAGCCACTTCACGGCCACCGAGCTCATCAAGCTGAAGTTGATATCGGTGATGGCCAGCCCGTCGGGCGCCCGTCGAGAGATGCTGGTGTTGATGCCCACCATCTGGCCGAACACGTTGAGGAGCGGACCACCCGAATTACCCCGATTCACGCTCGCTTCGGTCTGAAAGACATTCTTACCGCGAACCCCGTTGAGGTCGGCCACCACCGAGGAGATGGAACCGGTCGTCAGGGTCCACAGACCGCCCGTCTCGGGCATGCCGATCGCGACCACCGGTTCGCCCACCTCGACGTCCTTCGGATTCGCGAACTCGATCGGCGTCAAGCCGGAAGGAGGCTCCTTCATTCGTAGAAGCGCCAAGTCGAGCTTCCGATTGGCGTCAACCAGGATGACCTCGTGGCGGTTCCGCAGGTCGCGGTTCATCGATCCGGTCAGCCGCTCGGGCTTGGTGTAGACGAACAACCGCTTGTAACGCCGGCCGTTCTTCATGACCACGTGCGCGTTGGTGATGATCTGACCGTCGCGGCTAATGATCGAACCCGTTCCGGCACTGCCTTGAGCCGAGCCATCGGTCGCAAAGACCAGGACCACCGACTTGGCGTGCCGCTTGTAGATGAGCCGAGGGCTCAGTGGCTCAGGTTCTTCGTCCGCGTGGGCGACGCGGGGGGCACTCGCCGTCGCCAGGACGGCTAAGACAAAGGCAGCTGCCAAATTCCGTTGATACATGACTCAACCTCGGACCTTCGGTCGACGGTGTCCCGCCGGACTCTCATATTCGGATAGCTCGGAGTCGTTGAACAAGCGGTGCGCCTGTTCGCGAATGGTTCGGACGCCTTCGACGTAGGCGGGGGCCGCATCCTCGAGACGCGCGTCGAGCGCCTCGAGCGTGCGGTCGACGCGCATGCAGACTTCCACTTCGGTCTCGTGGGTCTCTGCGTGTTCGAGCACGCAGCGACCGACAATGCTCGCCACCTCGCTCACGACGAAAGGATCGACGTTGCCGCCGCGAGAAGTTTCAATCTCGATCAGCAGGCGGGTCATTTCGATCTCGAATGCTCGGGCAAGTTCATGTCGAAGGATACCCACCTCGGACTTCGCCGACGCTCGGACACAATGCCGATCAAGACGACCGTTGGCATTGACCGCCGTCACCTCTGAGATGCGCGGTTCGACGCTGACCGGACCCTCCGAGGGCCCGGAGGAGGCTCGAGGACCCGTGCAGGACGCAGACCCGACCACAGCGCCGACCACAGCGCTGACCAGACCGCAGCCGACGAGAAAGCCCTGATTCATGGTCACGAGCCCCCGCTGGTGGCGGCTCGGACGGTATCGCCGACTCTCGACCACTCGGCGCCGGCTCGCTCAGAGGCCCGCCGAATGCGCTCTTTCATCTTTTCACTGAGCTGAGGCTCCCGGTCGACCTTGGCGAGAAAATCGCGGGTGTCGAGCCGGGCCAAGGCATACATCGTCCCGTCGACCGGGTGCCGCCAGTGGTCGACGAGCTCGACGTTGGACAGCGTTCCCGCTGCGAACGTATTGAGGACGGCGCCGACCAACTGAGTCTCGAGGGGGCTGGGCGCCGTGCCGGCCGAGTAGACCTTCTTGAGAAGCGCGACGTAGGCAGCGAACGCCTTCTGCATCTCGGAGCGAGCCGCGTTGTCGGCGGCCGACTGCAAGAGCGCCGGGTTCTGGATACCCGACCGGGCCCCGACGGCGTACAGAAAGTGGCGAGCGTCCGCATCGCGCTCCCGGTTTCGTCTCACCCAATCGGGATCATCGACGAGCGGTCTACTCGAGCCGGCATCGGACATCACTCGACCTCGTCGCCGGCGCGTTTGGCCTCTTCGCGCTCGAGCTCGGCCATCGCGCGCTCCGCCGATCGGCGAACGCGCTCTTTGACTCGCTGGCTCAGCTCGTTGGTGCGCTGGACTTGGTCCATGAAGCCGTCGAGGTCGAGGCGCGCGAGCGAGTACATGGTGCCGTCGGGGTGGATCCAGTGCTCGACGATCTCAACGCCGTTGAGCGTCCCGGCCGCGAAGGTACGGACCGCCTGCTCGACCATCTGCTCTTCAGACGAGTTGGAGAGGTCGCCGGTCGCGGTGCTGGACGAGTAGTCCTTCATCAGCGAAGCGGTGTAGGTTTCAAAGGTCTTCTGCATTTCGGCGCGGGCGATGTTGTCGGCCGCCGCCCGGAGCAGAGCGGGGTTCTTGATGCCGGACTTGGCACCCACCGCGTAGAATACGTTCTTGTCACCGCTGAATGCGCCGCTTCCGCGCATGACCCAATCCGGGTAGTCGACGCCCGGGTTGTTCAGGTTGGACTGACCATTGGTGCTACCACCGCAGGCGGCCAACGGAATCACTGCCAGAGCCAAAGAAAATGCGAGCCGGTTCATCTTTTTAGTCTCCCTCTTCAATCGTCGCGCGACGTTTTTCCGGAGCCGGAAGCCATTCTCGACTCCGAGCCCGCGACGTGGCCAACCGCAGTCTTCGGACCGCTCGGTGCGGCCGAACGCCGGCCGGCCTATCGCAAGCGTGTATTGCACGTTCTGACGGTGAAAGGGAGGCTTCCGTTCCCTTGTAATCGCCCTCACCAGTCCAGTCTCTACCGTCGGGACTTTTTCTTGCAGCGTGCCGGTCAGTCGGCGGAGACACAAGCCCGCGCGTCCATGGTCCTGGCCATTCGCGTTTTTTGATCGACGATGGCGCCTCGGCGTCGATAGACACCGGGGGTAGTTTGGGGAACGACGCGGTAAGGGGCCTTGGTTGGTAGCTTTCGAGTGAATCCAAGGCCTGATCCTCAAACTGAAGCGCCCGTGCAACGGAACGACGCGCCCCGAACTGATCCCTCTCGCGATGCCTGCCTCGATGTCGACCTCAAAGCCCACGTCAGTGCCAGCCTCAATCCCACCTTGAAGGCATGATCCCAGATCCACGGCCAGATTCGATGCCCGCTTCAATGCCAGATCCGATGCCCGCTTCAATGCCAGCTTCAATGCCTCTGGCCCTGCGGTCGGAGGTCCACTTCCCACCGTTGCGCGACGGCCCGGGAGCCGGCGCAGCGCCGATCGGGATGTTCGACTCCGGCGTCGGCGGACTGACCGTCGTGGCGGCCCTGATGCGCCGTTTACCCCACGAGCGGGTCGTATACCTGGCTGATCAAGGCCACGTGCCCTACGGCGGACGCCCTCTCTCTCAGATTCGCGCCTTCGCACGCAACATTTCGGCGATGCTGGCTCGAGTGCCCGTGAAGGCGATCGTCATGGCCTGCAACATCTCGTCAGCGACAACCCACGGTGAGATGTCCGAGGTCTACGGAGCGCACCGGGTGTTCGGAATGGTTGGGCCCGGCGCCCGGCAGGCGGCGGCATGCAGCCGAAATGGCCGGATCGGCGTGGTCGCGACGGCGGGAACCGTCGCCTCGGGCGCCTACTCGCAAACGTTACGTGCGCTCGACCCTCGGCTCGAGGTCGTGGAAGTCGCCTGCCCCCGGTTCGTTCCTCTGGTCGAAGGCGAGATGACCGAGACCGAAGATGCGGTCGACGCGGCACGGGAGTACCTCGGCCCCATCGAGCGCGCCGGATGTGACGTCGTCGTCCTCGGCTGCACGCACTATCCCTATCTGCTCACCGCACTGGAAGCTGCGTCCACGTCCGCGCTGACCTTCGTCGACCCTGCGGAAGCGGTCGCCGATGACCTGGTCTCGGCCCTGACCGCCGCCGAGTACGTAGCGACAACGCCATCGGGTCCGCATCTTCTAATGACCACGGGGAACCCCGAGCGCTTGGAAGAACAGGTTCAACGGTTTCTTCCCGGCACCGCGTTCTCGGTGCACGGCGTAAAATGGGAGCCGTCCGAACGCTGAGCGGTCGTCGGAGCTCCTTCAACCCGACCCGCGCCCGGCAGGTCTAAACCTTCTTCACAGCTGGCTCAGTACACTGGATCTGCCCTACTAGGGCGCATCATGCGCCTGCGCGAGATCCTGAACTTCTTCATTCATCTGCGCCTTCACTACCAGCTGCTGATCCTGCCGGGCGGCTACCTCCTGGGAAGCCTGTATAGTCGGGAGATCGACTGGAACGGATTCGTGATCCAGTTCTTCAACGTGCACGTTTTCCTCAACGGAGGGGTCACCGCGTACAACAGCTACTGGGATAAGGATGAGGGCCCGATCGGCGGCCTCAAGGCGCCGCCACCGATGACCGCCTGGATGCATCCGGCCTCCCTTTTGGTCCAGGCCATCGGCCTTCCCCTTGCCTGGACGGAGGGACCCACTTTCGTCGGTCTGTACGTCACCACCATGGCGCTCTCGATCGCCTACAGCTGGCCGGGCATGCGGTGGAAAGGTCACCCGCTGCTATCCCTAGTGGCGGTCGGGATCGGCACGGGCACGAACACCTTCCTTATGGGGTACCTGGCGGCCGGTGGGCCGGGCCTCACCCCTGTCATGGTCGCGGCCGCGGTGGGTGTGATGCTGCTGTTGCTCAGCCTTTACCCGGTGTCTCAGGTTTTTCAGATCGAGGAAGACTCGGCCCGCGGGGATACCACATTCGCCACCGCGTACGGGCTTGTGGGCGTCAAACGCTGGTTCGCGGTCGCCTACCCGGTGGGGCTGGGGCTGGCGGCTTCGTGCCTGTACCCGGCTCGGCCGGGCGTCGCGATCGCGCTCGGGGTGGTCGGCCTCGTCGGATACGGCCTCAATCTCGTGCAGCTTCGCGCGCTCACCGGAGCCTCCGAGGAGTACGAGCAGGTCATGCGATTGAAGTACGGAGCATCGCTTTCATTCGTAGCGTTCCTTGTGGCGTGCCTGGTTTTGATCTCGTTTTTCTGAGGGTTAGACCCAGGTGCAACTCACCTGCGATTCACAGGGCGTAAAGCAACTGACTGACGGCGCGGTGAAACGTCCGGCGGATCGCATATCACCCTCGAGGCACGCGGCAGGTCGTGCTGCGTCGAAACGATCGGAAGAGCGGATCTCTTAGAGCTGACTTAAGCGACGTTCAAACGAAATGGGGCTTGCGTCGAACAGGTTTGCGGTTTTCGCAAGAAGTCGCGGGATTCCGCGCCGAAAAATCACGCATCCTCCTTCCGTATGAATCGATTTTCATTAAACTTTCGAACACTTAGTTCGATGTAGGCACTCTGCCGGCATCGTGGGTGCTGTACCGCGTCAACCAGGCTCGGCACACGCGCGGGGGGCGCTGGGCGTCGGCGCGATATCAGCGGATCGGTCGATAGGGCTAATATGTGACGGTACGATGACGACGGATGGCTGCCCCACCGACCCGCGATCTCGACTTGTCAGTGAAACAAACAACTTACAGAGCTGTATCCACAGCGGTGGATAAACTGTGAATTGTGGCGACCGTGGCGGCAACTATCCTTTTCCGAGCGCCACTTCTAGTCTAGATTACCCTAATCCTGCTCTGACGACCGCCCGATGGCCATCGGCCGACGGTCTATCAGAGACGCCCGATCATACGCCTTCACACCTGGAAGCCGCTGCGCTCGAGCACCTGCTTCATCTGGTTCGGGTCAACCGCCTTTCGAACCGCCTCCGCCGGGTCGACCAGGTCGTCTCTCACCAGCTGCAACATATGGTCGGTTTGGGTCTGCATCCCGATCCCGCGGTTGGTCTGCATGATCGACGCGATCTGGAAGGTCTTCCCTTCGCGGATCAGATTGGCGACCGCGTGGTTGACCACCAGAATCTCCATACAAGCCACGCGACCGCCGCCCTTGCGCTTACACAGGGTTTGCGCCACGACGCCCCGTAACGATTCGGAGAGCATCACCCGGATCTGGGCCTGATGGTCGGTCGGAAACTGATCGATCATGCGGTCGACGGTCGATGCGGCGGTGTTGGTGTGAAGCGTCCCCAGCACGAGGTGGCCTGTTTCGGCGGTCTCAATGGCGATATGGACGGTCTCGAGGTCGCGCAGCTCGCCGACGAGCACGATGTCTGGGTCTTCGCGAAGGGCCGCTCGCAGCGCCGCCGAGAACGACCTGGTGTGGCTGTGAACCTCACGCTGATTGACCAGACAGTTGATGCTCTGGTGCACGAACTCCACCGGGTCTTCGATGGTGATGATGTGGTCGTGCCGGCTCTTATTGATCAGGTCGACCATCGCCGCGAGCGTGGTGCTCTTGCCAGACCCGGTCGGTCCGGTCACGACCACCAACCCTTTCGGCAACTCGCACATCGCGCGGATCGCCGGCGGAAGATTGAGCTGGTCGGCGGTCAGCACTTGGCTGGGGATCGTCCGCATGACCGCCCCGACGCCGTTTCGGTCACGGAACCAGTTCATGCGAAAGCGCGCGACCCCGCAAATCTCATGGGCGAAGTCGGCGTCGTTGACCTCTCGGAACGTGCTCTGGGCCTTTTCGTGGGCAACCTCGGCCACCCAGCCTTCGATCTGCGCACTGGTGAGCGGATCGGGCCACTGACTCATGAACGAGATGTCGCCGTCCTTTCGAATGCGCGGCCGCTCCCCGCTCGTGAGGTGCAGGTCGGACCCGCCAGCGTCCACGAGGTCCCGAAGGACACGGTTGATGGCGGGTTCGTCAGCCGCCACCTGCACATCGGACCGCGACCGCCTTGGCTCGAGAGGCGGCGTCGCGACCTCCGGCTCGGGAGGCGGCGTTGCGACAACCGGCTCGGGAGGCGGCGTTGCGACAACCGGCTCGGGAGGCGGCATCGCACGAAGCGGCTCGGGCAGGGGCGCGGCGCGAGCCAACTCGGGTAGAGGCGTCGCCAAAGCCGGCCCGGTCGCAGAGACGGAGTTCGATGAGCGTACGAGGGAGGGCGCCGCTTCTGTCGCGCCTCCACCGAACGAGTCCTCCATGCTCCGATTCACCTCGGCGACGATGTCTACGGCCGACTCGGAGAAGTAGCGGGTGATATCGAGCGGCCCATCGTCATCTTGAGCGCTCCGGGACGGCGGCGAACAGACTCGCATCACGTCATCGTTCGCCGCCGCCGCCGGTAAAACGATCGCCATCATCCGATCTCCGCGCGTGGTTGCCGTCACCCGCACTCGTCCGGCCGGCGCATCGTAGAGAAAGCGAGTCTCGCCTTCCTTGCCCAGGTCCGGGGCGACCGAGCCGGCGATCGGCGCCAGCAGCTTCATGATTTGGTCGGTCCGCACATCTCGGTCGAGGATGACTCGCTCCTGGGCGCCGGTTCGAATCCGAACCGGCGTCCCCGTGCCGAACACCAACGTGTCGGCTGACTTGCGAAACATGGCTTCGATGAAACGGTCGATGCGATAGCCCACGCCCAACAGTGATACCATCTGCGACCGGGATGGACGTGCATCTGGTTGATGGAACGTACGAGCTGTTTCGTTCGTACTACGGTGCGCCGAGCGCCCTCGCTCCCGACGGACGTGAAGTGGGGGCGATTCGCGGTTTGGCACGCTCGCTGCTCAGTTTGACGACTCAGGAAGACGCAACTCACATTGCGATTGCGTTTGATACAGTGATCGAGTCGTTTCGAAATGAGCTGTTCGCCGGGTACAAAACCGGCGATGGAATCGATCCCAAACTATGGGAACAATTCCCCATCGCCGAGCGGATGGCCAAAGCGCTGGGATTCGTCGTTTGGTCGATGATCGACTTCGAAGCCGACGACGCGCTGGCGACGGCCGCGAACATGTTCGCCGATCGGGAGGATGTCGAGCGGATCTATCTGTGCTCGCCCGACAAAGATCTCATGCAGTGCGTTCGTGGTACGCGCATCGTAAGCCGCGACCGGCGACGCAAACAAACGATCGACGAAGCAGGCGTCGTCGAGAAGTTCGGCGTGCCGCCAGCTTCGATCCCGGACTACTTAGCGTTGGTCGGTGACAGCGCCGACGGTATCCCCGGCATCCCGAGATGGGGTGCGAAGTCGTCCGCCCAGGTGCTGTCAGAATACGGCCATCTCGATCGAATTCCGCGTCACGCGAAGGACTGGAAGGTCAAGATTCGAGGGGCAAAGACGCTGGCCACCAACCTCGCGGCGGCCGAAGCCGATGCCCTGCTCTATCGTCGACTCGCTACTTTGCGAACCGATGTCCCCTTGACCGATTCGCTGGAAGACCTCGAGTGGCGGGGCGCCGACCGTTCGACGCTCACCGCGTTGGGCGACGAGCTCGGTGACCGGCGGTTGGTTGAGCGGGTGCCCCGGTGGCGCTGACCGACCTGCACGCGGGTCGCCGAACGCGATCAGTGGTTGGATGAACGTCCACCATCGACAGATCGGCGCTCGTGGGTCCACCGTAACTCGATAGTTATACCGAACGCCCGACGTCCACGACATCCGGCGACTGCTTAGTCGATCGGCGTACCGCCAAATGCGATACTGGACGCCTGTCGTCAACGTGAACTGCGCAGATTACGCGCTGCGTTGAGGGGTCGACTTCCGATCCGTCGGAGTTAGTTGCTCTCGGGCACGAGTATGCCTAGCATCGCTCCGCTACGCCATTCGATCCATCGAGTAATCACCGAGTACAGAACACGGGAGTCATACATGGAGCTCGCTTTTCGACGCATCGCCATCGTGAACCGCGGAGAACCTGCGATGCGGCTACTTCACGCCGTGCGTGAACTCAACCAGCAACATGGCTGGCACATCCAGACCATTGCTCTTTACACGGACCCGGATCGCCGGGCCATGTTCGTGCGGGAAGCGGACGACCGACATTACCTTGGCGAGGCGACTTTCATCGATCCAGCCGACCAGCAGCGTAAGAGCACCTACCTTAACTACGAACGGCTGAAGCAAGCCCTCATCGAGACCCGCGCCGACGCAGTGTGGGTAGGCTGGGGCTTCGTCGCCGAGCATGCAGCGTTCGTCGAGCTATGCGACTCGCTGGGCATCAACTTCATCGGCCCCAGCGCCGCCGTCATGCACAAGATGGGCGACAAGATCGCCTCGAAGCGAATCGCGGAATCCGCCAACGTCCCGGTGACGCCTTGGAGCAAGGGCCCGGTGGAGTCGGTGGAGGAAGCTCGACGCGTCTGTGACGAGCTCGGTTATCCGGTCATGGTCAAGGCCAGCGCCGGTGGCGGCGGACGCGGCATCCGTCGGGTCAAGACCCCCGAAGACCTCGCTGAGCGCTTCGAGAGCGCGAAGAGCGAGGCGCTCAAGGCGTTCGGCGACGGCACCGTGTTCATCGAGACGATGGTCGTCGGCGCCCGACACATCGAGGTACAGGTCGTGGCCGACAAGCACGGGACCGCGTGGGCCGTCGGCGTCCGCGACTGCACGGTGCAACGCCGCAATCAGAAAGTCATTGAAGAAGCACCTTCGCCCGCGCTGACCGAGGAAGAAGACGAGGAAGTGCGCACCGCGGCGGCCCGTCTGGCCTCGCAAGCCGGATATTATAACGCCGGTACCGTCGAGTGTCTCTTCGATCCGAACACTCGACAGTTCTTTTTCATGGAGATGAATACGCGGCTGCAGGTGGAGCACCCGGTGACCGAGCAGACCACCGGCCTCGATCTGGTCAAAATGCAGCTGCACGTCGCCTCCGGCGGTCGGCTCGAAGGCGATCCGCCGCCGAGGCTCGGCCACGCGATCGAAGTCCGCCTGAACGCCGAAGATCCCGACAACGCCTTCGCACCTGCTCCCGGCCGGGTCGAGTTGTTCGACGTGCCCATCGGTCCGGGCATCCGGGTCGACTCCGGCGTCAGTCAGGGCGACGTCGTGCCTCCGGACTTCGACTCCATGATCGCCAAGATCATTGCGCACGGGCGAGACCGCGGAGAGGCCATGGGCCGCTTGCGCCGCGCCCTTCTCGAGAGCTCGATCGTCATCCGCGGTGGTAGCAGCAACAAGGCCTTCCTGCTGGAGCTCCTGTCGCATCCCGCCGTGGTGGCCAGCGAGTACGACATCGGCTGGTTGGATCGGCTCACCGAGGACGGTCGGCCCACCCACCGCCCCCTCGCCGACATCGCCCTCATACGCGCCGGGATCGAAGTCTACGAGCAGGAGCTAACCGCCGACACCGGCCGGTTCTTCGCCGGCGCCGCCCGGGGCCGGCCAGTGGTGGAGTCTCAGGTCGGTCACGCCGTCGAGTTGGCCTACGGAGGACAACGATACGAGCTCTCGGTGTTCAAGCTCGCGCCGGCCAAATACCGTGTACGAGTCGATACCCGGTCCATCGAAGTCCACCTGGACGCTATCGGCGACTTCGCCGGCTTCCTGACGGTCGCGGGCATGCGGTACCGAGTGCTCGCGGTCGTCGATGGGCCAACCCACCTGGTCGAGGTTGAAGGCATGCCGTACCGCATCTCCCTCGACGAAGGTGGCATGCTGCGCGCGCCGTCGCCGGCCATCGTGCTGTCCATTCGCGTCGAGCCGGGTCAGGTCGTCCAAGCCGGCGACCCGCTGCTGACCCTCGAGGCCATGAAGATGGAGATGGTCATCAGCGCGCCGTTCGACGGACGCGTGCGCACTGTCGAGGTGCTCAAGAGCCAGCAGGTGGCCCCCGGCGCACCTCTGGTGATGGTCGATCCGGAAGGCGAATCGAATACTCAAAATACCTCTGAACGCGTGGTGTTTCGAGGCGACCTGGAGTACGCCGAGCAGTCGACGGCCCACGACCAGTGCCGCCAACTGTTGACCGACATCGAGCGCCTGTTGCTCGGCTACGACGTCGATGCCTCCACGGCCAAGCAGGTCCGCACCCGCCGCGCGGCGATCTGCGGGCAGCTGCCGCCCGACGATCGCGACCTGTTCGCCGAGGAAAACCGATTGCTGCGGGTCTTCGCGGACTTACTGCCTCTATTCAAGAGTGAATCCGGCGACGACCTCGTCACCGCGGAGGAGTACCTTCAGACTTATCTGCGCTCCATCGAAGCGCGCGGCGACCGGCTGCCCAGCACGTTCGTCGACAAGCTATCCGCAGCGCTGTCGCACTACGGCATCGACGACCTGACGCGGTCTCGACAGCTGGAAGAGGCATTGTTCTTCCTGTACAAAGCGCGCGGTCGACTGGGGCTCAGCGCCGAGGTGGTCTTCGACCTGCTGGAGCGTCGACTTCAGCACGCTGAGGCGATCCGCCCGCTGGCCACGCCGGAGCTCCGCTCACTCCTAGAGGGGCTGGTCGAGGAGACCCACAGCCGGTTCCCTTCATTGAACGACCTCGCTCGGGAGCTTCGGTACGTGCTGTATGACCGTCCACGGTTCGAACAGGCGCGCTCCGAGCTGTACGGCCGGATGCTCGAGCGCCTCGACGAGCTCACGAAAGCACAGCTGGCTGATGACGACGCGACGAGGCAGCAACAGCTGGCCGAGCTGGTCGAGTGCCCTCAGCCGCTCGTACCGCTGCTGGCACCGAGTCTCGCCGAAGTCGGCGCTGGTCGGCGCCTGGCCGCGGAGGTCCTCCTTCGGCGTTACTATCGGACCCGAGGCATCGAGCGCGTCCAGGTCGTGGCCGACCAGTCACGACCTATCGTTCGAGGAGTCGTCGAGGACCACGGGCGCCCCGCTCACGTCCTCGCTACCGCCTGTTCGTTCGACGAGCTCGGGACGGCCCTGAAGGAGCTCGAGCCGGCTCTGTCGAGTCTACCGGACACCGAACCGGCTCTGGTCGAGCTGTACACCGTGAGCCACGACCGCACCGACCCGCCTGACGCGGTGGCTCAACAGATCCAAAGCGTGGTGGTCGGCGCGTCGCGCGCGATTCATCGAGCGTCGGTTGCGCTGATCCGGCCTGGCGAGCCGCCGACCACGGATTACTTCACATTTGCCCGGACCGAGATGGGCTTCACTGAGCTTCAGGCCCTCCGGGGTATTCACCCAATGGTCGCCGAGCGGCTTCATCTGTGGCGTCTCGAGAAGTTCGAGACCAAACCTTTGCGGATCTCCGACGACATCTTTCTGTTCCACGCGGTCGCCCGCGACAACCCGAAGGACGAGCGTCTGGTCGGCATCGTCGAAGTTCGCGACATGACCCCGATCCTCGACGACAAGGGTCGCGTCGCCGAGATTCCGGGCCTCGAACGGCTCTACCTCGACGTGCTATCGAACATTCGGGATTTCCAAGCGCGGCGGGAGTCGCGCCGACGTTTGCCGTGGAATCGAGTGGTGCTGTTGGTGCGGCCGACCGTTTCCCTCTCCATGGGCACCATTCAAGAGATCGCCCACCGGCTCGAGTCCGCCGGGCGCAACCTGGGTCTCGAGAAGGTGCAGGCCTACCTGCATCTTCTCGATCCCGAAACCCAAGCGGTGCAAAGCAAGCTCATCGAGGTCGCCAATCGAAGCGGCACCGGCCTCGAGATCCAGGTCAGCGAACCCAAGGACGAGCCTATCGAGCCGCTGAGCCCCTATGCACAGAAGGTCGTCCGGCTGCGACGACTCGGTCTCGCGTACCCCTATGAGATCATCCGGATGATGACGCCGCCAAAGGCTGGGCCCAGCGGCACCGGCTTTCCCCCCGGCGACTTCGAGGAATACGATCTCGACGAGACCGGACAGCTCGTTTCCATCAGTCGGGCCCCGGGAGCGAACAAGGCCAATGTGGTCCTCGGCGTCATCACGAACTACACCAGCAAGTATCCCGAAGGCATCAAGCGCGTCATTTGCTTCGGCGACGGCAGCCGCTCCATGGGGTCCCTCGCGGAACCGGAGTGTAGCCGCATCAACCTGGGCATCGACCTCGCGGCTCGAATGAAGGTGCCCTTCGAGTGGTTCGCGGTATCATCGGGAGCCAAGATTTCCATGGACGTGGGTACGGAGGGCCTCGACTGGGTCGCCCGCACCCTTCGCAAGCTCGTCGAGTTCACCCAAGCCGGAGGCGAGGTCAACATCATCGTGCCCGGCATCAACGTCGGTGGCCAATCGTACTGGAACGCCGAAGGCACGATGCTGATGCACACTCGAGGCATCCTGATCATGACCCCGACCGCGGCCATGGTGCTGACGGGCAAAAAAGCCCTCGATTACTCCGGTGGCGTTTCGGCGGAAGACAACGTCGGCATCGGCGGAGTCGAGCGCATCATGGGGTACAACGGTCAGGCCCAATACGTCGCCCAAGACGTTGCCGACGCCTGCCGCATCCTCATGCGGTACTACGAGCACAGCTATGTGGTCCCCGGCGAGCGGTGGCCGCGGCGCGCCCCCACCACCGACTCGATCGACCGAAACGTGTGCGACATGGCGCATCCGCCGGTCGACGGTGTCGACTTCAAGACGATCGGGGAGATCTTCTCGAACGAAAGCAACCCCGGCCGGAAGAAGCCATTCGATGTACGAGCGGTGATGCGCGCGACGATCGACGCGGACCACGAGCCGCTCGAACGCTGGAAGATGATGCGCCTGGCCGAGACGGGCGTCATTTGGGACGCCCACCTCGGAGGTATCCCGGTGACCATGATCGGCATCGAGTGTCGTCCTCTGACCAGGCTCGGTTTCGTCCCTGGAGACGGTCCCGACGTGTGGACCGGCGGGACCCTCTTTCCCCGCTCATCGAAGAAGGTCGCCCGCGCTATCAACGCGGCGAGCAACAATCGGCCGGTGGTCGTCCTGGCGAATCTGTCCGGCTTCGATGGTTCCCCGGAATCGATGCGCGAATGGCAGCTGGAGTACGGCGCAGAGATCGGTCGCGCCGTCATCAACTTCCGGGGCCCCATCGTATTCTGTGTGATCTCTCGATACCACGGCGGCGCCTACGTCGTCTTCTCGTGCACCCTCAACGAGAACCTCCAGGTGGCCGCGATCGAGGGCTCGTATGCATCGGTGATCGGCGGTGCCCCGGCGGCAGCGGTGGTCTTCCCGCGGGAGGTCAACGCCAACACTCTGGCCGACCCTCGAGTCAAAGACGCCCAGGCCGAACTGCGCGCGGCCAAAGACGACGTCGCCCGGGCGCGCGCCCGGGCCGCCTACGACCGCGTGTACCACGAGGTCTACACCGAGAAGCAAGGTGAGATGGCCGACTACTTCGACAGCGTGCACAGCGTTCAGCGAGCCAAGGACGTCGGATCGCTTCATGACATCGTGCCCGCGGGCCGCCTCCGCCCGTGGCTCATCGAGGCGGTCGAGGCCGGTATGAAGCGCGAGGAAGCGAGGCCGGCCACGCCCTGACCGGCCGACGCCGAGTCCTTTCATCGGCGGGCGGGCCCTTTTCGGTCCGCCCGCCGTCGATCCGATCAGTTACGTCTTCGGAAGCTCTGGTTACCTTCTTCTCAATATCCGGCGCTGCGGCAGCCCTTCGGTGTGGCACAGCTATTGCGAATCCGTATTCGCATGTGTTTGGGCGTGCCGATGCAGATCGTCGAGATCCGAGGCTTTCAGGCGCGCTGCGAGGCCAAGGGCATCGTACGCCAGGTCAGCCTCCTGATGCTGCAGCACGAGCCGCCGCAGGTCGGTGACCACGTATTGGTCCATATCGGCTACGCGATTCAGAAGCTCGCACCAGAAGAAGCAGCGGAGACATGGCGCTTCCTGGATGCGGTGCTCGCTGCGGACGAGAACGCGCCGCCGGCCGGAGCCCCCGATGCATGAGCTGTCGATCTGCATGTCGTTGCTTCAGCAAGTCGACGCGGTTCGCCGAGCGCACCCCGGGACCCACGTCACCACCATTCGGGTCGCGATCGGTCCGTTGTCCGGGATCGTCGGCGAGCTGCTGGCGACCGCCTATGAAGTCTGCGTGGTCGGGACGGCCCTCGAGGGAGCAAAACTGGAGTTAACGAAGCTCCCGGTGCGTATTCGATGTTGCGAGTGCAACCATAAGGCCGAGGTGCCGGTTCACCGACTGCTGTGCCCAAACTGCGGAGCCTGGCGAACCCGCGTCGAGTCCGGCGACGAACTACTGCTGGAGCGGGTCGAGCTCGAGCGAGAGGAGATCTGTCATGTGTGAAACGTGCGGCTGTTCAGTCAGTCCCGGCAACGAGCTCCTGGCGCACGCTGTCGACGCCACGTCGGGCACCAGCTCGGTTCAGGTCTTGGAGCGACTGCTCAAGGCCAATGACCACGAGGCCGGCCACAACCGGGCCCATCTCAACGAGCACGGAGTCCTCGCCATCAACCTGATGTCGTCACCGGGGGCCGGCAAAACCGCCCTTTTGGAGCGAACGATCGAAGCGCTCGGCAGCACGCTGCGGATCGCGGTAATCGAGGGGGATCTCGAGACCGAGCGAGACGCGGATCGCATCCGCGCCAAAGGCGTTCCGGCCGTGCAGATCACCACCGGGACCGCCTGCCACCTCGACGCCCACATGGTGCATTCGGCGCTGCACCAGCTCGACTTGAGCGAAATCGATATCCTGTTCATCGAGAATGTCGGCAACCTGGTGTGTCCGGCTAGCTTCGACCTCGGTCACCACCTGAACGTGGCTCTGCTGTCGACGACCGAGGGCGACGACAAGCCCGCGAAGTATCCCGTCATGTTCCGAAGCGCGGACGTCGTGCTCCTGACGAAATGTGACTTGCTCTCGGTGCTCGACGACTTCGATCCGGCGGCGGCCGAAGCGGGGATTCGAGCGCTGGCCACGGAAGCCCCCGTCCTGATGACGTCGGTCAAGCAGTCGGACGGTATTCGGCCGTGGTTGCACTGGCTTCAACAAGCGCGTCAGCGGACCTCCAATGGGGTCTGAAGTGACCCATCACCGAGGACGTTCCAACAGGCCTGACTCCCGGCGACGCTTCTTACTGCGCGGGGCGCAGGGTGTCGTGGTCGGCGCCGCGTGGACCGGATGCCGGCCGGCACCGGACGACCAGAAGACGACGATCGAACTCGACACCCCGCCCGACGGCGAGCGGCGACAGATTATTCACAAGGGACTCACCATCGAAGTGCGTCGCGAGAACGCATCGGTGATCGCGACGCTTCTTCTGTGTACGCACCAAGGGTGTACGGTGAAATGGGACGGCCGCGGCTACGCGTGTCCGTGCCACGGGGGCTACTACTCGGTCGAGGGGCGACCGACCCTCGGACCGCCGCGGCGACCCCTTCGGCGGCTGCCCGTCCGTATGTCGCACGGCCGCGTATTCGTCGCGTTGGAGGGGCTGTAGATGGAACGGCCGATCATCGTGATCACGGGCGCATGCGGCTTCGTGGGTCGCCACTTGATCTCGTCGCTGAAAGAAGAGTTTCGTATCATTGGCGTCGACTGGCGCTCGCAGGAGCAGGGTAGTATCCCCAAGAGTCAAGGCGTACGGTGGGCTCAGGCCGATATTACCGACATGTCTGCCCTAACCCGCGCTCTCGGCGAAGTCGTATCACGAGACACCCGACCAGACCTCGTCCTGCATCTGGCGGCGTATTATGACTTCGAAGGCGAGACGCATCGAGAGCACTACTGGCGCACCAACGTGGTGGGTACTCGGAACATGCTCGACCTGTGCGAGTCGTTTGGAATTCCTCGTTTCGTCCTGGCCAGCTCCCTAGCTGCGTGTCGATTTCCTGCGCCGGGCGAGACACTCGACGAGTCCAGCCCACCCGACGGAGACCACATCTACGCCCAGACCAAGGCGGCTGCCGAAGCCATGCTGGCCGAGTATCGCAGTATTCACTCGCTCATCGTTCGTTTCGCGGCCATGTTCTCCGATTTTTGTGAATATCCGCCTCTATTCGAGTTCTTGCAGACTTGGCTGTCGCCGGTGTGGAACTCGAGGGTCCTCGGCGGCGCCGGGCGGTCCGCGATACCCTATTTGCACATCCGAGATGCCGTCCGCCTTTTGCGGGCGATGCTTCACCGCTTCGATGACCTTGAACAACGAGCAGTCATCGTCGCCAGCCCCGACGGCAGTACGTCGCACAAAGAGCTGTTCCGGACCGCCACTGCCGCCTACTACGGCGCACCGAAGCGGCCCATTCACGTGCCAAAGATACTGGTTCGACCCGGAATCTGGGCGAGACTGTTGTGGGGCCGGCTCTTGGGAAGTATTCCATTCGAACGTCCCTGGATGGCCGATTATGTCGACCTGGCCATGAACGCGGACTCATCTCGAACGAGGGCCCTTCTCGACTGGCAGCCGATCGAACGGCTAGCGATCCTGCGCCGACTTCCGCTCATGATCGACAATTACAGTTCTTATCCTGGGGAGTGGTCCCGCCTGAATCAAGGCGCCAGCCACAAATCGTTTTCACGACCCAACCTCGTCATTCACGACCTCATTCGCCACCATCAGACGCGTATTTCCGAGCGCCTGACTCACGTCATGACCGAAAAGTACAGCGAGGGGCAGTTTTCATCTTACGTGCGGTTGGCCGAGGGAGAGCGGGCCTGGAATCATCATCTGGCGCTGACCCAGCTCATGTCTTCGGTGGCGACCCGGCAGCGCTCCTTCTTCGTCGACTACTGCCGCAATCTAGCCCAGCGTCGGTTTGAAGCGGGATTCAAGACCCAAGAGGTCACGACCGCGCTCAGAGAGCTGGAACGGGTCATTATCGAGGTCCTCCGGGAAGATGAGGCGTCCCAGGCGATCGAGGACTGCATTCCAACCCATCTATCGATGACCGTACAGTTCGCGATCGATGAGGTGGAGTACGTTTTTGATGAACTTCAGGCCCGCAGAGCATCGGCGGCGTCGCCGTCACCGTTCAGCCACCGCCAAACGCCATCGACGCACGAAGAAAGCCAGCAGACCCATGACCAGGTCACCGACGAGGGCGAGCGCCACCAACAGGGGCGCGTTTAAAACGAGCAAGGCCCACCCCAAGAACACCACGGCGACCGCTTTGGCGAAGACGATGGAGGACGTGCGCCCGTACCGAAAATACTCCCCGAGGTAGACACCGGCGACGACGAAATGAAACACGCCCCCCTGTCGGACGAAGAATACGTCTTCGACAACGCCGTATCCCCCGAGCTGAATGGTCAGCCGCGGAAAGAAAGTCAGCAAAACCATCACCGCGAGGCTATGAGCGGCGATGAGCAACACCAGCCAGCGTTCGATCACTCGGGGCTGAAATCGATCCGTCATCATCGCGCCTCCTGCTGGGTCGAGGCCCACCAAAGGTCGGCGTGCTGTCCTCGTCGTTCAAAGGCGCTGACCCCGAGGCGCTCAAGCTCGGCGCGAAGACACTCGACGCCACGGGGCACGGCCGCTTCGACTTCTTCGGTCATACCGACCCCGTAGTCGACGGCGCCGGGCACCACACCGACCAGGGAGACATCTATGGGGCCTGTCCGGGCGAGCTCGAGCCGAAGCAAGGTTACCTTGAGGCCCGGGTCGTGGGGACTCGTTCGCGCCTCGGGTGGGCGCCGCAATATATCTTCCCTTCGGTAGACGTCGATCGTTCCCGCCCTGCCCTGTGCTCGGACCGTGTCGACGATGACGACCGCCGACAAAGGGGCAAGCTCCGAGTACAGGTCGAGGCCCGGTGTGCCCAGATCCTCCACCCGCACTTGCGGCGACAGCACGAGCTGGGCCTTCACGTGGGCAATGACCGTGGGACCGAACGCATCGTCGCCCATGAGAACGTTACCCAAGCCCAACACGCCGATCCGAGGCCATTCGGACTCCGTCGCTTCATAACGCTTTGGATCAACCATGGTCGCCTCACAGCGCCTTGGCGCGCCCAAGCTCGTTGCCGTCGATGTCTATGGTGTGCACCGCGCAGGCGATGCATGGGTCGAACGAGTGGACCGTTCGCAATACCTCGAGCGGTTGTTCGGGGTCGGCCACGGGATTACCGATCAGCGAGGCCTCGTACGGACCCATCTGATCGTCGGCGTCGCGCGGCCCCGCATTCCATGTCGAAGGCACGACCGCCTGGTAGTTGGATATCTTGCCGTCGTTGATGACGACGAAGTGCGACAACAGGCCTCGCGGCGCCTCATGAATGCCGAATCCCCGCTGCTCGCCGACGAAGGTCGGCTCTACCCAGATGTCCGTATCGCCTGACTTGATGTTCTCGACGAGCAGCTGCCAGTGCTTGACCGAGAGCTCACCCAAGACCGCAGTACGCACCGCGCGGGCCAGGTGCCGGCCCAAGGTCGAGTGCAGCATGGTCGGATCGAGCTTCGCCTTGGCGACCGAGCCCGCCAGGGCAAGAGCCTTGTCCAGCCACTTGACCGTTAGCTCGTGCTTGGAGGCGTAACCCATCAATACTTGGGCCAATGGCCCGACCTGCATCGGCTGGCCGTCGAAACGGGGAGCCTTGATCCAGGAGTATTTTCCTTCATCCTGAAAGTCCGTGTACTTCGGGACCGTCTCTTCCTCGAAGGGGTGTTTACTCCAATCGCCGTCATACCAAGCATGGGCGATCGACTCGGTCACGTTCTCGCGGAAGTACGGGTCGGTGAACGACGTGATCGGGCGATACGTCGACAGGTCTCCGCCCATGATCGTGCCGCCGGGGAGGTCACACAACTCGCCAGCGGTGTCGACGGGCAGGTCGGGCGCGGCCAGATAGTTCGTAACGCCTTGTCCGTAGCCGAGCCAGTCAGTGTACAGAGCACCGATAGCGGCGACATCGGGGAGATAGACTTGCTCGATGAAGCCCTGAATTTGGTCGAGGATGTCTTTGATGTAGTACAGTTTCGACATGTTGAGGGTCGACTGGTTGTCGAGGTTAATCGCGTTGGCAACCCCACCGACGGCCAGGTTCTGGATGTTCGGGGTCTTGCCACCGAGCAAGGCCACGATGCGATTGACCGTCTGCTGGTACTCCAACGCCTCCAGGTAGTGCGCGACCGCGAGCAAGTTGACCTCCGGTGGCAGCTTCATCGCCTGGTGCCCCCAGTAGCCATTGGTAAACGGACCGAGCTGACCCGCTTCAACGAAAGTCCTCAACTGTTCTTGCACGGCGGCCATTCGGTGCCGCGAGTTGTTGGGCCACGGCGACAAGGACTGCGCCAAAGCCGCGGTCCGCGTTGGACTTGCATTGAGAGCGCTGACCACGTCGACCCAGTCGAGGGCCGACAGATGGTAAAAGTGCACGATATGGTCGTGCATACCGTGCGCCGCAAGAATGAGGTTCCGAATGTACTGAGCGTTCTTCGGAATGGTCAGTCCGACTGCGTTTTCGACGGCGCGCACCGAAGCGATCGCGTGCACGGTCGTGCAGACACCACAGAATCGCTGGGTGAATATCCAGGCGTCGCGGGGATCGCGTCCCTGCAAGATCAGCTCGATGCCTCGCCACATCTGTCCAGACGACCAGGCCTTGGTGACCTTTCCATCATCGACCTCGACGTCGATGCGCAGGTGTCCTTCGATTCGGGTGACCGGATCGACCGTAATGCGACTAGGCATGGCTTACTCCTTTGGGAGGGGTCCCTTCACCTCGCTTCACGAGCCCGAGGATGGGGAGTCGGCGAACGATGTAGATGTACAGGAAGACTTCAATGGCGACGAGACCGACCGAGATGAAGAGCTCGGGAACCGTCGGAAAGTAGCTCCAGTGCTCGCCGGGCTGGAAAGCGACCAGATAGATATCGAACCGGTACATGGCTCCGGCGAAGGCAACCAGAACCGCAGACCGGAACAGTCGTCCGGCTCCGAGGGCCTTGCGTCGAACCAGCAGCATCAGCGCTGCAATCCCGAATAGCGCGGTCTCGGCCCAGAACATCCACGCAGAAAGGCTCTGCTCACCGAGCAGCAACTGCTTCCCCGACACGAAAACATCCGCAAAGCGCAGAACCAGAAACCCCAAGACCATCAGACCGATCGGCAGGGACAGATGTCGGAGCATCCGGTGCTCCGACTGGGCAGAGAAGGCTCGAGCCGATACCGTCGACTCGAAGACAACCATCGCCCACCCCATCGCCATACAAGACAGCAAAAAGAGCAATGGCACCCACGCCGTATTATACAGAGGATGAAGCCTGGGCCCAGCCAAGAGGATGACCGTGCCGAGCGACGACTGGTGCATGGTCGGTAAGAGAATTCCTAGGGCGACGACCCACAGGAGAATCCTCTCCAGATTTCGACCTACGATACGTGCGAAACCTTGAAGCGGGTGACCGTCGGATCGGGCCCACCGATCGAGGATGGCCGGCGCCAACTCGATCCACACTACGATGACGTAGGCCATGACGCACAAGGCCACTTCGAGCAGCGCAGAGTCCAGGTTCCATTTGCTGGGCGACAATGGAATTCGCCACATCAGCCAAGGCCGGCCGACGTCGACGATGATGCCGATGGCGGCCATCGAATAGCCGAGAGCACTGGTCAAGATCGCGGGTCTTACCAACGAGTGGTAGCGACCCTGATTGAAGATGTAGACGAGTAATGCCATCGCATACCCACCGCACGCGAGGGCCGTCCCGGTCACCACATCGAACGCGATCCATAGGCCCCAGGGATAGCCGTCCGACAGACCGGTCGATGGACCGAGACCAACCGCAAAGCGCCAGGCAATAAGGGCCAGGCCTAGTAGCGCCAGGAGCCCAACCAGGACCGTGCGTGGGTTCCACATCGAACCACCGATCGGAGCCGCCTTGATGATCATGACTCGTCCTCCGACCCGGCCGCCCCAGCTCGCCGATTTCTCCACAAGACGCCGGCCACGACGGCGTACAGCACTGCGGGCGCCATGAATCCTTGGTAGATGCCATGCTGAAGTGACCGGGCGCGGTTTGGCACCGCCTCATCACTCAGGGAGGGCAGACCTAGTTGCTCGAACGGGACGTGCGAAAGGTAGAGTACCTGCGTTCCTCCCGCTTCGTGCTCGCCGTATATATGCTGAATGTAGCGGTCTGGGTGATCGCGAAGACGTTGTCGAGCGTCCTCGAGCAACGTTTCATACTTTCCGTAGATGACCGCGGCCCGCGGGCAGACTTCGCAGCAGCCCGGCTGCTTGCCCTCGGTCACGAGGTGGTGGCACAACTCGCACTTCACGATCTTCGGGGCTCTCGATTCCCACTCGAACTTCGGCACGTTGAATGGGCACGCGACCTGGCAATAGCGGCACCCGATGCATCGATCGGGATCCCAGGTCACGATGCCGAACTCGCGCTTCTGCAGGGACCCGATCATGCACGCGGCGGCGCACGCGGGGTCGATGCAGTGCATGCACTGCCGCTTCACGAAGGATTCGCGGCCGTATTCGTCACGAGCCAGCTTGATGATGTTTTTCGTCTGCGCGCTCAGGTCGATCGGCATGTCGTGCAGACCGCCCGGTGAGTCGCGGGTCTCCGGTTCGAGGTCGTTCGCTTCCCGGCAGGCCACGACGCAGGCCTTGCATCCGATGCATCGAGTTGCGTCGTACAGCATGCCGACGGCGTCATCGGGGGCCCGCCGCTGGGTTTCTGCTCGCGCCGGGGCAGCGACGGCCGTCGCGCCGGCACCAGCGAAGATCTTCAGTGCAGTTCTTCGAGACGTCGCCATGATTCACTCCTCCTTTTTCGCTTCGGCGGAGCCGTCGACATCCTTATTGCGTGCAATGCCGGTGAGCGTCTGATCGACCGCCCCTCCCGCCTCGACGACCGAGGCTTCCTTATCCATCTTGCGCGCTGCGGCGAGCGCCGCTCCGAGCGCCGCGCCGACCAATAGTCCGGCCGCTCCGGTGGCCAGGGGAGTGGCCGAGTGACCCATCGGGGCGCTGATCGGAGGATAAGTGTCCGGAGGGGTCGCGCGTTCGATGGTGACCGTCTCGTGGATGGGCACCTTGAACGCCAGCTTCTGTTCGGTACAGCCGAAACACGGATGCCCGATGCCGATGGGCCAGGCGCCGGGGACTTCGCCAAAGTGCTGAATCGAGCAGTTGGCGTGGGTGGAGGGCCCCTTGCAGCCGAGCTCATACAGGCAGTAGCCCTTCCGATGCCCTTCGTCGCCGAACTTACGAGCAAATCGTCCAGCGTCGAAGTGCGGACGACGGGGACAGTCTTCATGGATCGTGCGCGCGTACGCGAAGAGCGGACGACCGAGGTCGTCAAGTTTGGGCAAGGTTCCCAGGGTGACGTACTGAAGGACCGTCCCGAGAAGATTGTAGGGATTGGCGGGGCACCCGGGCAGCGTTACGACCGTCTTTCCTTCCAAGATCTGAGGAGCTCCCGTCGCCCCGGTGGGGTTCGGTGGCGAGGACGGAATCCCGCCCCAGGATGCGCATGAGCCGATGGCGATAACCGCACCCGCGTCGGCTGCGACCTCATTGAGCATCTCGACCGCCGTACGGTTCGCAATCTTGCAGTATATGCCGCCATCTTTGGTGGGTATCGCTCCTTCTACGATGCAGACGTACTTGCCCTTGTTGTCAGCCATCGCTTTGTGCAGAGCGCTCTCGGCTTGATGACCCGCCGCTGCAAACAGGGTCTCGTGATAGTCGAGCGATATCATTTCCAATATAAGCTTCGATAAGGTCGGGTGAGCGGTACGCAGGAGTGATTCCGTGCAACCAGTGCACTCCTGGAAGTGCAGCCAGATGACGGAGGGCTTGACACCTTTGACCACCCCTTCGGCGACCTTTGCCGCAGCTGCCGAAGGAAGACCTACGGAGGCGGCGGCCATTGTGGCCACCTTGAAGAAGGCGCGCCGGTCGAAGGCGACCCATGGATCACCGGTTGTGTTGGGTAGGTAAAGTGGTGCACGACTCATTGCGAAATCTCCCCGGGGCTGTGAAAAGACTTCGCAAGCAATCGCGGATCCAGAATGCACAACGGCCGTTTTGCTATTATCGCTTCTATGCGGAAACACATCGGTGGATTGGGTTTCCAATGAAGGGAAGATTCGGTTACTGAATTCGATTCGAGCGATGGGCCTGATACTCAGAAAACGCTCCTCTGCGGTGGCGATAGCTACTCGACGCGATGAGTCGTAAACGGCCCACACCTGAATACCAGGCATGCCCAAGCGCCCTCTGGATTGCGGCCGCTCCGATTCCTGGTCACGCTCCGCTGTCAATACCGCGGCTACTTCCGGCCAGTGGCGAACGAGAAGAGCCGGCCGATGGCCGTAGATATCTACGGGGAAGAGACGGTCTCGTGATTGGCGACGGTCGGAGGCACCACACTGCCGGAAGCCTGAAGCGCTAGTGCGTCGGGAAATGAGCGATAGTGGCTACGAATTAACTGCGCCAGCGCTTTTTTGGTCGACTCATCGACCGGGCACGGATTGCCGGGCGGCAGTGCAGCTACGATCTCAGCGAGCAGACGGTCTTGCGGCGATGGCAACCTTTCGCGCCATTGCGCGAGCAACTCTCGATCGACGTGCGATGGCAACGAGCCCAGAATGCCGACGTCGTTCTGGTCGTGCACCAAGAGGCCCGACGTCGTTCCGCGGTCCAGAGTCAGCACCTGGAAGAGGTATACGGTGTGGTAGGCCAACTGCCGGTCGCGGTCCTCGTCGGTCGGCTGGGGATTCGATTCGAGCGATTTCTTCAGCAACGCAACGTAGGTGTCGATGGTCTCCTCGCCAACTCGGCGGGCTAAAGACTGGTCTGCACTGAAGTCACCGGTGCTGTAGGCCTCGAGGTAGAAGTGAACGACGCCACGCGTTCGATCGAGGGCGGGAATGGAGAAATAACGATCGCCTTGCGCCTCTGCCTCGCCGAAGACCGCCGGTGCCGCGGCCGTCAGCGCGCTGCGAAATGCCTCTCGGTCCGTCGATTCCGGGATGGCGGGGTTGAGGTCGGCCATCACCCGCCAATAGCCTTTGCCCTCGCGAAGCTCGGTCCAGCTGATGTGCATGTGGACCGATGGGCCGTGCGGGTTCTCGGGGTGGATGATGCACGAAAGCGCGGTTGCCGACGCGAGCTTCTTATCGGGAAGGTCGTCGTAGTGGACCTGCGAGAAGTTGACCGTCGCCCGGTTGAACAACGGGGTCGAAGCGGCCACGAATCGCCGGCCTCCGCCATGCCGGCCCTCGTCGCGGAGCCAGTCCACGGGCCTGAACGAGACTGGGAACCCTTGGCCCCGACTGAGCAACTCGAGGCGACCGACGAACCGCTGTTGAAGTTGAGTGGTCAACTCGCGCGCTTCACGAGCGCGCGGAGCCTGAGCGTAGAGCATCGACACCCCACTACGGTACCTGGTCCCGGTGGTGGTGTCTGCCCAGACTATTCTTTCACTAGAGCATCGGCCAGACAGTCGCTGACCCGCTCGAACTCGTCCGGGTCGAGGCCGGTCGGGTCGCGGGCCAACTCGATCGCGCAGACGACCTCCACGTCGCTGGCCGATCGATAGCACGCCAACTGAGCTTCCGCTTGCTCGAGCTGAAGGGGGGCGCAGCTCGGCTTCGCTTCCGGATCGAGGTTGCTCTTGGTGGATTCGCCACAGTTGTCGATGATGAACTGCAGCGCTTCGTTGCAGGGGGTGTCGGCGCTGCATCCGAGACCCGAGTGAAGGCCGACCAACCCGACGAATCCCCAGCCGAGCGCGCCACGAGAGGCGATTTCGAATAGACGGCGCATGATCAGGTTCCTCTTGGCCGCAACACTTCGAAAGGTAGGTTGCGGGGAATCAAGTCGGGAAAGCCGAGTTGCGCTCGGTCATTGCGACCGGCGCAAAAGACCTCAGCGTCCGTCGAGAGCCCACAGGTATGAAAGCCACCGATCCACACACCGACCCATCTGCGTTCCGTGAAGGTCTCTGTCGGCGACGACACGGGTTCTCGAGGCCCATCGGTGCCCAGCTGCCGCTCGGCGTTGCTTCCGAAGCACCACATGCGGCCCTCGGTGGTCAGAGCACACGTCGCGTTGCCTCCCCGAGCGACGAAGCCCCAGGGCCCGCCGGACACCAGACTCGGATCGGAGCGGTCGACGGTATCGGCGAGCCCCAGCTGACCTTCACGGTTGTCGCCCCAGCACCATAGTCGCTCCCCCTGCAGCGCACAGGTCGCATCGGCGGCCGCGGCCACCATCCGCCACCCGTCATCGCTGCCGATCCGGGTCAGAACCCGGGTCAGAACCGCCGTCGATGTGGTCGTGCCCACGCCGAGCTGGCCCCGGGCGTTGCGACCGACGCAGAACAGAGCCCCAGATGCCCGAATGGCACAGGTATGCCCGCCGCCGGCGCTCGCATCGACCCAGTCCGCGTCTGAGCCGAGCTGAACCGGTGAGACCGCATTTTCCGGGTCGGAAGCGGCCAGCTGCCCCTCATCGTTGGCACCCCAGCCCCACAACGTCCCGTCCCCGAGGATGGCCACCACGTGACGATCGCCAGCCCGAATCAGGACGGCGGCCGCCGGCAGAACGACCGGATTCAACTCCCGGTCAGAAGGATTGGGCGGTGAACCGGGCGGCGTGATGGTCCCCACGCCCAGCTGGCCCCGGTCGTTGGCGCCGACGCAGTACACGACCCCGGAAACATCCAGAGCACAGCTGAACTCGGCCCCAGCGGCTACATGGGTCCAAATCCGGCTCGAATCGAGGGGCGCCAGGGTGGCGAGCGGCTCGCTCGCTCCGGCCAGCTGGCCGCTCTCGTTCGCGCCGGCGGCATACAGAACGTCGTCGATGACGAAGAGCGAGTGTTTGACCCCCAGGCTCATCGTCTGGGCGCCCAACGGCACTGGCGACAACGCGACGACCCGGGCGTCGTTGCACGCGACGGCGCTCGCGATCACAGACGCCAGAGCCAAGCCACGGAAACCGATAGCTCCCATTCTGCTAACCCCCCGATAGGTCTTTCGTTTTCAAGTGTTGCGAGAAACCCTAGAGGCGGAACTCCGAAAGTCACCCTCGCCAACAGCGACTGGCCATCGAGTATCGCGATATCCGCCTCGCCGAGAGCCCCGGCCGCGATCCCTCCATCCACCCCGCTTTCGGACTGGTAGGCGTCGGTCGACGGGAGACCGTGGGGAAACACGAGTCTCGGTGAGACGGCGACCCCAAAGCGGATTTCGGAATCCGAGATCCGAAAGAGCGTGTAGCGGGCAGACCCTTCGAGATCGACCCAGAGCAGGCGCACTCGGCCTTCTGGTCGCTCGGTGCCTAGCCCTCCGCGCACTCCGAGCGCCGCACCAAACACCCACCGCCCAGACAGAAAATCGGCGCGAACGCCCCCGCCGCCCCCCATCGTGTCGGAACCGAACATGTAGCCGGCGACCTCGGGCCCGAGCTTGATGCCGCGGCCCCGGTCATTGCGGCCGTCGGCGAGCAGCCGCCTCGGAGACTGCGCCGACCGATCGGTGGCGTCTTGCGCGTAGGCGGCCAGCGGAAGCCCCACCGTGCATACCGCTGTCAGCATCGCCAAGTTGACTCTCGGCATCGCCGGCAGCATGGATTTCAGCCCCGTTATCGGCACCGTAGGGGCCGTCCATAGGTAACGTACCATTCGACCCATTTCTTCATGCTCCATGCTTACTCAAATCGCGAGAAGACGGAAGCAATGGATCGATCGCGGTCTGTGCAGACGCTCTGCGGTTCGTTTGAATGGTCAGGAAGTTGCGGGCGAGCCCGAGCCCGGCTCGGCGGCGACCGCCGCGGGTTCGGAGCGGAAGGGCCGAAAGGCCCACAACTGCTGCAGGATGATGTTTCCAGGGAACGGTTCGGTCAGCCCGAGCTGCTCGGCCTTCTTGTTCTCGGGCAGGTACGCCGTACCGAACATCCAATCCCAAAATGAAAACTTGGTCGCGAAGTTGACGTCAAACACGACCCGCGAGTGGTGCCAACGATGCATACGAGGCCCGTTGATGACGTATTTCAGCCACCCCAGACGAACATCGATGTTGGCATGAATGAACATGCCCCACCACGCATCGATGACCGGCTTGATCAGCGCCACCTCGGGGTCCATGAACAAGATGATCGGCGCAAACTCGGCGAAGCCAGTGACGGTGTTCTCCAAGACCTGCCCCCGGTTGCCGCCGAAGACATCCATCTCTTCGACCGAATGATGGCACTCGTGCAGCCGCCACAGATACTTGTTCTTGTGCATCGAGTAGTGAAACACGAAGATGAAGAGGTCGTGCGTGAACAGCGACACCAGCACCTGCGACCAGATGGGCCATGACCGCAGACCGTCGACGTGGCCGAGCCACGTATGGTCGCGAAGCACCGCAATGAGCCCCTCGTTGACGATGTAGCCCATCATCAGTGCGAACCCGATGTTGAACCACAGAACGTCGGTCCACCATTGCTTGCGGAAGAGCCGCTGGTTTTTGGTGTACGGGATGACGCGCTCGAGCGTCATGAACACGAGCGACCCGACGACGACCAGAATGAGGGGAAGAACTGCTTTCAGCGTCATGGCTCCTGGACCAGCAGCACCGACGTAGCAATCGCCTCTAAGTCGGTCAACTGCGGCTGCAGTGATGGCATCAACATTCGTCAGGGGGTGAGTGCCCGCACCGATGGGTATCGCTTGACGTCCTCGAACGTGCGTATGACAAGGCCGGAGCCGCCGTGGAGAGGATGCTCGACAGCTATGCCGGCTGGATTGTCCGGCATAACCTCCTGGCGCTGTCGTTAGGCGTCGTTCTTACGGTCCTCTCGGCCGTCGTCACGACCGGGTTGCGATTCGATACGGGCTTTGCGGCCCTCTTGCCGCCCGACAACGATGCGGTCCTCCAGGTCGAGCGGGTCAAGGAAAAAGCGGGGGGTACGGTCGACTTGATCATCGCCCTCGAGAGCCTCGGCCATATCGACGCCGAGCGCAGGCTCCGTTTCGCCCGGCGGATAGTTGAACGCCTCGAGCGCGAGCCCTGGATACGGCGCGCCGACGCCGAGTATCCGGTCGACTTTTTCCTGGAGCGGCGCCTGCTTTTTCTCGAGATCGACGAGCTCGAGGAGCTTCAAGAGGCGGTCGAAGACGACGTCAATCGAGCCAAAGCCACCGCCGGCAACCCGCTCTTCGTCAACCTGCAGGAAGAAGACGAAGCGCCCTGGTCGAATACGGAAGACGTTCTCGAAAAAGCCAAGGCCAATCAGCACACCGATGGGGTGCTTCAGCGCGACCTGCGGTCGAAAGACAACCGCTACGCCTTCGTGCGCGTGAAGCCGATGGGTACCAGCTTCGACATGGCTGAAGGCGCCGAGACCCTTCGAAAGGTCGACGCCATCGTGCAGTCTCTCGACCCCGACGCCGAGAACCTGGGGATTCGCTATTCGGGGGCGATGCCCGTCAACCAAGAACAGCACCGCACGATGACCACCGACCTCGGGCAGGCCTCCCTTCTCGCGCTGGTCCTCGTCCTGCTGCTCCTCACTCTGTTTACCGGTCAGCCCGGAGCGCCCGTCATCATCGCCGGTCCGCTGGTCATGGGCATCAGCGCTACGCTCGCGGTGACCACCGTGTCGATCGGGCAGCTCAACCTGGTGTCCGGCTTTCTGATCACCGCGCTCGTCGGCGTGGGGGTGGACTACGGGATTCACCTGTTCTTGCGGTATCTGGAGGCGCTCCGAACCGACCCCGATCGTCGCGCCGCGATGATCTTGGCGATTCGATTCACGTTTCCGGGATGCCTGACTTCGGGCCTGACCACTTTCGCGGCCTTTTTAGCGATGACCGGATCCGACTTCCGGGGTTTTCAGGAGTACGGGCAGATCGCCGCCACCGGCGTGGCGCTGACCTTGACGTCGACCTTTTTGCTCATGCCGCCGCTCGCTCTGCTGCTGACCCGACGACCGGGCCAGGCATCAGCGTTTCGATCCACGCCGATGTTCCCGTTGCAGTATGCGTGGGGAGTCGTCGTATTGGGCATCGCGTTCACCGCGTACGCGATTCCTGCCGGGTTTCAGATTCGGTATCATAACGAGTTCAAAAAGGAGCTCCGTGGGTTCTCCGAGGCGTCCGAGTTCCAGTCCACGGTCGTGGAAGAGGCGCTGGGTGGCTCGCTCAATCCAGCGGTCGTCGCCGTCGCCAACCTCGACGAAGCACGAAAAGTTGAGGCGCTCGTCCAAGCCTCGATCGCTGAAGAAGACAGCGAGTTTGCGCGAGTGCTTTCGCTAGCGTCCCTCGTGCCCGAGAACCTCGACGAGCGCGCCGAGCTGGTGGCCGAGATTCGAGAGGAGATCGAGTCGATCCCGCTCGACCGGCTCAGCGAGGACGAGAAGCGACAACTCGACGAGTACCTGACGCTCACCAAGGTCAAGCCATGGCAAGTCGATGACATCCCCGAGAACATTCAACGACTGCTGTATGCCATCGACCGTTCGATGATGTTCGTCTTGATCTGGCCGTCCGGCGAAATGGCCGAAGATATCCAGATCATTGCCTGGGCCAAGGCGCTCGATAAGCTCCAGGCGGATCTCGAAACGGCGGGTCTCATCGTTCCCGTTCTGGACGAAAACCGAATCGCGGCGCGCGTCTTGGCGCAGATTCGACGCGATGGTCCCTGGGCCGTCCTGTACGGATTTGTCGCCGTCTTGGCGCTACTCATCCTGGACTTTCGCAACCTTCGTCGCGTAGTGCTCGTCGCGGGCTCGCTGGTCGTCGGCTTCATTTGGATGTTCGGATTCATGTACGCGTTCGGCTTCAAGGTTAACGTGTTCAACATGGCGGTCTTTCCGACCGTCTTGGGCATCGGAATCGATAACGCGGTCCATCTGATGCACCGATACGACCAAGAAGGCCGCGGGTCGGTGTTCAAAGTTCTCTTTACGACCGGTTCCGCGGCCGTGCTGGCGTCGGTGACGACAGGAATTGGCTTCGCCTCGACCCTCATCGCCCATCACAACGGAATCAAGAGCATGGGCCAGCTCGCAGTAGTTGGCTTCGCAGGAAGCTTGTTGGCATCGACCGTGTTGTTCCCTGCCGTGCTCCGGGTCCTCGAAGGAAGGACCACCGAAAAAGAAGCCGGAGATAGCTGATGATTCTGGTTCACGCATTCATGTCGGTGTTCGCGGCCATTCTGGCCGGCGCGTTGTTCGCTCATACGCCCGACCCCGACCGGCCTCGTGCCTACCCGAACGCCCCGGACTTATGGCGGGGAGTCACCGGCGAACCCGCCTTCTCGCCGGTCAACGCGTACCGCAGCGCATTGTTCTGGGCGATCGCGGCCTCCGGCTACGGCGCAGTGGCCGCGGTCATGGTCGCCGTCCTCCCCGACCTCATGATCATCGATACGTTGGTCGCGGCCACCATCGGCATTATCGTGGCCCAACACATCTCTCAGCGGATGCTCGAGCACGGTCCGGGGGCGATGTACACCTTGCCCCCGATGAAACGCAGGCCGACGGTTTCGCGCCGGCCCCGCGTTCTGTTCATCGGTGGCTCTCCGAACCAGACGACCCAGATGCATCAGATCGCTAGCAAGATGCCGCAGGTCGAAGCTTGGTTCTCGCCCTACTTCTCCGACAACACGCTCTATCGCTTCTCCATCCGACTGGGGCTGCTCGAGTCCGCGATCATTGGCTTTCGACGCCGAGGCATCTGTCTCGACTATCTCAACGAGCATGGTCTGAACGTCGACCTGTTGGGCGAGCTCAATGACTACGACCTGGTCGTGACCTGCAACGACCAGGTGATGCCCAGCCAGTTCGCCAACACGCCGGTCGTTCTCGTTCAAGAAGGCATTCAAGACCCACCGAACCTTCGCTACTGGATCTGGAAGTACACGCGCCTGCTGCCGCGCCCTATTCCCGGCACTTCGACCTTCGGTCTCAGCCACGCTTACGACAAGTTCTGCGTGGCCAGCCACGGATACGCGCGCCACTTCGAGGGCCTCGGCGTCGACCCCGAGAAGATCGAGGTTACCGGCATCCCCAATTTCGATAACTTCGCACGCTTCTGCGACAACGACTTCCCGTACCGCGACTACGTCCTCGTCTGTACCACCGACGCTCGCGAGACGGGCGCCGACGGCGATCGCGAAGCTTTTCTCAAAGAGGTCGTCGAATACGCGGGCGGTCGCCAACTGATCTTCAAGCTGCACCCCAACGAGAACTTCGAGCGCGCCACCGAAGAGATCAAAGCGGTGGCCCCCGCTGCGCTGGTCTACACCTCGGGCAGCGCCGAGGAGATGGTCGCCAATTGTTCGGTGCTCTTCACTGAATGGTCTTCGCTGACCTTCTGCGGTGTAGCGCTCGACAAGGAAGTGCACAGCCATCACCCGCTCGAGAAGGTCCGAGAGCTGCTGCCCCTTCAGAACCGTTCCGCCGCCGCCAACATCGCCAGCGTCTGCCGGACGGTGCTCGACGAACGTCGCATGGCCGAGCGCATGCCCTCGCAGGATCACCTGCCCTCGAACGCCTGAGGTAACCCATGAACGACCGCACCCCCCTGTCTGGACCGCAACTGTATCAGCGCGCCAAAGAAATCATTCCCGGGGCGGCCCAGCTCCTCGGTAAGCGCGCCGAGATGTACCTGCCCGACCAGTGGCCCGCCTACTACAGCCGTGCCCAAGGGTGCGAAGTATGGGACCTCGAAGGCCGTCGCTACATTGACTGCACGATGGTGGGCATCGGAACGTCGGTCCTCGGGTATGCCGACCCCGACGTCGAGGCGGCGGTGATCGCGGCGGTCAAGGCGCACCCGATGACCACCCTCAATCCGCCGGAAGACGTCGAGCTGGCCGAGCTTTTGCTCGAGCTGCATCCGTGGGCCGAGATGGTCACCTACTGCCGTACCGGCGGGGAGATGATGGCCAAGGCCATTCGGATCGCGCGCGCGGCCACCGGACGCGATGAGATCGCGTTTTGCGGCTACCATGGCTGGCACGACTGGTACCTGGCGGTAAACCTCGGCGGTGATGAGCTGAAAGGCCACCTGTTGGCCGGATTGGAGCCGGCCGGCGTCCCGCGGGGCCTCGCCGGCACCATGCACCCGTTCGACTTCAACGACCTCGACGCTTTGGCCGCCGTCGTCGATGCCCACGGCTCGAAGCTGGCCGCCATCGTGATGGAGCCCGTGCGCGGGGTCGAGCCCACGCCTGGATTTCTCGAGGGCGTTCGAAACCTAGCCAACAAATGCGGGGCCGTGTGGCTGCTCGACGAGATCACCGCCGGCTTCCGGATGAACACCGGCGGCATGCACCAGGTCTACGGCGTCGAGCCCGACATGGTGACCTACGCCAAGACCATGTCCAACGGTTTTCCGATGGCCGCCGCCATCGGGCGGCGCAGCGTCATGGATGCCGCCCAGAAAACGTTCATCTCGAGCGCGTACTGGACGGAGAAGATCGGGCCGGCGGCCGCGGTCGCCACCCTCAAGAAGCACCGCGCGGTCGACGCCGGAAAGCAGCTGGTCGCCATCGGGCAGCGGGTTCAGGCGGGCTGGAAAGCCGCCGCCGACAAGGCTGGCTTGCCGATCAAGGTGTCAGGCATCCCGCCCCTCGCGTCGTTCAGCATCGACCACCCGGAGGCCCCGGCCCTGGTGACGTTGTTCATTCAAGACCTCCTCGACCGCGGTTACCTCGCGGCCGACCGCTTCTACGCCAACCTCAAGCACGAAGACGCCCATGTCTTGGGCTACCTCGAGGCGGTTGAAGCGTCTTTCACCCACCTCGTCGAGGCGATCGAACAGGGCAACATCGCCGACCGCCTCCGAGGTCCCGTCAAGCACACCGGCTTCAAACGACTCGCTTAGCCAACGGCCCGAGAGCGCCCGTGGTGGGGTTGATGTACAGCGGATGGGGCTTCGAGGCGCACAACGATGAGCTCGTGGCCAGCGCCCGGTTCGAAAGGTAAGGCGATGAGAAGGGCCCGATCGGGTTCTTGGGAGGGATGAGGTTGGCGGCATCGCAGCCGCCAACCTCATTGCCGGTCATCAGAGGTCGGTTGTAGTGAGCGCGATATCGTCGATACGGATCGACCCACCAGCACCACTTACGGCCCCGGCCGCGAGCTGAATCTGGAACCGGAACGTGCCCGGACCGGGCGTGATTCCAGTGTATCGAACCTCGATGGTCGTCCACGTCGTCTCGTTGAGGCCTTTGCCAGACTCGAGATTAAACGTGTTGACCACCCCTACGCCCGGAAGCTCCGTCTGCAACTGAATCGCGGTGCCGACGCCGAGCGGACCGTCGAGGATGATATCGAAGGTCAGATCGGCCCCGGTGACGCCCGTGTAGTCGACCGTAAAGACCTTCTCGAAGATGTAGCCTCGTCCTCGATCCGGATCCAGATCGTTGGTCGCCTGGAGGCGAAGGGCGCCGCCCGGATTTCCTTCCCCATCGGCGAAGCTGAAGCTCGACTCACCAGCGAGAGCGGGCTCGGCAGGAGGGTTGGCGGCGTCGCCCGCGCCCGACCAACCGAGCGTGCTGGTCGCGACATCGAAGGTCTCCTCGAAGAATGGCGGGATCACCGGGAACGTGCACGACCCGTCGTCAAAGTTGGCCGTCGGGTCGAAGTTGAGCGCCAGAGGATCCGTGCAGCCTTGGATCGCCTGCAACAAGCGTACGTTGTCGACCAACACCGTCCCCCCGGAACCCACGAAGGCGCCGGCAAGCAGGCTGAGACGGAACCGGAATGTGTCGCCGTCGGTCGTCACGCCCGGAATCAGCACCTGGTAGGTCGTCCACGTCAGTTCGTTGAGGCCGTCGTTCTGAATATTGTCTTGGATGAGTTCGCCCGCGCCCGGCAGCAATGCGCCGAGTTGGAGGTTCGTCCCTACCAGCGGGCCGTTCGACAGGAGGTCGAACTCGAGCAGCGCCTCGGTCACACCGCTGAAATCGAAGCCCGAGTAGGTCCTCTGGAAGGTGTAGTTCTTGCCACCTCCATCAGGGTTCACGGCCTGCAGACTCAGCGCTCCACCCGGGTTGCCGCCGCCGTCGATCCAGCTGACGGTCGCCTCGGGGTTTGCCGCGTCGACGAAACCGCCCCACCGCTCGACGCTGGAAGCATCGTCGAAGGACTCGACCACGTACTGGGCTGCGCCATCGAAGGTGCAGCTGCCATTGTTGACATTGGCGCTGGCGCTGAAGTTGGTCGCCAGCGGGTTGGTGCACCCTTCGACGACTGGCTCCAGTCGAATGTTGTCGACAAGAATCGAGCCACCGGCGCTCACCACGGCCCCCGCCGCGAGATTGAGGTTGATGCGGAATATGCCGCCCGCTGCCGAGTCGATGCCCGGGAAGCGAACCTGGAAGCGAGTCCAGCCCTGTGTGTTGAGCCCTTGGTTCTGAAGGTCCGGCGTATCGCGGACGCCCACGCCCGGCAGCTCGGTTTGAAGCTGGAGCGCGGTCGCGACCAGGGGCGAAGACGCCTTGAGGTCGAAGGTCAGGAGCACCTCGGTCACCCCCGTAAAGTCGAGTCCGTACACCGCCTCGAAGATGTAAGCCTTGCCTGCGGTGTCCACGGGGTTCGAACCAGTGAGCTGCATCGTGCCGTCGGGAATGCCTCGGTCCGCCGCCCAATCGATGCTCGCCTCGTCGGAAGCCGCGTCGCCGAGGCGCTCGAAAGCATCGATCCGGTCCTGGGTGTCGAATGACTCCTCGAACAAGAATACGCCGTCGCTGCACTGGACGACGACGTCGTCGACGTCAGCGCTGGCCAGTGTGCCTTGAGGGTTGACCACGACGCAGGTCTGATCCGGAGAAGTCGGCTGGGTCAGAACCGTCACCACGTAATCGCTTCCATCGTCGACGGCGGTGCTGAAGGTGAAGGCGCCGGTCGCGGTGACGGTCAGGTCATCGCCCCCGTTATTCTGAAGCACGACCGCGCTCGCTTCGATATCGAGGCCCGTCAGAGTGCCGCTGATGGTGAACGTATCGGTCACGCAGGTCACCGTCACATCCGTCACGTTGGTACTGGTCACGGTGCCGCTGTCGTTGGTGACCGTACAGGTCTGCGAGGGCGTCGTCGGCTGAGTCAGAACCGTCACCGCGTAGTCGCCGCCAACAGGGACCGGGGTGCTGAAAGTGAAGGTGTCGGTGGCCGTTACGGTGAGGTCGTCGCCGCCGTTGTTCTGAAGAACGAGGCCGCTCCCTTCGAGGCCGATGACCGTGCCACCGATGGTAAAGGCGTCAGTCACGCAGGTCACGGTCACGTCGGTGACCGGGGCACCGGCAAGCGTGCCGCTGTCGTTGGTGACCGTACAGGTCTGAGAGGGCGAGGTCGGCTGGGTCAAGACCGTCACCGCGTAGGCGGATCCGTCGTCGAGGGCCGTCGCGAAGGTGAACGCACCGGTGGCGGTGACCGTCAGATCGTCGCCGCCGTTGTTCTGAAGGACAAGGCCGCTACCTTCGAGGCCGGTGACGGTTCCTCCGATAGTGAACGTATCGGTCACGCAGGTCACGGTCACGCCGGTGACCGCAGCGCCAGCCAGAGTGCCGCTGCCGTCGGTGACGGTACAGGTCTGAGAGGGTGAAGTCGGTTGGGTCAGGACCGTCACTGCATACGCGGATTCGTCTTCGAGCGCCGTCGCGAAGGTGAACGCACCCGTAGCGGTGACCGTCAGGTCGTCGCCGCCGTTGTTCTGAAGGACGAGCCCGCTGCCCTCGAGACCGGTGACGGTTCCTCCGATCGTGAACGTATCGGTCACGCAGGTCACGGTCACGCCGGTGACCGCAGCGCCAGCCAGGGTGCCACTGTCGTTGGTGACGGTACAGGTCTGCGAGGGTGAGGTCGGCTGAGCCAAGACGGTCACGGCATAGGCCGATGCATCGTCGATCGCGGTTGCGAAGGTGAACGAACCGTTCGTGCTGATGGTGAGGTCGTCGCCGCCGTTATTCTGAAGAACGAGGCCACTGCCCGACAGGCCGGTCACGTTGCCACCGACGGTAAAGGTGTCGGTCACGCAGATGACAGCCACGTTACCGACGGCTGCACCACCGACGGTCCCGCTGTCGTTGGAGACGGTGCAGGTCTGGCTCGGCGAGCTCGGTTGAGTCAGGACGGTGACCGCGTAGGCTCCGCCGTTGGAGACCTCGGTGCTGAAAGTAAACGGACCATCGGAGGAGACGTTGAGGTCATCACCCGCATTGTTCTGGAGAACGAGCCCGCTGCCGGCGAGACCGGTGACGGTGCCCCCGATCGCGAAGGTATTGTTGTTGTTATTATTATTGTTGTTGTTATTGTTAGCGTTCGCGTTCGCGTTCGCGTTCGCGTTATTATTATTGGCGTTGTTGTTATTGCCGTTATCGTTATTGTTGTTATTGCCGTTGTTATTGTTATTGGCGTTGTTGTTGACGTTATTATTATCGTTGGTATTAGCGTTCCCGTTGTCGTTGGTATTTCCGTTATTGTTATTTGTATTTGTGTTGGTATTAGTGTTCGTGTTGTTGTTGTCGCCGCCCGACGGAGTGTCGTCGTCGGAGCATGCTACAACGGAGACCATGGCTGCTGCGCAGACCATGGAAATCCATGTCATCTTGGTCATTCGTACCTCCCGATTGACGCGATATGTTTCGTCTCACGACAACGCGCTGCGTCAGCGCGTGTCGCGGGTCTGAGATCAACGCGATGCGTTACGCATGTGCCGCACCATTTTATAGGCGGTATCCGGCAAATCCGCAATTCGCAGGGTGGCAACTTGCCTTCGCCGCCGTGCGGCTACGGGACGCAGTTTCTCTCGACTCACGCTTCGGCTCACGTCGCCGGCAAGCCGTCGAGCTTGGCCTCGCGGCATGGCGCGCCCGAACTCTCCACATCTTAGGCGCGAGTCACTCGCCCGCGGGATCCGCGGACGCTGTTAGACTCACTTGAGCATCTATCTGCGAGACAGCCCGATCTGTGTCGGATTGATAACTAAGTACGGACAGTAGTGGGCCGGTAAGAGTCGAGCATACTCTCTGGCCTAGACTTCTTATCGCCATGTTGCGGCTGCAAAGGCGGCCGGGGGCGCCGCGTGAACGCGAATGTCCGTCGGCCGCCGAGGCGCTCACTCATGAAGATGGAGGCGGCCGTGGGCACCACACGCCACGGCAAGTCGACGCCGGGCGAAGACCGCGCCAGTGCGGCTTCGGGCGACGCCCGTGAGTTCGATGAATCGCTGTGAGCCCCTGCGAGCATACGGACAGGACAGCGAACGACCACCGTCGTTGAAAATGCGGATCCTGATCTTCGGTTGGGTGCCATCACACCCCAGCCAAGGATTGTCCGCATCCTGATCCGCGTGGAGTACCGTTGAAATCGTTGTCGTTTCCAGGCCGAATGCTGCCAAACTCCCAAGCATGCAACGCATCGGACTGCTTGGTATTCTTCTCTTGTTCGGCGTCGGCTGCGCGGACGACTCGAGCTCCGTCTCCCCAGATGGGGGACCCGCAGACAGCGACGCGGGATTCTCCGCAGATGCAGGCTGCGTACCCATTTGTGACGGCCGATCGTGCGGTGATGATGGCTGCGGCGGCGAATGCGGAACCTGCGAAAGCACTGAAATCTGCGAAGCCGGCCAGTGCATCGAGGATACATGCGCTAACGGCGTTCGCGATCCCGGGGAAGACGACATCGATTGTGGCGGCCCGTGTGCAGCCTGCCCGACCCCCTGTACGCCGAACGACAGTGCTTTCGTCCCGGCCAATTACTCGTGCGTCTGGAACGAGGAATTCGGGGGCGCGCCCGGAGCGGGTCAACCCCGTCAGCCGATCGACCAACTGTCCTGGACTTTCCAGAACCTCAACGTCAACGGCGAGGCTCAAAACTACACGAACCGCGAATGCACGGACCCCGACCATGGGGCCAACTGGAACTACTGCGTCGAGGATGGCCGGTTAACGATTCGGGCGCGGGACGACGGCATGGATTGCAGCGACGGCCCAGATCCCGATAACCAGCCCGACAATCCGGACTGCGCTCTAGACTGGGAAGAATCGCGCGGCTCATCGTCGTACACATCCGGCCGGCTCATCACCAAGAACAAGGTGGCCTACCAGTACGGCTACATCGAGTTCCGGGCTCGGCTTCCCCAGTACCAGTTGACGACACCGGAATCGGGCTTGTGGCCCGCGATCTGGTTGTTGGGCAGTAACATCGTCGAGGGCCCTCCCCCCGGAGACACGCCGTGGCCACGCTGCGGCGAGTTCGATATTCTCGAGTGGGAGTCGCCAAGCAACAAAATGGGCTGGAACGCGCTCTGGCTGGGAGCCGACGGCACCCTGGACGCATGCTCTCGGTCTCCCGAAGGTGGTTCCCCTCCTTGCGGACCGTGTACCGGCGGGACCTGTCGCGGCGTCGTCGCCAATGGTGTTCGGTGGATTTGGGAGGGCTGGGAGCCCTTCCCGCATACGGATTACCACACCTACGGCTTCCTGTGGACACCCGAAATCATGGAAGTCTACATCGACGGCGACAAGATGAGCACATTCCGCCTCGGACTGGCCGAGTCCGAGTTTCGGCAGACCATGTTCCTGATCGTGAACCTCGCCATCGGTGGCACCCTCGGAGGGTCCATCCAAGTGACGGACTGGTCGACGGCCACCCTGGAAGTCGACTACCTCCGCTGGTACCAGCTCCAGAGCGACTGAACCGGGTCGCGGCTTCGAGCCGCCGCTCACCGCAGCCCACGCTGACCGCAGCCGCACGTTGACCGCAGCCGCACGTTGACCGCAGCCGCACGTTGACCACAGCCGCTCGTTGAACGCAGCCGCACGTGTGGCAGCTGTGCTCGACCCGGATGATGAGCATTCCAATCATGCATCGGACGAATATCGAGAGCTTCGACTACTCATCGGCGCATGAAATACACGCTCATTCTTTGGTCGCTGCTCGCCACCGGCTCGCTGATGGCTGGCTGTGCTTCGCACTCGTGGCGTAGTTCGCGTTCGAGCATGACGGAGTTGCTGCTCATGCGCACCGCGAATCACGCCGACCGGCGCCCGACAAGTTGACGAAGCCGGATTCGCAACCAACGTTGACGAAAAGACGCGGGCATCGATGCAAGGAGGCGCGGCATCGTTAACGTGCCCCGCGCCGGCCTCGCTCCGCTGCCGATGCCGCGGCCAAGTTCGCCATCGCACACCGTCACCGAACGCTTGGCGCGAAAGAAGCCATCTCGGCAACGTCGGCGATGACGGGTCAGTAAGGCCTTTCTCCTCTGCATCGGGTGAATTAGATTAGGGCCGTGCCTCAGTTCAGGCTTCGGGTAAACCGCCGCATCCATGAGGTGGACGTGCCCTCCCCAATGCCCCTGCTTTGGGTGTTGCGCGACGTGCTGGGTTTGACGGGAACCAAGTACGGCTGCGGCGCCTCGATCTGTGGGGCCTGCACGGTGCTGCTGGATGGGGAGCCCATTCGGACCTGCGTTCGGCCCATCGCCACGGTCCAAGGCGAGATCACCACCATCGAAGGGCTTACGGATGAGGATGGCCGACGGCATCCGGTCCAGTCGGCCTTCGAGGCGGAACAAGTTCCCCAATGCGGGTATTGTCAGTCGGGTCAGGTGCTCGCGGCGACCGCCCTGCTGCGCCGTCGCCCCCAGCCCACCGACGCTGAGATGGATGAAGCGATGCGGGGCCACATTTGCCGATGCGGCACCTATTTGCGGATCCGGCAGGCTATCCGTCGCGCGGCCGACGTTGCAGGGGACGGGTCATGACCGTTCGTCGGCTGGATCGGCGGACCTTCATGCTCCTCGCCGGAGGCGTGGGCGCCGCCGGCCTGGCCGGGGGCGCTGGGCTCTACTTGGGCGTCTGGTACGGCCGGCGAAAGGAACGCTGGGTCAAGCGGGCCCCGCCCCGGCCCGAGCCTCTGTCTCCCGACGTGCACTGGGCCTTGGATTCGGCCGGCGTGCTCTCGGTGTGGGTCCCCAAGTCGGAGATGGGTCAGGGTGTGCTGACATCTTTGCCCCTGCTGGTGGCTGAAGAGTTGGACGTCGACTGGGAGAACGTGCGACCGGTTCGAGCGCAAGCCAATCAGAACTTTGGCTTCATGCTCACCGCCACCAGCGACAGCGTGCGCCGCCTGTGGAGTGAGCTGCGGCGCGCCGGGGCCTTGGGGCGGGCCATGCTGATCGGCGCCGCCGCCGAGTCGTGGGGCGTGCCCCCCGAGACCTGTACGACGGAGCCGGGTTTCGTAGTGCACCCACCATCAGGTCGCCGGCAGGCTTACGGCGTCCTCGCGGCCGCCGCCGGCCGCCGGCCGCTTCCCGACGACGCGCCCTCGAAAGATCCATCGGAGTTTCGGCTGATCGGACGCTCCCCGCCCCGGCTCGACATCCCCGATAAGCTCGACGGGTCGGCCGAATTCGGGGCCGACGTCCGGGTGCCCGGATTGGCCTTCGCAGTGGTCCGGCAGGCTCCGATGGGGACTGACCTGAACGGCTTCTCGGCCAACGCCGCCGAGCGCGTCCCGGGGGTGCGGTCCGTTCATTCCCTTTCGGGCGCGGTGGCGGTGGTGGCCGACCACAGTTGGGCGGCGTTCCAGGGGGCCGAGGCCCTGACTCTGGAGCACACCGACCCGCGGCTACCCGACGAGACGCAGGTGAGGGAGCGGCTCGCTCAGGCGTTGGATGCACCCGGGCTGGAGGCCGCAGGAACGACGGCGACCGAGCCGGCCGCCGGGGGCAAGACCGTCCGTTCGGAGCTTTTCTTGCCCTATCTCCCCCACCTGAACATGGAGCCCGCCAACGCCACCGCATGGGTGGAGCCCGAGCGGTGCCGGATTTGGGCACCGACCCAAGCTCCGCGCGCGGTTCACCACTGGGCCCGAGACTTTCTGGGCCTGCCGGAGGCCCAGATCGAGGTTCAACCGACCCTTCTCGGAACCGGCTTCGGCCGGCGGGCTGCGATCGACGAAGTGAAGCACGCGGTGGAGCTGAGCCGCAAACTAGGAGGCCCGGTTCAGGTCCAATGGTCGCGGACGGAAGACCTGCAGCACGACCACTATCGACCGGCGAGCCTTCACCGATTGGAGGCGACGCTGAACGACGACGGCTTGCCAGCGACGTGGCGGCACCGCATCGCCAACCCCTCGATCCTCGGTCTGCAGCCCGGCACCACCGAGGTGGACGAGGTGGCGGTGGAAGGAGCGGTCGACCTTCCGTACGCGGTGGCCGACTGGAAAGTCACCTGGCACGTTCCCGACGGCCTGCCTCTCCAGGTCGGATTTTGGCGCTCGGTGGGTCACTCATACAATGCGTTCGCGGTGGAGACGTTCGTCGATGAGCTCGCCGAGACCGCGGGCGTAGACCCGGCGGAGTACCGAGCTCGTCTACTGAAAGGACGACACGCCGACGTTTTGGAAAGACTGGTGGACGCGGCCGGTTGGACTCGCCCCTCCGTCGAGGGCGAGGCTCGAGGAATGGCCATTCACGCCAGTTTCGGCAGCGTCGTAGGTCAGGTGGTGGAGGTTTGCCGCGACCCCGCCGCGCGCGGCGGGTTTCGAATCAATCGGGTGGTGGCGGCGGTCGACTGTGGATTCGCAGTCCACCCCGACGGCATTCGAGCCCAGATCGAGGGTGGGGTCGCGTTCGCCCTTTCGGCGGCGCTCCTGGGCCGACTGGACGTGACCGAAGGCCGCATCCGCAACACGAATTTCCACGACGCCCCCGTGCTTCTGTTCCCGGACATGCCCGCCGTCGAAGTCCACGTGCTCGACCGCCCCGACGAGCCTCCCGGAGGCGTAGGCGAGGTGGCGGTACCTCCGCTGGCCCCGGCGTTATGCAACGCCCTCGCTCGGCTGGACGGCGAGCGTCGGCGCCGCCTGCCATTGTTCGGCTAAAGCAGCACCCGGCGCTCATCCGGCCCGGCGGGGACGATGATGACCCAGGAGTCGCCACAGCACCAAGTATATCAACACGTTGGTTGCTGCTACGACCGCGGCGAGGACGATTTGAACCGGGAGCGTCAGCCACTCGGGATACAGAACCGGAAGGATGTAGTGCTCGACAAAGCCGCCCTCGTACCCTTGCGCCCCGGCGCTGGCCCGCAAACGGTTCTCGAGGGGCGTAAGAGGACAAACCCAGCCGAAGATCTCGATCAGCACCCCATATGCGGCACACGGCAGCTGGAGCCACGGAATCCAACGCCACCGAAAGGCGAGGAGCCCTCCGAGCACCACGAAAGCGACGAAAGCCAAGTGTACGACGACGACGAGGTCGGCGAGGCCGCGCATCAACATCCGGTCGTGGGACAGCTCGAACCGAAACGGCCCCCTGGTCAAGAAAAACAGCGACTGGACCGCGCCCCTTTGGGCCACGGCCAGTGACCGCCACGTTGAAACGCTCAGGCGCCTTCGTTGAGCGAGGCGAAGCGGCGAAGCTTCTTCCTGGGCTTGAGCTCCGATTCGTAGACCTTCTTCACGCCGTCACCGAGCGAGGTCTCGATGTCGCGAATGTTCGTCACCAGACGTTCGAACCCGCCCATCTCGACGGAAGCCGCTTGGTCCGAGCCCCACATGGCTCGGTCGAGGGTGATGTGGCGCTCGACGAAGGTCGCGCCGAGGGCGACCGCGGCCCAGGTCGTCGAAAGGCCGACTTCGTGGCCCGAATACCCGATCGGAACCGACGGATACTTCTGCGCGAGGGTTTGAATCATGCGCAGATTCAGATTCTCGAGAGGACACGGGTAAGCCGACGTAGAGTGGGCGATGAGCAGGTTGTCTTGACCAATGAACTCGACGCTCTGCTCGATCTCTTCCATCGTCGACATGCCCGTGGAGATCATGAGCGGACGGCCGGTCTTCTTCAGCGCCGTCAGCAAGGGACGGTCGGTAAGCGAGGCCGAAGCCACCTTGTAGACCGGCGGATTGAAAGCCTCCATGAAGCCCACGGACTCTTCGTCCCAGCACGAGGCGAACCAGTGGATGCCTTTCTCGCGGCAATAGTTGTCGATCGCCTTGTACTCTTCGACGCCGAACTCGACCTTGTGACGATACTCGATGTACCGCATGCGGCCCCACGGCGTATCGCGTTCGACATCCCACTGGTCTCTCGGCGTGCTCAGCTCGGGAGTGCGCTTTTGAAACTTGACGCCGTCCGCGCCCGCGCGAACCGCGCCGTCGATCATCTTCTTGACCACTTCGAGCGAGCCGTTGTGGTTGATGCCGATCTCGCCGATGACGTAGACGGGACGACCAACGCCGACCTCCCGCTCGCCCAGTTTTCGGATGGGTCCGTTCATGCTTTCGTCTCCTCCGTGGAAGCGTCCGCCGCCCACCACGTGCTCTTAGATTGATGCCGCCGGCTCAGCGGCCGGCGGCAAGCCTTGGCAACCGTTTGCGTGGTCACCATGTTGTCCAGCCCCCGTCCACCACGAGGTTAGCCCCCGTCATGTAGCGAGACGCGTCGCTGACCAAGAAAACCAAGGCCCCGCGATAGTCCTGCGGCTGCGCCATCCGACCGAGGGGCGTCCGTCGGGCATATGCTTGGACGAACCAGTCTTCCTGACCGTTTTCGACGCCGCCCGGCGACAGGGCGTTGACCCGTACACCCCTCGGGCCCCAGTACGCGGCCAGAAAGCGCGTAAAGGACAGCACGGCACCCTTGGTCACCGGATAAGCCGCCGTCTTGAAGAAGCTCTGCGTGCCATCGGGCTTCACGTACAGCGACTGATCGGGCGCGACGATGCCGTAGGTGGAGGCAACATTGACAATGGATCCCGCCCCCGCTTCCGCCATCCAGCTCCCCAATACCTGGCAGATCAAAAAAGTGCCCGTCACGTTGACGTCGAGTGAGCGCTGCCACAACTCGAGAGGATACCGCTCGAAACGAGACTGGTCGGCCGCGGCCGCCGGACTCTCGAACATGTCGTTGATCGCCGCGTTGTTCACCACCGCATCGATGCGGCCGAACGTGGCCAGCACTTCGGCCTTCAAATCCTGGACTTGTTCCATCGACGTGATGTCGGTGGCCACGCCGAGAGCCGGACGACCGGTTTTTTGGGCGAGATCCTCGGCCTGGGCGGTGACTGCCTGTGCATCGAGGTCGACGCACACCACCTTCGCCCCCGCTTCGGAGAGCGCCTCGACGTGCTGCCGACCGAGCAACCCGGTCGAGCCGGTGACCACGACGATCTTCCCGTCGAGGTCGAAGAGGTCCGGCTTCGAAGACCCGGTCGGGTCGGACGCGGGCCCGGTGGGGCGCTCGGCTTCCGTCCAGCGCGTCTGGCTAGAGTCGACGGTGGCCAAGTCGTCGAGATGGTGTCGGTACCAGTTGACGCCCGCCAGCTTAGCGTTCTTCGCGAAGATCTCGGGGTGAGCGTCGAGGTATTCGAGAATGGCTTCGAGCGAAAACGGCGGCTCGCCTTGGCGGTACAACGCCTCGTAGACGTCCCGGATCAGCTCGTAATCCTCCTGGTAGTCGATCGTCAGCCGGTGACTCATCGACAGGTCGCGATCCCACGTGACGTTTCGGGTCGTGAAGCGCCCGTCATTGCGATCCCAGATGAACGGCGTCGTGTGCTCGCGTTCGTGAGGTCTTTGGGCTTCTCGGTGCGCCGTTTCGAGCACCTCGCGGCTCATGACTTCGACGTCGTACCCGTCCGGCCAGGTCGCTGGATGCAGGTTGGACACGTAGTCGACCTCGCCCTCGGCCTCGAGATAGACGCCGAGAACGCGATCGACGACCCGCGGGTCGATCAACGGGCAATCGGACGGAATCTTGGCCACCGCATCAGCATCGAAGGCTCTCGCCGCCTGGATGTGGCGGTCGAGCAGATCGGTGGGATGGCCCCGAATCCACGGAACGCCGGCCTCGTCGGCGAGCGCGGGGACCGCGTCATCTTCAACATCGGTGGTCGTCGCGACGACCAACTGCATCGGGGTCTGGCAGGCCTGCAGCCGCTCGAGCATCCGCACGAGCAGCGGCGCTCCGACCAAGGGCTTGAATATCTTCTGGGGAAGGCGGGTGGACGTGGCACGAGCCTGGACGACGAGGAGCAGCTTCACGACAATTTGGCCCCTCAAAGTCCAAATCAGCCATAATGTCCAGCCTCGTTTGGTCGTCCGGCCCGCCGCCCCTCGGCTCGGCTTCATCGCCCTTTCGAGCTTGTGAACGGCTCAACGGCGACGACGCGTCGGCCGCGATCCGTGGGATCATCCGCCGCGGCTCCACGACCGACGAGACGCCGCCTCCGCCCCCGATCGCGGTCGCGGTCGCGGTCGCGGTCGCGGCGATGATGGGTGGGCGACGGCGGTGGTGCGGGGACGACAGCATGACCGCGCCTAACGTCTGCAATGAGCAGGCCTAAGCAGTATCCTCGTTCGCCGGAATCCCCATCGGTGGGAACGTCGGATATGCGGAAATTACCCCCTGTATTATTTCGGGTTATCGAGGATTTCTAGTGACTCCTCAACGAAGACCTTCCGATTCGCCTTTACGCACTAGATCAGCAAGGTTAGGCCGACGGGAGGAAATTGCGATGAAATGGCTATTCACGAATTCCTTATCATAAGAACAGGCGAGTCATGACCATGGCGCATCAAGTCAGAAAGGGGCTCGACCTCCCGATGGAGGGCCAGCCTGAACAACGTATCGAGACCTCACTGTCGGTCGACCGGGTGGCACTCGTGGCTCGGGACTTCGTCGGCGTGAAGCCGCGGATGCTCGTGCAGGCCGGCGACGTGGTCCGCCGTGGCGACCCGTTGTTCGAAGACCGCAAGAACCCTGGGGTGCTGCATACCGCGCCCGGCGCCGGCAAGATCGTTGATGTGTACCGCGGCGACAAGAGGGCGCTCATGTCGGTCGCCATCTCCCTCGAGGGCGACGACGACGAAAGCCATCAGCGGTCCTTTGAAACGAAGACCGAGACCCGCGACGACGTCCGTCGCTTCCTGGCCGAAACCGGGCTATGGACCGCCCTCCGAACTCGGCCGTTCTCTCGGGTGGCCGCCCTCGACGGGCAGCCGAAATCGCTGTTCGTGACGGCGACCGACTCGAATCCGCTCGCGCCCGACCCGGCGGTGGTCGTCGGCCAGCGGCCCGAGGACTTTCAACGCGGGCTCCACGCCCTGTCGAAGCTGACCGACGGCCCGACATACGTCTGCAAGACCGCGGGCGCGGATATTCCCGCCGGGGACAACGGGGTCAAAGTGGAAGAGTTCGGCGGCAAGCACCCCGCCGGCACCGTCGGCTACCACATTCACGTGCTCGACCCGGTCTATCGCGGCAAAGAGGTCTGGCACATCGGTTACCAAGACGTCATGCGGGTGGGCCGAACGCTCGCGACCGGTCGTCTCGACGTAGAGCGGATCATCTCGCTCGCAGGCCCCGCCGTCAACAAGCCTTGCTTGTACCGAACTCGGGCCGGCGCATCGATCGACCAGCTGGTCGAAGGGCGGATCGCCGACGGACCATCTCGGGTCATCTCGGGCTCCGTCTTCAATGGCCACGTGGCCCGGGGTGAGATCCTAGGGTACCTCGGCGCCTACGCGAACCAGATCACGGTTTTGGCGGAGAACAAGGAGCGCGAGTTTCTGGGTTGGCTGATCCCCGGGGTCAGTCGGTTCTCGGTGCTGCCGGTATTCCTGTCCAAGCTCATGCCCGGCAAAAAGTTTCGATTCGATACGTCTACCAACGGCTCGCCCCGGGCGATGGTGCCGATCGGAATGTACGAGAAAGTCATGCCGATGGACATCATGCCCACCCACCTTCTGCGAGCGCTCAGCGTGGGCGACCTCGAGTGGGCGGAAGAGCTCGGGGTTCTCGAGCTCGACGAAGAAGACTTGGCACTTTGCACTTTTGTCGACCCCGGCAAGCAGGACTTCGGGATCTTCTTGCGGCGCGTACTCGACCAAATCCATAAGGAGGGGTGATGCAGTTCCTCAGAAAGCTCCTGGATGCTCAGGGCCGGATCTTCAAAAAGGGCGGCCGACTCGAGAAGTTTTATCCACTTTATGAAGCCGGGGACACGTTCTTATTCAGCCCCGGCATGACCACCAAGAGCGCGTCGCATGTGCGCGACGGGCTGGACCTCAAGCGGATGATGTTCACGGTGGTCATCGCCCTCATCCCCGCCATCCTGATGGCGATGTACAACACGGGCCTGCAGATTCACCAAAAGGTCCAAGGCGAGAGCTGGACGGCTCTCAACTCTTGGCAGACCGGGCTCTTCCAAGCGCTCGGATTCAGTATGGACCCGAACTCGGTCGTCGCGAACGTCGTGCACGGTGCCCTATATTTCTTGCCGGTGGTCATCGTCTGCTACACGATCGGCGGCCTCATCGAGGTCGGTTTCGCGATCGTGCGTCACCATGAGGTCAACGAGGGCTTCTTGGTGACCGGGATGCTCATCCCGCTGACCCTGCCTCCCACGATACCCCTGTGGCAGGTCGCGATCGGCACGGCGTTCGGCATCATCATCGGCAAAGAGATCTTCGGCGGCACCGGGATGAACTTCCTGAATCCTGCCCTGACCGCTCGGGCCTTCCTGTTCTTCGCTTACCCCGCCGACATCTCCGGAGCCGAGGTCTGGGTGGCGGCGATGCCCCCCGACGCCGCCAGCGGCGCGACGTGGCTCGCGCGTTTTGCTGAAACCGGGCTCGGTCAAGCCTCCGCAGGCCTGTGGTGGAACTCTTTTTGGGGCTTCATCCCGGGCTCGATGGGCGAGACGTCGGCCGCTGCCGCCATCCTGGGGGCGCTCTTACTCATCATGACCGGCATCGGGTCCTGGCAGACCATGTTCGGGGTGACCGTCGGAACAATCCTGATGGCCCTCGGGCTCAACGCCATCGGCTCGGACACCAACCCGATGCTCAACGTTCCTTTCCACTGGCACATGGTGGTCGGAGGATGGGCATTCGGCACGGTGTTCATGGCCACCGACCCGGTATCCTCGGCTTTCACCAACAGTGGAAAGCTCATCTACGGTTTCTTGATCGGCGTACTCGCCGTACTGATTCGAACCATCAATCCCGCCTATCCGGAAGGAATGATGCTGGCGATCTTGTTCATGAACATGTTCGCGCCGCTGATCGATCACTACGTCATCGAGGCGAACAAGCGACGGAGGAATGCACGCTATGCCCGGGCCTAATCTGAATTCCACCGGCTACATCGTGGGCTTCGCCACCGCCCTGTGCGGAGTTTGCGCGATCTTCGTGGCCTCATCGGCCGTGGGGCTCAAAGAGCGACAGGAAGCCAACAAGCTGGTCGACCGGCAATCGAAGGTGTTGGCCGTCGCTGGGCTCATCGACACGGACGCTTCGCTTTCGGCCGAGGAGATCCGGTCGAAGTACGAGGCCAACATCGACGCCATCGTCGTCACGCTGAAGACGGGGGAAGCGGTCGAGGGCGTCGACGGCGATAGTTTCGATCAGCGTAAAGCGACCAACGACCCCTCGCAGTCGGAACCCGCGCCGCCCAACGCGGCTCAGGTCACCCGCATCCCCGAAAAAGGGGTGGTTTACCGAGTGGTCGAAAACGGCGAGGTCCAGACCCTGATCCTCCCGATCGTCGGCAAAGGCCTGTGGTCGACCATGTACGGCTTTTTAGCCCTCAAACCCGATGCGAACACCATATCGGGCATCACGTTTTACGAGCACGGCGAGACGCCGGGGCTCGGCGGGGAAGTTGAAAACCCCGAATGGCAGGCCAAATGGAAGGACCGAAAGGCCTTCGGTCCCTCGGGTGAAGTGGCGGTGAAGGTCATCAAAGGACCCGCCAAGAACCCTTCGGAGGCCCCCCATGAGGTCGACGGCCTGACCGGGGCGACGATCACCTCTCGCGGTGTCTCGGCGACCTTGGCGTTTTGGCTCGGTGAACACGGATACGGACCCTACTTGCAGCAGTTCAAGCGCGAGACAGGCCTGAGGAGCTCGTTGTGATCAGTAAAGAAGCGAAGAAGGTCCTGAGCGACCCCCTTTTTGACGACAACCCGATCGCCAAGCAGGTGTTGGGCATCTGCTCGGCGCTCGCGGTGACGACGATGCTCCAGCCCTCGGTGGTCATGTGCATCGCGGTCACCGCCGTGCTGGTCTCCTCGAATGTGGTGATCAGCCTGATTCGAAATTACACGCCGCCCAGCATTCGAATCATCGTGCAGCTCACGGTGATCGCGTCGCTGGTCATCATCACCGACCAGGTCCTGAAGGCCTACGCGTTCAGCGTCGCCAAGCAGCTGTCGGTGTTCGTCGGGCTCATCATCACCAACTGCATCGTCATGGGCCGAGCGGAGGCCTACGCGATGCAAAATGGTCCCGTCATGAGCGCCTGGGACGGCCTCGGCAACGCCTTGGGCTACAGCGTCGTGCTGATCGCGGTGGCCGCGATGCGCGAGCTCTTCGGGTTCGGCAAGCTCTTCGGGGTTCAAGTCATGCCGGAGTGGTACGTCGGTAACGGCCTGATGGTCCTGCCCCCCGCCGCGTTCTTCCTGATCGGATTCATTATCTGGGGCATCCGTACCTGGAAGCCAGCTCAGGTCGAGCAGGAAGCAGTGTTCGAGATTCCCCATCACGTTCCCTCGGCGGACGACGAGGAGGACGCGGACTTCGCGAAGGCCGCGTAGGAATAGGTAGAGGTATGGTTCAGCACTACGTCAGCCTTTTGGTCAAAGCCATCTTCGTGGAGAACATGGCCTTGGCCTTCTTCTTGGGCATGTGCTCATTCCTGGCCGTCTCCAAGCGGGTCAATACGGCTATCGGTCTCGGGGCGGCGGTGACGTTCGTCCTGGCGATCACCGTGCCCGTCAACAACCTCATCCTGAAGGGCCTGCTCCGGGAAGGCGCGCTGTCGTGGATCTCGCCCGAACTGGCGACGGTCGACCTCAGCTTCCTGGTGTTCCTGTCGTTCATCGGCACGATCGCCGCCCTCGTGCAGGTGGTCGAGATGTTCGTCGAGCGGTTCGCACCCGGCCTGTACGGGGCGCTCGGGGTGTTCTTGCCGCTCATCGCAGTGAACTGCGCCATCCTCGGCGCGTCTTTGTTCATGGAGCAGCGCGACTACAACTTCAGCGAGAGCGTCATCTTCGGCGTGGGCTCGGGCATCGGCTGGCTACTGGCGGTCGTCGCCCTGGCCGCCGTCCGCGAGAAGCTTCGATACAGCAACATTCCGGCCGGCCTGCGCGGACTCGGCGCGACCTTCATGGTCACCGGGTTGATGGCCATCTGCTTTATGGCCTTCGCCGGCATTCAGCTCTAGCGGCGAAAGGAGAACAAACAAGTGACCACGGTTGCCGTCGGCGTCGCTATGTTCATTTTTGTGGTCTTGATGATGGTCATGGTCCTCATGATGGCCAAGGCCCGGCTCGTTAACAGCGGCGAAGTATTCATCGGGATCAACGGAGACCCTGACAAGACCATCAAGACGCGAGGCGGCGGCACGCTGCTGGGCAGCCTCGCCGAAAACAAGATCTTCATCCCGTCCGCGTGCGGCGGGAAGGGCTCTTGCGGGGTCTGCAAGGTCAACATCACCAAGGGCGGGGGCGCGCTCCTGCCCACCGAGGTCAGCCACATCAGCCGGGGCGAGGCCCGCGAGGGATGTCGGCTGTCGTGTCAGGTCAAGCTCAAAGACAACATGGAGATCGAGCTGCCTGAAGAAATCTTCGGCATCAAGAAGTGGGAGTGCACGGTCCGCTCCAACGACAACGTCGCCACGTTCATCAAAGAACTGGTGCTCGAGTTGCCGAAAGGCGAAGCGGTGCCCTTCCGGGCGGGTGGCTACATCCAGATCGAGTGCCCGCCCCACACCGCCGAGTACAAGAACTACGACATCGGCGAGGAATACCGCGGCGATTGGGACAAGTACAAGCTGTGGGAACTCAAGAGCGTGGTGACCGAGTCGGTTCAGCGCGCGTACTCGATGGCCAACTATCCGGAGGAGTACGGCTTGATCATGCTCAACGTCCGGATCGCGACCCCTCCGCCGCGCACCACCGGCCTGCCCCCAGGCGTCATGTCTTCGTATATCTTCAGCCTGAAGCCCGGCGACAAAGTCACCATCTCGGGGCCCTACGGCGAGTTCTTCGCGAAGGAGACGAAGAACGAGATGTGTTTCATCGGCGGGGGCGCGGGCATGGCGCCGATGCGTTCGCACATCTTCGATCAGTTCAAGCGGCTCGCGACCGACCGCAAGGTCACCTATTGGTACGGCGCCCGGTCACTCCGGGAGGCGTTCTATGTCGAGGACTTTGACGCCATTCAGCGCGAGTTCCCCAACTTCGAGTGGCACCTTGCGTTGTCGGAGCCGCTGCCCGAAGACAACTGGACGGGCGCGACCGGCTTCATTCACCAGGTTCTGTTGGACAACTACCTGAAGAACCATCCTTCACCCGAAGACATTGAGTACTACCTCTGCGGTCCGCCGCTGATGCTCAAGGCGTGCATGAAGATGCTCGACGACCTCGGTGTCGAGCCCGAGATGATCGCCTTCGACGACTTCGGTTGATCGTGGTGCAAGCCTCTTCCCAGCCCTCTGCTCAGCCCGTACGCCGGGCCCCGCGCTGGTACATCGTCCTGTTGGTCCTCGTCGGGCTGTCGGCTTGGTATTATTTCCGGCCGGCGCCGACGGGTGGACCCACCGCGTTCGAGGGGCCCATCATGGGGACCCAGTACAGCGTCCAGCTCGCCGAGCACGTGGACTCGGCCACCTACGAGAAGGTCTCGGGGGCGATCGCGGGCGTGTTGAACGACGTCAACGCCAAGATGTCGACGTATATCGACACGTCCGAGGTCTCCCGCTTTGCCGCCGCACCGCCCGGCGAACCCTTCGAGCTGTCGGAGGATACCGTCACGGTGATCCGAAAGGCGCTCGAGCTGAGCGAAGCCAGCGGAGGGGCATTCGACATCACCGTCCGTCCTTTGGTCGACGCGTGGGGCTTCGGGCCCGACGGTCGGCCGGAGCGCCGACCGGGCGGCGATACCACCCAAGCGCTCCTCGAGCGGGTCGGGTATCGGAAGCTTAAGCTCGACGTCGAACGCCGGACGCTGCTCAAGACGACGGCCAGCGTGTCGGTCGACCTGTCCGCGATCGCCAAGGGGTACGCGGTCGACCGGGTCGCCGACACCCTCGAAGAGCTCGGGTACGAGAATTACCTGGTCGAGATCGGCGGTGAGATGAGGGTCCGCGGAGAAAAGGCCCCCGAGCAGCCGTGGCGGGTGGGCATCGAAGCCCCGGTACCCGGTGAACGGAAGGTCGCCCGCGTGGTCCGCCTCACCGACCACGGCATGGCGACCAGCGGCAACTATCGTAACTTCTACATCGAAGATGGCATTCGGTATGCGCACACCATCGACCCGACGACCGGCGAACCGGTTCGGCACCGACTACAGAGCGTGAGCGTCATCCACCCTGAGTCGGCCCTGGCCGACGGATGGGCGACCGCGCTCATGGTCCTCGGCGAGAAAAAGGCGCCGCAGGTAGCGAGTGAAAATGGTCTGGCCGCCCTCTTCATCATTTCGGGTCCCGAGGGTCGCTTCGAGTTCGAAATGACGGATCCGTTTCGGGCGTTCTTGATCGAAGAAGGAGGGGCGAACTGATGTACGCCGTCATCGGGCTCACATTCATGACGATGCTGTTAGCGGTGGCCGGCATGGCCATCGGGGCGATGGTGCACGGCCGCCGGTTGAAAGGGTCTTGTGGTGGCCTCGGCCCCAACGCCGACTGTCTGTGCGCCAAGGAAGGGCGACCGCCGGAGTGCAAAAAAGAGCCCTCCGAGCCGCCGCTGGCCCAGCTTCCCTCCTCGCGGTCCGAAGACGCACGATCTTCGTCCTAGGTCGCCGGCCGACGATGGCGATGGTGGCTTCGCAGAACGCGTGCCGAACTCGCGCTGCGCGATGTTAGAACCACGCTCATGCGCACCATCGGCCTGTTCGCCGCTCTGACGCTCATTCACTGCGCGGGCGTCGGTCCGTCCGTTCCACCCGCCTCCCGTCCGTCGTCTGACCCCTACGCAGAGGCCCTCGAGGGCGCGGACAAGCGGGAGGGCCTCCTGACGCTGTACGTCAAACCCGCCGCGGGCCGGGTCTTGCTGGCCATACCCCCGAGCGCCACATCCCCCGCACCCGATGCCTCCGCTGCGAAAGCGTCGGGCGTGGTCGGTGAATTCATCTACATCGAAGGGTTGGCGACCGGGCTGGGCTCGAACCCCGTCGGCCTCGACCGGGGGCAGCTCGGCGACACGCGCCTCGTGACCCTGCGCGTGCTGGCCGATCGGCTCTTGATCGAAGAACAGAACCTCGCCTTTAGAGCTCGGTCGAATGATGCCGCGGAGGTCGCGGCTGCGCGGGAGTCGTTCGCCACGTCGGTGCTGTGGGCCGGCCCGATCATCGCGCGATCATCCAACGGTGAGGCCCTGGTCGACATCACCTCGTTCGTGGTTCGAGACGCCCACGGCGTCGTGCCCCGCCTCAAGCACACCGGCCAGGGCGTCTACAGCCTGTCGACCGATAAGAGTGCCATCGATCCGGCCGCGATCTTGGCGTTTCCCGACAACGTCGCCCTGAGCGCCCTGCTCACTTACGAAGCCCGAGAAGGAGGCCCCGAGGTCTCGGCGACCGCGCCGACCGGAACCTCTTTCTCGCTGACGCAATACCACACGTTCGTCCGTCTTCCCGACGCCGGCTACCGTCCCCGCGTCTTTCACCCCCGGTCCGGCGCTTACCCGTTGACCTTCACCGATTACGCGGCCGGCCTGGATGAGACGCATCGTGAGCAATACATCGAGCGACACCGACTGAACGCAGGCGAGCCCCTGGTGTATTACGTCGACCCCGCCATCCCGGAACCGGTCCAAAGCGCGGTCATCGAGGGGGCTTCGTGGTGGACCGACGCCTTCGCCGCCGCAGGCTTCCCCGACACCTTTAAGGTCGAGTTGCTCCCGCCGGACGTCCACCCCCTCGACGTTCGCTACAACGTGATCCAATGGGTCCACCGCTCTACCCGGGGCTGGTCGTACGGTTTCGGCGCGGTCGACCCTCGGACCGGCGAGATCATCAAGGGGCAGGTCAACTTGGGGTCGCTTCGGGTCCGGCAGGACCGCCGGATCTTCGAAGGGCTCCTCGGGACCAAGAACACGGGCTCCGGTCGGCCTGACGACCCCGTGCAGCTGGCCCTCGCACGCATCCGGCAGCTCGCCGCCCACGAGGTGGGCCATACCTTGGGCTTCGCCCACAACTTTGCCGCCAGCGCCAACGACCGCGCGTCGGTCATGGACTACCCGGCCCCGCTGGTGACCGTGAAGGGTGACGGTCTCGACGTGTCGTCAGCCTACGCGGTGGGCATCGGCGAGTGGGACAAGCTCGCGGTCCGCTACGCCTACGGCGAATACGAGGACGAAGCAGCCGGCCTGAAGGCGGTCATCGACGAAGCCAGCGAACGAGGATTCCGATTCATCTCCGACGCCGACGCTCGACCCGCCGGCGCCGCGCACCCCTTCGCAAATCTGTGGGACAACGGCTCGGATCCCGTAGCCGCCCTCGAGTCCGTCCTCGCCGTGCGCAGCTACGCCATCGCGCACTTCGGACCGGACAATGTCGCCTCGGACGTACCCCTGGCGGCCCTCGAGGAGGTCTTCGCCCCCATTTACTTCTATCATCGCTACCAGGTGGAGGCAGCCACCAAGACTTTGGGGGGTATCGAGTATGCGTACGCCGTCCCTGAAGACACCGCTCACGTCACCGCGACCCCGGTCGATGCCGTCGCCCAGCGGCGCGCCTTGCAGGTCCTCCTGCGGGCCATCGAACCGACCGCCCTCGACATTCCGGAAACCGTGCTGCGGCGCCTCGTGCCCCGGGCATACGGACTCGAACGAAGTCGAGAGCAGTTCGACAGCCGAACCCGGCCCGCCTTCGACGCCCTCGGCGCCGCCCGAACGGGCGCTGATTTGGTGGTGGCCGGTCTTTTCCAACCGGAGCGGGCAGCCCGTCTGGTCGACCAGCACCGCCGGGACCGCCGCTTTCTGTCGTTCTCCGACGTGGTGACGAAGACCATGCGACAGGCCTTTCGACCGGTGCGCTCCGAACGACACCGGGCGATTCAGCGGGAGGTGCAAAGCGTGGTCGTCGACCGGCTCATCCACTTGGCGGCGAACCCGAGCGCGCCCGGTTCGGTTCGGGCCGATGCCGAGGCCGCGCTCCGTCAGCTGCGCGGCCGGCTGCGAAGCTCGGCGGCCCAGGACGCCCACCTGCGGGCGAAGATAGGTCGCTTTCTCGATCGTTCATCGGCGGCCCCACCCCCGACCGACGTGCCGTCGATCCCGCCCGGTTCCCCGATCGGTTCCCTATCGGGCTGCGGCCACTGATCGCCTCAATACCTCCGGCCCGGGCGCAAGTGAGTCGCGCGCACCCGTCATCGCTCGCTGAGCGTTGGCACTCGCATCCGTCGGCGCCAAGCCGACCTCGCCGGGGTGGGGCCCTTCGTCAGGACAAGCGCCGCATGAGCTTCGAGACGGCCCGGACCATGCCGCGATCGGTCAGAAGGCGCTGCGCTTCGGGTATGCTGACGATGCGCCGCTGCCGGTCTTCGCGTTCGGGCCAGCGTTGCGCGAGTTCGTCGACTTGCATCGGGTACAGCCGCACCGCCAGCAGGCGCTGACTCCGCTGAATGGTCACTTGAATCGGGCGCTGGGGACGGAACGTGCCCTGCACGCCCGCTTCTTCCCAAGCTTCGAGCCGCGCCATATCGCGCCGAGACCACCCCGTCTTCTTGCGCCCTTTAGGCAAAACCCACCGGTCGCCGTCTCGACTCGTGACCACGACGATACAGAGCTCGTCCGCGTCGTACAGATAGGGCAACACGCCAACCCGAGTCATAACGCCGCTCGGGGCACGCTCTACCTCGAGACTCAGGCTGCGCCAAGCTCTTGTAGAACCTCCGTACACAAAGCGCGACAGGCCTTGGCGGCTTCTCGAGTTGGCGCATAGGCAAACACCGGCTCGCGGCGCTCGGCCATCCGCTCGATGTCTGTGCTCTGGGGCACGACCACCCTCAAGAATCGCTCCGCTTCGCGCAGTCGCAACATCGTCTGCTTGTGAATTCGGCTCCGCGGCTGCGCCATCGAAAAGAAGGGGCGCAGCTTCTCCCGCGGCAGCCCGTGATCCGAGAAAAAGCCCAGCAGTTGATTCCACGTGCGCTCGGAGAGCGGCGTCGGAATGACCGGAACCAAGATGAGGTCGGCCGCGTCGAAGAGATTCTCGGACAGCAGGGTGATGTTGGGCGGCGCGTCGAGCACCACGAGATCGTAGTCGTCTTTCGCCGCCTTGAGCGCTCGCTTCAGCCGGGTTCGACTCCTCTTCATCCCGTTGAGCAAGACGTCGAGATGACGATACGAAAGGTGCGCCGGCAGCAGATCGAGGCCCTCGTGGTCGGAGGCCCGAATGCCCTCGAGGAACTCCGCTCCGCCCTTGAGCAAGCGCTTGACCTTCTGGCCCTTCTTGGGCCGAACCCTGAAGTAAAAGGAGCTTGCGCCCTGCGGGTCGAGGTCGACCAACAAGGTTCGATGGCCCGCTTGCGCCGCCGCCCAGGCGAGATTGGCTGCGGTGGTGGTCTTACCGACCCCACCCTTGATGCTGTACGTCGCCACGGTCTTCATGCGATTTCCTTCTTCGGCGACTTGGCCTTGCCCCACGCGGGGCCACGGCGGTGAGCGTCGTCGAAGGCGGCGAACGCCGCCTCGACTTCCACCCGCAAGGCCGTCTGCTCGGCCGCCAAGGCCCCGATGAGCGCCCCGATGCTCAGCACCGTCGCTTTGCCCACCTTGGCTCGATTCATCACCCAGTGATGCAATTCTTCTTGCTGCACGCTACGGTCGTTGAACCGGCCGAGAACGTCCTGAAGCCGCTTCAGGGCCTTCGTGACCGGGGACAACCGCGCCTCCGAGTACAGGTGGCGGAAGAACTCCAGCAGGTACCGCAGCTTCTTGCACTCGATCCGCAGGGCGTGAACCGCCTCATCGGGCGTGTCCGGGCCGATCGCGCGCCCTCGCTTGAGGACCTTCGTCAGCTGACGCGAGACGCGCTTGTCGATGAGTTTGCGTATCGACTGTTCGGCCCGGGGCCCTGCCGGTGCGGTCGCGATGCGCTCCGCGAGAATCGTCATCGTCTTCCGGTAGCCCGCTCCTGCCAATACCTTGGCCACACTCGCATGAACCTCGGACCGACGCGCTCGCAGGTCGTCGAACAGGTGCGTCAAGCCCGGCTGCAGCCTCGACGGGACCCGCTGCGTTTGGGAAAACTCTTCCATGAGGTGAACGTCGAGGTCTCGCAGCTCGTTGGTCCGCTGCGCGGCGACCCGCAGCTGCTCCTTCAGCTTCGCCGTGGCTTCCGGCTCGAAGACGCCATCGGTCAGAGCCACGACACTTCGAGCCTTCCTCAAGAGCACCCGATAGTCGTGCACGAACTCGGTGTCGATATCGTCGACGATGCCCTCTTCGGTCTGTCGGCCGAGGCCGACCAGGGTGCTGAGCATCTCGACCACCACCGGGTGACTCGACGCCGAACCTTCGAAGGTGAACGCCGGCTTGTTCGTCCAAACACGAGGCTGGATGCCCGCGGTTTCGAGGGCAATCGCGATCGGGTGCCGCTCGCTGATCAGATCGGGGGGAAGCGCCTTTCGGACGGACCGCACTTCATCTTCGTACCCCCGCAACGTCATGAGCGCGACCGTGCGCAGATCGTCGGCCCATGACTGCTCGAGCAGTCGGGCCACCACCTTGTCGTCTTCGTTCAAGATGTCCAGTTGCCGCTGCCGAACCGTGACCGATGCCACCGGCAACAGGGCGCGTCGACCCAACAGCGGCCGGACCAGCTTCGCCAACGGGCCGGCGGGCAAGTCACGGGCGAACCGCGGCGGCTCGGCCAAAGGGAGGGACGCGATCGCGGCTCCCGGAGCGCGCGCGTCGAAAACCCGAAGCGATAACCCGTCGCCGACCATCAGTCGCCCCGAGTGCCACAGGCTCCAGGTCCAGGAATCGTAGAGCGTCAACGTACCGTCCACCGACGACCGAGCGTGCAGCGACAGCCCGGCCGGTGCTTCGAGCATGAAATCGGTCGTGGGCACCGGTTCGACGTCGGTCTCATTCGACGGGTCCGGCGGCCGAGGCGGCAGTACCCAACAGCCACCAGCGGGCAGCTGAATGTGTTCCCACGTCATCCGCGGTCCTCCTTTTGTGCCTGCAGATAGGCCTCGATGAGGCGTTCGACGAGCTTCTGGATGCTGGTGTCTTCCTCGATCGCTCGCAGCTTGAGCGCTTTCAGCGTCTTGGCTCGCAGGCGGAGCGAAGTGTTCTTACGCTTGTCTTTCTTGTCGGCCATGCCTTGCGCCCAATAGACGACCCGAAGCGGTCCGGGGCACCTCCATGCCTGCCGGACAGAACCAGGCCATCAGTATGACGTCGTGACGTCACGACGTCATTTGGTCGTCTGATCGTGGTAGACCCATCCGACGCGGCCGTCAAGAACATGTGTCATTAAAGTGGCGCCCATATGGCAGGCAGCGCGACCTGATCTTTGATGCTGTGCGCGGTATTGAAGCGAATTTGGACCGGGCGGAACCTCCTCGGCTCTGCTCTTTGGTCGCAAAAAGCACAAGGAGATAGCGAGAACCGGGACGTCTCGGGGCCCGACCGCCTTGGAGGGCCTTGGAGGGCCTTGGAGGGCCTTGGAGGGCTTCGGAGGAGCGTGGATTAAACGGGCTCGGATCGCGTCTTGGACGGCGCGGCGGGCGCGTCTTCGTCTTCAGCCAGCGAGATCTCCGGTGCGTCGTCGGCCAAGTGCGCGAATGCACGAGCCAAACGCCGGCGCCGCTCGTCTTCCTCGCGGTCGAACGCCTCGGGAGTGAGATCGGTCTCCTCGAGCCCTTCGACCACGGACTGTTCAAACTTTCGGGTGCGCGTATTCGAAGACACTGCGATCCTCCTTTAGGCTATCGAAGATGGCCTTGCGTTCCTGAAGGAGCCGAGGGTCCTGCATTCGCTGTTCGAGCGGCCGGATCACGTGCTCCATCATGTATTCGTTCTTTTGGAAGGCCTTCGTCACCCAATCGGGGACCCGGCCCGTCTGGTCGAGCACATCGGTGATGTCCTTGATTCGACCGTAAGTTTCTTGCAGGCCCATCGGCGGGGGCGGCCTTCCTTCGTACAGCTTGGGCCAGGCGTTGTTGTCGATCAACACCACGTCGTGGCCCCGCTCTCGCAAGCCGTCGGCGGCGGTGATCATGTTTTCGACGCCCGTCGAATGAGAATGGGAAAAGGCGGTCTCGGACACGGTTCGGCCCTCTTCGAAAGAGCGGTTGAGCGCCCTTAGCCAGGCGGCCACCGGATCGGTGACTACGCCCACCAGCCGCATCTCGTTGCCGTGTTCAGCCGCCAGCGCTTCGACGGTGTCGATAAAAGTCTGGCTGGATTCGCCATCCGGATCGAACACCACCGCCGCGTCGCTGTCGTCGAAGTTGGCCTTCTTGGCCGCAAAGCCTTTGCCCGCCGCGACCCCGCCCGCCATGACGACCAGCGGGCCGTCGGTCTCCCGCAGCACGAGCTCGAGAGCGATCCGCGCGATCGCGGTCGCCGATGGATGTAGCGCGGTATTGAATACGGCCGGACCGATCTTGGTTGCGTCGGCCCCGTCGTATACAGAGTTCCCGAGGTTCACGCGGGTGCCGTTGAAGTGCGGCGACATCAGCTTGATCTCGTCGGTCTCGATCTTGAGCGGCACATGAACGGTGGCCAGCAGGCTCTCGGCGGCCTCCTTGAGGCTGGCTCCCTCTCGGATGCGGGTCGAAAAGGCCTGCAGAAGCTTGGCCCGACTGCCCGCCTTGAGACCGGACGTCTGGTCGAGCGCCCGTTCGGCGGCGACGATGAGCGCTTCCGGCTGACTGCGGTCAACGCCTTTGAGTTCCTTCGAGAGTTCCTCTTTGATCGCGGCTTGGGTTCGAGCCCGCAGCCGCTTTTGATTGACTTTCGCCTGGGTCAGATAGGCTTCAGCCAGGGCCACCGGGTCTTTCTTGACCATCGCCCGAAACGTTCGCTCGGCCTGCCGAACCGACGGCGACAGATTGGGCAGCGGCTGGACGTGGCGAGCCGCCTCGACCGCACCTTCGAAAGTGGGCGCCCACGGCGTCGAGACCGGCGTGAATCGGGTCAGGCCCTGGATGGTTCGGTCCTGAAGATCAGGTTGCCAATGCACCTCGACCTCGGCCGAAGGCGACGCCAGCCCTTTGACCTTGGCCTGCATGACGCCCGGCCCCTCGGTGCGAACCGCCACCGAAACGGCCAAGGACGCGTCCGGCGCCCGAACCCGTTGACCCGTCAGGCCATCGCCCTCATCCAGCTGGGTCGGGCCCCCTTTCGAGGTTTGGCGGCCTCTATCGGGAGCCGGGGCATCCGAGATATGGGGTCGGCCCCGTCCCTCCTGGACCGGCCGCCCCCTGCCTACATTGACACTGATGTCCTTCATCGTCACGCATATGATTACATAAGGAGGGCGTCCCGCCAAGGGACGAACCCGAGAAGACGAATGAAAGTCGGAGGCGAGGGTCGACCGGGCTCGCCGGGGCCCGGTCGGGCTTCACGCTTCGCCCGTCAGGCTCAGGCTTGCTGAGCGGGTTCGCCGTTCCCCTCTTGTTCGGTCGGCTTGTTGCTCGCGACGAAAGGCAGGTTCTTCCACAGGTTTTCGGTCTGGCGCTTCGCGGACGCTTCGAAGGCCGAGAACTGAACCCCGAGGTCGGCCCGCAGGTCCTTCCAAACGTCAAACAACGCGGCGCGGGTGTTGGCTTGAACCTTTGATGCTTCCTTGAACTGCTCGGTCAGCACTTCTCGGGTGCGACGGATGTAGATGCGAGCCTCGAAGGCCGGACGTTGGTCGGTGGTCTCGTTGCCTTCGACCTCGGCCGGGTTGACGGGGGTTTCAACGGTTGCGTGCTCGTTCGTTTCCATGTCTGTCCCTCAATACTGCGCAGGTGGTTTGTCGCTGCGCGTCATGCTGATATTGATAACGCAACGCGTTAGCCCGTCAAGCCGAATCAGGAAAAAAAGTAAGGGTTGGTCCAGAGCGGCTCGACCACGTAGGCGTCGAACGATGTCCACGCCCGGCCGACCCCGAATCCCGCGAGCCCCCGACGACGACTACACCCGCGAAGCCGCCGAACGTCGCCGAGCATTCGTGACCGATCACACCGGGGCTCGTCTCGACCACGTCGGGCACTTCTCGATCGACCCCGCGACGTTGCCCGGCAACATCGAGAACTTCGTTGGGGTCGCTCAAGTGCCTATCGGGCTCGCCGGGCCGCTCGTGATTCACGGAGAGCATGCCCGGGGGTCCTTCTTCGTCCCGATGGCCACCACCGAAGGAACCCTGGTGGCGAGCTACAACCGGGGCATGCGAGTGCTGACCGAAAGCGGGGGCGCCCGGGTGACCATCGTGAAGACCTCAATGCAACGGGCGCCGGTCTTTCTGTTCGACAGCGCCCGCGAAGCGCACGACTTCGGACGATGGCTAGAAGAGCACTTCGAAGCCATCAAGGCGGCGGCCGAAGCGACCACTCGGGTCGGCAAACTCGAAGATATCCAGCAGTTCGCCGTGGGCCCCCTCCTGTACACGCGGTTCAATTTCACGACCGGCGACGCCGCCGGCCAGAACATGGTCAGCAAGGCCACTCTGGCCGCGTGTGAGTGGATCAACGGCCAACGCCCGGTTCGCTTCTTGTTGTCGGGCAGTATCGACACCGACAAGAAGCACTCGGCGATCAACGCCCTGCTCACCCGAGGGCGAAAGGTCATCGCCGAGGCCGTCATCCCCAACGATGTCCTCGTGGCTCGGCTCGGGGTGTCCGCAGCCACGCTGTACGAAGCCCGTATCATCCACCTCGTGGGCGGACATATGGCCGGCTCGACTTACGTCGGTGCCCACTCCGCCAACGGCTTGACCGCGGTGTTCATCGCGACCGGCCAAGACGTCGCCAATGTCACCGAGTCGCACGCGGGCATCGCGTTTACGAAGGTGCTCGAAAACGGCGACTACTATTGGTCGATCACTTTGCCCGCCCTCATCGTGGGCACCTACGGAGGAGGGACCGGGCTCGCAACCCAGCGCGAGGGTCTCGAGATGCTCGGCTGTTACGGAACCGGGGGCGCCGACAAGTTGGCCGAGATCTGCGCGGCGGTGGTGCTGGCAGGCGACATCTCGCTGACGGGGGCACTGGTGAACGGCGACTGGGTCAGCAGCCACGAGCAGTTCGGTCGCAACCGGCCGTAGGGCTCGCGGCTCGACCGGCGTCGAGACTACGCCTGCTCGCGGAACTTGATCGAACAGCCGAGCGCCTTCGTGACCGGCTTGGGGACCGCTTCGCCGGCGGCCACCGCCCGCAAAGCATCTTCCAGATAGCGCTGTTCCACCTTCGAGGCGTCCCGATAGTTGTCGTCGATCGCACCGTAGTACACGAGCTTATCGTCGGCGTCGAACAGGAAGACCTCGGGGGTCTTCGAGGCGCCGTAAGCTCGAGCGATATCCGAAGTCGCGTCGACGGCGTACGGGAACTTGAGCCCGAGCTTGGCCGAGCGCGCCTTCATCTCTTCGAAGCTGTCTTCGGCGTAGGCCTGCGGGTCGTTCGCGTTGATGGCCACGACGCCGAAGCCCATCTCGATCGCTTTATTGCCGGCCTTCGCGAAGCGCGGTTCCCAAGCTTTCACGTACGGGCAGTGGTTGCAGGTGAAGATCACCAGCGTCCCTTTGGCGCCCTTCAAACCCTTGATCGAGACGGTCCCGCCGTCGACGGCGGTCATTTCGTTGTCGCCCATGGTGACCGGCGAGCCGATCGGCAGGGGCGAAGTCCGCGCCTCGACTTTGGTCGCGGCCGCCGATACCTCGGCCGCCGCGGGGCGGCTGGCCACGTCGGCGGCCGGACCCGCGGGACCACTGGCCGGTTGAGAGACCGCCGGCCCATCGGAGCGACCGGTTTGGCTGCAGGCGATCGTGGCCGCAACCATGAAACCTAGAGAACCTCGAAATCGTAGCATCACAACGCTCCTGTCTTGTCTTGGGATCCGTCGAGCAGGGCGTTCAAAGCCTCTTCCAACGCCTCGCGAGCCACCTTGCCCTGGAAGAACCCGACTCGTTTTCCGTTGTCGTCGAAGATGACCGTGGCCGGCAGAGTGCCGACCCACTTCGGGCTCAGCGTCTCGATGAACGCCTCGTCTTTGCCCGTCTTGAGGAAGCTCGGGAGCGGGGCGCCTTGGGCCTTGAGAAACCGAACGGCCTGGGCTTCGTCGCCTCCAAAGTCCGTCGACACGAACATCAGGCGAACACCCTTGCTTTCGTAAGCGCGCGCGACGGCTAGGAGGTCCGGAAACTCTTCCTTGCACGGCGTACACCAAGTCGCCCACACGTTAACGATGGTTAGCCGGGCGTCACTGTCCTTGACCCGGCGCAGTAGCTGAGGGCCCGTGACCTCGATCAGCTCGGGAGGGGTCGCGCTGGCCGAGGACGTCAGCAGCACCAAGGCGATCGCCAAGCCGAACCGAAACACCCGGCTCCTGTAGCAGCAATCGCCGTTCGACTGAAGCGCGAAGCCAAGGGTCTGATTCCTGGTCCGACCGCAAGGATTCGCGAAAGCCGGGTACAAACAAACCCGGACGAGAACCGGCAGTCTGGCCCCGCCCTTACGAAGTATGTGCGCTAGCTCTCGCTCGCCGCCCCATTCCCGTAAGTCGGATTTCGGGTATCGTCCGCGCATGAATGGGACACTCCGTCGCCCCGTATGCGCCCTCATCACGGGCGTTTGCTTCCTGAGTAGCGCCTGCGTCGCCCCGACGACCGTCGTGCGCAACGGTCGTCCACTGCCCGTTTCCAGTGGTCCCGCGAAGACCCCATGCGAAACACGCAAGTTCTATGAGCTGGTGCCATCCACCGGATTCTCCCAGTCCAGCGCCACCACGGGCGGAGGCTACGGTTGGGTGACCGTATCGACCCTCGAGGAACGAACGAGTGGCTTCAGCATCTTCCGGGCCGGAGAGGTCATGGACCTTCCCGACGTGCTGCCGAGCCTCGAGGAGCCCGACCTGACCAGCCTGCACATGGGCCGAATTCAGCCGATTCAAGACAAGATCGATCTGCAACGAGGTTGGGCGACGTTCGGTCTCACCTTCTCTCTGTTAACGTTGGCGGCGGGCACCGGCACCAGCGTCGCCGGGCTCAGCAACGACGACGACACCCTCACCTTCACCGGTCTCGGTCTGCTGGGTGGCAGCCTGATCATCAGCTTGCTCCTGTTGATCCCGGTGCTCGTCTACAAACCCACGAATCAAGAGAAGACGTACTTCGAGCTCCGCAAGAAGCTGCTGCTCCCCAAGGAAGACAACATTGAAGAGGCTGCACGAGGGGTGGGGCGATACAACGAGCGCGTCCGCGAGGAATGTCGGTAGTCGAAATAGCGTCGGGGATGGGCCACGGGGCCTCGTCGTGAGCGGCCACCCGAAGTAGCCTGCGACCCATGGGTTTTCGCTTCCGCCCACCCGGCCTTCTCCACGCGGTCTTCTGCATCGCCACCACTGTGGCGCCGGCCGGGGCGTTCGCCCAGCCGCTGACCCTCGACGACGTGGTCGACCCGTCCCGTCTGGTGGGCGAGCAGCCGTCTCACCTCGTCTGGTCACCGAATGGCCAGTGGCTTGTCTATCTGGTCTACGACGCCCAGGCCAAATCCCAAGCGCTATGGATCGTCGACCGCGAGGGACGAAGTCGACGCCGACTGTTCAAGCCCCGCGATCAGCCCGAAGGCGACCCGATCAAAGAGGTGGTGTGGGCGCCCGACGGCCAGGCGCTCGTGGTGCTTCGGCGCGAGCTGTGGTGGGTGGGCTGGCGCGACGCGACGCAGACCCAGCTGACGTCCGACGGCGGCGACAAGCGCGCGGTCACGGTCGCCCCCAACGGGCGGAGCATCGCCTATGTACGCGACGGCGACCTGTGGGTCATCCGTACGAAGAAGGGCCGAAAACCCCGTCGCCTGACCCGCATCGCGCGCGCCGGCCCGGCTGCAAAAGGAGTGTACGCTCGGCGCGACCGGGAGATCGGGCCCGCCACTTGGGGCCGTTCGTTTGCGGTCGCGCAGTGGTCGCCCGACAGCCGAAACATCGCCGTTCACATCGTCGACCGCCGCAAGGTTCGTCAGGTGCCCTTTCCGGTCTTTCTCGGACCGGACACCACGACCCCGCGGTTGCGGCGGCCGTACCCGGGCGACCGCAACGAGGACCGTCGGGTTGCGTTCGTCAACGTGCGGACCGGCCGATTGTCGTACGTCCCCCTGCCCCGGACCGCCCGCATGGAGGTCGTCAACCTCGAGTGGTCGCCGACGGGGCGCCTGTTGATCGACCGCATGGCCGACGACGCCACCGTACGGGAGCTGCGTACGGTGCGACCGGGCGCCAAACCGCGCACCGAATGGCGCCACGCCCGCGAAAGCCGCATTTACACACCGGCCGCGTCCACCTGGGCGGGCGACGGCCGGCGCATCTTGGTGACCGGCGACTTCGACGACCGCGACCGGATCTACGCGTTGACCCCGGGATCACCGGATCCCGTACCCCTGACGCCGGCCGAGGTCGACGTGTGGGGCCCGGCGATGCCCCTCAAGCTCCCTGGCGACACCGAGACAATCCTGTACGTCGCCGGTGCGCCGAAGCCGAGCGAGCGACACGTATGGCAGCTGAAGTCAGGCCGGGCACCGGTCCAACTGACGAAACGCGCCGGCACCCACCGCCCTGTTCTCTCACCGGACGGCCAGTCTCTGGCCCTGCTATGCAGCGACGACGCCTCGCCCCCCGAACTGTGGATGATCCAGCTCGACGAGGGTACCGAGCAACGGGTCACCACCGCCAAGACGCCTCGGCTCGAGCGAGCAGGACTCATTGCGCCACGGTACATTCAGTTTCCCGGACCTCGCGGGGAGCTTCATGCGAAGGTATGGCTGCCCCCGGCGGCCTCGAAGGGCGCGAAGGTCCCTGTCTTGTTCGGGCCCATCTATGTCAACACGGTGCGGAACCGGTGGGACCCGCGGTTCGGGCTGCTACAGCAGTATCTCGTCCAGCAGGGGTACGCGGTCATGCAGGTCGATGTCCGGGGGTCGACGGGGTACGGGCGCGACTTTCGGGAGGCGTTCCTGTTCGAATGGGGCCGCGGCGACCTCGACGACCTCCAGGCGGCCAAAACATGGCTTCAGACCCAACGCTGGGCCGACCCGGAGCGGGTCGGCGTCTTCGGAAAGAGCTATGGCGGGTTGGTGAGCGTCTACTCGATGGTGACTCGGCCCGAGCTGTTCAAAGTGGCGGTCGCGATGGCGCCGGCGGTCGACGCGCGTTTCTTCGGCAGCGACGACGTCGCGATCACTCGCCGGCCGTCAACTCATCCTGACGCCTTCGAGCGCCCCGCCAAGAAGTTCGCCGACCGACTCGAAGGTCGCCTGCTCATCATTCACGGTATCGCCGACGACGTCGTCCCCTTCAAGACGATCGTGGATCTCGCCGACGCCTTCATTCGCGCCGACCGAGACTTCGATCTGGTGGCCATTCCGGGGGCCACCCACAACCTGCACGCCGACCCCGACCAGCTCCGCCATGTGTACCGAAAGCTGGTCGACTATTTCGACCTCCACCTCCCGACGAAGTCGCCGTCTTCCCCGTAAACGCGCTCAGCGTTTCTGGCGTTCGGCAACGATCCGCCACCGGCCCTCGAGCTGCCCAGTAAAAGCCACCGCCAGGTTGAGCGCCTCCGTCTTGTCGTCGGCGGCGACGGCGCCCGGCCGGATCTGAAAGCGCCCGCCGGCTATCTTCGACATGACCACCGGCGCCGACACCACCACATCGTCGACGATGATCGCGAGGCGCCGCTGCACGAGCGCCGCGGTGGCCACCTCGAAGCGACGAGCGCCTTCGACGTCGAGTCGGGCCAGGACGTAGTGCGTACCCATCGAGGGATCGAGCGCGACTTCGACGGACTCGACGTCGGCCTGGGTCACGACCGGCTGGGCATCGACGAAGAAGGCCGAGCATCGTTCTCGATGACAGTCCAGCACCGGGCGGCGCCCCGGCGTCTCGGGAAGAGCGTCGATCACCGCCCGCAGCTCGTCACGCTCGCCCGCAAGGGTTCTTTCGGCCGCCGACCGGGGCCGGGAACCCTCGAAGGTTGGCGACGCTCGGCTGGGCCGCTCGAGCCCGGTTTGGTCGACCGACTCTCCGTACAGACCGAGGCTCTTGTGGGCGACCGCCCCTCGAATCACGTCGTACGGCCGCGACGCGGTCACTTCGATCGTGAGCGCGTTATCGTCGGCGGCGCGAATGACCGCGTACCCCCCGAGGCGGTTGATTCTCGTGGCGATCACCCGCCCGTCGACAGTCGCCGAGGGCTTATCGCCCACCAGCTCGTAGGTCATCGTGGGGCCCTCGACGATCCATGCTCGGGGAACAAACGCGCCCGCCACCCCCGGCGTGCTCAGCGCCAGGCCCCCCGACATGCCGACGAACCCCACCGAGAGGACGCCGGCAAGCAGCAGGTACGCCCATCGGGTCGGCGTCGCTCCACTCTGCAGTACCCGCCAGCTCACCCCGACCGCCACCGTAGCCGCCAAGCCGGCTTGCAGCACGGGCGTGAGCAACGTCGACGGGGCGCCCAGCAGCAAACCAGCGACCAGCGCGGTGACTCCGGGCAGAACCACCGCGTCCATGGGGTGCGTCAGAGTGAACGACCCTAGAATCAGAAGTGGATAGCGCCGCCCCCGCAAGGCGACGACCACCGACACCGCGACGCTGGCCAAGGCGACCACTGAAAACGACAGGAGCCGCAACTTTGCCTGCATGACGCTCCAGCTTTCGCCGGCGCCAAAGCCAAAGACCGCCTGGGTGAGCGCCGAATGAAGCGCCGCCGGTACCAAGGTGACCCCGAGCCACGCCGGCAGCACCAGAAAGCCGTGACCGACTCCGTGCTGCGTCCACATGCGCGCAAGCCACCATAGCCACGCGGCGGCCCCGAGCTTCGTGACCGCGTACAGGAGTACGAACGACAAACCGGGCGCGATCACTACATCGCCCCCGACCCGCGTTGGCGCCGACGACAGCATGACCGCCTCCCACGCCCCGAGCCCGACCGCGACGAGCAGATAGAGGACCGCGATGAGCCGAGTGGGCGTGCCCGACGGGTCCCCCACCAGGGCCACCAGCCCGTACGCCACCGCGAGTCCAACCCAGGCCGGCTCGAAGAGGACGAGGCGGGCCTCCATCACGTACCTGTAGAGTTCGTGATCGACGCCGGGGGCCTCGAGCGCGATGAAAGCGAACCCGCCGAGGGCCGCGAAGACCAGCGTCACGAGGATGCGCACCATGGACGCGTTGTACGGATCGTCCGAGCTCCGCGCCAGCACCCTGAGGAGCGATCACGCCTCATCACAGCCGAACCAAAGCGACCGGGGCGCAGCGGGGATCGCCGAAGCGTCGATTAAGGGATGGGCGAACCGACCTTCGCTGTTCCGGCCGCATGCCCGGCAATCCTGTCCTGCGCCGAATCGCGGCCAGCGTCGTGATCTTCCTCGCCCCGGCCCTCGCCGTCCTCGAATGGTTGCGGTCCGGAACCGAAACGCCGTTCGTGTTGGTGTGCGTCACCCTCGCCCTTCCCCTCTGCGCGTTGCTGCTGCACCTTCGGCGCCTCGAGCCTCAGCTGCTGGTCCGAGCGATCCTGTGGAGCAACCTCGTCTGGCTGACCATGCTGTGCCTCATCCGAGCGCCGCCGGACGCCATATCAACCGAGATCCTCGGCTGGGCCTCCGGGGTGGGGCTGGGCCTGCTGTTCCTCGGGGCCGACGGTCTCCATGCACCGAGCCATCGCGGTGGTTTCGCACCGGTCGCCCTTCGCGGCACGCTGGTGGCGATCATGGTCCTCGCCCTCGCCGACATGTTCGGATTGGGCTTCTGGTCCGGGGTGATGCTCGAGGAACGGGACCTCCGGATCGCCGTGGTGTTCCTGTCCCTTTCGGCCGCGGTCATGGGCATCGCGACCTACGGTGTCTATCGCCTCCAGACATGGGGATTCCTGCTGAACATTGCCGCCAATATCGCGATCGCGGCGGGCGCGTGGCTGGTTCCCGAGATGCCCAACGAATTCGCCGCGTGCCTGACAGCCACGGCGGTGGCCCAACTGCTGGCCGGCCTGCCGCTCCTGTGGGGCATGATTCATCCGCGGCCCGGTGCGTCGAACAACCCCCAGCGTACCGGCTGGCTCGGCGTCACGATGGTCGCCGGGTTGCTCGGCACGGTCTGGTGGATCGTGCTGACCGACGTCTGAACGCCCGAGCGCCGACCCGCTCAAGCCCAACCGACCCCAGCGAGTCGACCCCTCTCACGGCGGTGCAAAACGGCCTGCGAATCCTCGACCCCATCTACCGAGCTCGTATGCTTCAGGTCGGCGCGAGCGTCCCAAAGTACGTGAATCAGTGCGCTGACGCCCCTCTCGCGGCTCGACCACGGGCCATGGCGTCTTCTCAGTGTCGTCGGCTCGCTGTTTCGGTTTTCGCGACGTCTAGCTTGCACCGTCCATGCTGCGACGCGCCAACGGTCCACGCCGCCCCTGAGTCGGCCTTCCGCCCCCCCCGCGGTCGCCGCACGTCACCCCTAACGCATCGCATCGATCAGCGGGCGACTTCCGGCCACCGCGTTCGTAAGACTTTGTTGTGCTCATGGACAAAGAGTTATTTTGAAGCGACGCAAGGCCCGCGATAGCCGTCTAATCACTTCGCGATCTTTGCTGCGTTGCGACATAAGTCACTCTCCTCGGTTGACTTTCCGGGCGTTCGGTCCATAATTTGTTCTGCGCCCGAACAAAGCGCCCGTCGGCATGGAACGTAGGGATCGCGAGAACAACGTTGTTGGCCCGCCCGAAGTACTGGTCCCAGGCACGGTGAGAGCAAGACACAACGCCGTGTTGCTCCGCCTCCTATGGGCCCACGGCGAGATCTCGCGAGCCGAGCTCGCCCGTCGCACCGGACTGAGCCGTTCGACGGTATCGGCCATTGTGAGCGACATCCTCGCAACCGGCGTTGTCAGAGAGACGAGGCCCGGGTCATCCCGCGGAGGCCGTCGGCCCATCATGTTGGGCTTCGAAGATAACGCACGAACGATCGTCGGCCTCGACATCGGCGCTTCGCATGTCGGTGGCGTGTTAACCAACTTGCGGGGCCAGATCATCGGACGCACCGACCGCCTGCTGTGGACGCGCGAGGATCCCCAGCGCGCCCTCGACGAGGCGATCGACGTCGCCAAAGACCTGATCAGGATGCACCCGGCCAAGCCTCTGGGCGTCGGTGTCGCCATGCCCGCGCCGCTCGACCCCTCGTCGCGTCGGCCCCTCGCCACCGTGATGCCGGCGTGGGGCGACATCGACGTCGCCGACGCGATCGAGCGGCGCCTTCAACAGCCGGTTCGCCTCGAGAACGACGCCAACCTGGGGGCCTTGGCCGAGCAATGGTGGGGCGCGGGTCGACAGCGGGGCGACCTGGTCTTCGTCAAGGTCGCCACCGGCATCGGGGCTGGTCTGATCATCGGCGGAAAGATCTTTTCGGGGGTTCACGGCATTGCCGGCGAGCTCGGTCACCTGTCGGTCGACCCGAACGGCCCGCCGTGTATGTGCGGCGTGAACGGCTGTCTGAACGTGGTCATCGGCACGCAGGCCTTGCTCGCGCGCGCGAGAGCCCGGCTGCAACACTTTCCCGAAAGCCCACTTGCACAAGCCACGGTCGACCTCCAAGCGCTGATCGAAGCGGCCCGCGCCAACGACCCGCTCGCCCTCGAGATCATTCGGTTCGCCGGCGAACGTCTCGGCGACGGCCTCGCCAATCTCTTGAATGTGCTCGACCCCTCGACGATCGTGATCGGTGGCGAGCTGACCGAGGTCGGCGAGCCGCTGCTCGACCCGATCCGAAAAAAGGTCATGTCGAGAACGCTGGTGGCCAGCCAGGTTGGGGCGCGGGTGGTTTGCAGCCAGATCGACCGCCAGAGCGTCGCGCTCGGCGCAGCCACCCTCATTCTTCGGGCGGTGCTCGATACGCTTGAAATTCCGCTGACGGCCTCGGGGGCATCCACGTGATTTCCGACCTCGGCGATTGCACTTTGTGGTCGGTGACGGCCTCGCTGGACCTGTTGGCGATGACTCGGTCATCTGCCGAACCAGCGGCTCGAACCAGACCGTATCTCAACGGGGGTGCGGTGACGTGCTCTCACTTCGGAGGAGTAGGATGAAACTGGCAACGAAAGTTTCGTTGGCGCTGCTGGCATCCGCGACCGTCGTCTTCGCGTGTAGTGACGATGATGGATTGGAGCCGGGCGACAATAATGCGACGAACAACAACACCGCGAACGACAACGACAACAACGCACCGGTCACCCGCATCGCCATCACCCCCGAAGCCCTCTCCCTCGACCTCGGCGGGTTTCAACAGCTCACGGTGATCGGCACGTTCGAAGACGGCACCACCGGCGACGTTACTCGGCGCGCGACCTTCTCGTCCGATTCGCCCTCGGTCGCCACGGCCGGCCCGAGCGGTACCGTCATCGGCGCCGGCGAAGGCGTGGCGGTCGTGACCGCGACCATCGCCGGTGTCTCCGACACCATTGAAGTCAACGTGGGAGGCGGGAGCCAAGGCATTCCGCTGCCCATGGTGGTCAGCGACAACTTCTCCGCGGCGGGCTTCTTCCCCGACAACAATGACCAAGTCAACGTCGAGCCCACGACTTGTCCCGGCCGGCCGATGGACGCTCGCGGCACCTGCTACGAGTTCACCTACGACGAGACCGACACCGCAGACCTGAATGGCAACGGTTTTGCCGGCGTCATCTGGTTGAACGGCGAAGGCTTCGGAAACAACGTCCCGCTGCTGGTCGCGCCGGGCGCAACGCAAGTCAGCTTCTACGCCTGGGGCGCGGTCGGCGGCGAAAGGGTCACGTTCGGGTACAACATTCAAGACGGCGGTCCGGGCGCGAGCTCTCCTCAGCCTGAGACCCTCACCACGACGCCCACCCGCTTCACCATTCCCATCACCGCCGATTACGAGACCGTCGAGCAGCCGTTCTTCTGGTCGGCTGGCCTCAACATTGCGGACCCTCCGATTCGATTCTTCATCGATGACATCGTTTGGGAAAAAGGCCCCGAGGCCCCCGAGCCGATCCAGCTGCCGATGGTGGTGAGCGACCACTTCGCCGCGGCGGGCTTCTTCCCCGACGATGTCGACCAAACCAACGTCGAACCGCCGACGTGCCCCAACGAGCCGACGGACGCTCTCGGGCTCTGCTACGAGTTCTTCTACGAAGAAACCGTCGGCGACACCTTCGCCGGCGTGATCTGGTTGAACGGCGACAGCTTCGACAACAACGTCCCGCTGCCGGTGGCGCCGGGCGCAGCGCAACTGAGCTTCTACGCCTGGGGCGAGGCTGGCGGTGAGGTGGTCACCTTCGGCTACAACATCCCGGACAGCCCGGGGGGCGAACGCCAAGTAACGCTCAGCACGACCCCCACCCGCATTATTATCCCCATTTCTCCCGATTTCCCCTATACCACCATTGAGCAACCGTTCTTCTGGTCGGCGGGCCTGAGCCCGAACGAATCGATTCGCTTCTACGTCACCGACATTCAGTGGACTGGCGCGAACCTCGAAACCATTTTCCTGGGTCCCGACCCTGCCAACCTCTTGGTAGACGAGACGCGGCCGCTCCTCCCGCTCGGAACGTTCAATGACGGGTCTCGACGTCTTGTCACGGACAGCGCTACCTTCCAGTCGAGCGACACCGCGGTGGCGACGATCGACGAGACGGGCGTGGTGACGGCACGAGCCATCGGTACCGCGACCATCACCGTGACCGCCGACGGCATCAGCGACACTTCCGTGGTCAACGTGACCGCCCCCCGGCTGCCCCTGACCCTGCCCCTGATCGTCGACGACATTTTCCTGGGTCGCGCGGGCTTCGGCCCGAACGGCCCCGCGGCGCACTCCGAAGACGGCGGCTGCCCTCGGCGGGCCGGCGATCAAAACGGCCGGTGCCACCGCTTCGTGTGGGATGGCGCAGAGGCCTTTTCGGGCACCTTCTTCATTGACGGCACCGGTTTCGATTTCGTGAACGGGCAGCTCGTCGAGACGGGCGCGGAGTTCTTGGCCTTCTGGGCCTGGGGCGAAAACGGCGGCGAAGTCATTGTCTTCGGCGCGGGACTTGGCGGCAACGACGTCGGCGAAGACCGAACGACGTTCACGCTCACCAGGAGCCCTACGCTCTATGAGATTCCGCTAACCAACAACCTGGGGTACGCGGACGTGTTTGGCCCCTTCGTCTGGTCGGCCGACAACGTCGCCAACCCGAATGGATTCACCTTCTACGTCGACGACATTCAGTGGCGCGGGCCCATCATCGGCAGCCGACTCAGCGTCGTGTCCATCTCGCCGAACCCGGTCCGCCTCCTCGCCAACGAAGCGCAGGCGCTGACCGTCTTCGCGACTTTCGACGACGGCCGGCAGCAAGACGTGACCAACCTGGCGACCATCGTTTCCGACAACGAGGCCGTCGCGACCGTAGTAAACGGGCGTGTTTTCGGGGTCAGCCCAGGTACGGCCAACATCACGGCCACCTTCGACGGCGTCAGCGGCACTGTCGAGGTCTCCGTCGGTGAACTGGCCTCCTTGGCCATCTCGCCGGACCTGGTTCGCACCCGTCCCGGCCGCACCGACCCACTGACCGTCACCGCCATTTTCGATAACGGCTTGCAGCGTGATGTCACGGTCACGGCGACCTACCGGTCTGACGATGAGTCGATCGCCACCGTCGACTCGGCCGGGCAAGTCACCGCCGTGGCCGCGGGCATCACGACCGTGACGGCGTCGGTCGCTGGGTTCATCGACACGGTCGAGGTCAGCGTCCTGACCCCGCTGCCCCTACCGATGGTCGTCGACGACAACTATCGGGGCCGTTCCGGCTTCGGCCCTCCCCCCGGTGCACCACTGTTCACCGAAGATAACCTGTGCCCCATCCGGGCGTATCCCCGGGCGACCGGTGATTGCCACCGATTCGTCTGGGACGGCATCGGCGGCTTCACGGGCCTCTTCTTCACCGAGGGGTCCGCATTCGCAAACCTGGTCAACAAACCGATCGCCCCAGGGGCTACCGTCCTATCCTTCTACGCCTGGAGCGACACCGGCGGTCGCATCACCTTCGGCGCCGGGTTGGATCCCGATGCCGTCGAAGTCTCTGGAGACCCAAGAGAGGAAGTAGAGCTCGACTCGATCCCCAGGCTCATCACAATAGCGCTCGGTGACGGGGACAATTATGACTTCGTGCTCTCGCCCTTTACGTGGTTGGCCACGACCGACGCCAACCCGGGCGGCGTGACTTTCTTCGTCGACGACATCAAGTGGCGCTCCGGCCTCTTGACCCGCATCGATGTCACGCCGAACCCCGTCAACATTTTCGTTGACGACAACCGGGCCCTGGCTGTCACCGGCAACTTCGACGACGGCTCGATCGCCGACATCACTGGTAACGCCGCGTTCGAATCGAACAACCCGCAGGTGGCGGATGTCGACGACCAGGGTGTGGTCTCCGGGGTCGCCATCGGCACGGCGACGATCACCGTCTCCGCCGAAGGCTTCACCAACACCGTTTTGGTCACCGTGGCTCGGGTGCCGGTTCTGACCGGCATCACGGTCACGCCGAACCCCGTCACCATCTCCGTTGATGACTCCCAGCCGCTCACGGTCACCGGCAACTTTGACAATGGATCCGAGAGCAACCTCACGAGCACCGCCATGTTCGAACCGGCCAACCCTCAGGTCGTGAGCGTCGACAGCGCGGGGGTCGTCGAGGGGGTCGCCGTCGGCGAGACGACGATCAGCGTCACCGCCAGCGGCTTCACGGACACCGTTTCGGTCACCGTGAACCCACCGGGGGTTCTGACGAGCATCACGATTACGCCGGACCCCGTCACCATCACCCGCGGCAACACCCAGGCGCTTACGGTCACCGGCAACTTCGACAACGGCGCGATGGCAGACGTCACCTCGCAGGCGAGCTTTACGACGAGCAGCGCGATCGTGGTCGTCGATTCGGACGGCAACGTGACCGGCGTCGAAGTCGGCATGGCGACGGTGACCGCGATGGTCGGGGACTTGACCGACGATGTGTCCGTAGAGGTCACGCCGGCCCCCACTGCGATCGCCCTCCCGATGAACGTTGGAGACTTCTTTACGGGTCGGTCGAACTTTGGCGTTCCCTATACGGAAGACAACAACTGCCCCGAACGTGCGCCCGACGCGAGCGGTAGCTGCTATCGCATCACCTGGGACGGCGGTCCTGGCGTCCCCGACGAGTTCATCGGAGGCTACTTCACCGACGGCAACGACTTCACCGACCTCGTCGGTCGAATGGTCGAGGCGGGAGCCACCCAGTTGAGCTTCTACGCGTGGGGCGCCGCAGGCGGCGAAGTCATCGATGTCGGCGCAGGCTTCCCCGAGCCGCAGTGGGATGGTGCCGCGGCTCGTGACGTGCTGACGCTGACCACCGAACCGACCCCGTACACCGTTCCCCTCTCGGCGCTCACGAGGTACGTCAACGAAGGCATCGTGTTCGGTCCGTTCATCTTCGCGGCCAACGACGGCGCGAATCCCAACGGGATCGAGATCTACTTCGACAGCATCCAGTGGGTGCGGGCCGCGCGAACGGTTCGGGTGGATTCAGCGGACACCAGCATTCTGTATGATGGTGGTAATCTGCTCGTGCTGCCGCCCAACGCCGGTGGGTCCGATGTCGGTAATCCGGGCGGGGGCGCCGTGTACGTCATGCCGTTCCAAATCCCACCGATTCCCGCGGGCGGATTCACGACGGCCAACCTCACGGTGAGCATCAACTTCAACAACGCTGAAGCCTCCGCCACCGCGAATGCCGATCTGTACGGCCTCCCGTTCCGCTCGACAGCGGATGTGACGGCCGCTCAGTTCTTCGCGGGTCCCAGCGATACTTCGGCAACCCTCATTGCCGATAACTTCCTGACGCCCGGCACCGCCTCGGGCCCCCTCATGACGGACGCGGCCGCGAGCGCGGCGCTGGTGCAGTATTTGAACGCTCAGGTGAGAGACAACGGAGCGGCGGCCGGGGACTACGTGTTCTTGCGCCTCAACCCCGATGTCACCACTGACGAAATCGGTGCTGGAGGCGCGGGCTTACTCCCACACTGGCAGCTCGTTTCTGCGCCTGACGATATCGCGCCGCTCGCCGTGCCGGAGCTCAGCGTGCAGTAGTCGCGCCTCTCCCCCCTCAGTACGACGCCGTCGGCAGACGGACCTGCCGGCGGCGTCCGCCCATCTTCGTCTATAGTGGCCCCATGGGAAGACTCAGCGGGCTGGATTGGGGCGTCGTCGCCCTGTACTTCCTCACCGTGTTCGGCGTGGCCATCTGGGTCACGATCCGGGAGCGGCGCGACCAGGCCGACTCGGCCGATTACTTTTTGGCCGGCCGTAACGTGGGTTGGTTCGTCATCGGCGCTTCTTTGTTCGCGTCGAACATTGGCTCCGAGCACCTGGTCGGGCTCGCCGGCACCGGCGCGAAGAGCGGGGTGGCGGTGGGTCAGTTCGAGATCCTGGCGTCGTTGATCCTGCTGTTGTTGGGATGGGTGTTCGTGCCCTTTTACCTGCGCAGCGGGGTGTACACGATGCCCGAGTTTCTCGAGCGCCGATACTCATCGGCGGCTCGCTGGTATCTCGCCGTCATCTCGATCATCGGCTACGTGCTCACCAAGATCTCGGTGACCATCGCCGCCGGGGGCATCGTGTTCGAGACCCTGATGGGCATCAACTTCTGGAGCGGCGCGCTCGTGGTGGTCATCGCGACCGGGGTGTACACGGTGTTCGGCGGCCTGCGCGCGGTGCTGTACACCGACCTGCTGCAGATGTTCGTGTTGGTGGGCGGCGCGATCGCGGTGACCTTCATCGGGCTCGGCCAGCTCGGGGGGTGGGGCGCGATGGTCGAGGCCGCCGGGCCCGAGGCCCTGTCGGTGTGGAAGAGCATGACCGACGAGAACTTCCCGTGGACGGGCATCCTCTTCGGGGCCCCGATCTTGGGGGTTTGGTACTGGTGCACCGACCAGTTCATCGTGCAGCGGGTCTTGTCGGCCCCCGATCAAAACAACGCGCGCCGGGGCACCATCTTTGGCGGCATCCTCAAAGTCTTGCCCATCTTCATCTTCGTGATCCCCGGGGTGGTCGCCGCCGCGCTCAAGAGCCAACAGCTGGTCGAGTTTGAAAAGCCCGACGAGGCGCTGCCGGCGATGGTCGGTCAGCTCCTGCCGACCGGGGTTCGGGGGCTGGTCGTCGCGGGCCTGCTGGCCGCGCTGATGAGCTCGCTGTCGTCCGTCTTCAACTCGTGCTCGACCCTGTTCACTCGCGACATCTATCTGGTGCTGCGCCCCCAGACCTCGGAGGCCGAGCAGGTTCGGGTCGGCCAGATCGCGACCACGGTGCTGGTGGCGCTCGGTTTGATGTGGATCCCGATGATGAAGTTCATCGCCGAGGGCCAGCTCTACCAATATCTGCAGAGCGTGCAGGCCTACATCTCACCGCCGGTGGCCGCGGTCTTTCTGATCGGCATCCTGTGGCGTCGGGTGAATGCCAGCGGCGCCCTGGCCGCCTTGGGCACCGGGTTCGTGCTCGGGGCGGCCCGGCTGATCGCCGAGCTGGGCAAAGAGAGCCTGGCCGGCCTCCCCTTGGCCTTCGCCACGATCAACTTCCTTCACTTCGCCCTCGTGCTGTTCGTGATCTGTAGCGCGGTGCTGGTGTTCGTGTCGCTGGCCACCGCCGCCCCCGACGACGAAAAGCTCGCCGGCCTCACTTTCGCGACGGTCCCCCAAGCTGACCGCGAGCCGTGGTCGCCCTGGAAACGAGTGGACTTGATCGCGACCTTCGTCGTCCTGCTGATGGTCGCCGGCGTGTGGCTCTACTTCAGCCCGGTCCTTCAATAGCGACCCGAACCCGTTACCAAGAACCTACTCGGCGTCAACAACCATCGTTTGCAAGGACGCATGCGGACTCCTCAACCGAGTTTCGGTGTCGCCAACCGTCACCGCATAGTCCAAGTCTTCCCCACTCTCATTGAATACATGCACCGCAACCCGCCCATCGGGATTGCGAATCGCCATCGCGTGCAGCCCCTCGGGCCCATCCACCGAGATCTCCAGCACTACGCCCCCCGGCCGGCTGTACTTCGACACCTGCTTCACGATCCAAAACAGAGGCGTGTAATAAACGGTGTCGGTCTCTCCGTCCACCATCACCGGCGCCAAGCAAAAGTTGCTCACGTGATTCGGCCCGCCGCGCTTGTCGAGCACGATGTTCCAGTCGACCCAGCCGTCGAGACGGTGCCCGATGCCCACCACCAGGTCGCGCGCATACCGAAAGGCCGGCGCATACTTCGGGTGGTCGCTCTTGTCGGGCGCCCAGTCCCAACCCCAGTCGGTGGCTTCCTTCTTCCAGTACCAGGCGTCATCCAACCACCAGGCGTACAGCTTTTCGCACCCGCAGGGCTGCGCCACGCAGATCCCGTCGCACGAAGCCTCGCTCGATACGCTGTCGATGGTGCCTTCGCTGTGAATGATGACCTTGTCGGGATACAAGGCCCGCTCGGACTCGAGGATGTCTTCGTACACCTTGAAGGTGCTGTTGTACCAGTGCACGGCCGTGCCGTAAGTGTAGGGGCCCGCCGCTTCGTCGGTGAAGATGACCTGGGTGTACTGCGGCATCTCCACTCGGTTCTGGTCGAAGATCAGGATGCGGGTATCGAGGTTGGCCGACCGAAGCTGGGGCCCCAGCACCCGGATGAAGTCGCGCTGCTCTTCGGGCGTCATCTCCATGCTTTCCCAGTTGCCCGCGTTGCCCATCGGCTCGTTGATCGGGGTGATCGCCCAGACCGGCACCCCTTCGGCCGCGTAGGTCTCGATGTATTTCACGAAGTAGCGAGCGAAGGTCTCGTAGTGCTTCGTCAGCAGACTTCCCCCCCGCCGCTCTTTTTGAACGTAGAACTCACCGGTATCCTTCATCCACGGCGGCGGCGACCAGGGTGACGAGATGAGCTTGAAGTCGGCGCCGGGAACCGCCTGCGCGTCGAGGATCAGCGACAGCAGCCCGTTCTTTCGATCTTCTTCGATCGAGAAGTCTTCGAGATTCGCCGCCTCGCTCGGCGCGTAGGTGTAGCTGTACTCGGTGAAGTCCGAGCTCGCGATGTGGGTTCGCACCAGGGCGTAACCGGCCCCGTTGGGCCCGAAGTACGCCTCGAGCACCTCGGCCCGCTTCTCGGGCGAGATGGCCTTCAACGCGGCGGCCGAGGCCTGGGTCAACGAACCGCCCACCCCCAGAAACCTCTGCCGTTCGCGGTCGAGGTGGACGGTCACCTTGACCGGGGCGGTCGCCGTCGCGGTCAACTCGACCTTCGACTCGGCCATCGCGTCGCCGGCGCTCGACGTCAAGAAGACCGTCGCCGGGCCGCCCGCAGCGGGCTGGGAAGGTGCACTCGTCGGACCCATCCCCGGCGTTGTAGCGCAGGCGGTGAGCCCGACCAAGACCGACGCCCAACCAAGGAATGAGCGAGGGATTAGGCGAGGGACGGGGCGGAAGGCGCGCCCGGCGCGCGAGGTCTGACCCGGCGCCCTCGAATTCAAGACGGAACGTTCACTCGACATCTGCGGACGACCGTCGCACCGTCGGAAGTCCCGCTCAAGCGGCTTTGGCCAAACGACAACGACTGCCCGCGGTCGCGTTGAGTTCGAGCGCCGGTGACTTCATACTTCGGCGGCCACGATGAGCACCATCGAAGCGGTATTGGGAGCGGCGAAGGCTCGGCCCGCCAAGGCGGTCTTCGTGTCGCGGAGCGGGCCGGATGCCGAGCTGGCCCGGTGGGTCGCGGGGCGGCTGCAGGCGCGAGGTTACGTCGTCATCGTGCAGGACGCGCACTTTCAGCACGTCAACTTCATGCTGGCCATGAACGAGGCCCTCGAGTCGGGGGCGCGGGTCCTGGCGCTGATGTCTCGCACGTATCTGAGCAGCCGGTACTGCATGCTCGAGGCGACGGCGGCGATGGACGACCCGCTCAACCCGAGCGGCCGGCTGGTGGTCCTGAACATCGACCGCTGCGAGCCTCGGGGGGTGCTTCGGAACGTGGCCTGGGTCGACTTCGAGACCGCCTGGCACACCGGGGACGGCCGCGTCTGCGACGACGTGCTGAAGAAGGCGCTCGAGGCTCCGGAGGCCCTGTCGAGCGACATGCGGCTACCGGCGGCGGCGAGGTCGCGGCAGGTGGTGCACCCCACCATCCTCCGTCACGACGACCAGGCGTTCACCGGCCGAGACGACGAGCTGGCCGCCCTCGACGAGCGGCTGTGGCGTACCGGGGCGGCGGCGGTGATTCCCGCGGGGACGCCGGGGGTGATCGACGCGGCGACCCTGGTGGGCATGGGCGGGGTCGGCAAGACCACCCTGGCGCTGGCCTACGCGTGGCGAAATCGCGCTCGGTACCGCGGCCTGTGGTGGCTCCGGGCGGAGACCGAGACCACCCTCATCGACGACCTGATCGACCTCGGGGCCCGGTTCATCCCCGGCCTCGCCGACGCCGACGACCGCCCCGGCGCCGCCCGCCAGGCGCTGACGACCATCGACCAGCCCGGCCCGCCCTGGCTGCTCATCTACGACAACGCGCCGGACCCGAGCCGGGTCCGGCCGTGGCGGCCCGCCGCGAACGCGCACGTGCTGGTCACCAGCCGGTCTCCGCACTGGGACGAGACCGTGCCCGTCACCACGTTCACCCCGCCGGCGGCGGTCGACTTTCTGTGCACCAGCGCCCAACGCGAGGCCGACCACGACCGCCACGAGGCGGCGGGCCTGGCCGCCCAACTGGGGTATCTGCCGCTCGCCCTGTCGCACGCCGCGGCCCGGTGCTTACGCAACCGCCGGCTGACCTTCGCCGACTACGGCCGGCGCCTCACCGAGTTCTGGGACGACCCGCCCCCCGGCAAGCTCCCGACCGGCTCCGACCGAAGCGTGTTCGCCACCTTCAACCTCGCCCTCGACGACATCGTCGCCGGGCGCACCGAAGACGTGCCCACCCCCCTCCCCCAAGCCGAGACGGTCATGGGCGTGCTCGCCCGCCTCGCCCCCGACGAGGTGCCCGAGTTCATGCTCCGGCCCTTGTACGCCGGCGAACGCCGGGTCATGACCGAGCGCGAGTACGACCGGGCCCTCGAAGCCCTGTCTGCTGCCGCTCTCATCACCTGGGATCAGTTCGAAGATGGCGCCCCGTCCCTCAACGTCCACCGCCTGGTCCAAGACGTCATGCGCACCCGCCCCACCCCGGCCGACGCCGGCGAGCCCCCCGATGCGCTGGCTATCCGTTTGGTCCGACGCTCCTTCGACCGAACGGACACCTTCGAAGGCCGACGCCGAAACCTCCGATGGCTTCCGGTCGCGATAACCGCGACCGACTACGCCCCCCGAACCGGCACCGAAGCCCGGCACACGCTGTGGACCTTCATCCACATCGGCGACCTACACCGAGAGCTCGGCGACGTCAGCCGAGCGCTGAAAGCATACGACGATGGACACGCGGTCGCTCAGGCACTCGCCCAAAACGACCCCCAAAATGCCGGATGGCAGAGAGACCTCTCGGTTTCGCTCAACAAGGTCGGAGACGTCCGAAAAGACATGGGGCAGCTCCAACAAGCACTCCAAGCCTTCGAACAAAGCAGAGACATCGCTCAGGCACTCGCCCAAAACGACCCCCAAAATGCCGGATGGCAGAGAGACCTCTCGGT
>CAZFIV010000006.1:131724-142666 GCA_964519665.1 uncultured Myxococcales bacterium
CAGAGACATCCGAAAGGCACTCGCCCAAAACGACCCCCAAAATGCCGGATGGCAGCTCGACGTTGCCCTGTCGATGGCGCGCGTCGGGTTGGTAGCCGAAGGTCAGAATGACTACTCTCGGGCACTCGCGGCGTATCGGGAGGGCTTGGCCATCGTCGAAGCGCTCGTCCGCGCGCTGCCGGATCATCCGAGGTATCCGCGAGAAAGAGACTGGTTCCTCCGCGCGATCGAGCGCGTTGAGCGGGGATGAGTCTTCTACTCGAAGTACGCGCGGCTCTGAGTGCCCATCAACGCGGGCTGGGCCGGGCTTCGGCCGATCGAGGGGGCGCCGCCTTGGGCAAGACGGCCTTCAGAAAGCTCTCCAGGCATCGGCCGACGCTTGACTGGTGGTCGCCTTGGACGACCTCGAGCTTGAGGTTGGGGGCCGTCTTCTGGGTGCACTTGACGACGGTCAGGGGCCAGAGGTCGCGCTCACCCACGCAGGCGATGTGCTCGTAGGCGAGCTGGGAGGCCCAGGGGTAGGCGAGGCGGAGGCGTGGTTCGTCGGGGTGGTCGCCGAACGGGACTTCGAGGTCTTCGAAGACTTCGAGAAAGGGCCGGCAGTCGAACAGGTCATATCGGCTGAGCGCGAACCCGCCGTGCAAGTAGAGCAGCACCGGGTAGCCTCGGTCGGTTCGCAGGGCGTCGTTTCTGCGGATATTGAATGAGCCCCCGCAACTTCGCCGTCGGCCCCGGGTACTCGACCGACTTGATGACCACGCTGCTCACCAGATACTCGTACGCCTGCGGCGACTTGCGGCGCTCGACGAGGGTCGTTTTGAATTGGGCCCGAGTTGCCGGTACGCAAAGCGCCGACCGACCTCAATCCGATCGGACCATGTTAGAGCAAGCTGATATCCGCGTCGAGGCCCAGCAGGATTCGGCCTACGGGTTTGAGCGTGGTCTCGCCGACCATCACGTGCTGGGTCATCACGTGAACGTCGCGCAGGTAGCGCTGAAGGGGGCTGGTGTCGAAGACCGACCCGCCGCCGCCCAAATTGTAGGCGGTGTCGACCGAGCGCGCAGAGGCCTGGGCGGCGAAGGTGGCCGCGAGCCGAAGGCGCGCCTTGTGCATGGGGGTCAACGCGTCGCCCTTTTCGGCGTACCCGTAGACCTCGTCGAGGGTCTCGGTCATGAGCGCCTGCGCCGCTCGCAACTCCGCTTCGGCAGAGGCGAGGCGCACCTGCACGAGCTCGCTTTCGGCCATGGTCTTCTTGCCGCCCCGTGACCGTTTGGTGCGGGCCAGCTCTTCGATGTGGTCGAGGGCCGCCCGCGCGATGCCCATGCCGACGGCCGCCACCCCCATCGCCAACAGGCCGAACAGCGGGAATCGGTACAGCGGCCCGTCGTAGTGCGGCCGGTCGACGAGGATGCAAGTGGTCTGGCGCTCGGGCACGAACACGTCGTCGACGACGAGGTCGTGGCTGCCGGTGCCCCGCATGCCGCTGACGTGCCAGGTGTCGACCATGGTCGACTCGTCGGCGCGGAAGAAAAACGACCGGATCTCATGCACGCCGGTGGCCACCATGCGCGGGCCGTCTTCGTCGAAGACCAGGCCCCCGCCCATGCGCCACTTGGCGTTCTCGCAGCCGCTGCCCCACTGCCAGCTGCCCTTCAGACGATAACCGCCGTTTTCGGGCGTCGCCTTGCCCGTCGGCGCGAACACGCCGGCGAGGGCGGCGTTCGGCGCCTCGTCGAGGATCTGGCGCGCGAAGTCAGGATCGAGATAAGCGAGCAAGAGCCCGGTGGTCGACCCGGTCATCACCGTCCACGCGGCGGCGGAGTCGCCGGTGGCCAGGGTGGTCAGCGCCCGCACGTAGGCGGCAGGGTGCATTTCGCCCCCGCCGAGGGCCGAGGGCACGAGCAGGCGATAGAAGCCGGCCCCGCCGAGCCGGTCGGACAGGTCGGCCGGCACCCGGCGCCCTGCCTCGATCTCTTCGGTGCGGGCCCGCAAGGTCGGCACCATCTCTTCCGCGCGGCGTTCGATCGTCTCGTTCATGGGATCCCTACGGTCGAGAGCATAGCTCGCGCTGGCCGAAAGTGAAATGCCGCGAACCCTGACCACCGGCGAGGAAAGCGCCGGTCATCGGACGGTATACGCTACGCTTTGGCCAGCAGGTCTTCGCTGAGCGCCCACAGGCGCTCCGCGCCCTCGGGATTGCAAGCCCAACTGCGCACGTGCGCGTACCGACTCTCTTCGGTGGCCAGCTGGGCGACGTCGCCGTCTTCGCAGTACAGGCCACCCAAACCATCGAGCTTCGGCGAGGTCGCCGCCCACACCGTCGTCGATGCGCCCTGCTCGGGCGTCTTGAACATGGCCTTCACCGCGTCGGGGAGCGTGCCGTCGGCGTTCTTCCACCCCAGGGCGACCATCTCTTCTTCCGGCAGGTGCCGCTGCAGCGGCGTAAAAATACCGCCCGGATGCACCGAGAAAGCCCGAATGCCGCGGTCTTGGCCCCGAACGTCGACCCCCATCGCGAACAGCGCGTTGGCGGTCTTCGACTGCCCGTAGGCCTGCCACTTATCGTACTCGGTGTCGAACTGCGGATCCTCCCACCGGATGTCGCTGATGCGGTGCGCCAACGACGACAGCGCGACCACCCGAGCGCCGTTGGCCTTCGCGAGGGCCGGCTCGAGGGCCTGGTAGAGGGCCAGGTGGCCCAGGTGGTTGACGCCGAACTGCCGCTCCCAGCCGGGACCGATCCGCTCGAGGGGGCACGCCATGATGCCCGCGTTGTTGATCAGCAGGTGCAGCGGTTCGCCCGAGGCCACGTAGTCGGCCCCGAACTTTCGGACGCTGGCCAGGTCGGCCAAGTCCATCGCCGCCACTTCGATCGGCCCCGGCATGTCGGCCAGCGCCTCGCGCGCGGTCTCCAACCGCCGCGCCGGCACGATGCACTTGGCGCCGGCCCCCGCCAGCGCGCGCACGGTCTCGATACCGATACCCGAGTAGCCGCCGGTCACGACCGCCGTCTGCCCGGACAGATCGATGCCGGCGATCACCTCGGCCGCCGTCGACTTGGCGTGAAAGCCGGACCCGACCGGCTTCTGATCCTGTGGACCCATAGGATAACTCTCCTTCGAACCTGGCCGGCCGACGCCCGTCGCCGCCGACGTCCGCCCAGCATAGCCCGAAGCACCCGCCCATGCTGGGTTCCGGCCCAAAAAACCGACCCCGCCTTCTCGCCGCCACCCCGGCATCAATGAATGAAGGTGCAGCGGCGCGAGGATTACGGTTCGGGGTGAAGCTCGGGGAAGTGATCCTGCATGACGGGCTTGGGGCGGCGGTCGACGGTGAACAAGCCCCAGTGCTTCTCGGGCTCGTTGGGGTCGGGGCTGCCCTTCCAGGGCTCGTCGAACGCTTCGAACACGTAGGTGAGCACGCCGTGATCCGCGCACCACTTCGATAGCTCTTGATAGTACCGCGATTGGTGATCGACGTGGGCGTTCCAGGGCTCGATGCCTCGGCCGTTGCTGCGGGTCGTCCAGCCGGCTTCGGTGATCGCGACGGGGACGCCTGGATACCGCTCGGCGATGCGGCGGTGGTCGGCGTCGGTGATCGCGATCGCTTCGTCGATCGATTTGTACTCCCAGACGGGGTACGAATGGATGGAGATGAAGTCGACCTCGGCCACCAGGGGTTCGAGCTTATCCATCCACGGCACATGGTTCTCGCAGAAGGTGACCGGCAGGCCGGTCGCCTTGAGGGCGCGCGCGACCTCGACCACCCGCTCGACCGGCACCATATGATCCGTCCACGACACCGTCGCTTCGTTGCCCGCCGACAACGACGTGACGATCTCGGGAAACTCGCGGGCCAAAGCGATCGTGCGTTCGACCTCTTCTTCGTTCAGGCGGCGGTTGGCTTCGAGCTGCTCGTCCGAATACATACCGCCCCAAGGACACTCGGGGTTGCTCACTTCGGCCGTAATGTACGCGCCGAGAAACACCTCGAAGTCGAACCCACCCTTTTGAATGGCTTCGAGCACCAACCGCGCATACGGACCGCTGTCGTACAGGCGGAGCTTCTTCCACCCCTTCGACAGGATGCGAAGGTCTTCGGTCGTCTCCTCCAGCGACGGAAAGATGCCCGCGTTCGGGTTCTGGCCTTCGCGGTAACCGGAGTAACAGATGCCCTGATAGTCGCTAAACAAGTTTCGATGCTCCTTCGGCGTCCCAGAAGCCCCAGTAGGCTCCGCAGTCGCCTTCGGCGCCAACCTTCCATGCCTCGTCGAAGGCGGCAAACCAAAACAAAGGGACGTTCGCGCGCTCACCCCAGGGAATCAGATTGAGCGCATACCGCGCGGCATTTTCGGCCCCGGGCACCGCCGCCCCCTCCGGGGGGCCCTGGGTGGGCCAGCCCGTCTCAGCAATGAGGACAGGCTTGCCGTGCGAGACCGCCTGTACCATTCGTACCATCTCTTGCACGTATCCGAAGGACTGTTGGAGCGCGACCTTCTCCCAAAACGGGTAACAATTGATCGGAAGAAAGTCACAGGCGGCGACCAAGTTCGGCCGCTGAGCAAACAGGTAATAAGCGTCGACGTAGGCGACCGGCACGTTGGGTACGGCTTGCCGCACTCGGTCGATGTACTGAATGAGCTCTTCTTCGGGCATCTCCCCGCGCAAGAGGACTTCATTTCCGACCGCGATGAGATCGGCGTGACCTTGCCGGGCGACCTCGATCACCGCGTTGATCTCCATCTCGTTGCGCTCCGGATCGCCCTCGATCCACGCCCCGACCAGCGTCTTGAGCCCCATCTCGTGCGCAATTCGGGGCGCGAGCTCATTGCCGTCGGTGCAGGCGAAGGTCCGGATCCATCGGCAGTGGGGCGCGATGATGCCGAGACGTTCCCGCACTTGTTCTTCGGACAGCTTGGACTGCTCGATGGGGCTCTGCCCCGGCGCGTAGGCACTGAAACATAGACCATGCAAGCCGCCCTTCAAGAGCGCCGTCAGGCGGCTCATCAACTCGGGCTTCGATAGATCCAGACCTTCGAACGCGACCTGCGCGTTGAAATCGGCGTCCATCAGCTTGCCGGGGGCGTTGTTGCCATGAAGGTGACCCATACCGAGGTACGCTAGCACGGACGTCGGGCCGCTCAAATCGCTCTGTTCGCTCCGACGGCTTCGAGCGCGGCCCGGTGCCCAACGGCGCCGGTTTGCGTTATGCTGGGCCGATGTCAACCGCCGGGTCGCTGACCGAGCACCTCTCGATCCCCGTGATCGTCGCGCCGATGTTCATCATCTCCAATCCTGAGATGGTCATCGCCAGCTGCCGGGCCGGGCTCGTGGGGAGCTTTCCTTCGCTCAACCCCCGCACCCTCGAAGAGCTCGAAGCCTGGATTGACCAGATCGAAGCCGGCCGAGCGGCGGCCGCTCGGGAGCTTGGTCGTCCCGTTCCTCCGTACGGAGTAAACGTGGTCTTGCACCCGAGCAACCCGCGCGCCGAGGCCGACATCGGCGTCGTGTGCCGGCGCCGGGTGCCTTTGGTGCTGACCTCCAAGGGGGCGCCGGGCGAAGTTTTCGCCCGCATCCATGAATACGGCGGGGTCGTGTACCACGACGTGGCGTCGGCTCGGCACGCCGAAAAAGCGCTCGCGGCCGGGGCCGACGGCCTGATCGCCGTGTGCGGGGGCGCCGGGGGCCACACCGGCACCATCAACCCGTTCGCCCTGCTGGGTGAGTTGCGCGCGCTGACCCGCAAGCCGATCGTTCTCGCCGGGGCCATCAGCACCGGGTCCGACGTCTTCACGGCCCAGGTCATGGGCGCGAGCCTTTCATACATGGGCACCCGATTCATCGCCTGCGCCGAGTCCAACGCCGCCGATGAGTACCGGGAGATGATCGTCGGCGCCCGCTCGACCGACATCGTCTTCACCCTCCTGCATCGCGCGCCCACCAGTCTGCTGGGCCCGAGCCTGGTCGAATCGGGCATCGACCCCGACGCCGTTCGGGGCGCGGAGCTCGGCTTACCCAACGATATGAACGCTCTTCGGCTGTGGAAGAACCTGTGGTCGGCGGGCCACGGCGCTGGCGTCATTCATGACGCACCGCCCCTCGCCGACCTCGCGGCCCGACTCGTTCGCGAGTATCACGCGGCGCGTAAACGCACTGCCGCGCTGTGCCAAGACTGAATCCTGCCGTGGGGTTGAAATTGCCGGCGGGGTCGGTCGGAATAGTTGGAAGGAGTCAAACGCCGTGCACTTGATCGATCTGCTGGACGGGTCCGTCCGCAACTATCCGCACCGCTACGCCCTCAAAGGCGCCGGGGGCGATCTGACCTATGAACAGCTGGGAGCCGCCACCAACCGCGTCGCCCGCGCCTTCATCGACGCCGGCTTCGACCACGGAAGCCGTTTCGCCGTCCTCAGCCCCAACGACAGCCGCGCCTTCGTAGCGCTGATGGGCGGTCTGCGGGCTGGCGGCGCGTGGTGCAACATCAACCTGCGCAACGCGGTCGACGCGAACACCGCCATTTTGGGTGACGGCCAATGCGAGGTGCTGTTCTACCACTCGATGGTCTCCGAGCAGATTCCTCGGATCAAAGAAGGGGCGCCATCGCTCAAGCTGCTCATCTGCATCGACCAGCCCGACGCCCACGGCCCGGCCCTCGACGACTGGATCGCCGCCCACGACGATGGCTTTCTCGATCGGGTCGTTCCGACCGGCGCGCTCGGCTTTCAAGGTTCGACCGGCGGCACTACCGGCCGCTCGAAACTCACCCAAGCCGATAACAGCTGGCTCTACATGACGGTGCTCGCATGGGCGACGTGCTGGAAGTTCGACGCGCCGCCGGTCAACCTGGCCATCGCGCCCATCACCCACGCCGGGGGCATCATCGCGATGGCGCAGTTCAACTTCGGCGGCACGACGATCATGATGGCCGCGCCCGATATCACCAAGATGCTGGAACTCATCCAGAACGAGCGGGTCACCACCCTCTTTCTGCCCCCGACGGTGATCTACCTTCTGCTCGCCCACCCTCAACTCGGTTCGTTCGATACGTCGTCGCTCAAGTATGTGGTGTCGGCCGCCGCTCCCATCGCCCCCGAAAAGGTCGTCGAGGGCATCGAGAAGCTCGGCCCGGTCATGTGTCAGGCCTTTGGGCAGACCGAAGCCGGCTTTCCGCTCACGTGGATCGCACCCGAAGAGTGGGCCGAAGCCGCCCGCGACGAGACGAAGCGTCATCGACTCTCGTCATGCGGGCGCCAGGTGCTCACCGCCCGGATCGAGGTCATCGACGTCGACGGCAAGCTGCTGGGCCCGAACGAGCTCGGCGAGATCGTGGTGCGCGGGCCAACGACGATGCAGGCCTACCTCAACGACCCCAAAGCGACCGCCGAGATCCAGGCCCACGGCTGGCATCACACCGGCGATATCGGCTACCGCGACGAAGACGGCTACCTGTACATCAACGACCGTAAACGCGACCTGATCATCTCCGGCGGCTTCAATGTCTTCCCGTTCGAGGTCGAGCAGGTCATCCTGCAGCATCCGGCGGTGCAAGACGTGGCGGTGATCGGCGTTCCCCACGAGAAGTGGGGCGAAGCCGTGCACGCGGTCGTTCAGGTCAAAAAGGGCGCCGAGCTCGACGTCGAGGCGCTGATCGCGCTGTGCAAAGACAAGCTGGGCTCGGTCAAAGCCCCGAAGTCGGTCGACATCTGGGACGACCTGCCCCGAAGCGCCCCCGGCAAAATCCTCAAGCGCGAGATTCGGAAGAAGTACGGGCCCGAAAAGCCGGTCTGACCCGCCCGCCGACCGAGCCTTTTCGGTAGCGCTCGTCCAGGGCGAATGCCACCCTGCCGCATGGTCGACTGGAATGCGCTGACCCTCACGGCGGACCATCGCCCGTTCCCAATGCCCAAGCGGCCATGGATCATGACCATGAGCTGGGAGAAGCTCTTGTTCGCCCACGTTCGGGTCGATCCGAGCGTCTTGAGGGCGCTCGTTCCCACTGGGCTGCAACTCGACCTGTTCGAGGGTGACGCCTGGGTGGGGATCGTACCTTTCGACATGCGGCGAATCGGCCCCCGCGGCCTCAACCGGCTCCCGTGGCTGTCGCACTTCCCCGAACTCAACCTGCGCACATACGTACGGGCCGAAGGGAAACCGGGGGTGTTCTTTTTCAGTCTCGACGCCACGAACTGGGCGGCGGTCATCGGCGCCCGGATCGGCTTTCACCTGCCGTACTTTTGGGCCCGCATCCGCTGGCGCCAAGACGGCGAGCGCATCGCCTACCAGAGTCGGCGGCGGGTCGGCCGCCCGGCCGAGTTCAGGGGCACGTACGCGCCGACCGGGCCCGTGTATCGAGCCGAGCCCGACAGCCTCGACGCGTTTCTCACCGAGCGCTACTGCCTGTACGCGGCAGATCGCCGGGGTCGAGTCTATCGGGGCCACGTCCACCACGTGCCGTGGCCGCTCCAGCCGGCCGAAGCCACCCTCGAGACCAACACGCTGCTCGACGGGTGGGGACTCGAGGCGAAAGACAACACGCTGCTCCTGCACTACGTCGAGCGGATCGACGTCGTCGCCTGGTGGAACGAACGGGTCGGCGGCCGCGACGCGATGGCCGAGCGCTCTACTGAATGACTTCCGCCGACCTTCCGTCGAAAGGTCCGTCCTCGATATCGACTCGCTTTTCGAGCAACCCGCGAAGCTTGAGGATGAAGAGCTTGCGGGCGATCTCGGCCTGCGCGAGACGGACGTTGCTGGTGGGCGCGGCGATCGGAAGATCGGGGCCGAACGCCACGAACAATCGATTGGTGAAGACCGAAAAGCCATCGATCCGCGAAAACGAGGCCTGGGGAGCGCCGCCGATCAAATCGGCGGTGCGGTCTTCACGGCGCGCAAACTCGACTCCATCGGTTCGGGCCAAGACGTCGCGGACCGCGGAACCCGCGAACTGGGAGAGGTGCTCGCGAAAGTCCACCGGCCAATTCGGAAACAACTGGTCTTTGGCGTCGCGATACAGGGGCGACACCCGCAACCGGCCGCGCCGCCGGTCGACCCCGCGGAGCGCGTTGACGAACTCGCGAGCGTTCGCGTCGAGGCCGCTGTTCAGGTTCGACGCCCGCCACGCGCGCGGGAGCAGGTTCGGACTCGCCAGGTCGCCGTGAAAGAACCCATACATGACCCGCGGGTCGGTCCAATACCGCTGGACGATATTCTCTCGAATGTCGCGCAGCGACAGTGGCACCCCGTTGATGGTGACGACGTGCGCTTCGTGCAGCGGGACGTCGTCGGGGCCGATCTCGAGCTTGGCGGGCCGGCGCACGGGATAATGTTTGGCGATCTCGGTCACCACGATGAGGTTGTGAAGATTGAACCAGTACGCCAGCTGCTCGTTGCGAGGCAGCTGCGTGATGTCGACTTGGTCGGCCGTGCGGATGAGCGCGTCGGTGTACAGCTTCAGAATCTCGGTGCCTTCGTCGCCCAGCCGAGAGAACGTGACCTTGTTGCCCTCGGTCCGCAGGGGCGAGGAATTCGCGCGCAAGATGCGCGTCCCGGTGATCTGCGAGACCGGTGGCATGCGCTTGCGCAGCGACATCCCGGTGTCGATGACGATGCGGTTGAGGATGACGTCGAGCGGCCCGTAGTCGATCCATGACCCGATCGCGGGCGGGCGAGGCTTGAAGACCGACCAATCTCGAGAGGCCGACTTCAACGCTGGTGCGATACGAGCGCTCGGCTGCGACCCCGCGCATCCCACCAAAGACGACACGAAGAACCATCCTACGAGGGTCATGAACGTTCGACTGAGCAACTTGGTCATCTCGCCTCCTCGCCGTTCAACACGGCCCGCGAACTGCACGCTTTAGATATACCATCGGTAAGCAACTCATCGGCGGTCGAAATTCCAGGCACCGCGATGGCGCTGCACCCCGCCTGCCATGCTCCTACGCCGATGGAGCACAACACGCCCGAAGACGAGCTTAACGCGTTGTACGATGAGTACTGCCACTCCGACATGCAGCGCCGGGACTTTCTGTCCCGCGCGGCCGCGATCGGCATGATCGGCGGAATGACGGGATGCGCAGCCGGTCAATCCATGTTGCCAGACTACTCGAAGACCGAGACGGTGTCCTTCACCGACCCCCGCATCCGGCCGCCCTACGTCACCTACGACTCACCCGGGGGAAACGCCGCCCAAAATGCGCGGCTATCTCGTCGCTCCGAAAGGAGGAACCGTCACCGTGCGCCACCGCAGAGAGCACGGCGAGCTCGGGCGAGACATGCGCTAGGCCCTCGGCTTTGCCTTGCGCGACATAGGCTTTCGCAAAATCGCTGACGTACTCGTAGTTGCTGCTGCGTGCCATCCGCTCGAGCGCCCATCGGGCGGCAGGAAGCGCGGCAGGAATCGGAGCAGAGGCTCCGACGCATGTTACCCAGCATGTGCGAGGCGCTCGACATCCCGGTCACGCCGGAACGAGCCACGCACATCCAGCGGGCGAGCCTCGAAGCGCTCGAACGACTGAGCGAACAGGTCCTGCGAGATCGCCGCTGGCCCGACCGCTAGCGAGCAGTCCTGTGCGATGGGTCCCGATACTGAAACGAAGGCTACCTGGCGTTGCCGCGGCTGACCTTCGGACCCCGCTGAAGCGGTGACCGAAGGTCAATTTGGCTTGCACGAGCGGCGTCGCTACAGTAGAATCTAGGATAGGAGGCGATTCGAACAGTGCGCACGCCGGCAAGCCGTCCTGCGCACTGTTCGAATAACGTCGCATCGTGAGCGGAGTGTTGCGGTCGGAGGTTTGAAACGCGAAGAAACGGCAATCCGTGCCCCATGAAGTTGATCGAGGGCCGACCAGAAACCAGCATGTAAGGAAACAGCATACAGAACTAGTCTGATCGGGTCGCCGGGGCGGTTGCCCGCCCCGGCGCCCACACCACCGTGCGTACG
>CAZFIV010000007.1:0-14200 GCA_964519665.1 uncultured Myxococcales bacterium
CGAGCTCGCCACCGCCGAGCGCCGAGGCCGACAGCAAGGCCGAGAAGAAGGCCGACAGCAAGGCCGAGAAGAAGGCCGAGAAGAAGGCCGAGAAGAAGGCCGAGAAGAAGGTGTGCGAGAGGAACGACTGATGGCGCTTCGAGCCATCTGCAAGGCCTTTCAAATCGAGCTGACGGACAACCGAGAACAGGCGATCCAAGATGCCAACCTCGACGAGCTCAACCGGCTCCGCGACCGCATTCTGCGGCTTCACACGTGGCCTAACTGACCGGGTGTCGATGGCCACGAAGATCCGGAGGATCCGATCTCGAACTCGCTGCAGATGATCGACTGGGTCAGAAACTGGCGGTCCGGGTGCTGGGCGGTACGTTTCTGAGGTCGAGGTTTGGTGCCTCGGGATTGCCGTCCCGAGTCTTTGGAGGCGATCCAAGCAACGGCTATGCCGATTCGCGCCGTGACCGACGGCGGTTGCGAAAATCTGGTTCTCGCGGAGATGAAGCAGAGCTTCGACTCACGACCTTCGGAATCAATGCGTACAAAACATCGTCACATGCGGTGCCCACGTCGGCAATGCGGTCCCATGGCAGTGATTGATTACGCGGCGCATTCGCGTCACCCCGTGTCTTCCGCTCCTCCATGAGCCGTCAGCCCTCCTCTTGTCTGTCCCGATGCGCCATTGGCGACCCTGCCAATTGAAGCCGTTCGTCGCCCGCCGTGTGGGGCCAAATGCGCTACTCAACCGCTTCGCAGGCTCCGCACCGGCGACCTCGATTGTGTTCAAGCCGGGCGATTCGCGCCGCCAACCGGCCATTGACCAGTTTTTCCGGAATGTCGCTTTCGCGGTCGAAGTACACCTCGTCGGGAGTCCGACCAGCGTGGGCGCGATGTGGCAGCCTCGAGCTATGCTCGTTGACGTAGAGCTCAACCAGTCGTCGGACCGTCTCGATCGTGTCGAGGTTGTGCAGAAAGAGCCAGTTATGTTTCGCCAGACGGAAGAAGGCCTCGATCATCGAGCTAGACGCGGCAATATCGGTTTGCGCGAGGATTCGCTTCAGGACTCCATCATTGACCAGCTCATCGACCGCCTTGTTGAAGTTCTCCGTGTCGCCATCGACCATGACCGACTGCGGCGCTTCGACCGGCGCACCATCCGCCGCGTAAGCAGCCTCCAATAAGAGCGCAGCGGTCGTCGCCGGCTCCGGACTTACGCCCAACCACCAAGCAAGAACGCGGCGACTGTAGTTGTCGATCACGGCACGCAAGTAGACTTTACTTCCATCAACGAGACGGATCACGGTCGTGTCCGCGTGCCATAGTTCATCCGGCTCGCTCGCGCGAATGCCTTCCTTCGGTGCAACCGGATGGACTCTCTTTCGTGGCCGACGCCATCCACGGTCGCGAACCGCGAGGTCGCCGAGTGTGTTGTAGGGTATATACGATATATCGTCGTGAGTCCAGGTCAAGCGACGGCAGAGAGGGACGAACAAAGGGACGAACACGAACTGCAACATCGTGGTACGAAATGGGACGGATTGGAACGCCCGACCCCAATCATATCAATGATTTACGAGTGATTTCGTTGCCTACGACAACCTTCCCAACGTTGCAAGAGCCATTGCGCCTCGGGTGCGTGCCCTGACGGTTCATCCTGCATTGACCTCGGCAGGGGCAGCAGCAGTCCTGCGACTGACGATCGCGATGCCCACGGCCTGTAGGAGAGAAGGCCGAGCCTACGCCCATCGCAAACCGACACGCATTTTCGCCTATCGGTCATTGCGGGTATCAGCCCGGTTTGCTCGGTATCTGGACGAACCGGGCCGCTGGCGCCCGAGGTCGGCCACACCGGGGAGCCCGAGCGACCGCTTGCTGGGTCGCGTCGGCGCCGCTATCGTTCAACACCAAGCCATTCGCTGGGGGCTCTCACTCATGAGCGCAAAGACCTTCGCGCCGAATGATCCGGCGCTGCCGATGAACTACCCAGGCTTCGTCTTCCGCACGCTTTGTGCGGACGGTCATGATGCAGAAGCGTTGTTGGCGGGGACCGGTCTGACGCAGGCGCTTCTGCATGATCCCCAATTTCGCACCAGCTTCGCACCGCTCCGACAGCTCTTCCTCAATGCGATAGATCAGACGGGCAACCCGCATCTCGGGATCGCGCTCGCCCTACGATTTGAGGCGACCTATATCGGCCTGCCAGCCTACGCTGCGATGAATGCCGCGCGCTTCAAGGACGCCCTTGGGGTTTTGAGTCGCTTCTTCTTTCTGACCTTTCCAGCCGTAGACTTCAGCTTTTCCGACTGCGATGCCGACTTAGAACTGGGCGTAGCGGCGGTTCGCCTGCGGCCAAAGTTTCCGTTTGCGGACATTACCTATTTCGGAATGGGTAGCGCCCTGGTCGCGTGTAATGGTCTGTTCAAGGCGATACTGCGGGCGCCGCAGGTCTCATCGCACGGTGAGATGACGATCTCTGAACCGAAGGGCTGGGCTGAAATCTGCAGGGAAATCGACTTCCCCATCCGTTTCGAGGCAAGAGAGAACCGGCTGGTATTACCGGCGGAGCTCTTGACCCAGCCTTTGCCGGCCTTCGATCCTATCAATCACCTGCGACTTCTTACACTATGCGAAGAGTTGGCTGCCGAAGCAGACTATGAAACGACCCTGCCCAGCCGGGTCCTGAGTTTCCTTGAGAAAAACCGCAACGTCACTGCGCCGGTTTCGGAGGCTGCTGCGGCGCTGGGCTATTCCGAACGCGGCCTGCGCCGTCATCTGGAGCGAAGCGGCACGTCGTATCGATATCTGACGGAGCAGGTGCGCGAGAGCCGCGCACGGGAATTGCTCGCGGGCACCGCTCAGTCGATTCAGGCCATTGCTCACGCGCTTGGCTACGAGACCCCGTCCAATTTTGCACGCAGCTTCAAGCGATGGACCGGAGCCACACCGACGGCGTACCGCGCGGCACGGCAAGGACGTACAGACCCCACGCAGCACTGACAACGTCTGTCACAGAATCGCGGATGGCCGAGGCGCTACCGCCGGCCTCAAGCAGGCCACGTGGCGGCGCAGGTGGTTTCACGGGTGTGGTCAAAACGGAATGCTGTTTGGCCTCGGCGGAGCTTTCGCGAATCAACGCGTGCACTACAAGCACAGCCTGAATGGCCAATGCTGGCCGTACGTCCGCTTTGCCACGAGGGCCGATCCGATGCGAAGCTCATATTACCCGCTCCTTGCCACTGCCTTGCTGTCTACTCTGACCGCGACGCCCGCCCTTGCTCAGGGCAGCCGACCGAATATCCTACTGGTTCTGTTCGACGATGTCGGCTTCTCAGACTTCGGCGCGTACGGTGGCTACGCCCGGACCCCGAACATTGACGCCCTGGCGAAGAATGGCGCGATGCTGTCGCGCTTCTACTCCTCGCCGTTTTGCGGCCCGAGCCGGGCGATGCTGATGACGGGCATGGACAACCACCAAGTCGGCATGGGCACTTTGGTGGAGACGGTGACGCCCAAGATGCAGGAATCCGCCGGCTATTCCATGAGATGGAAGGACGACCAGAAGACGATAGCTTCGCTGCTTTCGGACGCGGACTATCAGACCTTTGTCACCGGCAAATGGGGCATTGGGGAGACGGGCGCGAACCTGCCCGATAGGTTCGGGTTCGACCGGTCTTACGTGATGGACGCCACCGGCGGCAGCAACTATGACGCCCGCCCCTACCTTCCCGGCTATAACAATGTGAGCTGGTTCGAGGACGGTGAGCCGACCACCTTGCCGGAGGATTACTATTCCTCGCGCTCGCTCGTCGATAAGCTCATCAAGTATATCGAGGAGAGTGACCCCAACAAACCCTTTTTCGGGTTCCTGTCGCTCCAGGCCGTGCATATCCCGGTCCAAGCACCGAAGTCCTATATCGACGGTTATGACGGCGTCTTTGACGCAGGCTGGGATGTGATGCGCGATGAAAAACTGCAGCGCACCATCGCTCTGGGCCTCGTGCCCAGCACCACAAAGCTCTCCCCAGCGCCAGAAACGCATCGCGCCTGGGAGAACTTATCTCCAGAAGACAAGGCCACTTCGGCCAGAGAAATGCAGGTAAACGCCGGCATGCTAGAGGCCGCGGATGCGAATATCGGCCGCCTCCTGGACCATCTCGAGGCCCGTGGCGTGCTGGAAAATACGATTGTCATCATCACCTCGGACAACGGCGCCGAAAGCGCCGAGACCGAGTTCCAGGGGGCGCTGAAAACGGCCTTCTTGGAGGGCGTCAAGCTCATCGAGGGCCTCGACACCTCCTACGACAACCTGGGCCAGCCCGGCAGCCTGACGGCTATCGGGCCGGAATGGGCGGCGGTCTCCTCGGCGCCCTTCGACCTGTACAAATTCTACGCCAGCGAGGGCGGACTACGAGTGCCCCTGGTGATTGCTGGCCCCGGAATCACAGCCTCTGGAACCATCCACGCCCCGATTCACGTGGCCGACTTAGTCCCGACGCTGCTGGACGCGGTCGACGTTTCTTACGACGCCGAGAGCTTCTACGGACGCAGCGCCGTACCAGTCCTCACCGGTGTGGCTGAAACGAGCTACTCCGACGAGGATAGCTTCGGTTTTGAGGTCAGCGGCAACGCCGCGCTCTATCGCGGGAACTGGAAAATTACCCGGTTGTCCGCACCACTCGGCGACAGCGAGTGGCGTTTGTACAACCTGTCGACCGATCCTGGTGAGACAACGGACCTGTCCGCCCAAAACCCCAGACTGTTTGAGGAGATGAAAGCCGAGTACCAATCCTACTCCCAAACGGTCGGCGTTGTTGAACTGGGCCCCGATGAATCAGCGTTTAAGCAGCTATTCATCAACGTCGCGAAGAAGTCTCTGCATAAGTACTGGCCATACCTGGTTGTCGTCGTGATTGTGCTAGTCTTTGCAGTCTATTTCGCCGTTCGCTTCGCTAGAAGACTCATCCGTCGCGCGACAACAGCCTAAGCCGCTCAGGTGCCTCTCGATTCGAAATTTTACAGGAGTACTCAATGAACTGGTTAATTGTCACCGTCGTCGCTATTCCTCTGTTGGCACTCGCCATTTACTTCTACCTACCGAAAATCCTCCAGGCGATGGGGATCCATCGGCACTACACAATCCCGGACTTCGATCTCAAGGGACGACGGGTTCTCGTCGTGTGCACAAGCCATAACCGAATGGACCCCACCAAGAAACCGACGGGCGCCTTCGGTTCCGAATTTACGGTGCCCTACTACGCCTTCATCAATGCCGGCATGGACGTCGATATGGCATCGATCAAGGGCGGCGAGATTCCTATCCAACCGGGATCCTGGTCCTGGCCGCTGGCGAGCCACGATGACCGCCGCTTCATGGCTGACAGCGACGCGATGCAGAAACTCAAGAATTCGAAGGCGATTTCTGACATAGACGCCAACGACTATGACGTTATCTTCATGGCCGGCGGATGGGGCGCGGCCTACGATCTGGCGCAAAGCGAGGCGTTGGCGGCGGTCGTGACTCAAGCGAATGCATCCGGTAAGCTTCTGGGGTCGGTGTGTCACGGGGCGTTGGGACTTTGCAGTGCCAAAGGCGTTGATGGCGAGCCGTTGGTGAAGGGCCGCCGCGTGACGGGGGTAACTAACAACCAAATCAACACGTTCGGCATCGCAATTACGCCCAAGCACCCGGAGGAGGAACTTCGCAAGCTTGGGGCGATCTACGAGTGCCAGCACGCCTGGCGCGACCCATTCGCCACGCACACCACCATCGACGGAAATTTGGTGACGGGACAGAACCAGAATAGCGGATACGAGACCGCGCACCGAATTCTCGAGAAACTGGCTACGCAGAGAAACGCCTGACCTCTGAACGAGACGCTAACGTTCTGAACTGCTCGCGACTCGACAAGAGGCGCCGCATCCTCACACTGTAGTTTAGTCTTAGAATCGGCATTCGGTCCGCACAGACCGATAAGCTGGAGTTACTGAAACCGACGCGTGCGTCGGTGAGGACGCCTGCATCGATCATTCGAGAGACGTCGGTGGCCGACAGCCGATGACGCTGTCGAGCGACGCTCACAATCCAACACTTTTGCAGAGTAACCAACCGCTGCTAGGGCCGGCAAGTCGGTTCTGTAGGGTTTGCTCCGGGACTGACGGGTGGTCGCCGACCGGCTAGATCTCGTGCGGCCTGCAGGTTGCGCCGCCGCGGCGCGGATCGCCAAAGCCGGTATCGGCACCCGCTTCTTCGGCCGCGGCGTGGACGCCGCCGAAAAACATGTTCCTTGCGCCGAAGCGGGTCGCTTTGGACCAACCAGCCTGGAGGGCATTCACGGCCCGCTCGTCCATGTCGGTCGCTTCGAACCACAGGCGATCGCCCTCTACGTGCAGCCGGTCGTCGGTGATGGCGGCCGGCAGTGGACGGCGGAAGCCGAGGTAGTTGACCAACGCTTGCAGGAGGGCGGAGCGGATTCGGTTCGAGCCTCCCGAGCCTAGGGCGAGGATCGGGCGTTCGTCTTTAAGGACCACGGTCGGGCACATCATCGTGGTCATCCGGCTCCCCGGTGGTTGGGCGTGAAAGCCGTTCGGATTGATGTCCTCTTCCCCGAGGAAGTTATTCAGGTGCAGGCCCCAATGGCTGAGCGTATGGCCACAGCCTTCTCCATTGCTCATGGTGAGGGCCGCCGCGCCGCCTTGGCCGTCCAACACGCTGATGTGCGTCGTGCTCCCGCGGGTCGATTTTGCAGGAGGGCCCCCGCGCGTCGCCCAGGCGGCGTCCACGGAGTCGTCGGACAGCAACGAGGCTACGAACCCTGGTGCACGCCAACGATCGTAATCGTAGCGACTGCGCACCGAATCCATCGCCCGCAGAGTTTCGGCCAGGTCGGCCCAGTGATGCCCGAACCCCTGATCCAGCAGCTTTCGCCGCTCCAAGGCCCGCAGCCCGAAGGCGACCAGGACGCCCCCCGACGAAGGGGGCGGGTTCAGCAGGACCGCGTGGCCGGCGAAGGGCACCCGGATGGGTTCGCGTTCGACGGGCCGCCACTGTGCGAGGTCTTCCTTGGACAGCAGTCCACCCTGCGCCGGCCCGAACGCGGCCAACATGTCGCTCTCGACCGCACGAATGGTGCCGTCGGGGTCCGAGATCAGGCTCTCGAAGAAGCGAGCCTGCCCAGGGCTCGTGGTCGTCTCCCCGGCGCGGGGGAGGCGACCATCGATGCCGATCAGGGCCAGCGTCGGCGGTGTGAGGCGAACGATGGGTGACAACAGCTCGCAGGTGTGGGCGTGGCACGCTGAGACTCGATACCCATCGCGCGCCAGCGCGATGGCCGGCGCCAGAACGTCGCCCAGCGGGAGCCGGCCGTAGCGCCGATGAGCCTCGAGAAGCCCGCGGAGGGCTCCGGGCACCGCCACCGCGGCGCGGCCGACGTGAAACGCCTGCGTCGTCGGTCCGAAATCGATTAGGATCTCATGAAAGTCGAGCTTGTCAGGCTGGCCTCCGAGCCCGGGAACCCGGGCGAAGAAGTCCAACACCGACCACGGACGATCCGGGGCTCCGTGCAGGAGGACGCCGGCGCCCCCGGCGGACGTCAGAAGCGGTTCACACACCAGGCTCGCGAAGGCCGCCGCGCATACCGCGTCGATCGCATGGCCACCCCCTTTGAGGAGTTGGGCCCCGGCCCGCGCGGTTTGCGGATCGCCCGCTGCTACTAAACCTCGTGCAGTCATCGGTGTCTCTCAGGCAGGTCTGAAGGCGGGTCAGGCCGGTTTCGTGGCGATCATCAAGCCGCGTCCCATTGGACCGGTCTCTTGGAACTCGAATGACAGGCCGACGCTCCGGCAGGCGGTCTCGTACTCGGCGGAAGTGTACATCCTCAGCTCATGGTGCTCGACGAAGTGTTCGACGCCGGCGGGGGTGCCCACGAGATAGTGCATATCCATGACCGAACACCGATCGTCGACCTGGCTCGTATTCATGCGGCAGATCTTGAGTTCCGGCTGGTCGACCAGGACCGCGTGGACCGTGCCGGCTACGTACTCGCCAGGCTGCAGCCATGGCTCGAGCAACGCGACCCCGCCCGGTTCGAGGTGGCGCTCGATGCAGGCGAAGGCTTGGGCCAGCCGCTTCTCGGTTCGCAGGTATCCGACCGAGCCGAATAAACAAGCGACCACGTCGAAGCGGCGGCCCAGGTCGAAGGCGGCCATGTCGCCGAGGTGAAACGGCACCGCGGGGAGGCGCCGTCTCGCCACGTCGATCATGCCCGACGAGACATCGAGCCCTTCGCAGTCGAAGTCCCGAACGAGGTGTTCGAGGTGAAGGCCGGTTCCGCAGGCCAGGTCGAGGAGCCGTCGGCCGTCCGAACGCTTGTGCGCACGAACGGATTCTATCAACTGGCCGACTTCCGTCGCGTAGTCCTTCCAGGCGTAAATAGCGTCGTAGTACTGCGTCGAAGCCGAGAACACGGAGTGTTCATACCAAGATTGTCGGCCTGATGGTCGAAATCAGACGTCGGGAGTCACTTGGGCCGGCATGTCCCCGCTGTCGTAGATGGCGCTCAGGTAGAGGGGTTTGGGCCGTTTGTTATCCCGGCGCTTCATGGCCTCGTACATCGCCCGCATTAGGTCTCGGCGGCTGAGCTGGCCCAGCAGCCGGCCCTGCTCATCGACCACGGGCAGGCGTCGATAGCCCTTGGTCGTGAACAAATGCGCGATGGTCAACATGTTTTCGTCGGGTCGCACCGTGAACACTTCGGTGGACATGATGTCGGCAACATCGGGCGGTGAGGTGTTCATCATCGCCGAGTTGATGATCTCGTTGGCGCAGTCGAGCTCCGATAGAATCCCGACGAGCTTCCCGTTGGAGTCGACGACGGGAGCACCCGAGATCTTGTTCTTGAGCAGGATCTCGACGGCCTCCATCACGTTCTTGTTGGGAGGAATGGTGATCAGCTTTCGCTGCATGATATCGGCAGCCTTCGTATTTTCAGGCATGATTATCTCCGCGATGATGTGCTCGCGTCTTGCAGCGAACCCTAAAGCACCACCTTACCGCATCCCTTAGACGCGGAGATAGGCCTCCGCCGCATCGCAGGGGCCGCATCCGCGTTTCGAGCGCAAGAAGGTCCGCTGGTCAGCGAGGGAGCCCCTGAGCCTTAGGAGGAGGGTGTGTCCGAGGGCGAGGGGGCGGGATGGGCGGGGGGTGGGACTTCCCATTGCCCGAGGGCCGCGACCTTTTCGGCGAGTCCGGCGGCGGTGACGTCCTCGGGGGGAATGGCGGGTCCGATGTGAAGGCCGACTTTGGCGCGAATACGCTGGAACGGTTTGGAGAACGGCTTGCCCCAGAAGTAACTGAAGAAGCTGCCCCACATGCCGGTCAGCGCGATCGGAACCACGGGTACCGGGGTCCGAGCCACGATCTTTTCGATGCCCGGCCGAAAGGGGCTGAGTTGTCCGTCCCGCGACACCCGGCCTTCCGGAAAGATGCAGATGACGCCGCCCGCATCGAGCTCTTCGGCGACGAGGTCGAACGCTTTGTCCATCAGCGACGGGTCTTCGGCCCGGGGAGCGATCGGGATGACCTTGGCGTCCCGAAACAGCCACCCCACGAGGGGCAGCTTCATGAACGTGTAGAACATCAAGAACCGTGGGGGACGCTTACAGGCGCTCGCCACGAACATGAAGTCGATATAGGTTGGATGGTTGCACGCCAAGATGACCGGGCCTTCCTTGGGGATATGCTCTGCGCCTGTGATGTTGAGGCGATACATCAGGTTAGTGACGACCCACACCATGAAACGCCACATGAACGTGGGCAGCAGGTGGTAGATGTAGAGGGCGACCGCGATGTTCATCGCTGCGAGCACGAAATAAATCCACGGGGTGGGGATGCTCTGGGCCAGCATCACCGTGATCATGCCGCCCGCGAGAAGCATGAAGACCGAGTTGATCAGGTTGTTGCCCGCGATGACTCGAGATCGGACCTCGTTGGGGCTGTTGCGCTGAATGAGCGTGTACAGCGGAACCGTGAAAAAGCCACCGAACAACGCGATCATCAATAGATCGAACGAGATGCGCCAGCCCGTAAGGAACGCCAGGAACGCTCCGACGGACATCGTTTGGGCTCCGCCGCGCATCCAGTCCGGCGAGCCCACCCAAAACAGGTCGCCGAGAAACAAGCTCATTCCGATCGAGCCTAGGGGCACCAAACCGAGCTCGAGGCGGTCGCGACTGAGTTGGTCGCACAGCATGGAGCCAATGCCGATGCCGACGCAGAACAGCCCCGTCAAATAGTTGAGCCCGTACGGATTCGTTCCGAAGATGCTCTCGGAGTATGCGCCGATCAGCGCGAGCATTCCGGTTCCCACGAACCAGAACCATGAAATCCCCAGGATGCTCAAGAAGACGGTCTCGTTGACTCGAGCGATTCGGAAGAGATCGAGATTCGGAGTGACGGGATTGAGACTGATCGGCAAGTCGGGGGAGGACGCCGGATGCTTCTCGATGAACAGCGAGATCACCGCGCCCACCGCTGCGATGAACACCACCGCGATTCCGACGGCGGCCGGGCCGTCATCGGCGCCGAACATGCCGATCAGGGTGCCGCCGGTGATGATGCCCAGGAGCACCGATAGGAACGTTCCCATCTCGATCAGCGCATTGCCGCTGACGAGCTCTTCCTCCTCTAGAACCTCGGGCAAGAAGCTGTATTTGGCGGGGCCAAAGAACGTCGACTGAAGACCCGTCAAGAACAAGACGACCAGCAGCAGCTCCATGTTCTGCATGAGTAGCCCCAACAATCCGAGGCCCATGATGACGATCTCGGCGAGCTTCACCCATCGGACGACGTTCGCTTTCGCGTTGCGGTCGCTGATCTGGCCGGCGGTGGCCGAGAAGAGAACGTACGGCAGGATGATGATCACTGTGCTCGCGGCGACCAGAGTCTTCGAGTCGAGCCCGACCACCTGCAATTGACGGAGCACGATATAGGACACCAGCCCCTGCTTGAAGACGTTGTCATTGAACGAAGTGAGGAAGGACGTCCAGAAAAAGGGCCAGAAACGGAGCTGACCCATCAGCTGAAATTGGCTCGCCATCGAGTGCGGGCATCTTCACCAACGGCCCCCCCAAACGCAATGCAGGGCGCTGGTTAGCTTGCGCCGAGAACTTCGATGACTTCGGGCGGCGCCTGCACGAGCTCGATCAGCACGCCTTCTCCGCTCATCGGAAACGCGTCGTTAGCGCGGGGATGAATGAAGCAGATGTCGTAGCCGGAGGCGCCCTTGCGGATGCCTCCGGGGGCGAACCTGACCCCCTGCGCGGACAGCCACTCGACCGCTGCCGGCAGGTCATCGATCCAAAGACCGATGTGATTCAGGGGAGGCTCATGGACCTTCGGTTTTCGATCCGGATCGAGTGGCATCATGATGTCTACTTCGACAGCGTGAGGGCCAACGCCGATCTGAAGGATGTCTTCGTCGACATTTTCCGCCTCGCTTTGGTAGTCGTGCGAACGCGTCAAACCGAGAAGGTCGATCCACAGGGTGGCGAGGCGGCCTTTGTCGAGCCCGCCAACGGCGATCTGTTGAAGTCCGAGAACTCTGAACGGTCGAGACATAGGGCCCTATGCTGGTTCGAGGCCTGGTTCGGGTCAAATCGGACTGGGCCGATGTTTGATTCAGCCAGACCTCCAACCTCTAAACGCGGTGAGGCCGGGCCGCCGCCGAGCTGCGTTCACGACCCGCTTGACTCGGGCGTAGACGAAAAAAAACGCGTTGACCTGCGTGCGATCCCAGGGCGTCAGGGGCTGCTCGGATACGATGAGTTTCGGATCCTCGGCACCGGCATCCACGAAGTCCACGACGCCCCGCAGGGGCGCGCGAAGCTCCGTGCCCGGCGCTAGGCGAGGGCCCAACACCACCGCATCGACCGGATCTCCATCGGGTGCGAGGGTTCCCGGCATGGACCCATAGTTGAACGGGCACGGCAGCGGCGACACCATGTCGATCTTCCCGGCCGGGTCTCGTTTAACGAATCCGAACCGCGCGACCTCGATCACCACGTTCACCGGTTTGTTGAGCTCGTAGCTGTCCATCGTTCGTGGTTAGCGAGGTTGCGCTTAGCACCTGATGACTGCAGGCCCCTGCGGTGGACCGGAGCGCCCAAAGTCCGCTCCTTTGTCACACCTAGCCGACCGCCCTGGGATCGCTTCGCTTACGCTCAGCTCATTTAGTTTGCGAGGTCGAGCTCGATTTCTTCGACGACCGCGACGACGTCCTTGACGTCGAGGATCCGCAAATCTTCGTCCCAGGGTACGGGAAGGCCTCTGTCTTTTGCGAAGAGGACCTTCGCGCCTTCGGGCACCCCAGATACATTGGTGCCGAAGCCCTGGTCGGGGTCATCGGCCGATGCCCGAGCCACCTCCACTACTTCGCCGTACGCGGCCTGGGCTACGGCGTCCTTGGATCCTGGAGGCAGATACAAGCCCCCGGCACTGCGGTCGGTGCTCCTGATGATCCGCACCAGGACCCGGGGCCCCAGGGGCATCACGTGCCGGGATACCCGATCCGGTGGGGCCAGCGGTGACCGCTTCGCAGGCTCGACGTCGTCGGACGGCTCGGCGGTGTCGGGACGCGATGGATCGTCCTCGTGGCTCATCGAGGACCTCTAACCACGTGGCGCAAGGTGGGTCCAGCCCGGCGATGCGACCACCCCGACCGCGGTTGGGCCCGAGATGAGGCGGTGATCCGGCGTTCCGAAGCACTCCGCGCTTGACCAGTCCCGGGTAGGGGTGGAACCACGCGATAAGCTATGGCGCACAGTCCCGGCCGGCGCCGGAAGGGCCGGCGGGTCGGGGCGATAAGGAGATAACACCATCAGTCGCAGAAGATACTTCGGGCGGGTACAACGAGAGCCGCAGCCACGTCGCAATCGAGAGATCCGCCTTTCACCGCTCAAGGTGATCGATCATACCAACAAGCTCATTGGCGTCATTGAACGCGATGAAGCGCTCGCGCTCGCCGAAGCGGCCGGTCTCGATCTCGTCGAAATCCAAGCCAATCAGCGTCCCCCGCTGTGCAAGATCATGGATTTCGGCAAGTACAAGTACGAGCAATCCAAGCGGACCCGCGAGAAGAACAAGACCAACAAGGCCAACGAAGTCAAAGAGGTTCGTCTCGGCCGCTCCGTGAAGATCGACAAGCACGATGTGGAGCTGAGGGTCGCCCAGGCGCGCAAGTTCTTGTTGGACGGCCACAAGGTGGTCATCGTTCAGCGCTTCCGGGGGCGTGAGTTGGCGCACCCCGAGATCGGTCAAGAGCGTCTGGTGGCGATCAAAGACCAGTTGGCAGAGATCGCCAACGTCGTGGCGCCACCGGTCATGTCTGGTCGACAGATGAGCATGACGCTTCAGCCCGACAAGAACAAAGTCGAGACCTACAAGCGCAAGCACAAGGTCGATGAGACGCCGCTGCCCGAGCCGCCCGATGACCTCGACATCGATGACGATGATGATGACGACGATGAGGACGAAGCGGTCGAAGAGGTGCAGGCGAACGATGCCGCACCGGAAGCGACACCTTAGGCTGACCGACGATGGCCGACCTCAAAGCACAGGTGGATGCCGCTCGGGCCGCGATCAAGCGAGCGATCGCGGCCGCGATGGTTCGCCGTGAACAATCGGAGGCCGCCTCGACCCGCCTTCAGGCGCTGCTCGCGGCTCGCGAAACGACGGGAGCGGACATCGAGGCGGCCGAGCACCTCCAGGCCGAGCTCGCCATGCACGAGCAAGCGTTGGCGTCGGCGGAGCATGACATCGACACGCTCAAGACCGAGTTGGCCAGCATGGATGGGCTCGAGCGTCAGGCAGACCGGGTCCAAGTCCTCGAAGCGGTTCGCCGCGCGCATGAAGGCACCGCGGTCGCTGTGGCGACCCTCGACCGCGTACGCGCGTCGATCGACGCCTTAGAGACGGAGACGCGACTGAATGAGGAACTCGCCGCTGAGGTTCGGCAGGAGCGTGAGGCTACCGAGGCGGCCGCGGAGGCGGTGGCTCGGGCTCGCCTCGCTGAGCTGAAAGCGCGGCGGACCAGCGCATCCAAGGACGGACCCACCGGCCAAGAAAACGATCCGGCTCCACCCAAGAAGCCAAAGCGAACCATGTAATGCGGCCCGACGGGCCGCGGAAACCGCGGACGCGGATGAGGCGGGC
>CAZFIV010000007.1:14300-70338 GCA_964519665.1 uncultured Myxococcales bacterium
TCATTGGCCGGCGGAAACCGCGGACGCGGATGAGGCGGGCTCATTGGCCGGCGGAAACCGCGGACGCGGATGAGGCGGGCTCATTGGCCGGCGGATTCGGCAGAGTCTTCGGGTGGACATAGGCCCGACACCTTGAGCCTCTGGGCCAAGTCGCGGATCGCGGATCGGATCCCCTCTTCGATGACCGGGTGATAAAAGGGTAGCCGGTTGGCTTCCTGGGCGCTGAGGCCGCTTTGCACAATCCACGCGATTCCGTGCGCAGTGTGCTCGACGCGGGGGCCGAACATCTCGGCGCCGATGATGCGACAGCTTCGTTTATCGCCGTAGATTCGAACCATTCCCGCGTTCTTGCCCATCACGCGGGCGCGGCCCTGGTCACCATAAGAAACTTCGCCGATCTCGATATCCTCCGGCTTCAGGTCTGCGAATCGGGGGCCCACCATGCCGATTTGGGGGTCGGTAAACGCGACCGCGAGCGGCGTTCGCCGGACGGTCGACGAGACGTCGGGGAACCGGGCAGCGTTGCTGCCGGCGATCCGACCCTCGTCAGCGGCTTCGTGCAGCACGGGCAGGTGACCGCACACATCCCCGGCGATGAAGATCGACGACGTCCCGCACTGCATCGTCTGGTCGTCGTGCACTGGCACTCCGCGGCGATCGAGCTCGAGTCCGGTGGCTTCGAGGTTGAGCCGGCCGAGGTTGGGTCGACGCCCGGCCGCCGCGAGCACCTTCTCGAACGTGCCGCGCCGGGTCTCGCCCGAAGCGCTTCGCCATTCGAGGTGGAAGGCACCGTCATAGCTGACGTGACTCAATTCACACTTGAGATTGAGGTCGAGCTCACCGCCCAGGACCTCTTTGGCGGATGCGAATACGGCCGGATCCGTGAGCGGGCCGATCGATTCAAACGGATTGAATAGACTGACCCGGACGCCGAGCCGGTGCAGAGCCTGTCCGAGCTCCAGGCCGATGACCCCGGTGCCGATCACCGCGACCGATTCCGGCAAGTCCGTCCACTCGAACACATCGTCGTTGACCGAGACGTGCTGCCGAACCGCGTCAAGCGGCGGAGGAACCCACGGCGTCGACCCGGTCGCGATCACCACCGTGTTGGCGACCACTTCGGTGTGGTCATCGATGTGAAGAGTGTTGGGCCCCGCGAAACGCGCGGTGCCGCGAAGTCTTCGGTCGGCGGGCAGCGCTTCGGTCGACTCGACCACGAAGCCCGCGAACCGGTCGCGTTCGCTCCGAACGCGCTCCATGACGGCCTGTCCATCGACCCGCACCGCGGCCGAATCGACGTGAATGCCGAACAGGCCGGCATGCCGAATCTCATGGGCAGCGTCGGCGGCAGCGATCAGGAGTTTGGACGGCATGCAGCCGACCCGCGCGCAAGTCGTGCCATAAGGGCCGTTTTCGATCAGGACCCATCGTTTGCCGGCGCGCTCGGCTTCGCGCCGGGCGTTGAGGCCGGCGGTGCCGGCACCAATGATGGCCACGTCGGTGGTGATGTTCTGCATAGCGTCGCGATAACACGCCGACGAGAGGTTCGCTGCCGGCCGCCGAACACGATTTCAGCTGAGACCAGGCCGAGACACGGAGTCGCTCGTGACGCGCGAGGTCGTCAGTCGGTCGTAGGAACGGTGGCGGTTCGGGCCGCGGGGAGCGCCGGCTGACCATCGCGAGTGGGTTGTCGCACGGCGCCCGGGTCGAGCCGGACCGCGAATCTATAGTAGCGCTCGGCAAGCTTGTTGCGACCCTGGGAACGGTAGGCGTCGGCCACGATCATACTCAGCTCGGCGAGGCGTCCGCGTCGCCGGCCATGGAAATGGCGAGGTAGCAGCTTGATGGCGCGCCGCGCGTCGCGCGCGGCCTCTTCCGCGGCTCCATCGCTCAGTTGTCGGCGCGCCGACGCCAGCAAGCCCCTCGCCTCTACGTACGGACGACACTTCGGGCAAGAGCGAGGAAACGCTCGCAATTCGGTCAGTCCGTCGCGGTAGCTCGCCCCGGGTCTGGAGGTCATCAGGCAACCGGGGGGATGATCGAATACATCGGGAATGCCGAACACGGCGTGCGCGATCTCGTGCGCGAGCAGGTATGCACCGAGGATCTCGGCGCGTTCATCCATCGTGGCGGGCGCTCCGTTGAGTTCCGAGAGCTGCCGGATATTGGTGTCAATACCGAAGGTCGTCGCCAGGAGCACTTGCCCTCCGAGCCCGGAGCGGGTCGGGCTCTGCACGGCAATGCCGCCGATTTTGGCCTTGCCGAAGACCGAATGAGGGTGGGGCTCGGTCATGAGGTCGGCCAAAATGAACGTGTTGGTCAGGACGATGTCGAAGTCCGTCTGCCGTTTCAATGCACATAACCACCCGACGAAGGAGCGGGCGGAGGTCGTTCGGGGCTCGATCAGCGGCGATCCGGTGGATGTTCTGAGACCCTTGAGGGTCTCGACGGTCTCCGTATAGTGGTCGACGTAGTAGGCATAAGCGTCGCTATGCGACTCGATGGAGACGCTTGTGGTTCCTACGAAGCCGCGCAGGGAACCGACGTTCCAACGGCGAAGGAACTTCTCCGCTGAACCTTTGAATGGCGCGAGCTCGGCCGGCCCGTGGCCCGTATAGCGGGCCTTGAAGAGGTCGCGGCACCTCGGATCATCGACCTGGGCGAAGATCCCGACGAACCGGTCGATGGGAAACCGGTAGCGCACCAACATCCGTGGCGGCAGGGCCGCAAACCGCGTTTGGAACTCCTCTTGCGCAAAACGCAGCGCCTTCTGCACGAGCCGCTCGTCGAGGGGCGGAAAGTCCGGATCCTCGACGAGCGCGACGACCAATGTGGTGTCGGAAAGGTCGACCAACGGCCCTAACGGGCCATCTTCCCCCTGTGCGGATGCCCCGGCCGAAACGAGGTTCATCGCGAAGGTCAGACCGAACCCGACGACCCGTTTCCATGAATCGCCCCATCGCACGCTGCCCGAGCCTAACCCAAGGTGGAACGGCAAGAGAACCGAGCCCCGTGAGATCGACGCCGGGTCGCGACGTCTCAGTTTTCTCGCCGGAAGGCGGCGACGTAGAACCCATCGGGGCCGTCGCGGTCGGGGCCCGGGCCGATGCGGGCCTCATGGGTCGCGGCGAGCTGAGTCGACAGACGTTCGCCCCATAGCTCGGACAGCGAAAGGGGTGTCAAGCGGGCTTCCTGCTGTTGGAGGTAGGCGCTGATCTCCTCGTTCTCTTCGGCGAAGACCGAACAGGTCGCGTAGATGAGGCGGCCGCCGGGTTTCACGGCCGTCAGGGCGCCTGCGAGGAGGCGTCGTTGCCGACTCGCTTCGACCTCTACGTCGGCGTCTTTCAGGCGCCAGCGGAGGTCGGGGTGGCGACGGAGGGTGCCGCTGCCGGTGCACGGGGCGTCGACCAGAACGGCGTCGAAGGCGTTGTGAAGCTCGACCGGCAGGGTCGTCAGATCGCCGGCGCGGATATCGATCGTCGATCGCCGGGCACGATCCGTCCGGTTCTCGCGCCGGCGGAGCTCGTCGAGCTTGGAGCGATCGGGGTCCATCGCGACCAGACGCCCGCCGCCTTCAAGTTGCTCCGCCAGCAGCAGAGTCTTGCCGCCCGCTCCAGCGCAGGCGTCGAGCACCGATTCCGAGGCGCGGGCCCCGCACGCGAGAGCGACAAGCTGGCTGCCTTCGTCCTGAAGCTCCACGATGCCTTCTCTAAATGACGACCAGCTCGGCAGATCGATGGCCCGCGGCAGGATGAGACCGACCGGCGACAGTTTCGTGGGGATGGGTCCGAGACCGTGCTCCTCTCGAATACGTTCGGCGATTTCCTGCCGATCGAAGGCCTGGTGGACCCGGAGGGTGACCGGCGCTCGGCCGTCGAGGCCCCGCCCGATCGCTTCGGCCCTGGCCTCGCCGAAGGCGTCGACGAGCCGCTTGGTCATCCACGTCGGAAAACACAGCTCGACCGCGAGGGCTTCGAGCCCCTTTTTCTTGGACTTGGGCAGGCGACCGGACGCAATGCGCTCGAGGACGCCCGGTAGTCGCTTGAACGCCGGGGCATCCGTCTGGGCCAATGTCTCGAGGTCGAACCCCGCCTCGGCGAGATAGACGAGGACTCGGATCCGGTTGCGCATCGGGGCGTCGAGCGTATCGAGACGACGATTCTCGGCCCGGGCCGCCCGCTCGAGGTGATCATCGATCCGGCGCTGCGTTCGAAGCAGACCGTACACCACGTCGCCGATCTCAGCCCGTTCATGGCTGCCGAGGTCGCGGGCCTTCCGCATCACCTGCTGCAGGGCGCGGTCAGCGGGAGCCCCAGCGGTGATCCGCCCGTACGCGTCGAGGATCCGGTCGTGAACCCGACCCCGGCGTGCGGTTTTGGCGCCGTGCGGCTGAGCATCGGGCTTGACGGGGGGCGGCCGGGCCACGGTCATCTCCTGAAAAGACCTCGTTGGGCCAGGTCGTTGATGGTGTCCGTCAAGGTGACCTGCGGATCGCGGGCGGTGAAGCCCAGGGCCTTTCGGGCGCGCTCGGAGGTGCAGCCCCAGTGGTGGCCGGCCATGTCGACGCTGACCGGGTCGATAGGCGGGACGCGGTCGATCGTGTCGTACAGCGCTTCGAGCACCCGGGCGCCGCCGACCGCCCACCGCCGTGAAAGCTTGAAGCGAGGAGGACGTACATCACCGATCAGCGTGACTCGCTCCACGAACCTACGGATGTTCATGTTTGCGCCGTTCAGGAGGAAGCGTTGCCCCACCGGTGCCGATAGCGCCGCGACGAAGGCGGGACCACAGTCGCGAACGTCGACGAAGGCGATGGTGCCAGCGGTGTAGGCGGGGACTCGACCGTTTAAGATATTGAGCACGTCGGTCGAGCTCGAGAGCTTCTCATCGCCAGGCCCGAGGAGCAGGGACGGGTTCAGGATCACCGCCTCGAGGTCGCCGCGTTCGTGCCAGCGGAGCACCTCTTGCTCCTGCAGGCGCTTCGAAGCGTAGTACGGCCACCGCCCGATGATGTCGAAATCCGGCTCGTGGTCCTCGTTGACCGGAGGCCCCGGCTCGGCGGAGACCGCGATGGTGCCCGACGACGACGCGAGCACCATCTTGCATACACCCTCGACGGCCATGGCCTGGAGCAGGGTACGGGTGCCCTCGATGTGAATCGCATACATCTCCGCGGAGTCGCGAGGGTCTCGGGACACCTTGCCCGCGATGTGGATGACGGCTTCGGTGCCCCGAATGGCGGCTCGCAGGTCTTCACGGTCGGTGAGCGCAACGGGCACCGGCTCGGCGCCGTCGGGCAGGCGAGCTTTCGGATGGCGGACCATCGCTCGAACCCGGTGCCCACTCGACAAAAGAGCACGGACGACTTCGCCACCGAGAAAACCGGTACCGCCGGTTACGAACACGTCCATTCGGTCAGGCCTCGCTCGAAGTCTCGGTCGTGGGATCCGCCTTCTTCGGGCGGGCTCGCACGACGGGCCGCTCGGAGCGCGGCCGCTCGGGAAGACCGCCGAGGTGTCGCACCGCCTGTTCTGCGGTCCATGCGACATGCTTGTAAGCGTGTGAACGCGGCATACCGTCGGTCTCTTTCTTCATGTCCTCGGCCCGGATCGGCGCTCCGATCTTGGCGAACAGCCTATCGCCGGGACGCGGTGCCACGGCACCCACCGGCATCGCATCAAAAGTCCCGTCGAGGAAGATCGGAAGGACGTCGACCTCCTCGTTCAGGCACAGGTGACCGACGGCGGGTTTGAACGAGACCATCACCCCGTCGCGCGCTCGTGTGCCCTCGGGGAAGATGAGCAGGTTCTGACCTTCACGCAGGGCCGCGGTGGCCAACCGGAGGCTCTTCTTCAAAGAACCGTGGCGGTCGATCGGCAGCAGGTTGGTGAAGTTCTCGAAGTACGCGCGACGCCAAGGGTCATCGAAGAAGTAGTCGCGCGCCGCCAACGTGCGCAAGCCATGGCCGAACGGGCCCAAGGCGAGTTTCACCAACCCGAGGTCGAGGTGGCTGGCGTGGTTGGCGACGACGATGAAGTTACGGTTCGCGGGGATGTTGCCCTGACCCTCAATCGTGCAGTCGAGCAGTCGCTCGTAGCTTAGGCGCTGGAGGATGCCGAGAGCTTTCTTGCCGACGCTGGCCACCGGCTTCGGGACCTGGAAGGGCCGCGCCTCTTCTTCGTGCCCAACTTCCTGAACCCGCTCGTGGTCGCCCGATCGGTCGCGTTCGGCATACCGGACGATGTCTGCCACGGACTCGGCCACGTTCATCTCATCCTGGCTGATCTTGGCTCGCGGGAACTCGGCTTCGAGGGCCGTATACAGTTCGAGCTGCATCAGCGAATCGAAGCCGAGCTGGTCGGCGAGATTGTGTCGAGGCAAGACGTCCTTGACGTCTTTTTGGGCGATCGCCGCGATGGTACGACGCACCGACAGCTCGATGCCGTCGCTTATGTAGCTGCCGTTGGTACCGCGAGCCGCGTTGAGTGTGTGTTCGATGCGGATGATCTCGTCGCGCACTAGACTCCGGCGGACCTTGCGGGTCGACGTGCGTGGCAGGTCGCCATCCCACAGGTGCATGATCTTGACCCGCCGCGCGAAGGGCAGTCGACTGCCGACGTCTTTGAAATGCCGACGGATCGACTCCCGCACCGCTTCTCGGCTCAGGCCGTCTTCGAGCGAGGGCGGCGTCTCATAGTCAGGAACCACCAGGGCGGCCACCCGCTCTCCGGGGCCCGACTCGGCGGGCACGCCCACCACCGAGAGCTCTTTGATCAGCGGGTGATCGCCGTAGATCTCTTCGATTTCATCGGGATAGACGTTCTTCCCGCTCGTATCGATGACCACGTCTTTGTCGCGGCCGACGATGTACAGACGCCCTTCGCCGTCGAGCTTGCCTCGGTCACCGGTGTACAGCCAGCCATCGCGCACGGTTTCGGTGGTCGCTGCGGGGTCATCCAAGTATCCCTGCATGATCGTTGGACCGCGGGCGATGATCTCTCCGACGCCTTCGTCGTTGGGCTCGGCGATGCGCACGTCGATGCCCGGCAGTGGCCACCCCACCGAGCCGGCGGGTGTCTGGTGGTTGGGCCAGCCCACGGTAAGGACGGGGGCCGCTTCGGTCAGGCCGTATCCCTCGTGGACCGAAAACCCCATCCCCCGCAGGTCTTTATAGATGTCTTGTCTGAGGGGTGCAGCGCCGCTGACCATGTACCGCATCCGGCCTCCGACCGCGTCCTGAATCGGGCGTAGCAGCCACCGAGCCGGATTCCAGGTCGTGCGGTCACGGAGCATGCGATTGAGTCGAATCAAGAGCTTGACCAGCGGCAAGACGACCGTACCGCGGGCCGCGAGCTCGTTCATGATCTTGCGATGCAGCGACTCCCACACTGCCGGCACACCGACCAGGGCGGTGACCGGCGCCTCCTCGAAGGCCTTGGAGATCAGCTCGGGTGTTCGTTCCTCGAGGTAGGTGACCGAAGCGCCGTGGGCCATCGGTAGCAGGAGCCCGGCCGAAAACTCGAAAGTGTGGTGCGGTGGCAGAACACTCAGAAGGCCGTCGGTTCGATTGAGATCGAACAAGGCGGCCATCCGCGCCGTTAGACTGGCGAAGTTTCGGTCGAGCAGAACGACGCCTTTCGGCCGACCGGTGGTGCCCGAAGTGAAGACGATCGACGCGACGTCTTCAGGCTTGCGCTTGACCAAAGCACCGGCCGGTGGGGTCTCGTGGGCTCGCCCGAAGACCTCTTCGAATGTCTCGATGGGCAACGGGAAGGGCGCCGAGGCCGACTCGCCGTTGGGAAGACCGTCGTCGCCGAGGGCGAGCAACAACTTCCGGAGGTCGTTGCTCGCGATGGTGGTGACCGCCCCCGAGGCGACTGCGATGTTGATGATTTCGTCCCGAGATAGGTCGACGTCGATCGGAACGGCCGTGGCGCCGGCCAGGATGATTCCGAAGTACGCCATGCCCCACTCGGGTCGACCTTCCGAAGCGAGCAAGACACGTTGTCCGCGGCCGACCCCTTTCGCGTGCAGATACTCGGCGGCCGCTCGGGCGGCGCGATGCACATCGCGATAGGTGAAGCTGTCGGCCACCTCGTCACCCTTGCGAACGACCCGGTAGGCGACCCGCCGGCTGTGTTCCGACGTTCGGGACGCGAACAGTTCGGCCAGGTCTCGATAGTCGCGCGGGATGGGCACTCGCTTCGGACCGTCGTCGTCGAGCTTCGGGAAGACCCACTTCTCGAGACCCGGCATGTGAACTTCCAGCCAGTACTGGCGCCAATCGATATGCTCGGTATCGAACGGCAATAGGGCTCGGTCGAGGTCGCTCATGCGGGCGAACAGCGCTCGCATTTGGTTCGTTCGAAATACGTACTTGTTCTCGTAGATGAACGGCATGAACAGGTCGAAGGCTTCTATGACCTTGTCGAGCCGTTGATTGGTTTCGTTGACCGTCTTCTTGGCCTGGGAGACCGCACCGGCCAGCGGTCCGTACCGCTCGGGCTCCATGTTGTCGAGGACCTTGCGGGCCCGCCCGAGGAGTCCCCGCATCATCGGCGTGCTGAATCGTTCGTAGGTGTCGCGGCTCACCGGTAGCGGAACGTGGCGCTGCTGCAGCTTGGCTTGCCATTTCGGCATCGAGCCGTCTTCTTCCTTCTTCTTGTACTTGCGCCGCCGGTACAGGGCCACCAGCGTGATGGTCCGGGCCATGCTGACCGGATTCACGTCGCCGGCGGCCACTTGATAGACCTTCTTCGCCTCGCCCTGGGTGAGGGCGGCCGAGGCCGCGATGATGCCGGACGCCACGTAATCGACCGGTACGACATCCAGGATGAGGTCATTGGTGCCAGGAAAGCGGATCTGGCCTTTCAGCCCGAGATAGGCCAACGGGGCCGTGGTGTTCATTCCCTCGTTCCAGCCGGGGAACGGATACTGAGCCGCGCTCTCGACGATCGCGGGCCGCAGGATCGCCCAGTCGAGACCCTCGATGGAGGCGATCGCCTGCTCACCGAGCGACTTCGTATAGGTATAGATGTTTGGCCATCCCCAGTGTTGGGCGCGGGAGACGCCTTGCCGAATCTGCTCCTCGGCCAACCACCGGCGTCGCTGGTTGGTCGTCGCTGCCCGCACCGTGCGATCGTTGGGCTCTCGGCCTTCGTGCTTGAGGCGGTCGAGTGCCTCGCGGCGGAAGGTGGCGCTCAGGGCCGCATCGTTGGTGCGGTCTTTGGTCGCTTGGATGATCCGTTGCAGGTCTTGAATCTCGCGGCGCCAGTCGAACTCGACGCCTTCGAACTCGTCGGCCTTCGGGAAGTAGCCGACGATCGGCCCGTCTTCACGAATGCGACCGGACCGACATCCGGCCACATAGCAGGTCGACACGTGCACCAGCTTGGCCTTCTCGAGCTTCGCGGTGAGCTGGGCCACTCGCAGCGCGCCCACCGCATTCGCCTCGACCGCCGAATCGAGGGGAGGATTGAAATTGACGAGACCCGCTGAGTTGATCACGAGGTCGACCTCGGCGGCCAGCCGGGCGCGAAGGTCGCCGGTGATTCCGAGATCGTCTTGGCCGAGGTCGCCAGGCACGACTTCGACAGTCTGCTTGACGTACGCATCGAAGCTCGGCCCGAAGCGTTCGCGCAGCGGCTTCATCATCTCGGATCCCAAAACCTCTTTCCACAGGCGGTCTTCCGGGGTCATCGAACGCGTGCCGCGGATGGCGCAGTATATGCGGCCCACCGAGAATCGCTCGAGCAGCATTGCCAAGACGATCTTTGCGAGGAACCCGGTCGTCCCGAGTAACAAGATGTGTTTGCCGGATAGAGCTTCCAGCGGCGATAGCCGCGGCAGACCCTCGACATGGACGTCGTCTGGACGTGGACGAGCCGTCGTGGATGAGGGAACGAAGGGGCCGTCATGGCGCAGATGTCGGTGAGCGGTCATGAGCGTTTCGGCCTATCCGGCCGAAGCATGGCCTAGCAGACCGCGCGCGGCGTGTCTCGCGCGGAAAACCGACTCACGACGACCAGGTGCGGGTTTGATTTCTCTCGTTCTTGGCCCGAAATGCGGCCTCCAGGTCGATGTCGAGGCGATTCGCAATAGCCAGCAGGTAGTTGAATACGTCGACGAGCTCCTCCCCGACGTGTGCTCTTGCGTCATCGTCTTCCACGCGGTCGGTCGTCGCTTCTTGCCACTGGCGATTGTAGCGGCGGACGGCTTTAAAGAGCTCGCCGACCTCTTCTCCCATCAGAAAGCAGTTGTGGACGAGGTCCACGTCCAGCCAGCCATGCTGGGTTTCGAGTTCATGGATGTACCGCTGGTAGCGCGCGAGAGGTGCATTCTCCGGAAGCTCGATCATGGGCTGGCCATCGCACGGAACGACCGTCAAGTCAGGGTGGGGTGCTCCTCACCGACGGTCAGATCCGGAATCGCCCTGCTGCGTAGTTCGATACGCAGATCATGGTGACGTGGAGGTGCGCGCCATCAGTTCCGAGTGCGTGCCCAAATCCGTGAACTCGCAGACCGGCAACTACGACAACTCGCCTTGCACCGCATTGTATTGGGCCGAGCAGCCGAAAGACTCGCCCCCCGACCCAAGCAAGCGTCTTTAGGTAGTATCGGGTCGAATATATTCAAGAGAAGGTCCGACCTAGGAGGGCCGTCACCGATCCGCGAAGGCGGCGAAACTCGAGGAACTCGAGGCACTGCAGGCTCGGGCAACCCTGTACTCGGGCGGCGGTTCCGTCCATCGGAGTTCAACGAACGGCGCATGCCGCCCGTACCCTGAACGCCCACATCTCGTCACCCGTAGGTTCGAGCCGGATCGCCGCTACAGGAGGCGGCCCGGCCGCCGGCGTACTCGGTACATCTGCTGGTTGTGGTCGAGAATGAGCCGTTGCGACCGGACAGCGGCTCGCAGCCAGGTCTCGTAGGCCGCTCGGGCGAGCGGGGGCCAGTCGCCCGCTTCGACCTCGAGGCGCTCGGCCCGCTCATATCGAGTCAGCGCTTTGCGATGGCGGCTCCAGATTTCTTCGACCGAATCGGCGTCCAGGACGACTTGAGCCGCGACCGCCTCGGGACGGATCAGCTGGCCGAGCACTTCCAAGGTGGTGGTCTCGACCCGCCTCCCCCGCGCCAGGGGGGTAACGATATGGATGGCGAGCTCGCTGCTCGGGCTGATGGCCGCGTCGATCCCCAAAAAAAAGTACGCGCGCTCGTCCTCGTGGACAAACGGCACCAGCCAGAGCTGATGACCGGCCTGATTTAGAGAACTTAGCAGGACTGGTCCGTCGAGTTCGGTGAATCCCAGGGGTCGCAGCCGGGCCCGTAGAAAGTCGAGGGGCGCCTGTGCGTCCTCCGGCAGGTCCGACGTCTCGACCCGCTCGAAACTCAGGCGGCGGGGTAGGCGCATGCGGCTGAGACGAAGCCAATCGAGGGCGCTCGTCGCCAAAATCGCGACGATACCAACCAGCGCGCCCCCCGCGACCGCCGCATAGATCAGCTCCGCCGGCACCGACGAAGAATGACCGTTTCCGGCCAGCGTGTCCAACGGCGGTTCGGACGGAGGGCGGACGGACGGTTCGGACGGACAGCAGTCGCTCTTCGTCGCGCTGCGTGTTAGGCGCTTCGTGCAATGAGCAACGAGGACCGCTCGCGCCGTGTCTGGCGCATGTTGGAGCGGGGCTGGACCAGTGCTCGCGCGCTGCGCAACGCTATCGAGCAGGTCCGCGACAAGGTCGATGAGGCGCGGGTTCGGCTCTCGGACGAGGTCGTTTCTCGCCTCGCCGGCCAGCCCGTGCGGACGACGTCGCCCGACCCCGCCCAGCCCGACTCCGATCCCATTCTGATGTCGGCTTCCGGGGGTCCGCCCTCGAGACCGACGGACGAGTTGCAGCAGGAGATCAGCGAGGCCGCGGACGCCGTGAGCAGCGACGCCGTGGCCGCGGAGGCCGAAAAGAGTGCTGGGGCGACTTCGGCCGCCCCGACCGTCGTTGCCCATTCGGGAGAACCCTCGGATGACCCCGAGCCCACCGAGTCGGAGCGAGTGACGAACCGGCCCATCGACGTGCCGGCCGTCGCGCCGGAACGCCCCACCGAGCCCGCCGACGTCGAATCGTTCTCCGGCGCGGCCGGCTCACGGCCCAACCCGCCCGATTCGCCGGCAGGGGATCCCGCCGGCAACGCGACCCCGGTCTTCCAAGAGACGGCCAACGCCGGCGAGCTGGTTGTATTGGCACGAGACAGTGAATGGCTGTTCGTCTACTGGGAGCTCGATGAACGCCGGCTGTCTTCGGTTGGCCGGATCCGCGGCGACCGCCAATATCTTCTGCGCATCCTGCAGCCGACCGGCGCCGGCCTCGTGCACCAGAGCTCGGCCGCCGTGCCGTCCGGTCGCCGGTACGTTCGGGTTCCCTTCGCCGATGCTTCGTACCTGGCCGAGCTGTGGGCCCGAGGCCTGGATGACGAAGTCCTGATCGCCCGGTCGCTGCCCGCGGCGACACCGCCGATGATGCCTCGTCCACCGGGAGCGACCGCGCTGGTCTCCAGTATTCCTCATATCGGCGTGCTCAACGAGGCATCGGATCTGACTCGGGTGCCCAAGCTTGAGACCGGGGCGGCGCGTCCGGTCTCGGCAGAAGAGCTCGAGAGGCCGGCGAGGGCCGAAGAAGGGGCCCCCGCCGAAGAAGGCGAGGGGGCTGAGGTCGAATGGTCCGGCTCCGAAGCGCGCCTGCGCGAACGTGCTCCGGATAGCGGCTCCGAAGAACGTCTCGGGGGCTCTGAAGAGCGTCTCGGGGGCTCTGAAGAGCGTCTCGGGGGCTCTGAAGAGCGTCTCGGAGGCTCCGAAGAGCGCCTGCGAGCCTATCCCGGCGGTTCCGAAGAAAGATTGGGATTCTTCGAAGGGTCGGAAGCTCGGCTCGGACAATACGGTCTGGGCTCTGAGGGTCGGCTCGGCGCCTTCGGGCTCGGGTCCGAGGGGCGGCTCGGTCCGCGGTTCGGGATCGGCTCGGAGGGTCGGCTTCAGCCCTACGGTGGGCCGGACGCGCACGGTCCGGACGGCGACGCTTATTATTGGGCCGGAGACGGCTTCGGCCACGACGAAGCCTCCTACTATTACGGTACGGTCGACTCCCCCGGCGAAGGCGAAGCCCGATCCGAAAGCGAGTCACGCGGCGCCATCGGATACGCGAGCCCGTTCGGCGGTACCCCGCCGGAAGCGAACGCGGCGCCCTTCGGCCCGGCCCCGGTGCCGGGCTCCGATGCGTGGGCGGCTGACCAAGCCGCTCGGGAAGCGAACGGCGACGTGCCTTGGGCTTCCGATGCAGCACCGAAGACGACCCCCGACGCATCCGTGCAATCGCCGTCGGAAGTGGTCGATGCTCCGACGGAGGCGCCCGCCGGTCCCGTTGACCAAGAACCAGCCGTTCCGGCACGACCGACCACAATGCCCGACCCCGCGCAGCCGTGGGATCAGTTGCTCGGTTTGGACTCGGCGGAACCAGCCGACCAGGATTCCCATACGTCACCCTCCGGCGAGACACCGGGCAAGCCGCCAAAAGCCGATTCCTGACTGAAAGCACTATCGTGACCGACCAGATGGCCGAGGCCGATCCGCCCCCCCCTACGTCGGTGACGACGTCTTCCAAGACGTCGGTTTGCCTCTTTTTGCACGCTCACCTGCCCTTCGTCCGGCACCCTGAAAGCGAGGACTTTCTCGAGGAAGATTGGCTGTTCGAAGCGATCACGGAGACCTACCTGCCGCTCATCGAGATGATGCGGGGCTGGGTGCACGACAAGGTCGACGCCAAGCTGACCATGTCGATGAGTCCCACTCTGTGCGAGATGCTTACCGACGATCTGTTGATCCGGAGGTATCGAAAACGGCTCGATGGCCTGCTCGACCTCACGGGTCGCCTGGCTCGAACCGCCAGCGGCGACCATGTGCTCGACGAGGTTCACGGCTTCTATCACACGCGACTGCAGCGACTATCGGCCTTGTTCGAAGCCGAAGGGCAGGACGTCGTCGGGGCGATCCGGCGCCTGATGGAGGCGGGCGTGGTCGAGGTTGCGACGTGCGCCGCCACCCACGCGTTCCTCCCGATGTTCGAGGTCATGCCGGAGTTCGCCCGGGCGCAGGTGAAGCTCGGTGCGCAGACGCATCGCCGACACTTTGCTCGCCACCCGCCGGGCATCTGGCTGCCCGAGTGCGGTTACGCTCCCGGTCTCGACCGGATTCTCGCGGACGAGGGCCTTTTGTACTTCGTGGTGGATGCGCACGCCGTTCACCTCGCCGACCCGCCGCCGGCCTTCGGCCACCTCGCCCCGATCATCACGCCATCGGGGGTGTTTGCGTTTCCGCGGCATCCGACCACGTCGCGGCGGGTCTGGAGCGCGGACATCGGGTATCCAGGCGACTTCCGGTATCGTGAGTACTACCGGGATGCAGGCTTCGACCTACCGCTCGATCAGGTCGAAGACCTGTTGCTGTCGACCGGGATGCGGCGCCACACGGGCGTCAAACGCCACCGAATCACGGGTCGAAGCGTGCCCCTCGACCAAAAGGAAGTCTACGACCGCCACGATGCGATGGTGGCGTGTCGACAGCATGCGCTGAACTTCTGCGATATCCTAAGGTACGAGGCGCTCGGTCCGGGACCGACCCCGCCTGGCAACCGCGTCATCACGGCGCCGTATGATGCCGAGCTATTCGGACACTGGTGGTTCGAGGGGCCCGACTTCATCAACGAGGTTGCGCGGTCCTTGGTTTCAACCCCGGAGGCGGGCTGCATGCGATCGATGGGCGACGTCGTCGCGCTCGGGGCCGAATGGCAGATGTCCCAGCCGGCCCGGAGCTCTTGGGGCCGTCGCGGCCAGGCCGAAGTGTGGCTCAACGAGAGGAACGACTGGGTATGGCCTCGGCTGCATCGCGCGGTCCGTCGCGTGCAGTATCTAGTCGATACATTCGCGCCTCGGAGCGTGGCTGTCGATCGCGCGATGCGCCAAATGATTCGCTCGCTGTGCTTGGCGGCGGCGAGCGACTGGCCGTTCATGCTGACCATGGGCACCACCGTCAACTACGCCGAGCGACGGCTGCGAGGCCATCTGGGCGAAGTCGACCGCCTCAGTGAGCAGATCGAAGCTGGCGCGGTCCTTCAGCGAGACCTCGACATCCTCGAGGCGCGCGACAACCTTTTTCCGGATCTGGTGCCGGAATGGTTCGGCTCCGCCCGAGAGGCTTGATTCATGCGCATCGCGCACTTTTCGGATATCCATGTCACGCTGTCCCCGATGCAGCAGGGCCTGCGAACCCTGTGGGGCAAGCGCAGTGCGGGCGCACTGAACTACTATGTCGGCGGCCGCAAGCGGCATTTCGAAGACGTCGAAGAGCGCATTGAAAGGCTCCTGGAAGACGTCGACATGCAGATGCCTGACCACGTGGTCTGCACCGGCGACATCACGCAGATGAGCTACGAAGAAGAGTTCGTTCGGTGCGCGCGCTTATTTGGCGACCGGATCCGAGAACCCGGCCGGTACACGGTCATTCCCGGCAATCACGATCGCTACACCGAGGACACCGCGACCCTGTTCGACCGATATTTTGGCGACCTGTCGGCCGGCGTACCGGAGACGGGGCCGCGGTTCCCGTTTCGCAAGGACGTCGGTTCGGTCTCGCTGGTGGGCCTCGATCTGGCGCGCCCGACCACGCTCACTGATTCATCCGGTCTGTGTGGCCCCGAGCAGCTCGAAGCGCTGTCGGAGATTCTCGGCCAGCTGGCGACCGCCGGTCGGTCGACCATCGTGCTCATGCACTACGGCTTTTATCGGTCCAACGGGCAGCCAGACCGGCCCCATCATGGCATTCGCGACGCCGAGGCCCTGATGGCCGTCCTGGACGACTCGCGCTACCGGGTCGATCTTGTCCTGCACGGTCATATGCACCGAAGCTATGTGGTTCGAACTCGGAGACGAGCGGTCATTTGTGCCGGAAGCGCGACCGACCTTGCGCATGGCGGAGGGTACAATCTTTATGAGCTGGGCGAAGACGAGGTGGTTGTCCATCGCCGCAACTGGGACCCCGCCGCCAACGCTTATCGGGCGGCCGAACAGACCCGTGTGGCGTATCGGGTGTGAGTCAACGCTTCGATTTCGCTCATGAAAGTAGCCTTGATCTCCGACATTCACGGAAACGTCCCCGCGTTGCTCGCGGTTCTCGACGACGTCGAACGATTCGGGCCTGACCATGTGGTGGTCAACGGCGACACGGTGTCCCGAGGGCCGGTATCGTCGACCTGCCTCGAGATCCTGAGCGAGCGAGCGACCGCGGGCCGTTATCAGTGGCATTTTGTCCGAGGCAATCACGAGGACTACGTGGCTCGTCATCTCGGACGACCGCCAGACCTCGAGGACATTCGGTTCGAGCTCGCCCGCCTTTCGTACTGGACTTTTCGGCAGATCGGTTCGGCGTGGGCCGAGCAGATCCAGGCTTGGACGCTCACCGTCGAGCTGCCCGAGGGGTTTCGTGCGACCCACGCCTCCATGATCCGAAACGACGACGGTATTTACGTGCGGACGCCCGACTTCATGGCGCGCAGGAAGATGGCGCCGGCGCCGTCGTTGTTCGCGACCGCGCACACCCACCGTCCGTTTGTGCGGCGGGTCGATCAGACGTTGGTGGTCAACTCGGGTTCGGTCGGGGTTCCGTTCGATGGCGATGTCCGGGCCAGTTACGCGCGAAGTTGGTGGCTGAATGGCGAATGGAGCGCCGAGATCGTTCGCGTCGACTACGACCGGGAGCAAGCCGAACGCGAGTATCACGAATCGGGCTGCCTGACCGAGTCCGGGACGCTCACTCGGATCATCTTCGAGGAGTGGAAGCGCGCACGACCGACGATTCGGACGTGGTTGCGGCGATACCTGGCCGCAGTGATCGCGGGCCAGATTGAGATCGAAGTTGCGGTCGACGACTATCTTGCGCAAATAAAGGCGTAGAGCGACTCAGCTCGATGCCGGAGAAAGTGCGTGGCCTTGCGCGTCATGGGCGCCGCTCGCAAACTCGCGGCGATGCATCCCTGGCATGATCTGTTCCCCGCTCCGGGCCGAGACCTTTCTATCATTTACGTCGTGGTAGAGATTCCACGCGGCGGTAAGGTCAAATACGAACTCGATAAACGGACCGGCCTGCTGAAGGTCGACCGCGTCCTTTGGAGCTCGGTCGTCTACCCGGCCAACTACGGTTTCGTGCCCCGAACCTATTGCGACGATGGCGACCCGCTCGATGCCCTGGTGTTGATGAGCGAGGCGGTCTATCCGCTGTCGGTGGTTCGAAGCCGGCCGGTCGGGATGATGCACATGCTCGACGACGGCCGCGCCGACGATAAGCTGATCACCGTCAACGTCGACGACCCCGCGTACGCTCACGTCGAAGACGTGAGTCACCTGCCGAAGCATAATCTCCTCGAGATTCAACGGTTCTTCCAGGACTACAAAATCCTCGAGAACAAGCAGGTCGAGGTCGATGAGATCCTCGGCGCGGCCGATGCCCTGCGAGTCACCCAAGAGGCCGTGACGCTCTATAACGAGACCAAACCTCGGTAGGGCGATCCCATCGCCTCGGGCGGCCTCAAAGAGGCTCCACGTCGTACAGTTCGAGCCCCTTGGCGTTCTGCATCGCGTAGTTGATGCCCCACTCGGACTCCGTCAGCAGCACCGGATCGCCGTTGCGGTCTTCGAGCACGTGGAAGCTCGACCCGCCTTTCTTCAGCCATTGGAGGGCCTCGGGGGCGCCGCCGATCCATCGAGCATACCGGAACGGTAGCGATTCGAAGACTGCGTTGACGTTGTACTCGTTCTTGAGGCGCTCCTTGAGGACCTCGAACTGCAGCATACCGACGGCGCCCAGATACGGGCTCTGGCGGCCCGTATCAGGCCTGAAAAAGAGCTGAATGACACCTTCGTGGGCGAGCTGCTCGAGGCCGGTGTCGAGCTGCTTACGCTTCATCGGGTCTTTGAGGCGCAGCTGACCGAAGTGTTCGGGCGCAAACCGCGGTATGCCCGCGAACTTGAGCTTGCCTTTGGCGCTCACGGTGTCGCCGACCCGAAGCTTACCGGGGTCGTGAATTCCGATGATGTCGCCTGGGTAGGCGGCCTCTACGAGCGACCGGTCTTGCGCCATGAACGACTGAGGTCGGGCCATCCGCATGCTCTGCCCGCTCCGCCCGATCGTGACGTCCATGTCTCGCTCGAACACGCCGCTGACGACGCGCATGAAAGCGACCCGGTCTCGATGGCGAGGATTCATGTTCGCCTGAATCTTGAAGACGAATCCGGTGAACTGGTCGTGGATCGGTGCAACCTCGACATCATCTTCGGTGCGGCGAGGCTTGGGCGGAGCAGCCTTGGTGGAGAGGAACTGCAGCAGCATCTCGATGCCGAAGTTGCTCATCGCCGAGCCCCAGAAACAGGGGCTGAGCTCACCGGCCAAAAAAGCGCCATGGTCGTACTGTTCGCCGGCTTCGGAGAGCAGCTCCAGCTCTTCACCAACCTTCTCGAACTGGCTGTCACCGATGATCGGCTTCACCTCTTCGAAGGGGACCCGTCGGGTGTCGGTGATCCTCATGCCGTGGCTCTGGTTGGCCTCGAACAGCGTGACTTCCCGAGTCTGGATGTCGACCACGCCCTTGAAGTTTCGGCCCATTCCGAGCGGCCAGTTGATCGGCGCCACTCGCAAGTCGAGCTGCGCGCTGACGTCGTCGACCAGCTCGAGCGGCTCGAGGCCCGCTCGGTCGAGTTTGTTCATGAAGGTGACGACGGGGACCTTGCGCATCCGGCAGACGTCGAACAGCTTCTTGGTTCGCGGCTCGACGCCCTTGCTGTGGTCCATCAGCATGACCGCCGAGTCGACGGCGGCCAGGGTTCGGTAGGTGTCCTCTGAAAAGTCGGCGTGGCCGGGGGTGTCGAGCAGATTGAGAACGCTGCCGAGATGCTCGAACTGCAGAACCGACGACGTGACGGAGATTCCGCGCTCCTGCTCCATCTTCATCCAGTCGCTGACCGCGTGCCGCGAGGTGCGCTTGGCCTTGACCGACCCCGCGAGGTGAATGGCGTTCGCGTACAGAAGCAGCTTCTCGGTGAGCGTGGTTTTGCCCGCATCCGGATGGGAGATGATCGCGAACGTTCGGCGTCGCTCGGCCTCTTTCTCCAGTTTCACGTCTTTCAAGTACCAGCTCCGCCCGACGATCAAAGACATTTCTGCGGAGTCGGTAGCCGGGGTTTCGCCATAGCCTCATCTTGCAGGCCCCTCGGGGTCGTGACATCACCCGCCTATGGAAAGGATCACCTCTGGTTGCGGGCGGCCGGTTCGATCTGCATCGGGAGCGGACTCGTGAAGGCTCATCTTCCGGATGCTGCTCGGCTTGCTGGCGCTCCTGCTGGGCCTGGCCGCGGTCGTCGTTGTCCGCACGCTGATGTTCACGGCACGGATCGAGCCGCTGCCACCGGCCGAGACGGTGGCGGTCGATCGCGAGGCGGCGGCCGAGCGGTTGGCGGGCGCGATCCGGATTCCTACGGTGACCCGGACCAGGGCGCCCCACTTCGACCCCGCGACCTTCGAAGCCTTCCATCAGTACCTGCGAGAGCAGTTCCCGCTCGCGCACACTCGGTTGAGCACCGAGACGATCAACGGCACCAGCTTGCTATTCACCTGGCGAGGGCAGTCCTCCTCGGAGCTGCTCAGTTCTACGCCTTGTTCCTCGAACGAACCGCCGGGCCCCGGGCGCAGGTGGTTCGCGCCGAGAAGGTCAGCTGGTGGCCTTGGGGGTATCGCTAACCTCCGATCCATCGTACCTTCCGCCGGAGTCTGAGCGATGGGTTTTCATGATTCGACCTGGAAGAGGCCGGCGTGGACGAGCCTAGCGGCCGTGGTGGGGGTCCTGGCGATCGGCCGTCCGGTCGCCGCGCAATCGACGACGTACTTCGAAGACAACTTCGACTGCAGCAACGAGACGTTCTTCGGGAGCGATACGGCGCTTCGGGGATGGATCTCGGTCAACCCCGGCGACCGGTACCGCACCGACCTCAACGACGGGGTGTCGCCGAGGACGGACGTCGGCACCGGGAGCTTCGGTCCGGTGGCGGACGCGTACGAGAACTTCCTGCTAACGGGCCATCCCGCTTGGCGGTACGTCGCCATCGAAGCGACCGTCCGGAGCGCGGACGACGATGCGATGGGGCTCGTGGCGAGCTATGTCGACCCTGGTCAGTACTACGCCTGTTACATGAGCAACGACCAGTTCATGGACTGCGCCGGTGTGGTCGAGATGGACGACGGGCCGCGCGCTCAACTCATTCGAGTCGGCGACCCGCCGGAGTGCGTGGGGTCCTTCGTCGTCGCGTTCAACAAGACGTTCGCGTACACCGCTAACGAGCCGTACCGAATGCGCCTCGAGGTCCGCCCGGAAGCGGGGGGCAGTCGGGTCACCTGTACCATCGACACCAACCAGGACGGCGTGCTGGGGCCGGCCCCCGACATCGTGCTGACCACCCTCGACACCACGCCCCTGGGGCCTGGCTTGGGCGGGCTGATGACCTACGACAACGGTGGCGCGGTCTTCGACGACTTCGTTGTCCGCGGTCTTGATGACGACGCCGATCAGGATGGACTTCCGAACGCGGTCGAGGTCGCGATCGGCACTTCGAGTACGTCTGCAGACACCGACGGCGACTGCATTGGCGACAGGTTCGAGGCCCTCATGCCGGCGTTCGTGCCCGACACCGACGGGGACGGCCTCGTCGACCCCTTGGACCCGGACAGCGACGGCGACAGTCTTCCGGATCGGCTCGAGGTCGTCGGGTGCGATCTGACGGTGCCCCCCCCCGACGACGACTGTGATGGTGTCCCTAACTTCCGAGACCTCGACAGCGATGGCGATGGGCAGCTCGATGAAGACGAGGATTTCGATCGGGGCGGGGTACCGAATCGCTTGGAGGACCTCAACCGAAACGGTCGGGTCGATCCGGGCGAGCTCGACCCGAACGATCCTCGCGATGACATCATCGATCGGGACGGCGACGGTCTCGACAACCGACGCGAGGTCGCCCTCGGCACGGACCCCTTCGATCCCGATTCGGACGATGACGGTCTCCTCGATGGCGAAGAGGTGGGGGTCGGCCGCGGGGGTCGACCGACCGACCCGCTCGACGCGGATACCGACGACGACGGCATCGCCGACGGCGAAGAAGTGACCCTCGGGCGCGACGGTTGGATCACCGATCCCGTCCGGGCGGATACCGATGGCGATGGCTTGGTCGACGGGCTCGAGACCAGCGCGCTCGGCGCTAGCGGGGGCCTGAGTGACGGCCTTGAAATCCCGTACCGCGGTACCGAGCCGACCTTCGCCGCGGACACCGACCCCACGACCCAAACCAACCCGACCGCGGCCGACACCGACCGGGGCGGGGTGCCCGATGGCCTGGAGGATACCGATGGCGATGGCCGGTTCGATGTCGACGAGCGCGACCCGAACAATCCGCGCGATGATCGGCCCTCGTCGTGTCCAAACTCGGTCATCGACCTTGGCGAGACCTGCGACGACGGCAATCTGATCGCTGGCGACGGGTGCTCGTCGGTCTGCGTCATCGAGTTCGGCTTCACGTGCTCGAGCGCCCCGAGTGTCTGCACGGTCGATACGAGCGACCCGGACAGCGACGGGTTGACCACCCCCGAAGAGATCGCCGCCGGCACCGACCCCAACGACTCGGATACCGACGACGATGGTCTCGATGACCGCACCGAGCTTAGCGGGGGCACCCCCGGACGGTTCGATCCGGGCATCGACACCGACCCGCTGGATGCAGATACCGATGACGACGCGCTGAGCGACGGTGAAGAGCGAAATCCTGGCATCGACGGCCTCGAGACTTCACCGCTGGACGCGGACACCGACGACGATGGCCTTCTCGACGGCCTCGAAGGCGGCTTCTCGCCGATTCCGGGCGGTACTTCGGACGGCACCGCCATCGAGTACGCCGGAACCCGGACGGGCGCGGTCGCCGATGCCGATCCGTCGACGACGACCAACGCGACCGTCCTCGACACCGACGTCGGCGGTGTTTCCGATGGCCTTGAAGACTTCAACCGTGACGGGTTCTTCGACCCCGTCGTCGAGACGGACCCCAACAACCCCCTCGACGATCTCTTTATCGACTGCGGCAATGGCGCGCTGGATCCGCTGGAGGCCTGCGACGACGGCAATGGTCTGGGGGGGGACGGCTGCTCGGCGACCTGCACGATCGAGCCAGGGTTCGCGTGCGGGGCTTCGGTTCCAACGCGATGCTCACGCCTCGGAGCCGATCCCGACCTCGACGGGCTGACCACCGGCATCGAAGTCGCCCTGGGGACGGACCCGTTCGACGACGACACCGATCGAGACGGGATCCTCGACCCCGTGGAGGTTGCCGCTGGAACGTCGACGACGGCCTATGAGCCGAGCGTGGACACCGACCCGCTCGACGCGGACACCGACGACGACGGCATCGATGATGGTGAAGAAGTCAGGCTTGGCGTCGATGGCGTGTTGACCGCCCCCCTGGATGCCGACACCGACGACGATGGCGTCGTCGACGGGGTCGAGACGGCGGCCACGCCGGTCGCCGCGGGGCGGAGCATCGGCAGTGGCATACCGTACGCGGGCACCGGACCGAACTTCCGGAAGGACGCCGACCCAGCGACGACCACCGATCCCACCGATCCGGATACCGATGCGGGTGGCGTTCCCGACGGTCTCGAGGATGTCGACGGTAACGGGGCCGTCGATTCCGGGGAACGCGACCCCAACGACCCCCTCGACGATCAGCCCGCCAGCTGCGGCAACGGGGTGATCGACCTCGGCGAGCGTTGCGACGACATGAACCGGGCCGACGGCGAAGGGTGCTCCTCGCAGTGCCTGATCGAGGTGGACTACATTTGCGACTTCCAACCGTCTTCCTGCCAGCTCGATCCGAAAGACTCCGACGGGGACAACCTCATCGACGTGCTGGAGCGGCGAGCGGGGACGGATCCCCTCGATAGCGACACCGACGACGACGGGCTGACCGACGATGTCGAGCTCGAGGACGGAGATCCGACCGCCTATAATCCGGGTGTCGACACCGACCCGCTCGACGCCGACACCGACGACGATGGGATTCGCGACGGCGAAGAAGAGGTCGCTGGGGTCGATGGCTTGGTCACCGACCCGCTCGATGCGGACACCGATGACGACGGCCTCCCCGATGGTCTCGAGACCAGCGCGTCGGGGGTCAGCGGAGGTGTTTCCGACGGCCAAGGCGTCCCCTACGAAGGCACCGGGGCACCGTTCGTCGTCGACGCCGATCCCACGACCCAAACCGACCCCACCCGCCGCGATACGGACGCCGGAGGACTCGCCGACGCGGTCGAAGACCTCGATCGCGACGGTCAGGTCGACGACGGCGAGACCAACCCGAACGACCCGAGCGACGACCGGCGAGACCTCGACGGCGATGGGCTGGTGAATCAGGTCGAGGACCGATTGGGGACCGACCCGAAAGATCCGGACACCGACGGTGACGGCCTCTTTGACGGAGAAGAAGTCGCACCGGGTCAGGACGGCTGGGTGACCGACCCGCTGGACGCGGATACCGATGATGACGGCATCTCCGATGGCGAAGAGACGAAGCCGGGCGCCGACGGCTGGGTGACCCGTCCGGTCGACCCGGACACCGACCGCGACGGTCTGGTCGACGGCCTCGAGACCGGCGCCAACGGGGTTCCGGCGGGCAGCAGCGCAACCGGCGTCCCCTACGCCGGTTCGGACCCGGCCGTCTTCGTCCCCGACTCGGACCCGACCACCCGTACGAGCCCCCTCGCGGTCGATACTGACCTCGGGGGCGTGCCGGACGGCCTCGAGGACTCGAACGGCAACGGACGGGTCGACCCGGACGAGCGCAACCCGCTCGACCCGACCGATGATCGCCTGCCGACCTGCGGAGACGGCGCGATCGCGAGCAACGAAACCTGCGATGACGGGGCTCGCATCGATGGCGACGGGTGCTCGTCGTTTTGCGTGATCGAGCCTGGCTTCACCTGTGCGAACGCGCCGAGCGTATGCAACGTCGATACCCTCGACCGCGATGCGGATGGCTTGCTCGACCGCGACGAAGTGGTCGTGGGCACCGACCCCGACGATGACGACACCGACGGCGACGGTCTGACCGACGGGCAAGAGGTCGCCGCCGGTAACCCCCGGCGGTTCGATCCCGGTCTCGACACCGACCCGGTGGATGCCGACACCGATGACGACGGGGTGAGCGACGGCGAAGAGCCCACTTTGGGCCAGGACGGACGTCTCACGGATCCGCTGAACCCGGACTCCGACGGCGATCGTCTGCCCGACGGCCTCGAGGTGGGGCTGGGGCCGGTCCTCGAAGGGGTCAGCGATGTCGCCATGCTGCCGTACCGAGGGTCCGACTTTGGATTCCTTCCCGACGCCGACACTTCGACCATCACTGACCCCACGGCGGCCGACACGGACCTCGGTGGGGTGCCCGACGGCGTCGAAGACGAGACCCGCAACGGCCGGGTCGACCCGGGTGAACGAGATCCGAACGTGGGCGCCGACGACATGAGCGACCGGTGTGGCAACGAAGTCATCGACCTCGGCGAGACCTGTGACGATGGCGGTCAGGCTCCCAACGACGGTTGTTCGACCGTATGCGTGCTCGAGCCGGGGTGGGCGTGCCGGGGCACGCCGACCGTTTGCTCGCCACCCAGCTCGGATCCCGACGACGACGACCTCGACAACCAGACCGAGCTCATGCTCGGGACCGACCCGTTCGAGGCGGACACCGACGACGACGGGGTCGACGACGGGACCGAGGTCGCGAGCGCCGATCCGAATTTGTTCGACCCGGGCACGGACACGGATCCGCTCGACGGCGATACCGACAACGATGGCATCGCCGATGGCGAAGAGCGGCAGTCGGGCACCGACGGCTTCATCACCGACCCGTTGGATTCGGACACCGATGACGACGGCCTGCTCGATGGGGTCGAAACCAGTGCCATTCCAGTGCCCGAAGGGCTCAGCACGGGCATCGGCGTTCCGTTCGTCGGTACCGACCCCGGCTTCGTGCCCGACGCGGATCCGACGACTCAGACCGATCCGACCGACGCGGATACCGACGACGGCACCGTGTCCGACGGTCTCGAAGACCGCGACCGCGACGGCGAGGTCGACCCAGGAGAGACCGACCCGCTCGACATGGACGATGACATCCCCACGACCTGCGGCGACGGGGTGATCAACGCCGAAGAGGGGTGCGACGACGGCTTCAGTGAACCGGGTGATGGCTGCAGCCAGATCTGCCAGGTCGAGCCCGGCTGGGTCTGTGCGGGCGAGCCCAGCCAATGCGTACGCCGAGCCGTCGACAGCGACGGCGATGGCCTGCTCGACACGACCGAGTTGGCCGAGGGCACCGACTTCCTCGACCCCGACACCGATAACGACGGCCTGACCGACGCCGAGGAGCTCCAGGCCGGCACCAGTTCGACGTCGTTCGACATCGGCGTCGACACTCGCCCGGCCGACGCCGATACCGACGACGATGGCATTCGAGACGGTGAGGAGCTCGTCGCGGGGACCGATGGGTTCGTGACCTCGCCCCTCGACCCCGATAGCGACCGTGATGGTCTGGGCGATGGACTCGAGGTCGGAGTGACGGCGCCGGTTCCAGGGGGCCTAAGCGATGGGGTCCAGCTGTCTTTCGCGGGTACCGACGGCGAGGTGACGGTGGATGCTGACCCGAACACCACCACCGACCCGACCGACGCCGATACCGACGACGGCACCGTCCAGGACGGCGACGAAGATACGAACGGCAACGGCCGGGTCGACTCGGGTGAACGGGACCCCAACAATCCGGCCGACGACCTGATCGGGCCCGACCTCAACAGCGATGGCATCGACGACGCGCTGACCGCGACCGGCGGGGGCTGCAGCTGTCGTACATCTGAGCTATCCACACCCTTGATGGGCGTGTGGCTGGCCATTTTCGGGTTGTGGTTTGTGTGGCGGCGTCGGGGGCGGGCGTGATCCGGCGATCCCGTCCGTTGGGCGAACTGGGCGTTCTAACGGGGACGTTGGCGGCCCTCTTATTCGTCGGCGCTGCGGTTCGGCCCGCGGTCGCGCAGACCGTGTCCGAGCCTCGGAACTTTCCGGGGGAGCGGTTTCGGCTGGCGCTCGACGCGAACGGAGTGATCGACGTCGAGGCCGGGGTCGTGCCCGGACATTTGAGCTTCGATGTCGGGCTCTGGGTTGGGATCGCCGACGATCCGCTGGTGTTCGACCGGGTCGACGGGGACGATCAAACTCGAGAGGCGGCTCTCATCGATACCCGGGTCGGCGCCGAGGTGGTTCTCGCGGTCGGCTTGTTCGACTGGGTTCAGCTTGGCCTCGATATCCCGGTGGTGCTCTTCCAGGAGCGTCCGGATGAAATCACGGGGGTTGGCGAACTGCCCGAACTGCGGTCCACGGGCTTCGGCTCACCGCGCATCGTGCCCAAGATCCGCGTTCTTCGTCAGGCCGAGGCAGGGATCGACCTGGCGGTCATGCCGACCTTCGTAGCGCCGAGCCTGATGCCTCGGGGGTACTTCGGCCAGGACGCCTTCACCTTCGAGCCGGAATTGGCAGTCAGCCGAGACTTCGAAGTCGTCGTGGTCGCCGCCAACTTTGGTTATCGCGTCCGGCCGGAAGAGACGCTCGTCGACCTCGAGGTCGACGACGAGCTCTTCGCCCGGGTTGGGGCCGGCCTTCGCCTCGATGCACTGGGCGGGCCTCCATTGGGCATCGACTTGAGCCTGGCCGGCGCGACCAGCGCCGAAAAGCCGCTCGCGAGAGGAAATCGGGACTACGGCGAGGTCCTGGGGAGCGTTCGCTACGCGCTCACCGACCCTCTGATCGCGTTTGCGGGCGGCGGGGTCGGTGTCAATCGAGGTTTCGGTACGCCCGATTGGCGGGCCTTCGTGGGCCTGAGATGGACCAACCAATCGTCCGACCGCGACGACGACGGCATCACCGACAACTCCGACGACTGCCCCGACCAGCCCGAAGACTTCGATGGTTTCCTGGACGCCGATGGCTGCCCCGAACTCGACAACGACCGAGACGGGATTCCCGACCAGACCGACGGCGCGCCGCTGAAACCGGAAGACAAGGACGGCTTCGAGGACACAGACGGAGTGCCGGATACCGACAATGACCGCGATGGAGTGTTCGATTGGGACGACGACTGCATCAACGAGCCGGGCGTGGTCGAGAATCGAGGATGTCCAGACATCGATACCGACGGCGACCGCAGGGTCGACCGCCTGGATGCGTGCCCGAACGTGCCTGAAGACCCGGACGGCTTCCAGGACGAGGACGGCTGCCCCGACCCGGATGACGACCTTGATGGCCTCGACGACGAGCGCGATGCGTGTCCGCGCCAGCCGGGTCCGATCGAAAACAAGGGCTGCCCCGACACCGATCTCGACAACGACAGCGTCGTCGACCGTCTGGACAACTGTCCGACCGTGGCCGGTGAGCCTCGCTTCGAGGGCTGCGGAGAGCGGCAGTTGGTGCGGATCGACGCCTCGCTCGAGGTGCCGCGGCTCGAGATCCTGGAGAAGGTTCAGTTCGCGGTGGGCAAGGCCATCATCCGGCCCCGGTCCTACCCGATCTTGAACGATGTGGCCGCGCTCCTGAAGGCGCACCCCGAGCTCAAGCGGATCCGGATCGAAGGGCACACCGACAGCACGGGTTCGATCCAGCTCAACACCCGCCTGTCCGCCGCCCGCGCGAGGTCGGTTCGCACGTACCTCATCGGAAAGGGCGTCGAGCCCGGGCGGCTGCGAGCCGCGGGATTCGGGCCGAGCGTTCCCATCGCGAGCAACGAGACGGTCAGCGGTCGAGCCCTGAACCGCCGCGTGGAGTTCAGGATCCTGCCTGATGACGGCGACGACGCCCAACGGTAAGGTAAACGATAGAGAGCCGAATCGCTAAGCCCGCCCGCCGATGCTCAACCGGCCTGCTGGGCAGGGCCTTCGGCCGCCCTCAGACGCGGGTGACCTCAAACCAGAAGCAGGCCCCGGGCATCGGCGCGGCCGTTTCGGAGGCTAGGTAGCCGATGTCGCCGCCCCAGCGGTCGACCATCATCCGACAGAAGTACAGCCCGAGCCCGGCCTTGCCGCGGCCGCCGGGCCCCTGTTGCAGCTTCTCGAACAGGTTCGCCCGACGGTCTTCCGGAACGCCGGGCCCCTGGTCGCGAACCTCGACGCGAGCCGTGGTGGGGTGGACGGTGAGCTGGACGTCGACCCTTCCGCCCCGCGGGGAGTGACGGATGGCGTTCTCGATGAGGTTGGTGAGCACGCGGTCGAGGCGGCTCGAGATGGCGGAGACGGGAACGGCATGGTCGGGGGTGGAGGGCACAATCGATACATCATGAAGCCGTCCGAGTGGAGCGAGGGCCGCGGCTTGGTCGATGATCGCGCGACGAAGGTCGGGGCAGTCGCCGGGGGCTTCGAAGCCCTGGAGGCTCTCGAGGTCGGCTTTGAACACGTCCAGCACCTGCGTGATCAACGATTCTTGCCGCTGTGCCTGCCGAAGCCCCGCATCTAACAGCGTGCGCAAATCGGTCCGGTCTTCGACCACCGATTGAAAGGTGTCCAGGCACGCGATGATCGTGGACAGCGGGGACGCGAGGTCGTGGACCACGCAGTGCAGCAAGACCTCTTTCTTCTCTATCTCGTCGCGAAGGGCGCTGTGCTGGAAGCTGAGCTCTCGGGCTTGCTGAAGCGTGCGCTGTTCGTCCGCGTGGCGATCGACCACCCTTTGCAGGACCAGCAGCCGATCTTCGTCGCGGGTTTTCAAGGCGATCGCCTCCAGGGGGGTCTCGGTCGCGCCTTCGATGAACTCGATCCAAATCCCGGAGCGGACCACCCCGACCGTTTCGGCTCGCCAGATAATCTCGGCGTCCGGTCGAAACGACTCGAGGAACGTCCACTCCGCGACCAGGTCGATCGGTGCGTCGGTGTGTTCGAACACCGACGCGAACCATGGCGGTGGCCTGCCGATCGGTGTGAAGAGAAAGTCTGCGGTCGGTTTGAGGACGACCGCGTCCAGGACGTGAAGGGCGCGGCTGAGCTGTTGTTGGCCTTCCGAAGCCAAAGTCAGCTCCAGCATCTGCTGCAGGAGTTCCTGCAGCTTCGACATCGGCGCCGACGCTTCGGTGAGCAGTAGCCACCGCGACCCGTCGGGCGCGGGCCGGACCAGAATGTCGGCCCACCGTTGCGGCGCCAACTCGACCGTAGGCACTTCTTCGGCCTCGGCCACCGCCGCCCACCAGGGACCTTCAACCCGATCGCCCAGCTCGGGCGGCCGTTCGAAGAAGCGGTCCAGCCGACCGCCCCGCTCGGCGACCCGCCCCTCGGACGTAATGCGCAGGTATCCCGCGCGGTCTTCGAGCCCCCGGCGGCCCGTCAACAGGTCCTGGATGATCGATGGGACGCTCACGCTACAACCGGTGGACGAGGGCCTCGAAGGCGTCTTGAACGCCGGTCCCGAGCTTGGCGCTCGTGGCCTGGACGTGGGGCCCGAAGCGGTCGCGAAGCTCGTCGACGGTGACCGCGAGGTGGAGGTCGGCTTTGTTCAGCAGGACGATCCTCGGCACCTCACCCAGCGTGTCTTGGGCCCGCGCGAGAAGTGTGTCGGCGGTGGCGACCGTTTGCGGACGGGTACCGTCGACGACCATCAGCAGCCCAGCCGCGCCACGAAGGTGGGCCGGCTGGACGAACTGAAATCTGTCTTCACCGTGGAGGTCCCACAGCAGCAGGCGCAGCGACCGCCCGCCGACCGCGACATCCTTCTTTTCGATGCGCACCCCGACCGTGGTGAGGTAGGCGTCGTCATAAACGTCGGACACGAACCGACGCACTAGACTCGTTTTGCCCACGGCGAAGGCCCCGAGTAGACATACCTTCTTCTGAATCATGGCGCTGTACTCAGCCTTACCGAGACTCGCACCGAGCGGTCGTTGGAGGTCGCGCCGTCGCTGATGCTCGCCGTGCCGACGCCGACGACCGTCGTGCGAATGCCCAACGCCGAGAGGTCGCCGAGGGCGTTGGCGACCGTTTCGGCGCGCCGACGGCTGATCGCGCGGTTGAAGGCGGGCGTGCCCGAAGGGTCGGCTTGCCCGTTGAAGATGAGGTGCAAGCGGGCGCCCGACGCCCACGCCGCTCGGTCCAACCCTTCGACGGCCGAGCGCAGCGACTCCACTTCGGCAAGGCTCTGAGGTTCCGATGCGCCCACGGCGAACGACACGCGGTGGCCTTGCACATCTCGGATGGCAGCCCGCAGGCGCACTTGGTCGGCGCGCGCAAGGCGGGAGGTGTCGAGGCGGCGAACGCCGTCGATCGTCCGAGCCGCCCACGTCGCGCCTCGGTACCAGTCTGCGCTTGCGGTGCCCGTCATCACCAAAGTGCCTTCCTCGGTCAGCTCGATGCTCACCTCCGGCGGTGGCACCAAGTGCGCCTTGATGTGCTCGACGGCGAGTCGAGGGTCGCGGGCCACCAGCCAGGTCACCCGGAGTTCGCTTGCGGCGACCAAGGTGGTGGGCACCACCGACTCGAACTCGGGCGCGAGAGGATCGCGCAGGCCCTTCAGCTCGAGCTGGGTCCAGCCGGTGTGATGGTGAAGGAGTCGATAGCCAGGGGCGTCGCCGAGGCGGACCACGGCCTCGGCCGCCCGCTGGCGCCACTGCCACTGGTCGGCTACGAAGTAGCCGATGACCACCAGCAGGATGACGGCGAGCGCGTAGAAGCCCCCACGTGGCTGATTCTTCGGTGGTCGCGGCTGCGACCGAAGGCAATCCTTCAGGGCGGGTTCGACCTCCGCCAACGCTTCGCTGTCGCCGTCGAAAGCGCGGAGGCGGGGACCGTGGTCGGCCACGATCTGCACCAGAGTCGAGCGGAGCTGGAGACCGATCTCGCTCGGGCCTACGCCCCGGACGACCGCGGCCAGTACGGCGGGACCTCGCTGCTCGACCCAGACGGTGCGGTCGCCGACCTCGAGGCGGTGAACGCCGTCGTCCTCACTCTCCGAATGTCCGAAGGAGTCTCGAACGAAGTCGCGAATGCCGGTCAGCATGCCCGAGACCACCTCGGGGGGCTGCGAAACGACCGTTGGTCGCGCGACGTGCCGGATGAGGAGGCCGGACTCGCGGTGGATGAGGAACACCTGCTCCACGTCGTACAAGAGGCTGTGCGCGATCGCGATCTCGGCCACGGACCGCCCGGTGCGGGCGGCCTCGATTCGCCATCGAACCGCGCGCAGGCTGATGCTGTTACTGATCAGTCGATTGGTGGTGTCGACCATCTGTTGGAGCGCTTGCGCGATCGCGCGCCGGATGGCCGGCCCGATGACCGGGAAGATCACGTCGGCCACCGCGTCGCGATTTCGCTCGATGGCGACGAACAGACTCTTGCGTACGGGCTCGGCGATCGCCGACGGATGCAGAATAACCTGCCGCAGCTCGCCCAGCTGCACCTCCGCAGCGTCCTGCTCGGCGGTTTTGGCGGGGTCCGGGATTCGGGAAGGCACCGGCTCGTCGGTGTGCATCGACGTCCTACGAATCGGGCTCGCCCTCAGGGGGGCAGATGCGATCGGCCAGCTCGGTGAACAGGGCCGCAAGGGCGCGCCGGTCGAGCCGTTCGGCGGCGAACTTTTCAGCTTGTTCCCGCAGCCGCTCGTCGGTTCGACCCAGAGCCAGAACCTGCTGCTGAGTGGCCTGCAACTGGTCGCGAACGATCGTGAGTTCGGCTCGGACCTCGGCATACCGCTTCTGATGGCCTTCGGCGTTGGTCGTGGCGCTGGCCATTGCCTGGCGCAAGCCTTCGAGGGCGGTCGAGGCCTCGCGACGGTCGTGGGCGTGCTCTTCCCGAAGCTGACGGGTGACGGCGTTGACCCGGTCCTGCACGTCCGCGAGCTCTTGCCTCAGCGCGGCGACTTCGCGATCGAACCGATCTTCGAGGGCGGTGAGGCGACGTTCGGCCTCCCGTCCTCGAGGACCAAACAGAATGTCGCGGACCTTGGCCAGGCTCTTGACCGGCGCTTCGGACTGTTGATCGAGCTCGGATGGCGAGTCACCCATGCTCCGAGACCATCTCACGTCCGGATCGGGCTGGCGACCCTCCGCGCCGCACTTTGTATCGCGCTTTGTATCGCGTTCCGGTTGGGGCAGACTCGGTCTGTGGAGCAACCTACATCGCGGGATTCAGCAGGGGTTGTGTGGGTCGTCGACGACGAAGCCGATCAGCGCATCGTCTTCCGAACCTATCTCGAGAGCGGCGACTACGAGGTCGTCGAAGCGGAATCGATCGACGGCGTTCGGGCGCTGGTCCGCAACCCGGACATCGAGCGCCCGGAAGCGGTCGTGCTCGACGTAGGCCTGGGTGGCCAAAGCGGTCTAGAGCTGCTGTCCCTGTTCAACGACACCGTAGGCGCATCGGTCATCGTGGCGACCGCCAGCCGCGATGTGAAGGACGCGGTGTACGCCCTCAAGAACGGCGCCTACGACTATTTGACGAAACCGGTGGTCCGCGATGAGTTGCTGATCGCCATCCGTAACGCGGTCGAGCGCCGGCGGATGGAACGAGAGCTGACCGCGCGCCGGGCGCTGGACGTAACCGGGGTCGACGACGGGCCCGCCATCTTTGCGAGCCTATCCATGCGCTTGGTCCGAACGACCCTCGAAAAGGTTCGAGACCGGAAAGTCCCCGTTCTGGTGCTCGGCGAGACCGGGACGGGCAAGGAAGTGATCGCTCGTTGGGTGCACGAGACCTCGAGCCGGCGGGTCGGCCCGTTCGTCGCCGTCAACTGCGCGGCGTTGCCGTCCGAATTGGCCGAGGCCGAGTTGTTCGGGCACGAGTCCGGGGCGTTTACCGGCGCCGAACGGCAGCGCATCGGCCACTTCGAGGAAGCGAGCGGCGGTACGCTCTTTCTCGACGAGGTCGGCGAGCTCGAACTCGCGGTGCAGGCCAAGTTGCTGCGGGTCTTGGAAGACAGTCGGGTCACGCGGCTCGGAGGGGCCGCCGTCGACATCGACACCCGGGTCATCGCCGCCACTCATCGAAATCTCCTCGACGAGGTCTCCGCGGGCCGTTTTCGGCAAGACCTGTACTACCGCCTCGAAGTCATCTCGGTGTATTTACCGCCGCTGCGCGGCCGTCTGGAAGAGGTGCCGGCCTTGGCTGACTTCTTGCTTCGTCGGTTCGCACGGGCGGAGGGGTTGACCGAACGACGGCTGGCCGCCGACGCGGTCGAGCGCCTGGCCTCGCACGACTGGCCCGGCAATATCCGGGAGCTCGAAAACGTGCTCAAGCGCTCCTGTTTGTTGTCGGAAGGCCCCCTCGTTCACTCCGATCATCTGGTCTTTTCAGCTCCCGCCGGTCCCGGTGCCATCGCTCCTGTCGGCGGGACGAGCGCTTCGGTGGTCGCTCCGGTAGGAACCAGCGGTCCAACGATGATGCCAGCGGGCGGACCCGCGGAGCACCGCCGTATGCGGGACATGCCGGCCGATCTGGCCCGGGAGACCATGGTACGCGCGCTCGCCGAGACTCGAGGCAACGTCTCAGCGGCCGCTCGCCGCCTCGGCATCGGGCGGTCGACTTTCTATCGACACGCCCGCGCGCTCGGTCTACCCACTTGAGGGCACGGTTGGGACCGAACAAGCCGGCGGGACGCGGGGCGGGTCAGGCGCCGAGGGCGCGGTCGAGGTCGGCGATCAGATCGTCGGCGTCTTCGATCCCGATCGATAGGCGGATGACCTCGGGACCGGCGCCGGCCGCGGTCCGCTGCTCATCGCTCAGCTGGCGGTGGGTGGTCGAAGCCGGGTGCAGGATGAGGGAGCGAGTGTCGCCGACGTTGGCGAGGTGACTGAATAGCTCGCAAGCCTCGACAAGCCGGAGGCCGGCTTCGTACCCGCCTTCGAGGCCGAAGGTGAAGACCGAACCGGTGCCCCGAGGAAACTGCCGGGTAGCTAAAGCGTGCTGAGGATGGTCGGGCAGGCCCGGATACCCGACCCAGCCGACCTTAGGGTGCTCCGCGAGGAAGGTCGCGACCCGGACCGCATTCTCGACGTGACGTTGCATGCGCAGCGGCAGCGTCTCGATACCGGTGAGGATGTGAAACGCGTTGGTGGGCGACAGAGCGGGGCCGAGGTCGCGCAAAGCCACCGCCCGCAGCTTCATGGAGAAGCCGAAGTCACCGAAGCTCTCGTAAAAAGAGAGGCCGTGGTACGCCGGATCGGGCGCAGTCAGGGCCGGGAACTTGTCGCCCTGGCTCCAATCGAACCGGCCGGACTCGACCACGACTCCGCCCATCGACGTGCCGTGACCGGACAGGAACTTGGTCAGCGAGTGCACCACGATGTCAGCGCCGTGCTCGAACGGCCGACATAGATACGGGGAGGCCATCGTGTTGTCGACGATCAGGGGCAGGCCGTGTCGGTGCGCTACGGCCGCCCACTGCTCGACGTCGGCGACGACCGCGGCTGGGTTGGAGATCGATTCGCAGAAGAGAAATCGGGTCCGACCGTCGACGGCGGCTTCGGCCGCGGCGAGGTCATGGGTGTCGACGAAGCGGCACTCCCAACCGAAGCGGGCGAAAGAGTGGCCGAATTGGGTCACCGAACCGCCGTACAGCGCCCGCGAGGCCACGAAATTATCGCCCACGCCGAGGAGCGGAAAGGCGGCCAACAGCTGAGCGGCATGGCCGGAGGCGCACGCAACGGCGGCCCGACCGCCTTCGAGTGAGGCGACCCGTTCTTCGAGCGCGCTGACAGTCGGGTTGCCGAGGCGGGTGTACACGAAACCGAAGTCCTGCAGGTTGAAGAGCGAGGCGGCGTGGTCGGCGTCGTGAAAGACGAACGAGGTGGTTTGATAGATGGGTACGTTTCGGGCACCGGTGTGCGGGTCGGGGACGGTCCCCGCGTGCACCGACCGGGTCGAAAAGCCGTACGGGTTGGGGTTGGGGTTGGGGTTGGGGTTGGGGTTGGGGTTGGGGTTGCTCATCGATACACCGCGCGTCGTCGAAGGCAGGAGATGATGTTCTAGTTGATGCAGTTCCAAGACAGCTCCCCGTGCAGGCGGCTGAATTCTATCTTGGGGCCGCGATTCATCACCACCTGGAGCCCCGCCGCTTCGGCTTGCGCCGCCGCCTCGTCGTTACGCACGGCGAGCTGCATCCAGACAGCCTTGACCTGCTTATCGTCCTGGAGGCGGATCGCTTCTCGGGTCACCTCGCCGGCCACTTCGGACCGTCGAAAGATGTCTACCATATCGATCGGCGCGGGCACCTCGGCGAGGCTTCCATAGACCGGGACGCCGAGCAGGGACTGCCCTGCGGCGCGGGGGTTGACCGGGAGGATCGAGTACCCGCGCGGCATGAGGTACTTCATCACGAAGTAGCTGGGGCGCGTCCAGTTGGTGCTCGCGCCGACCACGGCGATGGTGCGAACTCGTTGGAGAATGTCGCGAAGGTACGCGTCGGGATATTGATCGTGGTTCATGTCGAGTAACGTGGACCGCATGGCTGGCGGTTCATCCTCTCCTCCGAAAGCGGTTCTGATCGACGGCTCGGCGCTCATCTACCGGGCCTACTATGCGATTCCGTCGAACCTGCGCACGCCGTCGGGTCTTTCGACAAACGCGATCTACGGGTTCGCGACCATGTTTCGCAAGCTCATGGCCGGGCGCCAGCCGCGCTATGGAGCCGTGGTCTTCGACGCACCTGGCAAGACGTTCCGAGACGAAGCCTACCCGCAGTACAAGGCGGAGCGGGCGTCGATGCCCGACGAGCTGCGGACGCAGCTGCCTTGGATCGACAAGGTCGTGGCCGTACATCGATTTCCGACGGTTCGGGTGCCGGGATTCGAAGCGGACGATGTCATCGGGACCCTGGCGCGCCAAGGGGCGAACGACGGAATGGAGGTATTGATCGTCTCAGTCGATAAAGACTTCGCTCAGCTGATCAATGATAACGTCCGAATGTTCGACCCATTTAAAGAGGTGACGTACGACGCCGAACTGGTGCGAAAGAAGTGGGGGGTACCACCCGGAAAGTTCGTCGATCTCCTGGCGCTGGTTGGCGACAAGATCGACAACATCCCTGGCGTGCCGGGGATCGGCTCGAAAGGGGCGATTCAGCTCCTCGAACAGCACGGTTCGCTCGATGCGATCATCGAGGGCATCGACCGGATCACGGGCCGGGCGGCCAAGGCCCTCACTCGTCACCTCGATGACGCCCGGCTCAGCCAGACCTTGGCGAAGATCGACTGTGACGTCGCGCTCGAGACGCCGCTGACCGGATTCGAGTTGTCGCCGCCCAACGCAGCGGAAGTTGACGCTCTCTATCGCGAGCTGTCGTTTTTTTCGCTTCTGTCGGAACAGGCCCAAGCTTCGGATGAAGAGACCGAAGTGGCCGTGCTCGCCGACGAGGCGAGTCGGACGTCTTTTTTGGCTCGATGGCGGTCCGCGGAGCCTTCGGCGATCATCGTGTTGACCGACGAGCCGCGCGGGCCGGCGGTCGGATTCGGTCTGGCGGCGGGGGAGGATGACGTCGCCTACCTGCCGAGCAGCGCCGACGCTCTCGAGGCGCTCGGCGAGCTCCTCGCCGACCCTTCGGTCGAGATTGTGACCCACGACGCCAAGGCGTTATGGCGCTGGAGCAAAGGGGCCGGTATCGAGCTGACCGGTCTTACCGCGGACACGCAGCTGATGTCGTTCTTGGTCGACCCGACCGGCCTTATTCCTCATCGCCTCGATCAGTTGACGAAGGCGTACCTGCACCACTCGCTGATGCCCGCCAAGAAGGTTCAGGGCACCGGCAAGAAGCTGAAACGCTTCGACGAGCTGTCGGCCGAGGCGCTCGCACCGCTGGCTGGAGGGTGGGCCCACGCGGTGGCCGGGATCCATCCTCTCGTATCGGCGAGGCTCGACGAGGCCGGCCAACGACAGCAGTACGAGCGCCTCGAGCTGCCCTTGGCCGAAGTATTGGCTGATATGGAGATCGCGGGAGTACTGGTCGACGGACCCGACCTGGCTCGGATGGGTGAAGAGTTTCAGGCTCAGCTCGCGGCCCTCGAGCGAGACATCTTCGAGCTGGCCGGACGCTCGTTCAACGTCGCATCGACCAAGCAGCTGAGCCAGGTGCTGTTCGAAGAGCTCGGCCTTCCCGTGGTCAAGCGGACCAAGACGGGCTATTCAACCGATTCCGAGGTGCTCGAACGCCTCGCCCGCAAGCATCCCATCGCCGTGAAGCTTCTGGACCACCGGCGGGTCGCTAAGCTGATCAACACCTATACCGACGTTCTCCAGATGGCGGTGGACCCTCGCACGGGGCGAATTCATGCCGACCTGCAGCAGACGGCGGGGGCCACTGGGCGCCTGATCGCGACGGACCCGGACCTTCAGCGAACGCCGATTCGAACGCCGGAGGGCAAACGCATTCGCAAGGCGTTCATATCCTCGCCGGGGTGCACCTTGGTCTCGGCCGACTGGAGTCAGATCGAGCTTCGAATCCTCGCCCACGTGGCCCAAGATCCAGCCCTTACGGCCGCCTTTCAGAAGGGCGATGACATTCATCGGCGGACCGCGTCTGAGCTTTTCGAGATATCCGCCGACGAGGTCACGCCCGCCCAGCGCGGAGTTGGCAAGACCGTCAACTTCGCGACGATCTACGGGCAAGGGGCGACCGCGCTCGCCAAGATCCTGGGAATCGACCGAAAGGTGGCCGAAGCGTACATCGAGCGATACTTCGAGGTGTATTCAGGCGTGCGGGCCTGGCGCGACCAGACCATCGAAGCCGCCATGGCCGACGGTTACGTGACCACTCTGCACGGCCGTCGTCGTCTGATTCCCGAGCTGTACGCCAAGAACGTCATGGACCTTCAGACAGGCCAGCGAGTGGCGGTCAACACGCCGATTCAGGGATCGGCGGCCGACCTATGCAAGCAGGCGATGCTGAATATCGCGCGCGAGCTCAACGAGCGCGGCCTCGAGAGCCAAATGCTCATGCAAATCCACGATGAACTCGTATTCGAAGCGCCGGATTCTGAGGTGGATGAAGTGGCCGGTCTCGTCCGCCGCAATATGGAGGAGGTACAACCACTTAGGGTGCCGTTGGTGGTCGATATGGGCTTCGGAAGAACCTGGGCCGATGCGCACTGAATGCAGGCTAACCCAGGGTTTCGAAACCTGACCCGTGGCATAAAGTTCTTTCATGGCCCACCTACCGTCATTATCTGCGTTACGGGCTTTCGAGGCCGCGGCTCGGCATCTCAGCTTCACTCGCGCCGCTGAAGAACTTCACGTTACGCAGGCCGCGATCAGCCATCAGGTCAAGGCACTCGAAGACGAATTGGGCTGCACGCTCTTTCTTCGGCTGTCGCGTCGGGTCGCGCTCACCGAGGAGGGGCGTCTGTTGGCTGCAGCCGCCACCGAGGCTTTCACGCGCATCGAGTCGGGCCTCGAGGCGGTCGGTCGGGCGGGCCAGTCCGGGGTCGTCAACGTCAGCGTATCGCCGAGCTTCGCCGTGAAGTGGTTGGTCCCGAGGCTCGACAAATTTCGCGGCGAACATCCCGACATCGACGTGCGGATTTCCGCGAACGACCGCATGGTCGATCCGGTTCGCGAGAAGGTCGACCTGTGCATTCGCTACGGGTCCGGTCGCTATCCTAAGCTCGATACCACCCGCCTGCTGACCGACCTCGTGTTTCCGGTTTGCAGCCCGCAGCTCTTGGCGACTGGGCCGAAGTTGGAAACCGCCGAAGACCTCGCGCAGCACGTGCTCCTGCAGGATGAGATGATGAAGCACGATCCGCTGCGGCCCGACTGGGCCAAGTGGTTTGCGGCCGCCGGCGTCTCCGGCGTCGATGCGAGCCGAGGCTATTCGTTCTCCCATGCGAGCATGATGCTCGACGCGGCGGCGGCCGGGCAGGGCGTAGCCCTCGGACGCAGCACGCTGGTCGCCGATGACGTGTCGAGCGGCCGGCTGGTTCGTCCGTTCGATACCTCATTCACCTGCGGTTTTGGCTATTACATCGCGGTCCCCAAAGGCGTGCCGCTGGGGCCTCGTATCCAAGCGTTCCGCGAGTGGCTCCTTCGGGAGGCTCAGTTGACAGAACAAATGTTCGCCTCCGACCGCCACAAGGTCGAACCACCGAGTGATGAATCGACGAAGCGCCACCGTCCGGCGGTGTGAGGCGATGAGCTTGTTGACGCAACAGAAGCTGCGAACCCCCGAGGTCGGGTCAGGCGCTGGTGCGATCGGCCACTGCGGGCGCGGGCAGCCGTAGCACAAAGCGGCACCCGCCCGACGGGCTTTCGAAAAGTTCGAGCGTCCCTCCGTTCATGGTCGTGAGATCTCGGCAGATCGTCAGGCCCAGACCAGTGCCGCCACCGCCCTTTCGATCCGAGACCCCCCGTTCGAAGATGGTCTCCCGTCGGTCGGGCGGCACGCCGGGTCCGTTGTCGAGCACTTCGATCGCCGTGCAGCTGCCGTCGCGATAGGCTTGAACGACGATGCGACCGTCGCGTTGAGAATCGGCGATCGCGTCCTGCGCATTGCTCAAGAGGTTGATCAGCACTCGCGTGATGTCGGTCAGGTCGGCCAAGAACTCGAGTTCGACGTCTTCGCAGCGCAGGTCGACTAGAACTCGTTCACGACGGTTGACGACGATCGCGCGCGCGGTCTCCAAAGCAGTGCATGCTCTATACCGGCGTCGGATAGGGGGGCTGAGCTCCAGATCTTGAGACCGACGCAGGATGGTCTCGACGTGGTCGATGACGAGGTCCAGGGTCGCGATTTGCTGGCTGACGGCGGCTCGCGCCGCCGTAGGCAGCGCCGGGTCTTCGAGGATCGCATTGAGGTCCATCAGCGCCGTGCGGATCGGCAGCGGAATGCCGGCCAGATCGTGGACGATGCGGCCGAACTGCTCCCCTAACGCAATCTCGATTTCCCGATTCTTGATGTCGTGCTGAAGCGCACCTACCAGCCGCTCGAGCTCGATTCGGGTCAAGAGCTCCTTGAGCGTATGAATGAGAAGATCGTTCTTCCACGGCTTGGTCAGGAAATGCGACACGCCGCCTCGGTTGATGGCGTCGGCGGCGGTATCGACGTCGCCAAACGCGGTGACCAGCACCCGGCGTACTTTGGGAAATCGAGCGCGAACGAGTACGCACAGCTCGACGCCGCTGATCCGCGGCATTCTCTGGTCGGTGACCACGACCGAATAGGGTCGCTGGCTGAGCATATCGAGGGCTTGCTCCGCGGAATCCGCGACGTCCACGGCGACGAAACTCCGGACCACCTTCGAGAAGATCGCCCGGCTCCAAGCGTTATCGTCGACGTAGAGGACTGCGTGGTGCGCAAGTACGGATGGCGTCAGTTCGATCGACATATCATCGCGCCCACCTCCCGCTATCGCCCAAAGCGGCCAAGCACGTCAATGCGGGCTGCGATAGGTCCATTCCCGTGCCGATCGGAGTCGATCCGCTGGGTTCGTGCGAACGCTTCCCAATGAGCGTGCCGGATCGGCTACCAGCCGGGCTACGTGTGTTCAGTAAACGGGCGGAGAGCGGCCTACCGAAGGAACGAGACCGTCGCCGCGTTGTCGGCGTCGATGGCGCCGCCGCTGATCAGGATGGCGTCGCGAAAATTGGCGATCACCTCGACGTCGGATCCGGCCACGCCTTGCGCAGGGCAAAAGCCTTCGTCCGGATAGTAGGCCTGAACGACGCCGGCTTCTCCGCCGAGCAGCAGGCCATTGGGAATCGTTCCGAGACCGATGATTCCTCCGAAGAAGCCGGCGCTACCGACGATCTCCCAGTCACGAAGACTGGCATCGAGCGCGCGATAGAGCACGGAGTCGGTACCCCCCGCGTACACCACCGCCTCGCCGTCGGCGTCCTCGAGTTGGGCGATCGTATTGAGCCGTGTGCCCCCGAACGGAGATGCGGCGGCGGCGTTGATGGCATCCACCCGGTCACCTTCGATCCGAAGGACGAAACGTCCTCCATAAACGCCGATGAGCTCATCGGGTCCGGTTCGGAGCAATCTAGACTGCACGATCTCGATGTTTCCGACCTCGGATAACCACACGATTCGCCAGCCGTCGCCGTCGTGTTTCACGACGGCGGCGGTCGCGGTGGGGGTTGTGGTGCCCGCGATGGCGTAGGTGTGCTGGGTCGCATCGTCGAACGCCAAGGCAAGGATATCGAACCGGCCGTCCAGAATGACGGTGTCGGAAAACGGCCCGGCCAGCGGCCCCCGAGTCAGCTGCCCTCCTCTTCCTCCGAACAGGAGTTCGCCGTCGGTCCGCCGGGCCATCGCGAACCATGGCTTCCTCTCGAGTTGTGGTTGGCGCACGATGGTCATGTCAGCGTTGACCACGCTAAACACGCCTTGGTCCTGTGCCAAAAGGAATCGTTCGTTGGGTAGGGCCAGAAGTTGAATCGCTCCTTGCCGTTCGTCGAGCGGAATCACGTCGACCTCGAACGCCCGGCATCGGCTGTCGCGCTGGCATGTCGCACCGGTGGTAAGAAAGTCGCGTTGCGACGGGGTTAGCTCGGTCACACGCATCCAATCCGCGATCGAATTGGGCACAACGTCGGCGACAAAGACCGCGTCCGGCTGATGCGTCGTACACGGGCGCGGTGCATCGGCCTCGGCAAGCCGCCCTTCGGGGAGATCCAGCTCGAAGAGCGAGCGGCGATAGTACGCGGCGGTAATGGTGAACTCACTCGGGGGGCCGTCTTTCCAGGCGAGGGCTGGAAATTGTGTCGCCTGGTCAGTCCTGGTGGTCGACTGCGCGTGAACGAGCTGGCCGCGGTCCCAAGATATGAACCAAATCGTAGTGACCGCGCCTTCGACGGCCGGTGGATCGTTGATCCAAAGGGTCTCGGGCGTGACGCATGCGGAAGGCCCGGTTGCGACGGCCAACAGCGCAGCCCAGATCGTGCGGCTCAATAAGAGCGCCGAGGCCGCACGTTCAGAATCCGAGTACATTGCGCAGTGCATCTTGCAGCTGCTCTCGTCCGAAGGGCTTAGGTAGCGTGCCTTGTGCACCGAGGAGGCGAGCAACCCGCAAGCTGTCCTTGGCGCCGAGCCCGGCCCCCCCGCCGGACATGGCGATCACCTTGGCGTCGGGATGTTGGCGCCGGATCTCTCGGATCGTTTCCACGCCCTCCATGCCGGGCATGTACATGTCAGTCAGGACGACGTCGGCCGGTCCGGCGTTGGCGAGACGCAGGGCGTGGCGCCCGTCGACGGCCTCCCGCACTTCGTGGCCGAGGAACTCCAGCATCTGCCGAACGGTCTGACGAACCAGGTCGTCATCCTCGATCAAGAGAATCTGCGCCACCTCGGGGAGCACTATCGTAATCAAAGCCACTCCGACAAGGCCGTGAACGTCATATGAGCACGATTCGCGACTCGGGACAGGCGGCCTCGCCGCTCGGTATTCTGCCTATCGAGTACGGCTTCTTCGAAGGTCCCGATGAACAGCGGCCGACCGTGGAACCGAACGAGGGCTCGAGGAGGCGGGGCGCGTCAACGTGAGTCGGGCCGCGGTTACGGGAGCCGCTCGGACTCTCGATGGCCTTCGGAGTTCGTCGGTCTGGCCGAATCTCTCCAAGGAGATGAGCCGCCCCTCTCTCTCCGTCTTACCGCCGTCCGCGGCGGCGCCGGCGAACGATGAACGGCGGTGGGCGTGGTCCCTGCGAGGCGTCGTAGCGGATGCGGCGGACGGCCCGGTCGTTCGAGTGCGCGGGCACGAATACCCTCTGCCGAGCGGGATGCGATACGCGCCGGGCGCTGAGCTTCGTCTAAAACTGTTCTATGGGGAAGGACAATGGCGTCTTCAAATCATGGGGTCGGTGGGCGCCACCCAAGGACCCGCCGTCGACCACCTCCAGCGGTTGCTGGCGCAGATCACGCTACCGTTTTCAGCTGCCGCAGCCACCCGGCTGCTCCCCGTTCACTTGCCGCGACAGGCGGAGGCCATCCAAACCTTGATGCACCGCCTGGCGGCAGCCGAAGGGGCAGGTGGGCCGCTCGGAATCATCGTCCAGCTGTTGGCCGATGCGCAGGCTGACGGCGTGTCGGCGCGGTCGACCACCGCGGCAGCAGCGGTCGTCGCCTGGCTCGTGGGACCCCATGGAGCCCCCGAGGCCTGGAAGCTTCACTTGCGGTCCGCCGAAACGTTGTCTCCGGAGGCGGTTCTATCGCGGGTCCTTAGGGGCGCCGAGTCTCAACACACTGCGCAGTCCTTGTTGCAGCGTTCACCCGAATGGGTCCTGCAGGAGCTGGCGGCCGACGGTGTCCTCGCCGATTACGCGCGGCGATCGGGGCGCGGCGAAAGCTGGCGACGAGCGCTCGCGACCCTCGCCGACCGAACCAACGCCGACCGCCTGATGGCGTTGCACGGCCTGGCGTCTCCCTATCGCTTCATCGAACTCCCCATGGCGTCGGAATCCGGTTGGAGGCATGCGCAGCTGCATTTGATGGCTCCGAACAACCAGGTTCGTTCGCTCGCACTAGACATCGAGTCGCAGCCTCTCGGCAGCCTCTGGTTCGATCTCACGGTAACTTCGCGCAACGGGCGGTTGGTCGCCCGAGTCGTTCGGCCGCAGACTCGGGCAGCGATTTCCGCGGCCGCAGGCGACCTCCATTCAGCGTTGGCGCGGGCCGGATTTCCGGACGTTGCGGTATCCGTAGAGGCCTGGGACGGGGATCGAATCGGCGCCGCGGTCGACCTGTTCAGGGCCTACCGGTCCGTCGAGGTCCGGACGTGAAGCCACCCCCTCGTCGCCGGGCGGTGGCCTTGCGATACGATGCCGACCAAGACCGGGCGCCAGTGGTCGTCGCTCAGGGCAGCGATCATCGGGCGGACCGGATCTGTGCCCTCGCTCAGGAATACGGCGTCGTGGTCCGGCGGGATTCTGCGCTCGTGGAGGCGTTGGCCCAGCTCGACGAGCAAACCCCGATCCCGGTCGAACTGTACGAAGCGGCGGCTGAGCTACTCGCCTTCGTGTATCGACTTCAGCGGCAGGTGGCTGGTAACCGTTAGTGCCCGGTCGAGCGCCCCGCTCCGCGGATGCTCGACGATTGCCTCTCTCCTACCCAGACCGGGTCCAGACCGGTGACACGAGGGTGTAACACAGGGTGGGCTTGGGTTTCGCGGGGCGATGCTCTCAGGACGAGGACTCCGGATCGATGGCGCCGGGCGTGAGACGAAGCGCGATGGCGAGCTCTGTCAATTTGTCTTTCGGGACCACGTGATCTCGTCGGGCGAGAAGATAGACGGCCTCTTGAGACCGCCCGAGGTCGACCTCGAGATGAAGACGCTGCGCTAGATCGACAAGCGAAATGGCCGTCGCGAAGGTTTCATCGCCCGGTCGTCCGAGCGCGACTTGGACGGCATGGCTGATCATGTGCTCGAACGTACGGCTCGAGGCCGAACGGTCGATCTTGTACCCGAAGTCGGCGACCGCCTCGGCCATCTCTACCGCGCGTTTATAAGCGGCGGGGTCGAGACTCTCCTGTTGCTGGCGGATCTCTTCTTCGAATCGTCGACCGAGCGTGAACTCGGCGGCCGCCCGTAGCTCCTTCGGGACCTCGAAGCCCGTCGACTGGAGAATGTCGAGCGCTCGCTGGTTGTCCTCGTACAGGTTTGCGTACTGCTCGGAGAACCGCCGGACGAGGTCGTCGAGGATCAGGCTCGAGATCTGCTCCCGCGCCTCCGGCAGCAGGTGTTCAACCCCGTACTCGTCCGGCCCGAGAACCGCCGCGAGTTGGCGCAGCATGGCCGGCACCGATACCGTCGGAAACGAGCTCACCATTCGCGCGGTGGCATCCTTTAGCTCTTCGTCGTCCGGCGCGTCGTTGACGACGCAATAAAAGTCCACGCCGCCCAGATACAGGGCGCCCGAAGCGTACCGATACGTTCGCTCGGTGAAGTTGTCCTTGAGGTCGACGATGCCGACGCCCAGGCGCAGCCGACCGTGGGGGCGTTGCGTAAAGGACTGCCGTTCGAATACGTAACCGCCGATCTGGCCCGTATCGCCCAGGTCTTCGACGAGGCTGGACATGGTCACGTTGGCGACAATCTTCTTCGGAGACAGGCTCGACGGGTCGACGTGGCGACGAAAGACGTCGGCCCCGTTCCCTTCGTGCGCCCAGTTGCTATGAGCTTCCGCCAACTGGTCCAGGAATCGGGTCCGGACATCGGAGGTTCGAAACTGCTCTGCGTACTCGAGCGCCCGACCTGCGTACTTGAGGATCTGCTGCGTTTCGATGCCCGACAGGTCGTTAAAAAACCAGCCGCAGCTGGTGTACATGAGCATCGCGTGGTGCTGGCACTCGAGGAGCTCGAGGGCTGCGATGCGCTCGTCGCTCCCGAGCTCCCGGCGGCTGTGGCGCTCGAAGAACCGCCCCCGGGCCGGGGAGCCCTCCAGCAGCACCTGGACGTAGTCGTCGCGGGCTGCCCAGGGGTCTTCGAAGTATTCCTGGCCCTTCTCCTCGAACAGACCGGCCAGGTCGTCTCGCAGCAGGTCGAGGGCCTGTCGCAGCGGGCCGCGCCATGCTTGGTTCCAGCCGTCGTGTCCACCGGTGTGGCAGCCGCAGTCTCGAAACCACCGGCCGACGCCGTGTGCGCAGCTCCACGCTGAGCCCAAGCCCTCGGGGCCTTCCGATATTCGGACCTCGTGGTGGGGAGGAGTATGCTCGAGGTACTCGGCGTAGTTGGTTACCTGTACGCCTCGTCGAGGCGCCTCGTGGGTCAACGCGTGGGCGATGCAGCGCTCACCGTGAGAAAAGTGGTGGCCATAGCTCTCGCCGTCGGTTGCGACCGAGACCATGCCCCCGGCACCGTCTTGATGGTTGGTGAGATGATCCATGAACCGGCGGCTCGATCCGAGCAGGCTCTCGAACGCGATCGCCCGCGACTTGGGCCCATCGTAGAAGAAGATGTCGATGGCTCGGCCGGAACCGTCGCTGTGAAAATACGCATAGGGCATGGTCGGGTCGATCCGACCGCCGACGACGTCATGCCAGTGGTCGGAGCCGAAGGGGCGAACCTGGGTCGCTTGATACGGCGATAGAATCGTGAACTTGACCTCTTGCTCGATCAGCGCGTCGAGCGTCCCATGGTTGCACGCGGTCTCGGGCAGCCACAGGCCTTCGCTGGCCCGTCCGAACCGATGATGGAAGTCGGCCAAGCCCCACCGGATCTGGGTACGCTGGTCCCGCTCGTTGCACAGCGGCAGGATGCAGTGGTTGTAGGCCTGCCCGATCGCGTTGCCGTGGCCGGCCCGTTTGAACGCGCTCTCTCGGTCGGCTTCGAGGATACGAGCGTAGGTGATCGGGTGATGGCGCTCCATCCAGGACAGGAGCGTGGGGCCGAAGTTGAAGCTCAAGTGTAGGTAGTTGTTGACGATCGCTTCCACGCGACCCTGCTCATCGAGCACCCGCGCGTACGCATTTGCGCGGTAACATTCCTCGAAGATGCGTTCGTTCCAGTTGTGGAACGGTTCCGCCCCCGCTTCGCGCTGAACCTCTCTCGTCCACGGGTTCTCGCGGGGAGGTTGGTAGAAATGACCATGTACAACGATCGCCTTCATCGGGTCCCGCTTTGCAGTAAGTTGTTTAACAGGCGTTTATCAGAATCCAAAATCGCCTCCACGAAGTGAGCCTCGGCAAATTTCCGCGGCGGGGTTCGGGACCTATGATGAGCCAACCCGATATGCATACCCTAGACCTCGAGCTCCCGAAGCGGCTCCTCATCATCGAGGACGAGCGCGTCGTTCGCGCGATGCTGAGACACTGTTTCGAGCATCGGTCCGACGTGCTCGAGGCGGAGGACGCCGAGACCGGCTTGAGCATGTTGCGGCAGCATCGGCCTGATTTTGTCATCACCGACTTGGCGCTGCCCGGGGAGGATGGGCTGGCGTTTATTGCGAAGGCGCGACGTACGTACTTCGGAGCGTGCATTCCGATCATGGTGGTGACCGCCTCGTGGAGCGAAAACCTTCTGCTCGAGTGTTTCCGTGAAGGCGCTGACGACTTCATGGTCAAGCCGTTCTCCACGACGGAGCTGCGCACGCGGGTTTCATCGATTTATCTACGGCAGCAAGTGGCCCGCGACACGAACCCACTCACCGGCTTGCCCGGCAACCTGGTGATCAAGGGTCAGCTCCAGCGTTACCTAGCCGAGAATCGTGGGATGGTCGTTGCCGCGCTGGACATTGACCATTTCAAGGCCTTCAACGACAGCCGGGGATTCGACGCGGGCGACGAGGTTATCGGCCGACTGGGTGAGATCCTGGAGGCGTATGCTTTCGACCATTTTCAGGACGACGTCTTTGTCGGGCATGTCGGAGGGGATGACTTCGTGGCGGTCCTACCACCGAGCTTCATCGATGACTTCGCTCGTTGTGTCCACGACCGGTTCAGTGCCGATACCCGCGCGTACTATCATCCGGAAGAGCTCGCGCGGGGCTCGGTCGAGGTTGTCAACCGCCACGGGGAGCGAGAGCGAGTGCCGCTCCTGTCACTATCGATCGGCGTCGTGCACATCGGTGACGACGGTCTCAAGGACTATCGGCGGATCAATCAGGTGCTGGCCGAGGTGAAGAAGGTCGCCAAGGCTCAGCCGGGCAACAGCATCTTCATCGATAGGCGGCGGGCTTCGTAGGGAGGCTTCCTTCGAAGCGCCCCCACGTTCTTGGGGGTGAGGGCTTTCCTTGCGGGTGGCGATCGGCTTTGCGCTCGGGACATCAGGGTGATCCGTACCCGGCTCTTGTCGGCAGCTGCGAGGCCTTGTTGGGGCCTGTTCCGGGGCATCATTCAAAATGACGGCGCGCGAAAACGTGCTAATTATCCGGTGATATGACCGATTCATCACCCGCGGCGTCGATCGCCGACTGGCGGGGCACCGAAGACTACATCGCGTCGCAGGACCTGAGCCGCATCGTCAACGTTGCCGTGACGTTGGGGCGACCTCTGCTCATCAAGGGTGAGCCGGGCACGGGCAAGACGCTGTTGGCCCGTTCGGTCGCCGAGGGGCTGGGCCTGGAACTCCTGACCTGGCATGTGAAGTCGACCACGAAGGCTCGGGATGGCCTATACGTCTACGATACCGTCCAACGCCTCTACGACTCCCGCTTTCAGGACAAGGACGTCTCGGACATCAGTCAGTACATTCACCTCGGTGCGCTGGGTCGTGCGTTTGATTCCCCTCAGCGCGTCGTTCTCCTCATTGACGAGATCGACAAGGCTGACGTCGAGTTTCCGAACGACCTCCTGCACGAACTCGATGCGATGTCGTTTCATATTCCCGAGACCAATCGGACGATCGCGGCCAAGCACCGTCCGGTCGTAATCATCACCTCCAACTCGGAAAAGGAGCTCCCCGATGCGTTTTTGCGACGCTCGGTGTTCCACTACATCGAGTTCCCCGATTCCGAGCTGATGGCTCGGATCGTCGAAGTTCACTTCCCCAGTCTCGGAGCGCAGCTGATGAAGTCGGCTCTCGACGCGTTTTATCGGCTCCGCAAGATCGACGGCCTGCGCAAGCGGCCTTCGACCTCGGAGCTGGTCGACTGGATCGCCGCCCTGGTAGCCAGCGGCATCGAACCCGAGTCTTTGGATGAGGACATTCCGTTCTTGGGCGTACTGTTGAAGCGCGAGCAGGACGTCGCGACCGCCATTCGGCGCCTCGCGGCGCAGGGGACGCCCAGGGTCCGGCCGGCGGCGGGAGGAAAATAGACCATGAGCGCGGCGAAAGCGCCCCTGCTGTTGGGGGACCTGTTCTACGGCCTTCGTCAAGCCGGGCTGAAGGTCGGCATCGGCGAATGGATGGGGCTGATGCAGGCCCTCCGGTCCGGGGTCATCAAGCCTGACCTCGCCGACTTCTACCACGTCGCTCGGGCCCTCCTCGTGAAGAACGAAGCCCATTTCGACCTGTACGATCAGGTCTTCGCCGCGGTCTTCGGTGGCCGAGAGCTGCCGGTCAAGGCGGTCGAGGAGATCCTCGAGTGGCTCGAGAATCCAATGTTTCGCGAGCTCACCGAGGAGATGATCGCGGCCGCCGAGAAGCTGCCGCTTGAAGAGCTCCGTCGACGATTCGAAGAACGGCTGGAGGAACAACGCAAGCGCCACGATGGGGGCAATCGTTGGGTCGGCACCGGAGGCACGTCGCCCTTCGGCAACGCGGGTCGTAACCCAGCTGGCATCCGCGTCGGCGGGTCGGGGGGCGGTCGCTCCGCCGTTCAGATCGCAACGGCTCGGCAGTACAAGATGTACCGGCACGACCGAGTTCTCGACGTTCGGCAGCTCGCGGTGGCCCTCAAGAAGCTACGGCGGCTCACGCGTCGGCACAGCGATCTCGAGCTGGATGTCGACGAATCGATCGACCAAACCTGCCGAAACGCGGGGGAGCTCACACTTACGTTCACGCCCCCTCGCAAGAACGAAGCGCGGGTTCTGCTGTTGATGGATACGGGCGGGTCGATGGATCCGTACTCGCATCTCGTCGAACGGCTGTTCTCGGCGGCCCACGGCCTGCAGCACTGGAAGAAGTTCGAAGCTTTCGCGTTTCATAACTGCGTGTACACGGAGCTTGAGCCCGGACGGCCGCAGGACGAAGATACGATTCAGACGGCTGAGCTTCTGCGCGACCGCCCGTCGGAGACGTATCTGATCATGGTCGGCGACGCGTACATGGCGCCCAGCGAGCTCCTGGACCCGTTCGGGTCGCTGTACTACGACAACCACCACCGAACGCCAGGAATAGTTTGGCTCCATCGCCTCCGGCGCAAGTTCCCGCGTTCGGTGTGGTTGAATCCGATTCCTCCCCGGGGCTGGCAGGGCTGGACCATCAAGGTGGTCAAGGAAGTGTTCCCGATGTTCCCGCTGACCCTGCAGGGGATCGAAGATGCGATTCGGCACCTGACGCGAGGTACCCCTCAACCGATCGCTCCGGTCGGCGAGATGTTTCCGCAGCTCGCGAGGTTCGAGGAGTAGCGGTGTTAACCGAGCCTGCAGCCTATCAGTGCAGCGCGTGCGGGGAGATCAACCACACGAGCGTCGACCTATCGCAGGGCAGCCACCAGCGCTACATAGAGGACTGTCAGGTTTGCTGTCGCCCCAACGTTCTCGACGTGAGCGCCGACCTATCGTCAGGGCTCGTCTCGATCACGGCCGAGTTCGAAGAGTAAAAACCCCTAACCGAAGAGACAACGACGCGAATCACTTGCCACTTCGGGTGGGGGAGAGTATCCGACGCCCCCCATGTTGGCCCAGCTTCAGCAGGTGACGCTCCTGCTGGTTGCGCAGGCGGACAGTCCGAGCGGTGGAAGCGGCGGTTGCGCCGACCCCGGGCTGCCGGTGCTCATCCCGCTCTTCATCCTCATCTTCTACTTCATCTATATTCGACCGACGAGCCAAGATCGGAAGAAACAGGACGCGCTTCTAGAAGGGTTGAAGCGCGGCGATGAAGTTGTCTTGCAAAGCGGCATCATCGGCAGGATTGGAGACATCTCGGAGAAGACCGTGCATCTGGAGCTGGCTCGCAACGTCAAGCTCGAGGTGTTGAAGTCGGCGATCGCCAAGCGCAAGTCGGACCTCGGACTCTCGGGTTCCGAAAAATCGGACAAGGCGGAGAAGAAGTCCGAGAGCTCCAAATCGGCCTCTTCGTCGTCGTCGAAGTCGACCTCCACGTCGTCGAAATCGACGACGTCCCCGGCTGCTGCGGAGACGGAATCGAAACCGGAACGATCGGTCAAAAAGACCGAAAGAAAATCCGACAAGAGCACGAGCTCGAAGTCGACCAGGAAATGATCGAGGGGCCTCTCGGGGCCTCCGATTAGAGTGAACGAATCATGGAACGCAGCTGGTATTGGCGCTTGGCCACGGTGGTCGTGTTGATCCTCGCCGCCGTGTACTACGCGACGCCCTCAGTCCTTTATCTGACCGCTGACCCCGACACTCGGCGGTCCGAAGAGAAACTCGAAGAGCTGATTCCCGGCTGGCTTCCAGACAGTCGAATGACCCTGGGCATCGACTTACAGGGTGGCCTTCACCTCGTGATGGGCGTCGACACCAACAAGGCGGTGCTCGACCGGGCTGACCGAACCTGTGACGATGTCAAGGATGCGATGCTGGAGAAGAAGAAGCCCATCGTGTCCTGTAGGCGAGAGGGCGACGCCCCCGTGCTCACCGTCGTCATGCAAAACCCGGCGGACTGGAGTGACCTGCGCGAGTTCTTCTCGCCTCGTCAGGGCGCATGGAATCTCTTGTCGAATTCGGGGACGACCGTGACTTTCGGTATGTCCGACGAGTTCGAGACTCAACTTCGGGAAGGAACCGTCGACCAAGCGCTCACTGTCCTCCGTAAGCGCGTTTTTGGCTTCGAGGGCATCAAGGAGCCCGATATTCGGCCCCTCGGAGACCTGATCATGATCCAGATCCCGGGTCTGACCGAAAAGGACTACAACCGGATCAAAGAAGAGATCATCGGCAAGACCGCCCAGCTGGAGTTCAAGATCGTCGATAGCGAGAGCGACTTCTTCGCTCAGCTGAGCCGGAAGCCCGACAAGCCGGCGTCCGTTGAGCTCACCGGCAACTTCCTGACCGGTACCGACCGAGCCGAGCTCAAGAGATTCCTCGACAAGTATCCGGCGCCCGAAGACCGGGTCGTCGCGCTCGAAGAGCTGACCGAGGAAGGCAGCGAAGAGCCGACATATCGGACGTGGCTGTTGACCCGCCGCACCCAGCTGACCGGCGACGCCCTCGAAGACGCGTACGAGCAGTACAACTCCGAGGAAGGGGGCTACGAGGTCGGGATGACCTTCAAGCCCGCAGGTGCGCGGGCCTTCGAAGAGCTGACCGCCGCCAATGTGGGTAAACAGATGGCGATCGTGCTCGACGGTGTCGTCGACTCGGCGCCGCAGATCCGGGGCCGTATCGCCGGCGGTCGCGCACGAATCACCTTGGACGGTACGGGCAAGACCCGTCAGGAGATGATCAACGAAGCCAGCGCGCTGGCGACGGTGCTGAAAGCCGGCGCACTGCCCGCGCCGGTCTTCGAGCAGGAAGAGCGAAGCGTGGGGGCGACCCTCGGCGACGATGCGGTCATCAAAGGACGAATGGCCATCACGGTTGCGCTGGCGCTCGTGCTCGTCATGATGTCGATCTACTACCGGATGACCGGGCTGATCGGTGCGTTCGCCTTGGTGATCAACATGCTGTTCCTTTTCGCCGGGCTGGCCGCATTCGAAGCCACGCTGACCCTTCCTGGGATCGCGGGGTTGGCGTTGACCATCGGGATGGCGGTAGACGCCAACATCATCCAGTTCGAACGGATCCGAGAAGAACTGGCCCACGGCAAGACGGCGCGGGCTGCGGTCGACGCCGGCTTTGAAAAGGCGTTCACCGCCATCCTCGACGCGAACGTCACCACTTTTTTGGCGGCGGTGGTTCTGCAACAGTTCGGGTCGGGGCCTTTGAAAGGCTTCGCCACGACCTTGATGCTGGGGGTCGTGATCAACACCTTTACGGCGGTGGTCGTGCCCAAGCTGATTCTCGAGTACTTCACGCGCGGACGGCGCGTGAAAGAGCTGAGCATCTGAGGAACACATTCGATGTTTCACATCATCAAGCCAGGCACGAACTTCGACTTTCTGGGCCGGGCACCGATCTTCGTTAAAGTCTCGATTGGGATGTTCATCGCCGCCATCCTCGTGCTGGCGATCAACGGGTTGAACCTCGGCCTGGACTTCGCCGGGGGGCACGAGATCCTGCTGCGGTTCGACAAGAAGCTCGACGCGGATACCGTGCGGGGGAAGCTGACGCCCCTGTTTCCCGGGGTCGACACCTCGGTCCAGTTCTTCGAGGCACCGGCCGACATTCCGAGTGAGGCTGACAAGACCTTCTATCTGGTTCGGATCGAGAGATCCTCCACGATGGGGGAGAACGAGCTCAAGGCACTGGAGGACGCCTTTCAAGCGAAGTATGGAGAGACGTTCACCGCCTTGGAGTACGATCCCGAGTCCGGCAATGTCGTCCGGGTCAAGTTCACTCAGGGGGCGACGGCGGCCGTCGATCTTTCGGACGAGGCACTGACGGCGGTCGTGGCGAGCGCCGACAAGAAGGTTCGCGACATCCAGCAATACGGACGCGCCGAGCAGCTGCAATATGAGTTGCGTCTTCAGGGGGTCGACGTGCGGTTGGTCAAGGCGATGAAGGAGCTCGACGAGAACGTCAGTGCGGTTCGGGTGGAATTCGTGGGGCCGGCCATCGGCCGCCAGTTGCGCGACGACGGCGTATTGGCGGTGCTCGTGGCGATCATTTTCATCCTGATCTACGTCGCCGTTCGGTTCGACTTGTACTACTCGCCGGGCGCGATCATCTGCCTGTTCCACGACGCCATCATCACCACCGCGCTCCTATCGCTGTTGGACCAGGAGTTTACGTTGGCCACGATCGCGGGTCTCCTGACGCTTGTCGGGTATTCGATCAACGATACGATCGTGGTCTTCGACCGGATTCGAGAAACCGTCGGTAACGCTCAAGGCCACGGAATGACCGATATTCTCAATCGGGCCATCAACGAAACGCTCGGAAGAACCCTGATGACATCTTTGACGACTCTGGTCGCCTGCATCTGCTTGATGGTCTTCGGCCGAGGAACCGTCCTCTTTTCGTTCGGCCTGATCATGACCGTCGGAATCCTGATCGGAACCTATTCCTCGATCTACGTGGCTGCACCCACGTTCAAGTATCTGCGGGAGCGTTACGCGCCCAAGGAAATCGCCGGTGACAAGCGCGCTCAGCAGCGCCGGCAGACCGTGGTTGTCTGACGAACCGCAGGACCTTGAGCCGTCGTAGGAAGACGACCCCAACATATTGGGTCTTGTGACCCATCCGGGGTTTACGATCGCGACTCGATTTGCCAAGATGACGGACCATGGCGTCCGGAGCAGTCCCCCGTCGCTGGATACGATCCGAAGTCGATGAAGCGGGGGCGGCGGCCCTGGCGGGGGCCGGTTTTCACCCCCGAATGGCCCGTCTCTTGGCGTCTCGAGGCGTTACCGACGCGACGACCGCCCGACGCTACCTCAATCCGAGGCTCGCCGATCTGCCGGATCCGTTCCTGATGAAAGACGTCGAGCGGGCTGCGCACCGGGTGGCCGACGCGATCCAGGGTGCAGAGGCCATCACGCTCTTTGGCGACTACGACGTCGACGGGGTGACTTCATCGGCCCTGCTGGCTTCGTTTCTTCAGGCGCATGGTGTTTCACCGAGGGTCTACATCCCCAAGCGGCTCACTGAAGGCTACGGGCTCAACCAAGACGCGGTCGAGACCGTCGCCGGATGGGGCACTCGGCTGCTGATCACGCTGGATTGCGGCATCACCGCTAGCGACGAAATCGCGCGCGCCAATGGACTGGGTCTCGACGTCATCGTCGTCGACCATCACAAGTGTCCCCCCTCTCTCCCGCCAGCCCTCGCGACCCTCAATCCTCATCAAGACGACTGTCCGTATCCGGATAAGGTACTGGCGGCGGTCGGGGTCTGCTTCAACCTGGTCATCGCAACCCGCAAAGTCCTTCGGGACCGGGGCGTGTATCGCGACCAACAAGGCGAACCGAATCTCCGGCGGATGATGGATCTCGTCGCTTTGGGAACCATCGCGGACATGGTGCCCTTGACCGGGGTGAATCGGGTCGTGACCTGGTTCGGGATGGACGAGCTGAGGGCGGCGCGGCGGCCGGGCGTACGGGCGCTCATGGACGTGAGCCGAGTCCGAGCCTTTCGCTGCGGGTCCACCGACGTCGGCTTTCGGCTAGGACCTCGCATCAACGCCGCCGGGCGGCTGAGCGACGCTACGATCGGCGTGCAGCTGCTCTTGTCCGAACAGATCGACGAAGCGCGTCGACTGGCCGAGACGCTCGACGTCGCCAACAGCAACCGGCAACGGATCGAAGCCGATGTGTACTACGAAGCGGTTCGCCGGGTCGAACAGCTGGCCGAGCTCCCAGTGGCGATCGTGTTGTCCGACCCGGACTGGCACCCCGGCGTCGTCGGCATCGTGTGCAGCAAACTCGTGGAGCGGTACGATCGGCCGGCCGTCTTGGTCGGCGAAGGCGGACGAGGCAGCGCCCGAACGGCTCGCGGCCTTCACTTGTACGACGCGCTCAACGACTGCCGCGGTTTTCTCTCCAAGTTCGGCGGCCATCGGGCCGCGGCGGGTTTTCGGATCCCATCGACCAATATGGGTGCTTTCACAGCTGCGTTCTTGACCCGCGTCGAGAGCGACCCGAGCTGGCACCAGGCCACCGAGTCGACGTTGATCTATGACGACGACATCACGCCGGAAGAGATCGACCGCGACTGTTTCCTGGCGATCCGGGCCCTGGAGCCCTTTGGCACGGGGAACCCTCAGCCGTTGTTTCGGGTGCCGACCGCCCGGGTCAAGAGAGCGGCTCGCGTCGGTAACGACCATCTCAAACTGCGCTTGGAAGAGGGACGGTTCGGCGGGCTGGAGGCCATCGCTTTCAAGCGCGGTGAACTGTTGTCGCGCTTGTCTCCCGGCGTCGCCGTGGAACTCGCGGCTCATCTCGACCTGCACGAGTTTGCGGGTCTTGAATCCTTACAGCTCCGCGTTCGCGACCTGCGCAGTGTGGGCGCCCCGTCCGCCTGACGCTCGCTTCGCTCGCTGCGCGCCGCCCTTGCAATACAGCGGGTCCCGGGCGCGATTGAATCGCGCCATCCCGTCTTCGCTCGCTTCGCTCGCTGCGCGGCGCCCTTGCAATACAGCGGGTCCCGGGCGCGATTGAATCGCGCCTTCCCGTCTTCGCTCGCTTCGCTCGCTGCGCGCCGCCCTTGCAATACAGCGGGTCCCGGGCGCGATTGAATCGCGCCATCCCGTCTTC
>CAZFIV010000007.1:70438-139906 GCA_964519665.1 uncultured Myxococcales bacterium
TCGCTGCGCGGCGCCCTTGCAATACAGCGGGTCCCGGGCGCGATTGAATCGCGCCATCCCGTCTTCGCTCGCTTCGCTCGCTGCGCGGCGCCCTTGCAATACAGCGGGTCCCGGGCGCGATTGAATCGCGCCTTCCCGTCTTCGCTCGCTTCGCTCGCTGCGCGCCGCCCTTGCAATTGTCACCGCCGCCCTCAACGACGTCGTTCGTTGTCCGAAGAGAGAGCGAAGAGGCTTTAGGTGGAAGCAGAGGAGAATCGGCTTAGGCTGTTGTTCGGTCGCTTTCTCGAGAGGGCGGGGGTCGTCAGCGGTGAGCAGGTCAAGCGAGCCATGCGGCTCAAAAAGGAACTGACTCCGTCGCATGCGGAGTTGGCCCTCACCGAGGGACTGATGACGATCGAGCAGCTCGGCGAAGTGAGGGAGCGCCAGCGGCAGGAAGCTCTACTCTTCGAAGAGGCGGTGACCCAGCTGGGATTTGTCGACGAGGAGGTTCTTCAGCAGCTGAAGAGCAAACAACGCGAACGAATCCTGCTTCTGGGCGAGGTCTTGGTCATGCAGGGCGTCCTGACCAAAACGGAGCTCGAGGCCCAGGTCGCCGCCTTTCATGACTATCACGCCACGTCGAAGGGTCGCCGCGCGGCGAGCCCGTCCTCGGGGAGCCAATGAGCTTCGGGGTGTGGGTTGCGCTGTCCGCCGCGGTGGTGGGCGGTCCGGAGCTTGAATCCGTGCGGCCGACGTCAACCCGCACTGTGATCGTCTTCGACAACTCGGGATCGATGCGGAGCAACGACCCGCATCGACTGGCGCCAGCGGCGGCCATGCTCTACGTGCAGCTGGCCAAGAAAAAAGACCATTTGGGCCTCGTGGTTTTCGACCAGAAAGCACGTCTTGCGGTTCCCTTGCAGGGGCGGGGCTCGGTGCGTCAGCGCATCGGCCGGAAGCTGGCGGGGTTGCGCCTGAGCGGAGCGCTCACCGACATCGGATCCGCGCTGGAGTTGGCGCTGGACACCCTCGGCGAGGCTCGACCGCAGACCGCGGATGTCGTGGTACTGTTGACGGACGGGCATGTCGACCTCGGAGCAGGACGCAAAGCCGCGGTGTCGAAAGAGGTGGAGCGCATCCGGACGCAGGTGGTCGAGCGCTACCGTCAGCGCCGGGTCTCCTTGTACGCCATCGCGTTTACCAACTCGGCGGACCGGGCGCTCCTGAGCGACATTTCGGGCCAGACCCGAGGCGCCTTCCGGTACATCTCGACCCCTCAGGAGCTCCACCGGGCGTTTTCGGACCTTTTCACAGTCGCCAGCGGCGCGAGCAGTCTGCCGGTGCGGGACGGCGCGGTCGTGGTGGATCCATCGATCCGGCAGACCTCGTTCGTCATGACGAAGAAGAACCCCGGGGATGCCCATCAAGTGGTCGCCCCCGATGAAGAGGTCCTCACCGCGCGGCATTCTCGAGACGGCCTGAAATGGAAGTCGTCGCCATCCTACGACTTGGTCGAGATCGACCAGCCGCAAGTCGGCGCCTGGCAGATGCTCGACCAAGAAGGCGAAGCGGCCGACGCGGTTGCGATCGTCAAGGATAGCGGCCTCGATCTCGATGTCCGGTTCGGCCCCCGAGATGCCACGATCGATGATTCGCTCGAGTTTATCGTCGAGTTGATGGAGCACGGTCGTCGAGTGACGAACTTCGCCCGACTCAAGAGCATGTCGGTCGAAGCGGTGATCGAGGACCCAAACCAGAAACGGCGTACGGTATTGTTCGGAAAAGGGGACGTACCGGGCCGTTTCGTGGGCTCGGTGCACAACTCGGAGCTGGGTCATCACGCCATCCAGATCACCGCTTTGAGCCCGGTCTTGCAGCGTCAGTGGCGAGGGAGCTACCTGGTTCGGCCCCGTTGCTTCGAACCGAAGTTCGCCGTCGATTTGGATCCACCGACTGTCGTGGTGCGATTGTCCAAGGACTGCCCTCGATACGTCGGGCTCAAGATCGAGGTCGCCCGTCACCTCGACGGAGAAGAGCCGCTTTGGCTTCCCGCCCAACCTGACCGCAACGGGGTGTTCGGTCGCCAGCTGCCTCCCCTGACCGTCGGCGAAAAGGGTGCTGCTCGCCTCCGAGTCACGGCGACCAGCGACGATGGGTATCCGATCCTCGTTGAGCCCGACCCGGTTCCGCTGCCCGAAGTACCGGATGGGGTGTGGCTGCAGATCGTGGGCACCCGGTTGGCGTACATCAACGTTCCGATCGGCGTACTTCTGGCCGTCGGCTATGCCTTGCGGAGGGCCCGTCGATCGGCCGAACGAGGGGACGATGGTTAGCATCTCGTTATGGACGATCGTGGGGGTGGCCCAAGCGGTGATCGTCGTGATCGGGGGATTGGGCTTCTTCGCGCTTCGGTTCCGCAGCCAGCGAAAACGACTACTCGATGAGATCCAACGTCTCGAGGAAGAGCTCAGCCGCACGCCCGACAAGGTCTCGCTCGACGCCGAGCCGGATGCGGCCGACCGAATCGTTACCGGGTCGTTGCAGATCGTTCTGCTGAGCCAAGAAGATGTCGACTCGGCGACTCGACCTCAAAGAGGCGAACCGACGACCCCCGACGAACTCTGCCAGCAGCTACTCCGCCAGAATCAAGAACTCTCCAATTCCCTCAATCAGATGCTCGAGCAGTCGGCCGAGCTGGGGATGAAGCTGGGCAGCATACGCAGCGTCGATAGTCTCGATGAGGCCGTCAAGACCGAGATTCAGGAGGCCATCGACCAGCTGCGAACCTCCGACGAGCGACTGGTCGAGGCGGCGGACGCCGGGATCGCGTTCGAAGAAACGATTCGGCATCTGCAGGACGTCACGGGAGCGGTCGAGGGGCCCCTCGACCACGTCGGGTTGAACGAGATCCTCATGGCGCGGGCCGACGGACAGTCGGAAGAGGAACTGGCGCAGCTGCGTGAAGAGGTCCGTCAGCGCCTGCTAGGGACCAGCGAACAGAGCGCCCCCGGCGAGGTCGATATACGGGTCACGCAGCTGAGCGACGAACTTTGCTCGATGAAGGTCGAACTCGACGAAGTGAAGGCCGAGCGGAAGGTGGTCGAAGACCACCTGGCCGAGTTGACCGAGGAATACCAGCGGCTGTTCGAGCACTTTCAGCCCGCATGATGCGGCGGGCGGGGCGTCGCTGCCGACGAGGCCGGCTTTCGCGGCGGCCGGGCGGCCTCGTTGTCGGTTGTCGGTCGGTTCGAGGAGGGGCGGCGGGTTACGCTTGACGGTCTCGGTTGGTTTCTCCAGCACTGATCGCGTGACCCTCAAAGTCCTCGATTCCCAACTAGGGGCGGAGCCTACGCTCCGAATCACCGAAGTCTTTCTATCGCTTCAGGGTGAATCGACCCGGCAGGGCCTTCCGTGCGCCATGGTTCGGCTGACCGGCTGCAACCTGCGCTGCGTGTGGTGTGATACCTCTTACGCGTTCGAAGGTGGCTCCACCCGGACCGTCGACGAGGTTGTCGCGATAGTCGAGGCGTTTCGCGTGCCGCGCGTCGAGATTACGGGCGGAGAGCCGTTGCTGCAGAAGGCGGCTCCGACCCTCGCGCGATCATTGCTGGCCAAAGGCTACGAGGTCCTGGTGGAGACGAGCGGAGAACGAAACATCGACCTTATGCCGTCGGGCGTACGGAGGGTCGTCGATATCAAGTGTCCAGGCTCCGGAGAAGCAGACCGCAACGACTGGGCCAATCTCGACCGCCTCCGGCCGGAAGACGAGGTCAAGTTCGTGGTCGCCGACCGCGCCGACTTCGACTGGGCGGTGGGTGTCGCGCGGCGGCACCGACTCACGGAACGCGTGCCGGTACACATCTCGCCCGTCTGGCAGGTTGCCGATCCTTCGAAGCTCGCAGATTGGATTTTGGCCAGTGGTCTCGACCTGCGGCTGAGTCTTCAGCAGCACAAGCTACTGTGGGGTGAAACGCCGGGAAGATAACCGGACGTGGTTTCATCGAACGGCTGGCGCCGAACCCGGGCCTTTGGGCCTGAGCTCCTGCGGTGGGGCAGGGGCGACTACAGCGCCGGGCCGTGCGTACTCGATGTGTCCGTCGATGATGGTCATCATCGTGCGAAGGCTGGCTAGTTCGGCTTCGCTGGCGGTCAGCGGATCCTTGTCGATCACCGTTAGATCGGCGACCTTGCCGACCGCGATCTGACCGGCCTCCTCTTCCCGGAACGACGCGTAGGCGCCGGCGGTAGAAAACGCGGCGAGCGCCTGTTCTGGCGTCAAGCGCTCCTCCGAATACCAGCCGGTCTTCGGGAACCCCAGCAGATCTTTGCGGGTGATCGCGGCGTACAGACCGACGAGCGGGGACACGTCTTCCACCGGAGCGTCGCTTCCCGCTGCGAAGGGCGCGCCGGACTTCAGCAACGACTGCCAGGCGTAGGCGGTGCGGATGCGGCGCGGACCGACGCGCTGTTCGGCCCACGGCATATCGCTGGTCGCGTGCGTCGGTTGCATCGACGCGATCACGTTGAGGTCGGCAAACCGCGGCAGGTCGTCGGGATGCAGCACTTGGGCGTGCTCGATGCGGGGTCGGTGGGTGCCGTCATCCTGGCCGTACACGCGCTCATAGATGTCGAGCACTTCGCGGTTGGCGCGGTCGCCGATCGCGTGCACGGCGACCTGGAAACCGTGGGCTTTGGCGGTGCGGATGCGAGCCTCTAGAACCGTCGGCGGCATCAATAGCAAGCCTGTTTGCCGGCGGGCGTCGGTGTAGGGGGCCAACATAGCCGCGCCCCGAGAGCCGAGCGCGCCGTCCATGTAGAACTTGAGGGCCCGGATGGTGAGGCGCTGGTTGCCGCTCGCCACCAGCGGCCCAGCGCTCATGAACGGGGTCAGGTCTTCGAGTCTCCCATCGATCATGGCGTACACCCGCAGACGCAGCTCGCCGCGTGCGTCGAGGCGACGGAGCGCGTCGAGGGCTCGGGGGCCCAGTCCCATTTCGTGTACCTGGGTGAGGCCGGCCGCGAGGCAGTCTTCCTGGCCATGCCGGATAGCTTGCTCGAGCTCTTCGTCGGAGTAGGGAGGGATGTGACGCTCGATGAGCCGGCTCGCGTTGTCGATGAAGATGCCCGTCGGTTCTCCTCGCTTCTTGATGATCTCGCCCCCCGCTGGGCTGGGCGTCTTGGCAGTGATGCCAGCGAGGCGCAGCGCGACCGAATTGGCCCAGATCGCGTGGCCATCGACGCGTTCCAGCACTACGGGATGATGAGGGGTGATCCGGTCCAACGCTGCAGCATCAGGAAAGCCCTGGTGATCGTTCCAGTCGTTCTGGTCCCATCCGCGCCCTCGAATCCAGGTGTCGGGGGGCGCCGCTTCGACGCCGGCGCGGACGCGCTCCAAGACCTCCTGCAGACTCGTAGCGCCGATGAGATTGAGCTTGACGCGAATCTTGCCGAGACCGAGCAGATGGAGGTGGCTGTCGACGAGGCCGGGCACGACCGTTCGCCCTCGCAGATCGACCTGTCGCGTAGAGGGCCCAATCCAGCCCTCGACGTCGGCTTCGGACCCTACGACGACAATTCGCCCATCGTCGACGGCGACCGCGGCCGCAACGGGCGTGTCGGGGTCGAGCGTGCGGACCGTACCACCGGTCAGAACGAGATCGGCCACCGGCCGACTGGCCGGGGTCGAGACCGGTCGGCTGCGAGGAGCCGGGGCCACTCCGGCGCAGCTGCTCGAAGCCGCACCGAACATCACCACGGTGACGAGAGCGAAGCGACGAGTCGACTGGACCGCACTGCGACGGTGGGCAACCGCGAAGATAGCCATGACGTCCCGTATCCGGCGCCGGGATCCGAAACAAGGTTTGACTACGGCTCGGCGGTGCCTAACAACCGGGTCCGATGGCTGAAAAGCGGGATTATTACGAAGTCTTGGGCGTCCCGCGAGACGTCGACCCCAGGACTCTAAAGTCCGCTTATCGCAAACTTGCGATGAAATACCACCCGGACCGAAACCCGGGCAACAACGAGGCCGAAGAGAGGTTCAAGGAGGCCGCGGAGGCTTACGAGGTCCTCTCTGACGAGCGAAAGCGCGCCATGTACGACCGAGCCGGGTTTGAAGGGCTCAAGTCGGGTGGATTCCAGCCGGGCTTCAGCGGCGACCTCAGCGACATTTTCGGTCAGTTCGGCGACCTCTTCGCGGAGTTCTTTGGCGGTCAGGGGTTCGGAGGTTTTCACGGTGGCCCACGGCCGACGGTCGGTGCGGATCTCCGGTACGATCTCGAAATCACGCTCGAAGAGGCGTTCAGCGGGACCACTCGCAATATCGAGGTCAAGAAGACCACGAGCTGCGTTGCTTGCGGGGGGACCGGCGCGAAAGACGGTAAGTTGGTCACCTGCCGGGCCTGCGGCGGCCGGGGTCAGGTCGTCCAGGGCCGCGGTGGCTTCATGATCGCCACGACCTGCCGCGCCTGCAACGGCCGTGGGCAGGTCGCCGAAGAGCTGTGCCAGGTTTGCGATGGCGTGGGCGCGATCGACGAGGTGAAGAAGCTCGAAGTCAAGGTCCCTCCGGGCGTCGACACCGGGGTGCGCCTGCGGCTTCAAGGAGAGGGCGACGCGGGTACCAACGGAGGCCCGCCCGGCGACCTTTACGTCTTCATGTCGGTTCGCCCCCACGACATGTTCATCCGACAGGGGCCTGACCTGCACTGCGAGCTCGCGGTCAGCTTTCCCATGGCTTGCCTCGGCGGTGAAACGTTGATTCCCCAACTCAGCGGAGGGGAGACCGAGGTCGAGGTGCCCAAAGGCATGCAACCCGGAATGATGGTGCGGGTGCCGGGCGCCGGTATGCCTCAGCTTTCGGGTCGAGGGATTGGGGACCTGGTCGTGCATCTGAATGTTCAGGTCCCGCAGTCGCTCACCGATGCCCAAAGGCGGCTGGTCGAGAAGCTCGATGAGGCGATACCAAGCGAACCCGAGTTTTCAGCCTCGCTCGGAGACCGGCGGGAAACCCGGAAGAGCAAGCGACGAAAAGGGAGCTCCTTCTTCGACCGCTTGCGCGATGCCTTCGAAGGGGACTAAGCCGGGCCCCAGCCGGGTTGGACCCGGACTGAACGCATGCAACCTGACGACGCCGCCAACGCATTCGACCTCGGGAACTACGCCCTATCCCTGTTCACGATTCTGGCGGGCTCAGCGATCGTTTTCGCCCTCGCCATCGAGCAGTTGTTCACGCACTGGGGCCTGGTCGCGCGCGCGCGCGAGCTCGGCGTTCAGGTCGGCAAATGCTTGTTCAATCATGACCTGGCGGCGGCTCGCACCGCCTGCGAGCGGAGCGCCTCCCCGGTGGCCGACGTGTTCATCGCCGCGCTCGACAAAGTGAATCGGGCGGGCGAATCCACACACAGAGCGGCCGAACGCGAGCGGCAACGGCTCATCTTGTGGATGCGTCGACGGCTGTGGGCCATGGGCAGTATCGGGGCGCTGGCGCCGTTCGTGGGCCTGTTCGGAACCGTCGTAGGGATCATTCGAGCGTTCGCGGCCATCGCGGCGTCGGGGTCGGGCGGTTTCTCAGTCGTGGCCGCCGGCGTGTCCGAGGCCCTGATCGCCACTGCCGGAGGCATTCTGGTCGCGATCATCGCGGTCTTTTTCTACAACTACTTTCAAACCCGAGGCGCGCGCGCCACCGTCGAGATCAAGCTCGTCGTCGACGAATTCCTCGAGCAGCTCGACAACGTGCACGGCTCGACCGGAGCTCCCCCGCCCTCGGGAGTGACAACCACGCCGACGACCAGCGGGCAGAGCGCCGCTGAGCCGCCGGCGGTGGTCGCCGGCGGCCAAACCGCGACCTCGGAGGCATAGTAGCCATGGCGGGCATTGGACCTAGTGAGAAGGCTTCCGACGACGAGTTCAACGAGGGCGGCGGAGGCTTCAACGAGATCAACATTGTTCCCCTCGTCGACATCATGCTCGTCCTGCTCGTGATTCTCATGGCCACGAGCACCGCCATCCTCGAGCAGGGGCAAGGGCAGGGGAGCGGCTTTCGGGTGAATCTGCCGACGGCGAGCCAGTCTGATGAGCTCCCCTCGATGGACGAGAATCTCGTGGTTGCGGTTCTCGACGATGGAAGCGTCGTGGCCAACGGAGACGAAGTCTCTCGGGAAGACTTGAGCTCGCTCTTCGCGAGCGAGGCGGCCAAGAACATGAATCGCCTGGTCCTGGTGCAAGCGGACGGCGCGGCACGACACAAACAAGTGGTCGAGGTCATGGAAATCGCCCGGCGTGCGGGTCTCAACAACTTGGCAATCGCTACTCGAGAAGAAGAACAATAGTCGTTCGCCGAAGCGCAGCGGTTCACCTTTTGGCACGCACTTCACCCCGACAATAAGTATCGACTACCGAATATCAGCGACTCGAGACCTTTTGTCGCGAGTCGAGACTCACCGCGCAAGAACGCGATCCTACAGGTCCATACGAACGCTAAGCGACGTTGACGATGCTCATGCTGCAGTTGCTCAGCAGGGCGCGGAACGGTCTCGGTGTCTCATTCAGGCGGTTCTCTTGTTCCGGTGTGAGACAAGCACATCCATCCTTGAGCCACGAGAATCAAGGCGAGGGCCACAGCGTCCGACGAATTAGCCAGCATGACCTTAGACAAGGTCAGTATCGCCATGGCTCCGACGCGTGGACCAGTCGCCGTTATCGACCGCGATCCGGCTGTTCATCGTGCGGTGCGTGACTGGCTCGAGCCCAGCGGCTATTCGGTCGTCGAGTATGTCGACGGTAGCGCATTCCTCGGGTCGGAAACCACGCAGTGGTTTGCTGTTTGCGTCGACTTCGAGACTGACAGCGCGTCGAGCATGGCCTTGCTGCACGACCTCCAGCTCCGCGACCGGGACCTCCCGGTCGTGGCCATGACCGCGGCCGGGGATCCGGAAGTAGGAGCGATGGCGATTCGCGCCGGCGCCTACGACTGCTTAGCCAAGCCGCTCGACCAGGCGAGATTCCTGGCGTCGGTATATCGCGCCGTCGAACGGAGAGGCCTCATCATGGCACTTCGCCGCTTCGAGGCTCAGCTGCGCGACCCACCGCCGTTCATGGGTATCATCGGCGACTCACCTGGGATGCACGAGCTGTATCGACAGATGCAGCGCGTTCTCGAAAGTGACGTGGCGGTGGCTATCCAGGGCGAAAGCGGGACCGGAAAGGAGTTGGTGGCCCGAGCCATCCACTACTCGGGTCGTCGAGCGTCCGGACCATTCGTGGCGATCAATTGCGCCGCGATTCCGGAGGCGCTGCACGAGTCGGAGCTGTTTGGCCACGAGCGGGGCGCGTTCATGGGGGCCGTAGGTACCCATCGCGGTCGGTTCGAACAGGCCAACGGCGGTACCCTGTTCTTGGACGAAGTGGGTGACCTGAGCGCGCTCACGCAGGCGAGCTTGCTCCGCACTCTGCAAGAGCAGACCATTCGCCGCCTCGGCAGCACGACGGACATCAAGGTCGATGTCCGCGTGATCAGCGCCTCTCCGGTCGACCTCAGCTCGCACGTTCAGGCCAAGCGATTCCGCGAAGACTTGTATTTCCGGCTGTCGGTCTATCCGCTGAAGGTGCCGCCGCTCCGCGAGCGTCGGGAGGACGTCACGCCCCTGGTGAGTCACTTCCTGGACCGATACGCGGCGGACGTGGGGCGCACGATTCAGCGCGTGTCACCGGCGGCGATGGATTTACTGATGAAGCACCACTGGCCGGGCAACGTCCGGGAGCTCCAGAACGTGGTTCATCGCGCGATGCTGTCATGCGACGCCGACGAGATCGACGTTGGGCATCTGCCCGCCGACCTGCGACAAGAACGGGACGGTGACTTCGAATCGGGGGCGCAGGATGGCGAAGTCGTTCCGCTGCGCGAGCTCGAACGGCGGGCGATCCGCCGCGCTCTTCGGGCGACCAACGGCTCGGTCGAGAAGGCCGCTCGGCTCCTGGGCATGGGGCGGGCGACGCTCTACCGCCGCCTGGCTCGCTACGGCTCGGAAGCCAGCCCAGACTGAGGGGCGTGCGCGTCGAATCGCAGCCATCCGCTCCGATGAAAGCTGCGGATGATGTCGAGCGCTTCGACGTCGTGCATCGGGCTGACCTGCATGATCGCTTGCACGGACCGCCGCCCGTCGATACGGGCCAAAATATAGCGCTCTTTCGCGGTCAGCCGCTTGAGGTCGCCGGATTCGAGTTCGGTGACCAGAACCGGCCTCGCTGATCGCGGGGGATGGTCATCGGAGGTCATGGACGCCATCTCGTCGAGCTGAGCGACCAACGCGAGCGAACGCGGGTCATCGGGCCGCTCCTTTGCGCTCTCGCTGGCATGCTGCAGCGCTTCGGAGTACCGACCCTGGTCCATCGCGACCAAGGCGAGGTCGAGGTGCGTCTGTCCGGTCTCCGGCGCGGCGAGGGTTGGGAGCGAGGCGCTGGTCGACCGAATCGGGGCGACGATCCCGGCCCGATGGAGCTCGACCAGCTCTTTGGCGAGCGCAAAGTCGCTGGCATGGGTTTCGAGCATCAACGCTTCGACGCTGAGACCGCGGCGGGCGAGGGTCAGCAGCCGCTCGCGAAACGAGCCGGGGGCGAGGGTGCGGGGCACTCGTTCATCGTTAACCCCGATCAGCATGCTGCTCTCAGGAAACACGGTGTTGAAGACATTCCAGACTTCCTCGCGGTTGTGCCCCTCGGTGTGGATGTCGATCAGAGGGAGAGCGAGCGGGATCTCTCCGGTCGACGGTTCCGGCCGCTGCACCGTCGTCAGTTGGAATCGCCCCTCCGTCCATCGGAACGCGTGCAAAAGCGTTTCGGCCGTTTTGATCCGCAGGCATTGGATCACCTGCTCCTCCGGCACCAATCCGATCATGACGAGAATACGCCCCAGTCGCACGCCCGTATGACGTTGGGTTCTATAGGCCTGCTGGAGCTGTTCTTCGGTCACCAACTCGTAGTGCAGGAGGAATTGACCGAAGTACTGTCGGGGATTATTGCTCGCGGCCCGCACGGCGGCGCCTTCGACGAGCTCGAAGGTCTGGCGCTCGGGGCCGCGTTCGACGCTGAGTGCCCCCGTGACATCACGGTTGGCCATCCAGACCGTCAGGTCTGGCAAGGACATCACGGAAAGATCGCCTTCGATGGTCCCCATGCTGTTGCCTCGATCCTTCGCGGATGATGCTTGTCTCAGGCGCAGCGAACCGCCCACAATGAGATGGTGTCAGTCCGTCCTCAGGTCACGGTCTACGTCAAGCCCGGCTACGCGCGGTGCGATACCGCTGTAGCGACCATGGAACGCGTTAGGGAGCAGGTGCCCTTCGAACTCGCTTTGATCGACGTGTCGACGGACCCTAAGCTCGACCAGAAGTTTGGCCGTGACGTGCCGGTGGTCATGATCGACGACCGCCAGGCGTTCAAGGCGAGCGTGCCGGAGGCCGCGTTCAAGCGCCGCGTCAAGCGGGCCGGTCGATCATCCGGAGGCCAACCGACGAACCCAGAAAACGGACCGATGGTCATCGACGCGCTCGAGGGTCTCGACGCTCAAGCCCCCCGCGTGCCGGCGCCCGTTATGTTGGCGGTGGTCGCGCTGACGGTCATTGGCGCTCTGTACTGGGCGTGGGGCGGGATCAGCGAAGCTCGATTCGCCCGGGGCCGGCTGGCCCGCGAGCTGCTTCAGGTTCAAGCGCGAAACACCGTGCCGCCATCGTTTGCCCTCGTCGACGCAGAGGGGAAAAGCGTTCGCAGTATCGACCGGTTTCGAGAGCGGGTCGTGTTCATCAACTTCTGGGCAACCTGGTGCCCGCCATGCGTGGAAGAGATGCCCTCGATGAAGCGACTCCAGGAGAAGATGGTCGACGAACCGCGGTTTGCGATGCTCGCGATCAGCACCGACGACGACTGGTCGGCGGTCCGAAAGTTCTTTCGAGGTCCTCCGCCCTTCGACGTCCTGCTGGATGACAAGGGCGTGGCGGAAACCTACGGCACAACGAAGTTCCCGGAGACATACATAATTGTCGACGGTAGGCTCGTTGGTTACATCGTGGGACCGAGAGACTGGGATACCTGGTATGCGGAGGCATATCTGAGGGCGCTATCGGAGCACGGCTCAGCCTTGTGAGCTGCGCCTGCGAGCACGACTGCATGTCGCGGGGCGTGTGCCCTCAGCGGGGCGGACGGCCTCGCTTTTCGTCCAAACGGCGCGTGGCGTCGATCAGGACCCACCGCGTATCGAGGCGGATCTCGGGTGGTTCGGGCCAGGCACTTCGCTGCGGGTCGCGTCGAAACACGGCGTCGCCCTGGTCCCACGTCAACATTTCCTGCAGGGCTTCTTGAATTTCTCGTTGCACGAGCTTTTCGAGGGTGGCCATGTCAACGAGGTTGAGCTTGGCCAGGACCGTGGCGACGACTGCGTCTCGGTCCAGGTCTTCCGGGCTGATGACGTGCCGCTTGAGCTCGGCTAGGCTGAGCAGGTCGTTGTCGAGCAAGTGGCGGCTCAGCGGTTTGCCGCCGGGATGGCGAGCCCCGACGAGGCTCCCTTGGTACAGCTCGATTCGCCCGTCGCCTTGGGGCCCGCGCACGACCAGGGTACCGGTCGCCCTCTGGTTGAGCAGAAAGTCGAGGAGCTCGGCCACCGAGAACAGACGTAGGTCACCGCTGAAGCTCCCTTCCGATGGTTCGGAGTCATCCTGGTCTTCCCGGACCGTCGGTTGGGGCTTTCGGGTCTGGTTAAAGGCCTGAGCGAGGGCTTCCTGGATATTGTCATCGTCCGGGCTGAATGCCGCGGCGCGGATCAGTACGTTCGCGGCTTCGCGGGGCTGCCCCGCGTCGAGCAGAGCCAGGCCGAGCTCGTAGTGGTACTCCGAGTTCTCGCTGGCCAGGAGCGTGGCCTTCCGCAAAGACGCGATCGCGTCGGGGAGGGAGCCGTTCTTTCGATGGGCGACGCCCAGTTTGAGGTGGGCCGGCGCAAGGTCGGGTTGCAGCCGGATCGATTCCTTGAGGTGTTTGATCGCGGCCGTCAGCGCGTTGACCTCCAGAAACCCGGAGCCGAGTGAGAGCTGGGTCTGCGCGGTCTTGGGTCCGCGGGCCGAAGCGTTGATCAGGAGGTCGACCGCTTCTTTTTGACGCCCGCGTCGCGCCATCTGCCCGCCGAGCGCGACGGCGGATGTCACGTCGCTTTCGTCGAGCGCAGTTACGCGTCCGAGCGCTTCGATGTAGGAATCCTGGTCACCGAGCCGCTCGTGTAGTCGCGCTTGGACGCGATGGACGTCCGGGTCGTTGGGCGCGAGGGCGACGGCCCGTTCGATGTGCTGAGTAGCGTCGTGGGGGCGGTCGGCGGCCACCAGAGCCTGGGCCAAAGCCAGCTGAAGGGGCGCCGAGTCAGGATGACGTCCGATGGCGACCCGCAGACTCAGCGCCGCGGCGGCGCCGTCGCCCATTTTAGTGAGAACGCGACCTACCAACGCTGCTGCGTCGGGCGGTGAATTTGGAAGCTGAGAGGCCCGGCGTCCCGCAGTGAGCGCTTCCGGAATCGCGCCGACGGTTTCGAACGCTTCACCAACCGCGGTCAGAACGGTCGGGTTATCTCGGCCTACGCCCGCTGCGCGCTTTATGCACTGCAGGGCCTGCTCGTGGTGTCCGGCGCTATGAAGGGCGAGGCCATATCTCAACCAAGCGTCCGGGTCTTGAGGGTGCCCGCGAGCAGCCTCCCCCAACGCGGTCAGAGATGGCGCGCGTTCATCCACGTCGCGCATACTCAGGCTATTCGCAACATGGGTGTCAACAGGTCGCGGCCCGATGTCGCGAGGATGTCGCTCACTCTGGGAATCGCAAAACTCTTCGGAGGAGTGCACTTTGCCGAGCTCGGGAGCGCCATGTCGTTCTAAACTAGGCGCATGGCAGGCGAAGGTTCGAAGGGTGCCCATGGCGGCGCGGGCAGTGAAGATAACCTCCCGCTCGCGGAGCCCGACGAAATCCAAGAGGTCGGAGCGGCTCCGATTCGGTTATCCCGAACCGGAACCGAGAATCCAGGTGCGTCGGTCCTCGGTTCGACCGAGGCCAGTGAACCCTCGAGTGTTCCGATCGACCTTTCGAATCTCACGGGGAGCTCGGTCGGAGAGGAGGTGACCGAGGGCCAGGTCGTTGACGACGCGCCGGTCTCTGGCGCGCCCCCGCCGCGACGGGGGGGCCCTCCGACGGACGTTCGTCGAGAAACCTCCGACACCGACGCGCCCGAGTCGCGCTTGGGAACGACCCTCGCGGGTCGCTACCGCCTCGAGCGCGTGATCGCCAAGGGCGGAATGGGGCGGGTTTATCTCGCGACCCAACTGCCGCTCGAGCGTCAGGTCGCCATCAAGTTGCTGGTCAATCAGCGGTTCGACGCCGAGTTCCGCCAGCGTTTCTTCTTGGAGGCTTCGACCTGCGCCCGCTTGGTCCATCGCCACATCGTGACCGTCCACGACTACGGAGAGGCCGAGAACGGCGAGCTCTTCATGGCGATGGAGTACCTCGACGGTATTCCTCTTTCGAAGCTCATTCAAAAGCAAGTAAGGTTGCCTAGCGAGCGGGCCTGCAAGATCGCGCTGCAGGTCTGTCGCGCCCTGCGCACGGCCCATAAGACGGGTGTCGTTCACCGCGACCTTAAGCCGGGCAACGTCATCGTGCTGACCGACGAGGATCAAGACGGAAACGATTTCATCAAAGTTCTTGATTTCGGGCTCGTCAAAGCCTTCCAACAGGATACCGGCACCCTTACCGATCTGACCAAATCCGGTACTTGGCTCGGTTCGCCCCGCTATATGGCTCCCGAACAGATCCGCTGTCAGCCCGTGGACCCACGCACTGATATCTATTCCTTGGGCGTGATCTTGTTTCACATGTTGGCGGGACGGCCTCCGTTTATCGGCTCGAACAGCATGGAGGTGCTCGAGCAGCACCTCCGCGACAAGCCGCCCTCGATCGCCGACGTGTTGGGGCGCTCCGATTATGCGCCGGAGCTCGAGGTGATCGTCGAGCGCTGCCTCAAGAAAGACGCGGCCCAGCGCTACCAGAGCATGGACGAGCTCATCGGTGACCTGAAGGCTGCCTACCGCTTGATTACCGGCGTTAGCCTGCACACCGAGTCGACGCTCCCGACCTTCGCCGAGATCGCCGATCCCTCGCTTGCGGTCTCTCCCCCGACGGTAACGCCGACCGGCTCGGTCGGCCGACCACTGCCGCAAGATACGATGGCTCTGCACGACGCGAGCTCCGTGAACGTAGCCCGGGTGACCGGGACCATCCGAACCCCGCTCGAAATGCTGGAGGCGTCGAATCCGAGTGGGATTCAAGACATGGTCGTGCCCCATCTCGACGAGCCGTTCGATCCGCAGGCAGTGAGCGTCATCGAGGATGGCTCGCTGATCGTTAGACCGCGGGCGCTTCGCTGGGTCGGGGTTGCGGCGCTCTTGGTCTTGGTGCTGGTGGCGGGCTTCCTGTCGGTCCGGGCCTTCGCGCCGAAGCCGGTGGCGACGGTCAAAGTTCGTTTCGATTCCCGACCGCAGGGAGCGGAAGTCTTCTTGGACGGTCGACTGCTGGGCGTAACGCCCATGAAGTACAACGCCACGGATTACGAGCCGGGATCGATGAAAACGTTCGTGGTGCGCAAGACGGGGTACCAGGAATATAAGCTGAATAAGCGCATCGAAGGCGAGGAGGTCGACCTTCATGCCGCCTTGGTTCCGGTGCCGGTACCACCACCGAGAATCAAGTCTCCCCCGCCGCCGGTCGATCGCTCCCAACGGTCCGAACGGTCGGAGCGACGGCGCCGCGATTCCGATGTCGAACGCTCGGACCGCAGAGGGAGTTCGGCGGACTCCGATCGTTCGTCACGGCGCCGAGGCTCGGCCGAGCGAGACCGCGGATCGCGCCGAGATCGCGACACCGATCGAGGTCGAGCCGAAGATCGCCGCCGGCGTCGAACCGAGTCGACGCGGATCGAACGAGCGAAGCCGCCGCGGCCGGTCGACGACGGAACCGAGACTCGGCTGGAGGATGAAACCGCCCGAACCAAGAAGCCGCAGCTTCACATCGTTGATGACGAGCCGCTGCCCATAGTCGACTGACCGGCGGGCTTTAGTCGCGCGAGGCGCGAAGGTAAGTCGATAGCTCTTCGACCATCGCGTCCCGCTTCGCGATGTCGGTCATCCGGACGCCTCCGGTACGCGCGATGATCCCTTCATCCTTCAGCACCGCGACCGCGTTCTTCAACGTAGGCTGCACCGCTGCCTCGGCGCGACTCAGCCGACCGTCGATCACCTGTCGTCGCGCGATCCCCAAGGCCAAAGCGATGAACTTCTTTTCGGCCATGGCTTTGTCTCGCGCTCGGTCGAGGGTCATAACGCTCACCCGGTAAGCTTCGAAGAAAGGCGCGAGCAGGCCAGCGAGCTCTAATGCCGTCGTTCGGTTCGCGGCGTCGAGGCGCCACCCATCTGGCATCACCCGCAGGATATTCAGATCGCCGAGCGTCTGTGCCGCATGTTTGAAGTTGTCTTCAAACGCGCGGTCCACGCGAAATGAGAACTCATGCTTGAGCAGCTTGGAGATCCGGAGGGCCGACGCGCTGACCGCCATCTCCGAAGTTGGATAGTTTGACTGCACGAGCAGAGCCAAGGAGACGACGGCGCTGGGGACAAGAAAGTGCAGGACGTTGTTCTTGTAGTAGTCGAGCGCCTGTCGACCCGCATCGTTCAGCTGGAAGACCGTATCGCCGTCCGGCGCCGCGACGATCTGCAGCTTGCCTTCTTTGACGAAGCGTTCGAGAGCCTCCTTGAGGGCCGCCTGTCGGGTCTCGGGCTCGAGCATGGTCGAGACCCGAGCCCCCAGCTCTTCGAGCAGCATGATGGACCTGCCGGCCCGGCTGTAGAGCTCCTCCTCACCGAGGCCGCGAACGGGGCGGGCGAGCAGGACCAGCGCGGCCACGCTGGTGGGGGTCGCTCGGGTGACCTCGTTGATTCCGTACACGATCTTGTGTCCAAGCTGAGTTACGAGGTCTTTTCGATCGAGCGCTTCGCTGGGCTCCTCGGAGCCGACGCGAATGCCTCGGCTCTCCGCGAACGCCCGCAAGGAGATCGGTTCGGCAAAGTCGACATAAACCCGCCCGTACTTCGAACGGAGCAGCCCCGCCGACGAAAGGAGCCCGCGCGCGTCTTCCTTGCGTTTTTCGTCGCCCGCGAGCTCCTTGGCGTACGCACTCGCCTCGACGATCTTCTCGTAGCTGATCGACACCGGGATGAATGCAACGTCGGCGATATTCCCTTCCAGAACGGGTTCAACGCACATGCTCAGCATGCCCGTTCGCGGTGGCAGGAGCTTGCCGGTTCGGCTGCGACCGCCCTCGATGAAGAACTCGAGGGCATGACCTTCTTTGAGCAGGCGCCGGACGTAAGCCGCAAACACTAGAGGGTACATCTTGTCGCCGCCGAAGGTTCGCCGAATAAAGAACGCTCCTGAGCGGCGAAAAATGAATCCGATCGGCCAGAAATTGAGGTTCTCGCCCGCCGCGACCAGTGGAGGCATCAGGCCATCCTTGAAGAACACCTGCGATAGCACCATGTAATCGATGTGGCTCTTGTGGCTCGGGATCAGCACGACCGGGCCACTTCGGGCGGCTCGCCGAACCTTCGTGAGGCCTTCCTGATCGACGACGATGCCGTCGTACATCCGATGCCAGATCACGTCGGCGACGGCGTCGAGCACCCGTAGCCAGCCGTAGCGCATATCGGCCGCGATGCCCCGCAAGAGGATCTTTGCCTTTCGCTCCAGGTCCTTGGTCTTTTTGCCCTTCGCCTCCTGCTGGGCGAAGTACCGGCGGATCGCTTGGTCTTTGAGGACCGCCTGGCGAGTGCGAGCCATGGTGCGGGCCATCGGACCGGTCCGCAGCTGTTCTTCGCGGCTGAGGTGATGAAGGATGACCCACCTGAGCTTGCGGGCGACGACGGCCTGGCCGACCCCCGCTTCCCGTTCGAGCAGCGAGCGCAGATCGACGGGTGCCCCAACGTGAAACCGAGCATCGCCGTAGTTCCAGAGAAACCCGACCAGTTCTCGGGCCCACCCTGGCGCTTCCCGGTCGCCGAAGATCGAATCGACGACCGTCCGCCGAAGACCCACTGGGCGCTTCGTCCATAGGAGTGTTTCCGGCAGCAGTAGAATGGGTCGGTCGAGCTCGGTCTGCAGCCGCAGGAGAGCCTCGACGTGCTGCTCAGGATAGGCCCCAGACGGGCTCAGGAGGGTTCGCGGTCGCCGGAGAAACAACACCGCCGAGTGGCCGGCGATGACGTTCGCGGCGAGGGCGGCGGTCGAGTTTTCTTCGAGGGAAGCGTGGTGGTCGTGCATCCACCGAGGTCGGGGCAGGCCCAGCCGGCGGAGCGCGTACAGCAGGTAGAGCGGATCGGTGAGCCGCGAGGCTCGAAAAACGTGAATGACGTTGCCTCGGGCATAGGCCTCGGTGAGGCGCTGAGAAGCCTCATCCTCGATCTTCACCCGCTGGAAAAGAGGATTCAGCCCTCGGGAGAGCCATCCGCCGGTGTCGGAGCGCGCTGAGGCCCGTTTATGGGGGGCTTCGATCGTCGACCTATCAACCAAGGTGAAACCTCCGGACGACGATGGCCGAGCCCGCAGCGACTTACCACACCCTTGGTTTGATTTTGCGAGCGGCTGCGGCTGGCTGGCGACCCAGGCGGGGCCGTGCTAGCTTAGGGAAGCCCTGGGTGGCTGTCCCACCGCAAAGTCATGCATGCGATCTGTCCGCACTGCGGTGCCCTTAATCAGTTCGAGCGAGCGCCGACGACCGCGATTATCTACTGCCAGGTTTGCCGAAAACCGTTCGGCGCCGCCGCGCTTCAGGCTGCCGGCACGGCCGCCGAGTCTCCGCGACCACGAAGGCGGCCTCAGTCTCAGCGGGATAAGGCGAGGGCCAATACGCCGTCGGGCCGAGCCTTTTCGCCGCCCGGAGCCGAATTCGGTCGAGAAGCGACCGAACCGTTCAAGACCCGGCGCCAAGATCCTCGGGCCGCGCAGGTCATCGTGCCCAAAGGACGGCTCGAAGGAGAGGCGTCCGACCCGGTCGCCAAGATCGTGTACCGAAGCCCCGACGGCCTCGAAACCGACTTCAAGCTCGATGACCTCAACACCGTCGGTCGCCACCCCAAGAACAACATCCGTCTCAACGATCGTGAGATCTCCAAAGAGCATGCGATCATCGAGCGGCGAGGGAGTGAGTGGTGGATCAAAGATCTCGGGTCGTCGAACGGCACGTACGTCAACACTCGCCGAGTGACCGAGACCCGACTCCACACCACTGACGACCTCCTCCTGGGGTCGATGCATCTGCAGTTCGTGCTGGAGAACCCCGACGAGACGAAGAGCTCGGTGAAGGACCTGGTCACGATCCTGCCCCAAGATCCGGCGGGTTCGACCCACATCCACGCCAAGATCGAGGACGACGCGCAAGACTTCCGGCCGGCCCATGACGTCACCGACGTCGAAGTGTTGAAGCGGGACTACGAGAAGCTTCGCTTGTCGCACGAGCTGTCGCGCATTGGGTTGACCACCGATCTCTCGAAACTCCTCCAGAAGACCCTAGATGTCGTGTTCAGTATGTTCCCAGCCGACAACGCGGTGATCATGCTGGTCGACGAGGAGACCTCGAAGCTCGTGCCTCACACAGTGCGTTACCGACACGGCGATGACTCCGAGAAGCAGGAGATTCTGCTGTCGTCGACGATCGTCAACTCGGCGATCGAGGACCGCGCCTCGGTGCTGTCGTCCGATGCGTTTCTCGACCCGCGGTTTTCCGGGGCCCAGTCGATCATCGCTCAGGGGATTCGGGCCGCGATGTGTGTGCCGTTGGTGGCCCATGACAAGGTCCTCGGCTTGATGCATCTCGACTCTCGAGAGCGGGTCGGCGCGTTCACCGAAAAAGATCTCCAGATCCTCAAAGCGATCGCCAATCAGACGGCGACCGCGATCGAGAATGCGCGACTGGTTCGTCAAATCGAGGAAGAGACCAAGACGCGCGGCCAGCTCAGCCGGTTCCTACCTCCGCACGTCGTCGAAGAAATGATCCAAGGGCGGGGTCGTCCGATCCAGAAGGGCGGCCGGGAGGTCGAGGCCTCGGTCGTTTTTTGTGACATCCGCGGTTTCACCTCGATGTCCGAGACAGCGGGCGGACCGCAGGATGTCGTCGACCTTCTCAACGAGTACTTCGAACGCCTCGTCGAGGTCGTCTTCAACTTCCACGGGGTGCTCGACAAGTTCATCGGCGACGCGCTCATGGCGTCGTGGGGGGCGATCGAAGACGAAAAGAAGGATGACGCGGTTTTCAACTGCGTGGCGGCCGCGATCGAGTTTCGGGACGTTATTCGCGAGCTGAATGAAGAGCGGGCGGCCCGCGGAAAAGAACCCATCAAGATGGGCGTCGGTGTCAATACGGGCCGATTGGTCGCCGGTTATATGGGCTCGCGACGTCGTCTGGAGTTTACGGTCATCGGTGACACCGTCAACACGGCCTCAAGGCTGTGCAGCCTGGCGGGCGGCGATCAGGTCCTGATCTCGGAAGCGACTTACCAACCGGTTGCGGAGCGGATCGAAGCGAAGTATCTCGGAACGCGCCAGGTGAAAGGCAAAGAGCAAGGGGTGGGCGTGTACGAGGTCTTGCACCTCAACGAAGATGGGCGCACACCGAACGAGTGACACTCATGGCCCGGCGACAGGTCGTCCAGCGGTGCCCCAGTTGCGGGGCGAAATACGACGTAGGCATCTACGTCAGTGGGCAAAAAGTCCGATGTCGTCGGTGCGGGATCAAGTTCGACGTCATACGAAACGACACCCAGCCCGGTGTGCCGGCGATGCGTCAGGCGACTCCCAATGAAGCTGCCGCCGCCGCGCCTCACGGTCAGGCGCCGGCGCCGCCGCGCGCTCCGAACAAACCGCAGCGAGGCGCTCAAAACGATCTGGTCCCCGGTACCCGACTCGATGGCTACGAGATCGGCCAAACCTTGGGCAGTGGTGCGATGGGGACGGTTTACCGGGCCCGGCAGCTGTCCTTAGATCGAACTGTCGCTCTGAAGGTCATGAGCGCCGATCTGGTGAGCCAAGACGAGTTCATTCTGCGGTTTCGGCGGGAAGCTGCCGCGTTGGCGACACTGTCTCACGCGAACGTTGTGAGCATCATCGACCGAGGTCACGTCGACAACAATTGGTACTTCGTGATGGAGTACGTCGACGGCCCGACGCTTCGGCGCGTGCTTTCGCAGGGGCGGCTGCAGCTCGACCAACTCCTCGACCTCGCCCTCCAGATCGGCCGAGGGCTCGACTACGCTCACGGCAAAGGGGTCGTGCATCGTGACCTCAAGCCCGAAAACATCCTGTTGGCCGACACCGGACCCGAGGGTTACGTCCCGAAGATCTGCGACTTCGGATTGGCAGACCTGCTTTACAGCGACCGGTCGTTCGTGAATCTGACGGGGAGTCGCATTTCAATGGGAACGGTCAACTACATGGCGCCGGAGCAGCGGCAAGACGCCGGTCGCGTGGATCAGCGCGCCGATGTCTTCAGCTACGGCGTGATGCTCTACGAAATGCTCTGCGGCGAGCTGCCGCTGGGGCGCTTTCCAGAGCCCTCCCAGAAGAATCGTGCGATTGATCGTCGTCTCGACGCGGTGATCTTGAGAGCCCTTGAAATCGATGCGCGTCGTCGCTACCCGCGCGTGCGTCCGATCATCGAGGCGTTGGAGGGCGTCAAGCGTTGAGTGATCCTATGGTGTGAGCTCGTCACGTCGGCCTGTCGTACGCACATCGTCACATTCCCCAGGTTGAACGCCATCTCTCGCAAGGCTGATGCAGATGCTCCTTGCGTTATGCGATCACCTTCTTCTAACTCCGCCTCCAAGCATGCAGTCGCTTCGGGACCAACTCCTCAAGGCCGGCCTCGTTACCAAGGAACAAGCGCAAAAAGCGGAAGGTGGCGCCAATCGCCGTCGCAAACGCCGCGGAGGGCGGTCCCGCGCCAAGGGAGAGGGGGCTGCTGGTGACGAGAACGCGCAGGCCGACGCAAAGCCGATGAAGAAGCCCGGTGACCAGCCGGTCAACCGGATGGTCGACCTGACGGTCCCCGGCATGCTCGAGATTATGCAGGCGGTAGAGGCCCATCGCTTGCGCGAAGACGTCACTGGTGAGGTTCCGTTCTATTTCACGCTGCGTGACCAGCGGGTGCGGAAGCTCTTCGTGACGCACGAGATCTCTCGGGGCCTCGAGGCCGGGCGTCTCGCCATTGTCGAAAACGGAGCTGCCGATCAGCATATTATCGTGACCGCAGAAGCGGTCTCCCCGATTCGAGCCGCCGACCCGGAAGCGGTGCGCTTCTTCAACCAGAACTGAGCCCTCTGCGCAGCGACGCCCCTACTTCTTTTCTTCGTCCAGATAGCTCAGCAAGACCTCATCCAGCGACCGCTCGTTGACCGTGACCCGGGACTCCGCGGCGGGTTGAATCGGCTGCCCGGTTCCCGATTTCGGCCGAGCCGAGCGATTGGCCCGTTGTTCGTTGGCGACTTCGGACGCCCGGCGCAACTTGGCCCGCTGTTCGTCGAGCTTGGTCTTGAGCGCGATCGCGTCGAGCTCGAGAAGGGTCGAGTTCGGGTCGCCATGCCCGGGTTCATCGGGCATGGGTAGCCCCAGCTCGGCGGACGCCCGGCGCAACTCGTCTTGCTCGATGGGCTTCACGGCGTTGCTCGACGCCGGTCGCCGAAAACGGACCGGGCGGCCCGGACGGTCGGAAATGACCCGCTCTTCGGGTGCGAGTGGGGAAGGCTGGTCGACCAGGGTGTCGCGGGGGCCTCGGGGCCGAACTCGGCGAGCGCGCGGGGGGTCATTCAGGGAAGGGTTGAGGGAAGGGTTGTCGAGGGACGAAGCGGCACGAGACAGACGCCCAGCCTGAGACCCGACGTGCGACGGCGGGTGAGCGTGCGAGCGGGGGAGGATCGGGGGTGGTTCGGCCGGCAAGACCGTCGAATCGAACGGCGGCAGCGAGGGGTCGGTCGTCTCGATATGGCGCCGCACCGCGGCGTCGAGAGAAGAGAGGAAATCGTTGTCCCCGATGCGGGCGGTGGCATCGGCCGGACTCGGCCCGATCTCGGCGAACGTGGGGAGCGGATCGGTCGTCGCCTGCTCCAGCCGCGGCGCGAAGGGCGGGGTCGTGGGCACGATGGCCGACACGGGGCTGGGCGCCCCCGGGCCGAGGATAGCGTCGACTTGGGCTTCGAACGCGCCTTCGGCGACCCGCTTGAGCAGCATCTTGTGCTGCTCCTGCATCCGAAAGCGAATCTCATCGCTGCCCTTGCCCTCGAGGCGGCCTCCCTCGAGCAGGTCTTGGTAGCTGGTTTTCTCCAGGGCCAAGACCTGACCGGCCAGGAACACCTGGGTGACGACCGAAGCCATCCGGAGTCCATTGTCCTCGGTTTGGACGTGATAGAGCCGGTTGTTGAACCGTACGTTGTGGTTGAAGCCCGGCAGCATCGCTCGCTACCTTCACAGGGTACCGGGTCGCGAAATTTGTTGCCAGTCATCCGAGCAGCTGCAATCTTCAAAATGACTTCGGGGTACCCAGGTGACCAATCCACGCTCAAGGCGGCGCCAGTTCCCGGGTACTGAAACCTCGGGCATCGATATTGCGGAACTGCCCGCGGAACCGTTGCCCCCCGAGTCGGGCACGCAAGACCAATTCCGTACGACGCCCAATGCTCCGGTCGTGCTGGTGCCTGTCGGCAAGGTTGACGTGGTGGCGCTGGAGCGTGTCCGGCCAGCTTTAGAAGAGATGTACCGGCGCCCCACTTCCCTGGCGAAGGCTATGCCGGGCCCGAAGTACGCGTACAACCCGTCACGCGGGCAGTACCACTCGGCGGCGATCCTCAAGCGAGTCGAGTTGTCGCGGAAGAGCGAGTGGGACAGCGCGGTCGGCTTCGTCGACGTGGATCTATTCGTTCCGGAGGTTCCGTTCATCTTCGGCGAGGCGGATCGCTCGACCCGGGCCGCGATCATCAGCTTGACCCGGCTGAGACCAGAAAGCGGGCCCAGCGAGTCCCGCCGAGAATTGACGCACAAACGGCTGGTGTCCGAGGTCGTGCACCAAGTCGGGCTCATTCGTGGTCTAGCCCACTGCCCGAACAACCGGTGCGTGATGTTCTATGCAGCGACGGTCCAGGAGATCGACAAGCGAGGCGCCGCAATGTGTGCCAATTGCCGAAAACGGTTGATGGACCTCTACTGACTGGTTGCCCGCCATTGGCCTGAAGCCCATCTTTGGCTAGGGTCAATCGCCTCATGTCCCCACCGGCACAGAAGCGGCAGGCCCTCGGTAAAGGGCTGGGCGCTCTCATACCGCAAAAGCGAACGTCGAAGGGCGACGGTGATCGGCGCTCGGGGACGCTGAATGTTTCGATCGAGGATGTTCGCCCCAACCGCAACCAACCTCGGAAGGCTTTCGACGACGCCGCGCTCGGCGAGCTCGCGGAGTCGATTCGCGAGCACGGCCTCATGCAGCCCATTTTGGTTCGGCAGCGGGGCCAAAACTTCGAGATCATTGCCGGTGAGCGGCGTTGGCGGGCCTGCCAGAAGGCCGGACTCAAAGAAATCGCCGTCATCGTCAAAGACCTGGCCGACAACGAGGTCTTTGAATGGGCCTTGATCGAGAATATTCAGCGGGAGGACCTCAACCCCATCGAAGAAGCCGAGGCCTATCGACGCCTCCTCGAGAACACCGGGATGACCCAAGAGCAACTCGCCCTTCGGGTCAGCAAAGACCGGTCGACGATCACGAATTCGCTCCGCCTCCTCAAACTCCCCGATGACGTTCGCCGCCAGGTGATCGCGGGCGCCCTTTCAATGGGACACGCCCGGGCTCTCCTCGCCCTCGAAAGCGCCGATGAGATGGTGAAGATGGCGCGAGACGTCGTCAAAAGGGGGCTATCGGTCCGCGAGGTCGAGCGGGCGGTCCGGGCGGTCCGAAAGAAGTCTTCGGCGGATGGTGCTGACGCGCAGCCGCCTGACCCATTCGGACACGTTCCCGGCGGTGAAGCAGCCGCCACGCGAGCGTCGGAAGAGCTGACTCGCGTGTTGGGTGCCAAAGTTAGAATTCTGCCGTCCGGTCCCCGGGGCAAGATCGAAATCGACTACTCTTCTGCCGAAGAGCTTATCCGGCTAGTCGAGCAAATCAAAGGATGACCGCGGGGCCATCCAGTGAGGAATCAACGATGGGGATTATGGCAAGTAAGCGGGAAGACTCGAACATTGTGGCTCGGATCAACCCGGCAGACGCGCATACCATTTTGGGGCGCGAGGCTCGGTTCAACGGAAAGCTGACCTTCGAAGGGGCGGTTCGCATCGACGGGAGATTCGAAGGAGAAATCTTTACGGACGATCTACTCCTGATCGGCCCTGGGGCCGAGGTCAAAGCCAAGCTGACCGTCGGCAGCGTCGTCATCAACGGAACGGTCGAGGGCGATATCGTTGCGAAGTCGTCGATCGAAATCAAAGCGCCCGGACGACTCAAAGGGAACATCGTGACCCCGGCGCTGGTGATCGAGAAGGGCGTCACCTTCGATGGGTCGTGCCAGATGGCCCAGGCCGCTCCGGCAGTTGCGGCGGCGCCCAAGGTTGCGCCCGCCGCGGTGCCGGCAAGTCCAAAGCCGGTACCCGTTGGGCCGCCGCCTCCTCCGCCGATGGCACCTCCCAAGATGTAGAGTTTAGTAGCCGTCGGTCGCGAACGGGTCGCTGTCGGGTTCGTGGCCTGGCGGCTCGTACCCTGGAAATGCGCCTCGTTGGCCGTCGCCATCGAGGCCCCGAGACTCGGAGCCGCTCGTTCCAAAGTCATACGTAGAGGGTCGCTCCGGGTCGTCCTCCCGACGGCGGGCCCCCGATAGCGAGCCTGCGCCTTCTACGGGCGGTTCGCTTCCGGCGCTGGTGAGATTGCGGCTGAGCAGGACCATCAGTTGGCTCGGTGACTGGGGACCAACCTCGACCATGTATTCCATGTAGCCCTGTTTACGGATCGTGAGCATGAGGTGCTCGCCGTTCTTAGGGCGCTCTAGCTGGATGGGTGTCCGACCAAAGTTCTCGTAGCCCGAGTACACGCTCGCGCCAGGAGGACTGGAGACCACGGTGACCGTCGTGCTCCGGCCATCACTCTTGATGACGCCAGGCTGGCCGTCGTCCTGATTTTCCGGGCCGTAGTAGTTGTGCCAGAAGTCGCGCCGGACGTGGTCATCGTAAACTTGCGGATCGTCGGCCGACGCGTACAGGAACGCGGCCCCAAGGGCAGCCACAACCGCGAAGACGACGGTGAAGTGCGATGCCGTGAGTCTTTTAGGTCCGCGGGTGGCCGCGTTATCGGACGGAAGAGCCTTGGCGGGACCCTCGCGCTGTTCCGCCTCGACCCAGTTGCCCGGCGCGTGGGTTTCGACACTGACGGGCACCGGCTGCGAACGTGGTCGCCCCGAGCGTTTGCTCTTCTTGGAGGCCGGCGTCCGGGCGGTCTTGAGGGGAACCGTCATCATGGCGGGCGCAGCCGTAGTGAGAGGGGCATTGTGGCCGCTGAGCGGCGCTCTAGCCGCGGTAACCGGGCGATGGGCGCCGGTCACCGGACCGTGGGCGTCCATCGGCGATACTCTTGCACTGCGTCTTGCACTGCGTCTTGCACTGCGAGGGGCGTGAGCCGGATGGCCGGCCGCGGCTGCGGGCGCGGTCGTCGTACTCTGGGGCCCCGTACGTTCACCTCGGTCGCCCGTGTAGGGTAGCTCAGAGAGTCTGATACCTGGATTGGTTGGGTCGGCGGCAGCGTCGAAGTACTGCTGGTCATGGGTCTCGAGCAAGCCTCGACCGACTTCTACGAAAGCCGCCGCCGTCTTGCTCTCAGGACCCCCGAGCAACCCCAGCTGGTGGGCGGGCACATCCACGCGGTGCGGCATCGCCAAAAACAAGGATCCAGTGTTCGGTTCAATGCCGAAGTCGAGGACCGGCAGTTTGTCGTCACGACCGAAAACATCTACGATTTTCGCTTCTCTAAAGAGCTCCCGGAGGAGTTCAACCCGGTTCGCAAGGTCGGGAACCGGGACGCTCTGGATCACGACAGTGGGATGCGGCGGGACGAGGTCACGGGCGAGGCACACCACGCTGCTCGACCTCTCTGCAAGGACCATCTCAACGCGGTACCGGCCACCGAGGACCGCGCCGGGGGCGTACCCGACCTTGTATGGCTGCGCACCCACCGCTTGGTTCCAAGAAACAATCGATCGGGGTAGATGAGCAAGCGAATCCGCCTTCGTTGCGATGCAACACTGCCATATTATTGCTCGAGGTACCGATCGGTCGGCTCTGGATGCCTCAGCATCAGTCAGATGCGGAAGGCGTCGGAGCGGATCGGTTCTCAGGGCGGTCAACGAGGAGGGCCGACCTACAGTGTAACGGAGATGCGGCGGATCTCATGGTTGGATCGCTGAGCTCGGGGCATTCTCGATTTCGCTCTGCGGGCGTGATATCGCCGCCTTAAGGCAGCCGAGGGGCTGTTGAAGGAGTTCTGAGATGACCACCGATCGCGTTAAAGAGATTTTGAGCTGGTACAGATCCGAAAGCCCGGCGGTTCAGGGCAACCTGTATCGAATGTTGATGACCGGCCGCCTTGCAGGCACCGGCAAGCTCGTGATTTTGCCGGTTGACCAGGGGTTCGAGCACGGTCCCGCGCGAACGTTTGCCCCTAACGCCTCGGGTTACGACCCTCGCTACCACTTCGAGCTCGCCCTGGAGGCGGGCTGCAACGCCTATGCGGCGCCCAAAGGGCAAATGGAAGCGGCCGTGGCCGAGTTTGCCGGCCAGATTCCGACGATCCTCAAGCTCAACAACTCCGACTCGCTGTACGCGGGAGAGGACCCCTGCCCGGCGATCACTTCGTCCGTCAAGGACGCGGTTCATATGGGCTGTAGCGCGGTCGGCTTCACCATCTACCCCGGCTCGGCCCACCGCAACACGATGTATGGTCAGATTCAAGAGATCGCCGCCGAGGCCCGAGCAGCGGGCCTCATGACTGTCATCTGGTCGTATCCGCGCGGCTCGGGGCTCTCCAAGAAGGGAGAGACGGCGATCGACATCGTCGCCTACGCGGCTCAAATCGCGGCCCAGCTGGGTGCGCACATCGTCAAGGTGAAGCCGCCTCACGACGGCATCGAGCTCGAAGCGGCCCGAAAGGTGTACGAACAGCAGGCCATCAAGGTCGATACACTGGCGGATCGCATTCGCCATGTCGTGCAGTCGACCTTCAACGGCCGTCGGGTCGTGATCTTCTCGGGCGGCGCCGCAAAGGGCGAAGAGGATGTTCTCGAGGAGATCCGCGGCATTCACGCGGGCGGCGGGTTCGGCTCCATCATGGGCCGGAACGCCTTCCAGCGCAGCCGGACGGACGCATTGTCGCTGCTCGGCAAGGTTCAGGATATCTACCTGAGCTGAAACCCCATCGGCCCGGCCCGGCCCAGCACTGACTGCTGTGAAAGCCCGTTCCCAGGCTCGGCTTGGTCGCCGCCGCCTTGACGGCGGCCTCGCGGGAGAGGCACACGACCACCGATGCAGCTCGATAGGGGACGCTGGATAGTCCTGATCATCGCCGTCGTTTCGATCGTCGTATGGATGACCGTTTTTCCGTTGGTGTTGACGCGAGGGCCTGCGGGCGCCTTTTCGGGCGAAGACGGCGGAACTTTGTGCATCGTAGGCGGCGAGTCGTCCAGCGACCGAGACTTGGTGCGTTTCGTTCGGCGCTTCCACTACATGGGCATCCGGGCCGAGGTCCGCACCGGTAGCGAGGGGCAACTCTGCTTCGTTCTTTCGCTGGCTCGACGGCTGCCCCAGGCGACGCAGGGTGTATTGCGGAAAGGAGAATTGCGGGCGTTCGTGATTCCCTTCGATCAGTCCACGTTGTTCGCGGATGATTCGGTGAACAGGGCGGCAGGGCTGCAGCGCCAAACCGATCCCCGACTCGGGCCGGAATGGATAGCGACGTCGACGGCCCCGGTCCATCGCCTACTCAAGGTGCGTCAAGATAAGTTGCAGGGGCCGGCGTTTGTGTATTGCCGCCGTTCGGTGTGTACGGCTATTCTGACCGAGCCGGAACCGCTGTTCCAGGGACGCGACGTGATGGCCGCGTTCCCGATCAACACCGAGGACGATCAGCCAGCACTGCTGCTCCGATTGGCTCCTCCTCCGCTTCAGCGCATCACGGCGCGAGCGACGGGGGCCGAACGCAAGGTGCTTCAGCTCGCATTCGTGGTGGACGACCACATCATCTCGGTCGCCGACGTCCCGGCCCCGGAAGCCGACGGGCAGGTCACCGTCCCTCTGGATCCCGCCATGCCCGATGTGACCTTCGAAGCGGCGATTCTCGCCGCAGTGCTCACGACCGGGCCCCTCGAAGGTGCGTGGCGTCTTGAACGACTCGCTACCGATGACGACGGCGTTCCGTAGCACTGATCCGTCGGATAACGCCGGTCCGGACCTATCCCACCCTTGATGCCAGCCGGTCCATCCCTCATTGTTTCGTACTGACCTCGGCGCCCGGAATCGGGCCGGGGGCAGCGAGCGCACGGAGGGCAAGATGAGTAGGTACAAGGAAGTTTATCGCGAAGCGAAAGAAGATCCGGAAGGGTTCTGGGCGAAGGCTGCTGAAGACATCTTCTGGTACAAGAAATGGGACCGAGTTCTGTCGGAAGACCGACCGCAGTTCTACGAGTGGTTCGCCGGCGGGCTTACGAATACTTGCTATAACGCGCTCGACCGTCACGTCGAAGGAGGGCGCGGCGAGCAGCTGGCACTGATCCACGACAGCCCAGTCACCGACACCAAAACCACCTTTACCTATCGTGAACTCCTCAGCCGGGTCGCGGCCTTCGCTGGTGTTCTGAAGGCCCAGGGGATCGGGTACGGCGACCGCGTCGTCATCTATATGCCGATGGTGCCGGAGGCGGCCGTCGCGATGCTCGCTTGCACGCGCATCGGTGCGATTCACTCGGTGGTGTTCGGCGGCTTCGCCGCTCGGGAGCTCGCGACCCGAATCGACGACGCAGAACCAAAGGCGGTCGTAACCGCGTCCGGAGGTATTGAAGGGAAGCGAGTGATTCCGTACAAACCGCTCCTCGACGAAGCCCTCCAGCTCTCCCGACACTCGGTGGAGAGGGTCATCGTGTTGCAGCGTCCGCAGGTGCAGGCCTCATTACAGCCAGGCCGCGATGTCGACTGGCAAGAAGCGCTTGCCGACGCTTCGCCGGCGGATTGCGTGCCCGTGAAGGCCACGGATCCTTGTTACATTCTGTATACCTCGGGGACCACCGGCATTCCGAAGGGAGTCGTCCGGGCCACCGGCGGTCACATCGTGGCGCTCGCCTGGAGCATGAAGAACGTCTATGGGGTCGAACCAGGCGACGTGTACTGGGCGGCTTCCGACGTGGGGTGGGTCGTTGGCCACTCATACATCGTGTACGCCCCGCTCTTTCATGGCTGCACCACTGTCATGTACGAAGGCAAGCCGGTCGGAACGCCCGACGCCGGGGCGTTCTGGCGGGTCATCGCTGAGCACGGCGTGTCGGTCATGTTCACCGCTCCCACCGCGATCCGAGCGATTCGGAAGCAAGATCCGGACGGCAAGCTCCTCGACAAATACGACCTGTCCAAGTTTCGAGCGCAGTTCCTTGCCGGCGAGCGCTGCGACCCCGATACTCTGAAGTGGTGTCAAGAAAAGTTGCGAGTACCGGTGGTCGATCACTGGTGGCAAACCGAAACCGGATGGGCGATCGCCTCGAACTGCCTCGGGATCGAAGAGCTTCCGGTAAAGCCGGGGTCGCCGACCTGCAGCGTTCCGGGGTGGGATGTTCAGATTCTGGACCCCGTGGGCGCGGTGATGGACGCCAATCAAGTCGGCTCCATCATGATCAAGCTTCCATTGCCCCCTGGTAGTCTGCCGACGTTGTGGCGCAACGATGAGCGGTTTGTGCAATCGTACTTGTCGGAACACCCGGGATACTACAAGACCGGAGATGCCGGATTCATTGACGAGGACGGCTACATCTACGTCATGAGCCGAACCGACGACATCATCAACGTGGCCGGCCATCGTTTATCGACGGGGGGCATGGAGGAGGTTCTAGCCTCTCATCCCGACGTCGCCGAGTGCGCCGTGATCGGAGTCGCCGATATGCTCAAGGGGCAGGTACCCCTCGGTTTCGTCGTGCTCAAAGACGGAACGACCAAGAGTGAAGACGAGGTCGTGGCTGAAGTGATCAAGCTCGTTCGAGAGAAGATTGGTCCGGTCGCCGCGTTCAAGACGGCCGCGGTCGTCAAACGGCTCCCGAAGACGCGGTCGGGCAAGATCTTGCGGGGCACGATGCAAAAAATTGCTGACGCCCAGGATTACCGGATGCCCGCGACGATCGATGATCCTGACATTCTGACCGAGATCGAAGGAACGCTCCAGTCGATCGGTTACGCCGCCAAGGGCGCGGAGCGCACCTGAATCGCGCAAAGTGCGCCCCGTTCCCCACCGGCAGCGCGGTGGGGCATTCGGCCCTCGAGCCGGTCCTGACCGGCTCAAAAAACGCGGAGGTCATCGACCGTCGAAATAAACCGGGAGGGTCCGTGGTAGGTTGAGGCCATGGAGTTTCCGTTTTTCACGCCGGTCGACCAGCGTCTCTACGAGAGCCGAATCGTCCAGATCTCGGGCGCTGTGTCGTCCGTGCTGGCGCACCAGGTGAATCGGCAGCTGCTGGCCCTCGAGCGCGAAGCGCCCGACCAGCCGATTTACCTGTACGTGAACAGTCCCGGCGGCGAGGTGACGTCGGGGTTTGCCGTGTTCGATACCGCTCGTTTCATTCAGCCGGAAGTCTTCACGCTGGTGACCGGATTGGCGGCCAGCATGGGGTCCATCATCGCCCTCGCGGCCGAGAAGAAGAACCGGCTGGCCCTCCCCAATGCCAAGTTTCTGATTCACCAGCCGTTGATCTCTGGGGTGCTGACGGGAACCGCCACCGAGCTAGAGATTCATGCCAAAGACATCGTGAAGACCAAACGTCGAATCAACGAGCTTTACGCCGAAGAGACCGGGCGGACGGTCGAAGAGGTGGAAGCCGCGACCGACCGCGACAACTGGCTCGATGCCTCCGAGGCGCTCGAGTTCGGTTTGATTAGCCGGATCGTTAGTCGGCGCAACGAGATCTTCTGAGCCTCTGAGCCGGGCGGGGGGCAGTGGCTCCTCTTTGAGACCGTATCCTGGGTCCCGCCGCGCCGAGCGTTGACCCGTTTGTCGCCATCTGGTGTTGACTTCTGGTGGCCGCTCTAACCGCTACCGTCGCGGCGGCGTCGGTAGTGCTTCCGCTCGTTGTGCAGGGCGAGCAGCTGGGCAAGCTGCACGACGCTGGCTGCACCCCAAAGCCGGTGCGCTCCGGGCTAGCAAGTCTCCGGGAAGCAGGACGGGCGCCTACGCGGACCGAACCGATCGTCATCGATACCGGCGAGTTGCTCGCGCCGGACCCGAATACCCGATACGCGGTGGTCCAGGGCGGATCGATGCTCACCTCGCTAGCGTCCACCCTGCGAGGCCGCGGTGCGCGGCCGGTGTTCGACGTCATGGTTCCCGGACGCTACGATCTGGCTATCCGACGAGACCGACTGCGAGCGCTCACCGACGAGGTCGATCTCCCGTGGGTGGTGGCGAACCTCACGCCAGCCTTCAAGACCGTCCCCTACAAGATCATCGAACGGGATGGGGTGCGCATCGGGGTCACGGCGGTCATCGACGACCGGCTAGGATCATCCCTGCATCCTCGGGTGCGAACCGAGAAGCTGGTCGAGGCGCGCAAGGCATTGGGGGATACAGTTCGCCAGCTGCGCGAGCAAGGGGTGGATCTGGTCCTCGCGGTTTCTCACCAGTCGTCGAAGACTCCCCTGAAGTCGATTCTTCGCCTGGTGGACGGGACTGTGGAGCGGCCCGATGTCCTCATCATGAGTCCGCTGGCGGGGGACGTGGTGCAGGTGAGTCTCGGCGAGCGGAGCCCGATCGTTCTCGCAGCGCCCTCCGGGGCCCGGCGGGCGCTGCTCGCCTTCGTCGAGGTTCGGCGGGGAGCCGGCGATCCGCGGTTTCTCGGTGCGCGTCGGATCACCCTCGAAGCGCGTCCGGACGCCGAATTGAGCGAGGTTCGGCGCGAAGTGTGTGCGGCGCTCGGCACCGAGATGGGGCCCACTGAGAAGCGGCGGAAGACCATCAGTGAAGACGAGTTCGCGACCTTCGTGCTCGAGCTCATGCGTCGCCGGACCGGCGCCGAAGTTGCGGTCATCAACCGCGCGACGATCCGGGACACGTTCCCGATCTCCGCCCCGATCACCCCCCTCGCTCTGATGCGTATCTTGCCGTTCGACGATGGTATCCAGACGGCCGACCTTCGCGGTTCCGAGATCAGGAGTCTGCTCCGGTTGGCGGGAGACGGTCGGGTTCGCGTCTCGGGGATCAGCGCGGGTAAGGTGGCGGGCCGCGCGATCGATTCCGCTCGAACGTATCGGGTGGCTGCGGTCGACTTCGTGGCGGCCGGCGGCGACGACGTCTTCAAGGCGGGCGAGCTGGACTGGACGGCCGTCGATGGAGTCGGTGAGCTTAGGCAGGAGGTCGCCGATTACCTGCGGACCTATGGGTTCGACCCCGACGCCGATCCCGACCCTGACGACGAGCCGGAAGAGCCCGCGTTATTGTCGGCCCAGCTGAATCTGGGCGGCAACCTCAAGACGGTGACCGTTTCCAACGCAGGTGATTACGAGGCCCCGCAGCTTAGTCGTAACCAATTCCTGGGCATTACCGCATTGTTGGATCTCCGGGTGATCGCGGACTTCACCAATCACCGCTTTCAGCTCTTCGAACGAACTCGGTACGGCATCGCTCGCGAGGGGACCGGCGACGCTGAGGAGAACGATGACGTCACAACGGTCGAATTGACCTACATCGGACGATTCGCGTCGGAGAAGGAGCCTTGGTACATTCCGAACGCCTCTGCGGCGATCTCCTTGGAAACCGAGCTCACGGTTCCGGAGGCCGGCGACGCCGAGCGAGATTATCGTCGCGCGCTTTTGCAGGCGGGTATCGGTCCGTCCTTTCCGTTGCTGCCGAACATGTCGTTTCGCGTCCAGCTCGGTGTGCGACGTGAGCTCCTCGCGTCGGAAGATTCGGAAGACGAGCAAGAGCGGCTGCTCGCACAGACTCGAATGGCGATGCTTTCGACCCTCGAGATTCTGAAGTACTCGTTCCCGACCGATTACGGACGTCCGTTGACGACTACTCTGCGCGTCGATCACGCGTTCGACCTGACGGGCACGGTGCGGGACAACATCCTGCAGGGGCGACTCGATTTCGACGTGCCGGTGGCCCGACGCCTGTCGCTGACGGTCGGTCTCGAGTTGTACTTTCAAGACCGTGCGGTCGATGACGGTAGTCCGGACCCGGGCTCCGGTCTCGCGTTCGATACGAGTTTTGGAGTCAAGACGTTCGGTGACCTGAGCACGGCGCTGTTCTGAACGAGAGCCGCTCGAAGCAGGCCGTCGACGCGGGTTGTCCGGTCTTGCCGCTCGTGCGCGGCACCACAGGTGATTCGACCGGCAGTCCTTGCTACAAGCGTCGTATGCGTACCACGGTGGCCTTCCCACTCGCAGGACTGGCAGGACTGGCGGCGCTCGCGATGCCTGCGATGGCCGACGCCGATCAGCTGAAGTGCAACGAACAGTTCGTGGCCGAGGCGGCCGCATCGATGCTGGCCGAGGGAGCGATCATCCTCGATTTCTGTTCCAACTGCGAGGACCAGGTCCGGGTCGTTCGAGTCATTTCTGCGGCCGCGGTTGAAGACTGCGACTGGGAGCTCGAGGTCGCGGGCCGCGTCGTCTGGGAGAGCGAGTTAGTCTACAAAGATGGCTATGAGCCCCGCTATGCGCGCTTTCGCCGGGACGGGAGTCGTTATCTGCGACGGCTCGACCTGGCCTACGTCTACGGCGAAGTCGCCCCCAATGAGTTTCAATGGATCGGCGGGCAGCTCAGCCTCGAGGCCCAGGTCAAAACGGCAACGATAAGGTTGCCGAAGGTCGTGAGCATCGCTCTCGGAAAACGGCCTTTGATGCGAGCGCCCTCACTGCGGGCGCCAGTGGCTCCGCCCGACGCGGAGACTCCCGGGGTCGTGAAAGACGGGCGTTCGGGAGCGTCCGGCGCCGAGCGAGAAGACGCAGGCGAAGACTCTGGTCGAGCGGCGCCGAAACGGGAAGGGGCGGATGCCGCTCCACCATCGGTCGCGGCGGAAGGCGGGGTCACCCCTGCGGAGGTCGCCGCCGTGTTCGACCACTGGCGCAAGGGCGATGGTCCAGTGCTCGCGCATTTTGCGGCCTGTCTGGAGCTCGACCTCAAGAAGGGGAGCCCTACCCGCTATGAGTGTGTGTCGTACGTCGAGGGGCCGGTCGCCCCCGGAACCCAGGTTTTCGCGTGGACCGATTGGCTGGTGCCTCGAGGCAAGTCGTTCGATAGCTTCGCGATCGAATACGTCTACGACGGCGAGGTTCGGCTGAGAAAGCCGTTCGAGCTGCAGGGGCGGAAATCCTCGCCGATCGTCCCCAAGACCATCGGTGCGGCGCTGAGCCAGCAGGGAATCTACACGCTTCGGCTGACGGAAGGCCGCCGGGTTCTGAGGGAGCTTCCGGTCGAAGTGCGTTGACGGAGGTCGCGCGGGCTGCCTACGCCCGGACCCGTGATCCCGTTGTTGACCCGGGCGCAGATGGTCGCCCTGGACCGCCACACCATCGACGACATCGGCATTCCCGCCCTGGTTTTGATGGAGGTCGCCGGTCGTCGGGTCGCCGACGTCGCTCAAGACCTCTACAACGAAGATGGTCGCCCGGTCGTAGCGCTGGCGGGCCCCGGCAACAACGGCGCCGACGCCGTCGTGGCGGCACGGCACCTTCATGAGCGGGGCGTTCCGGTCGCCGTCGCTCTCATTGGCCGGAGCGAAGCGCTCACCGACGACGCAGCGACTCAGATCGCGATCGCCGATCGGCTGGGCGTTCCGGTCGCATTTCATGAGGGACCGGGGGCCGCGGAGACGGTGGCGGAGGTGCTCGGTCCCGCCGGCACGGTGATCGACGGCCTCTTCGGCACCGGCCTCAGCCGTCCGGTCGAGGGGTGGCCGGCCCAGGTCATGGAGCAGGTGCGGCTCGACGACCAGCGGGTCGTCGCGGTCGACATTCCGTCGGGCGTAGACGCCGATTCGGGCCAGGTCTTGGGCCGGGCGCTCGCCGCCGACACGACCGTGACCTTCCAGTTTCCGAAGATGGGTCACGTCATTTACCCCGGCCGAGGCCTCACCGGCGCCCTGACGATCGCCGACATTGGTATCCCGCCGTCCCGGCTGCCGAACGTCGAGTGCCGGACGTACATCATCTCGACGGCTCGGCTGCGGGAGGCCTTTCCCTTTCGGGACCCCGACTCGCACAAGGGGCGATTCGGCCATCTCCTGGCCGTAGCCGGCGCCCCTGAACGTCCCGGCTCGGCCCTGCTCGTCGGTCGGGCGGCATTGCGGGTGGGGACCGGGCTGGTGACCATAGGAAGCGACCGGGAGACCGTGGCGCGTCTCGCGCCGGCTTTCGAAGCGTTGATGGGGCAATCGTTGGGACTGCACCGCCCCGAAGCCGATGCCATGATCGCCGCGCTCGAGACCAGGTCGGCTCTGGCGATCGGGCCGTCTCTAGCGCCGGACCCGCGAACCCTGGCGACGTTGAAGACCGTATTGCTGGCCACGCCACTACCGGCGGTCGTCGACGCGGGCGCGCTCAGCGCGATGGCTGATGACTTTGGGTGGCTTCGAGACCGCCCTGGGCCGACGGTCCTGACCCCGCACCCCGGTGAGATGGCTCGTCTCGCCGGGCTGACATCGGTCGCCGTGCAGGCCGACCGCGTCCGGGTCGCCCTCGACGCCGCCCAGGCGTGCGGTGCGCACGTCGTGTTGAAGGGGGCGAGTACGGTCGTAGCCCATCCCGATGGTTCGGCCGGGGTGGTCGTCGCCGGCAACGCGGGGCTGGCTTCCGCGGGTACTGGCGATGTGCTGACCGGCGTCGTCGGTGGCCTGCTCGCTCAGGGCGTGGGAGCCGGCATCGCCGCCGAGGCGGCGGCTCTACTGCACGCGATGGCTGGCGACCGGGCGGCCGAGGTCCACGGGGAAGCCGGCCTCACCGCCCCCGATGTCCTCATTCAGTTAGCCGAAGTCGTACGCCGGCAAGTAGAGGCGCCCGAGGCTGAAAGGTGAGCGCGTCTTTCGATTTTCTGACCCCCGACGTCGCCGCTACCCACGCGGTCGCGGCCCGGGTCGCACAACTTGGCCGACGCGCGTTGTCTACTGAACCCGGCCTGGTGATCGGGCTATCAGGGCCCTTGGGCGCAGGGAAAACGACGTTCGTGCAGGGCGTGGTGGCCGCACTCGCGCCGAACGACGATATCTATGTATCTTCCCCGACGTACGCCATCGTCCAATCGTACGAAACATCGCCCCCGGTCGTGCACCTCGACCTTTTCCGTCTCGGCGGTCTCGACGAGCTGGAGGCCATCGGCTATCGCGACCTCTACTTCGGTTCAGGGCTCGCCCTCGTGGAGTGGATCGAGCGGGTGCCGGAGGCCATTCCACCGGAATGGATAGAGATTCAGCTTGCCCCACAGGCATCGGACGTGCGCTTGATCTCCATCCGGCCTCACGGGCAGCGGTTGTCGGCCCTCGCGCAGGAACTCCTTACTTCGTGTAATCGCTGAATTGATCGATGAATGAACCGATGAACGCGCTTCGTTTCGCATCGACGGCGGCCGTTTGGGCCTCATTCTCCGTCGTCATGGGGTGCTCCGGTTCCTCCTCCGCGCCTTCGGACGAGGGTGAACACAGCGGCACCGATGACGCTGGTTCGACCGCCGATGCCGGTCTTCGAACCCAGTGCCCGGTGGCTGCGAACTTTCCGAGTGGCCTTCCCGAATGTGTCCAAGCGAACGACTGTCAGTCCGACCGCTTGCCCTCGTCGAATTGCGAATACTGCCAGCCGTTTAACCCTGCCATTTGCGACCTCGGTCGATGCACGACCCCGCCCCTTCTGCAAGGATCGGAGGGGATCGTCCTTCGGTTCAGGGTTTCGGGATCCATCTTGACCGACGTACAGAGGTTTGCTGGGTTTGCGGTCGCCGCGGAGACCACGGGGGGCGCGACCATCTCGTGCAGCGACGTATACGGCTCGAATTGGGACCTCGCCGAGCCTTGTTACAACTGGATAGATAGCCGGTCTACAGAAGCGACCGGTGATGGAGACACCTTCCCGATCCGATTCGGCCGCTTTCCGGGCGGCCGCCGTGTTTTGTTAATCGTTTATGGATTCGACAATGACCGTGCGCGCGGCACACCTTTAGGAGTGTCGTGTACCGAGGTTGATGTGGATCCCGCAGGCACGAATACCCAGGACCAAGAGGTTGATGGTGACATGATGCGACGGATCCAGTAATGGACCCGTCCCCGCCGACAACCGTCGGCAAGAGAGCTGACCGATGATGGCCGAGAACAAGGAAGCCGCCGCCGATAACCCCGCGACCCAAGACGCTCCGGTCGAGACGACCGAGGCGAAGACGTCGGCCGAGACTGTTGCTGCGGACGGCGCAGATACGGCGGAAGCCACCGAGACGACGAACGGCCACGCTGGTCATCCGGCCGAGGCGACGAACGGAGTCGCGATGGATGACCCGGGCGCTCATGCCGACGCGGCCGACGAGGCCGAAGCGTCTCCGGAGTCGATGGAGACCGCCGGTGCCGGGCCGCAGACCGAGGTGGCAGACGAAGACGAGATGCAGGCCGCGACCGGTCACGGCGTCGAGACCCCGGCGGAAGACGTCGGTGACGCGGCGCCCGAGCCGGCGGTCGACCCGACCGCCGCTGCCGACGCCGTCGATTCGGAGGCCGCGGTGCTCTCGGAGCCCGAAGCGCGGATCGCCGCCGAAGGTGCGGCTATCGAACCGGAGGGCGAGCAAAGTGCGGCCGCCCATAAGAGTGAAGCCGCCGCGACCGATCCGGCGGCAGAGCCACCGGCCGAAGAGAATTCGGCGGTAGAGCCACCGGCCGAAGAGAATTCGGCGGTAGAGCCACCGGCCGAAGAGAATTCGGCGGCAGAGCCACCGGCCGAAGAGATGTCGTTCGCCGAAATGTTCGAGCTCGCCGAGAAGCAGTCGGCCGAGCGGCGCAAGAAGCAGTCGGCTGAGATCGGCGGCAATATTCGCCCAGGCCAGGTGATCTTCGCCAAGGTGGTCGGCTTCTCACACGACTCCGTCTTTCTCGACGTCGGGGCCAAGGCCGAGGGCATCATCGCGAAGTCGGAGCTCGCCGACGAAAACGGTGACCTCGACATCAAAGAGGGTGACAAGGTCGAAGCCCGCGTTCGCAAGTTCGAAGGCGGCGCCGTCATTCTGTCGAAGGTCCTGCCTCACCAGAGCCTCAAGAATCGCGAAGAGCTGCGTGAGGCCTATCGGATCGGCCTTGCGGTCGAAGGTCGGGTGACCGGTCAGAACAAGGGCGGTTTCGACGTCGAAGTGGCGGGTATGCGCGCCTTCTGTCCGGCCTCTCAGATCGACTTGCGCCCCGCCAAGCCAGAGACCTACGTCGGCAAGAAGTTCCCCTTCAAGCTGTCCGAGTTCAAGGACAACGGTCGAAACATCGTCGTAAGTCGGCGGGTGCTGCTCGAGGAAGAGCAGAAGAAGAAGGCTGAAGAAATCCTCAAGACGCTCGAAGTGGGCGCGGTGGTCGACGGCGTCGTCACCACCCTCAAGGACTACGGCGCCTTCGTCGATATCGGCGGACTCGAAGGGTTGGTCCACCTCTCCGAGGTCACCCACGGACACATCAAAAAGCCGTCCGAGGTGCTCAAAGTCGGCTATCCGGTGAAGGCCAAGGTCCTGAAAATCGAGGACGGCAAGGGCGGCACCAAGAAGATCAGCCTTTCGATGAAGGCCCTCACCGAAGATCCCTGGGTCACCGCGCAGGCGACGGTCAAGGAGGGCATGAAGGTCAAAGGCAAGGTGGCTCGGATTCAGGACTTCGGGGCTTTCGTCGAGATCCTTCCGGGCGTCGACGGTCTGATTCACGTCTCGAACATGAGCCTCGACCGCCGGGTCAAGAACCCGAAGGACGTCGTCAAAGTGGGTGACGAAGTCGAGGCCACCGTCATCAAGGCCGAGTGGGAGAAGCGGCGGATCGGTTTGTCGCTGGTCAAGACGCCTCAGGAGCTCGCCAACGAGCTCGCCAAGGGCCGAGTCTTCGACGGTTCGGTCGACCGCATCGAGTCCTTCGGGATCTTCGTGAAGCTGCCCAATGGGGCTCGCGGCTTGGTGCCCGCGGCCGAAACGGGAACCCAGCGGGGCGCCGACCTCAAGAAAGAGTTCGAGTCCGGCCAGACGGTGAAGGTTGTGGTCCAAGACCTCGACACCAAGAATGGCCGTATTCGCATGTCCATTCGGGCGGCCAAAGAGGCCGAAGAGCGGGCCGAGTTCGAGGGCTACATGAGCACCTCGAACAAGAAGGGCAAGGGCCTCGGCACGCTGGGAGACCTCCTGAAGAAGCAGCTGGGCGACAAGATCGACACCCTGCGAAAGTAGTGCGGTGAGCGAGGAAACGCGGACCGGAGCATCTTTCGCGGCGCGTCTCGGTTTCTGGGCAGGCCTCGCGGCAGGAAGCTGGACGATCGGTCTCGCGCCGCTTCTGCCTCGGCCCGACGGGTTGAGCGTCAGTGCTTTTTACTTGATCGGGGTGACTCTGATCGTCGGGATCTGGTGGATCACCGAAGCCTTGCCCTTAGGGGCGACCGCATTGATTCCAGCCGCCGCCTTTCCTCTGCTCGGGGTCGCGAGTGCCGACGAGGTCTCCCCCGCTTACGCTTCACCTTTCATCTTGCTTCTCCTCGGCGGGTTTTTGTTGGCCATGGCGGTCGAACGGTCGGGCGTTCACCGAAGGTTGGCCTTGAACATTTTGCTCAGGGTCGGGACATCGCCTCGGCGCCTGGTCCTCGGTTTCGCCATCGCGGCCGCGATCCTCTCGATGTGGATCTCGAACACCGCCACGACCCTCATCATGATGCCGGTCGCCCTGGCGATCGCGGATCGCTCGGCGGAAAAAGGGAGAGCGTTCGGAGTCGGCGTCTTATTGGCTGTCGCGTATGGAGCATCGGTGGGCGGTATGGCGACGCCGGTCGGTACCCCCCCCAACCTGATTGCGATGGAGCACCTCGAGGCCCGCTTCCCGGATGGGCCGACCCTCAACTTCGTGACCTGGTCATTTCGGGCCGTGCCCGTGGTGCTAGTCATCATCCCCGTTGTCTGGCTGAGCCTTGTCTATGTTTACCCTAGGATAAGCCGGGACCTCGACCTGGGCGCTCGAACGCTGATCTTGCGCGAGCTGCAGCTTCTCGGCCCCTGGCGTCCGGCCGAGGTCCGGTCCCTGGCGGTCTTCGGTCTCGCCGCCATCCTATGGGTCACCCGACCGGAGATCCTGATCAGCGAATCGTTGAGGTATCCCGGTTGGGCGGAGTGGCTGGAGATGCCGGGCGCCAAAGACGCCACGGTTGCGTTACTGGTCGCGGTGATCGCGTTTGCGGTCCCTTCGGGAGAGGCCAGCGAAGCTCCCGGAACCCCGCTCTTGCCCTGGAGTACGGCTCAGCAGGCGCCGTGGGGCTTGGTCCTTCTGTTCGGGGGAGGCGTCGCCCTGTCTAAGGGGTTCGACAAGACCGGGCTCTCATCTTTCCTCGGCCACTACCTGGCCGAGTTCGCCAGCGTCGGCTCCGTCAAGTTCGTGGCGATATCCGCTCTCTCGGCGACTTTCGGCACCGAGATCATCAGTAATACGGCTCTCGCCAACATCACGATGCCGATCTTGGCCTCGACGGCTCAACAGGCGAGCCTCGACCCCCGAGTGCTTCTGGTACCGGTGGCCATGGCCTGCTCATGCGCATTCATGATGCCTGCCGCCACCGGTCCGAACGCGATCGTGTTCGGGACCGGCAAGATCCGAATTCACGAGATGGTCCGGGCGGGCTTCCTTGCCAATTGGGCCGCGTGGCTCATTATCGTTGGCTTCACCGCGATCTTTCTCGCCCTTCCATAACTTTGCAGGACATCGAAAGACGCCCCGGCGCCGTCTTGGCGCTTTTCGCGCTTGACGGCGGGGGCGGCTTCGCCGCTCGTCGGTTGCGTCGGGGCCGCAGCGCGCTCCGGTTGCACTTGTCGCGCTCGTGCCACTTAATACGGACATGAAATTGTCTGCCCGTCTGTTGACCATCGTTGGCCTCATGACTGCCGTGCTGCTAGGGGCGGTAGGCTGCGGATTGATAAGCACCGACTTCGAAGGTGATGTGAGCATCACCCTCGACTTCTTCGAACCGGACGATAACACCTACCAAGGGGTAGAGCGGGTCGACCCCAACGACTACGACGACTACCGAGATAACCGAGACCGCATCGAAGAAGGTGAGATCATCGGCATCACGGTGACCTTCGTCGACGTTCCGCCGGAGAACGCCGCAACGTACGGTTTCGGCCAGATCGACGTCAAACGCGCTGACGAGCCCGATTCGGCCTACATCACGGCGGTTGGCGAGTGGAACGAGATCCCGATCGCCACCGACAACAGCTTCCCGGTTGACCTTTCGCCGACTGCGAAGGGCGCGGTAGACGATATTCTTTTCGGCAGTTCTCCGGGCGCGATCGACCTCCGAATCGTCGGTTTTGCAGATACCGCGACGATCTCGTTCACGGCCCGGATCACGGTTGAGCTGCGATTTACGGCTGGGATCTGAGCCGGTTCATCCAAACCCGACTCCTGCGCAGGAACGTTGGTTGACGCAGCGGGAGCGGGGGCCAAGATCTCCGGTACATGCCGAGAGTTGGCGAAAAACCCCAGGCCGGCGGCGCCCTCCCTTCGGACGGGCCGTCGGGCCATGAGCCAGCCGAGGCCTCGGCGGACGGAAGTGTGAAGGCTCCCGAGAAGTCGACGAGGGGCAAGCGGAAGGCTCGGGTCCGTAAAGCTCCGCCTAAACCCGCTCCCGAGCCGGAGCGCGACGCCGAGGTCGAAGAATCGGACGCCGATGAGGTCGACGCTCTCGGCCAGGTCGATGAACCCGAAGAAGAGGTCGATACGCCCGAAGACGTCGTCCTGGACGTCGGGTCACTTCCGACGCTTCCGAGCCTGCCGTCTCCATCCGGTGCTTCAGTCCCGGCCCGTCGTCTCAAGGACGGCGTTCGACGAACCTCCGCCCTCGACGCTTTTTTGCAAGAGATGGGGCGTTACCCCGTCCTGTCCACCGAGGAAGAGCGCGAGCTGACGCTCCGGTACTACGAAGACCGAGACCCGGCCGCGGCGCGGAAGCTGGTGGTCCACAATCTGCGCCTGGTCGTCAAGATGGCCTACAAGTATCGACGGGCGTGGGCCAGCGTGCTCGACCTCATCCAGGAGGGAAATGTCGGGCTGGTCGAGGCCGTGCAGCGTTTCGACCCCTTCAAGGGAGCCAAGTTCTCGACGTACGCCACGTTCTGGATTCGGGCGTATATGCTTCGCTACCTGCTCGAGCACTCCCGGACCGTCCGCATCTCCCGGACCCGGGTCGGGCGCAAGCTATTCTTCCAGCTTGCCAAAGAGCGCGCCAAGCTCAGAGCTCAGGGCATCGACCCGGGCCCCAAGCTGCTGGCGGAGCGACTTGGCGTGAAGGAAGAAGACCTCGAAGAGGTTGTCCGGCACATGGACCAGCCCGAAATCCGACTGGATGCACCCGCCCACAGCGACGAAGCGCAGGGCAGCACCATTCTCGACACGATGAGGACGGAAGAGGCCAGTCCGGAGGCCGAGGCCTTCCGACGCGCCTTCTCGGAGGATGTGAGCGAAGCGTTGGATGAGTTCGCGGCGACCTTGACCGATGAACGGGAAAAGGAAGCGTGGTCGCAGCACCTCATGTCGGAGAACCCGGCCTCTCTGTCCGAGCTTGGTCAGAAGTTTGGGGTCACCAAACAGCGGATGGGGCAGATCGTGGCCGGGATGCGCAAGCGCCTCAAGAACCACTTGATCGAGCGTTTGGGGCCGGATGTCGAGCTTGGGTATCACCTAGATCCCGAATAGCGTTCCGCCGATCAGTCTCGAAACGACAATCGTTGCGGTGTAGGTTCGGAAGTCACTTGCGGTAAGTCACTGGTTTTCAGTGCGGCTCCGATCTGGAATGAGCCGTGCTTAGCAGCACGTCGATGCGCCGGCGTGGCTGCAAAAGAGGCTTCACCCTAGTGGAGCTCGTCGTCACGGTGGCGGTGATCGCGATTCTCGTGTCGATCGCCGCCTACACGCTGGTGCGGAGCCGACGGCGCATCAATCTCGAGCGCGCCAACCTCCAGGTCAAAGGTCTGCTGGAGCAGGCGCGTTCCTTGTCGGCCATCGCCGGCTCGCGGGTAGGCACGAATCGTATCGTGTACGGGCCGGGCTGCACCGACGAGGCTGCGGCATCGCCCGGCGATCCCACCCAGTGGCAACTTTGGGTGCGTTTCGCCGGCAACACCCTGCAGGTGCCAACCCGGGTTCAAGACGCCGGCAACGATACTCTCGTGGTGTCGTGCACGACCTTCAATGTCGCGACGGCGACCGGCAACCAAGGCGTCTTTGCGGTACCGACGGCGGCGGGGGACCTCGCTTTTTCGCCGTCCGGTCGGGTGGTGCTCCGCGGCATACCCGGGCCGTACGCCTACTTTCAGATCAGCGATCCGACCGACGCCAAGCGGTTCGGGGTCCGGGTGCTGCCGTCCGGGGTCGTGTGCCAGTCATCCGTCGCCGCGGGGCCCCCTTGGTGTGACGAGAGCCCGTAGAGATGCGTCGACGTCAATCATCCACGACCCGGGGCATGACCCTCCTGGAAGCGGTGATCTCCGTTCTGATTCTCGTCATCGGCGTGGCTGCCTTGATGGGGATGATCATCAACGTAGAGAACGCCAACAAGAGCATGGCTCTGCAGCACTCGTCGCTGGATGTCTTCGCTCGGCTGTCGGCCCAGATCCGGGATGCGGAGTGCGATTTCTTTCCGGTCACGGGTCTTCAGCCCGGCACCAGCGATCCAGCCTTTCTTCCAGGGGCGCCGCCCACCGCCGGTGCGAACGGGCAGTGGATTCTGGCCCCGCTGACTGACTCCAGCATTACCCTCGTCGGCGACGGAACGACCAATCCGGCCCTGGCGGACTACGTGCCGGCGATCCGAGTCGCCTATCGAGTGCGGCCCGAGATCAACCTCAACGCGGCGCCCGCATTTCAGGTCGACGTTCAGGTCCGTCAGATCATGCGCAACCCGGTGCAGGACGACATCAACTTCTTGGACGGCTATTGGGTTCGCGTCTATCCGGTCCAGAAGCTCTGCAACGCGCGTGGCACGGCGACCCAGCGAGGTGAGTACTGATGCCGCGGAGCCATCGACAAGCTGGCTTTACCTTGGTCGAGATGATGGTCGCCCTGTTGGTCGGGGTGATCAGCGTGGTGGTGGCCGCGAAGGTGGCGCAGGTCGTTATTCGTCAGGCGGCCCAAGGGCAGCAAGCGACCGATTTCAACTCGCGGAGTCGGTTGCTCGGTCGGCAGCTTCGGGCCGATCTGCGGGCCGCCGGCTTCGGTTCGACGGGTGCGGTCGCCGTCGACGCGACCATCGCGCCTTGGAACGCGGGCATGACCATCGCGGTCAACGGCAAGCCGGCCATTCCCGCCGTCAGCGGCGTCAACAACCTGGCCGCCGGCACCATCTCGGGCACGCCGATTCAGCCCAACTCGGACGCGATGATGGTTGTGGTGCCCAATGCTGGCCTCTCTGGCGTCACCGCGGACTGGACGGCGCAGGGCAGCAACACCATCATCCTCGGCCTTCCGCCGACCAACCCCGTCCCGGCGGTTCAGCCCCTGGCGAGCTGCACGACTGGGATGGTGTACGTCGTCGACCATACGGCGCCCAACGGCGCTGGCCGGGCCCAATTGCTCGAGATGCAGGGCATCGCAGGCCCCAACCTGACGACGGTCGGAGTCCTTCAGTTCACCTTGGCGCCCGGCTCCAGCGTCATGTGTGCTCGCTTGTCGACGTACTGGCTCGACGCCAACGGCTGGCTGCACCGCACCGATTTTGGGACCGGAGCCGCGCCGACCCCACTGGGAGGCGGACCGGTGTTCGTCGATGCCAATCAAGTCGGGGCCGATCTGATCGCGCCCGGCGTCGCCGACCTTCAGATCGCCTACCGGTTCTCGTCCGAGGTCTATACCAGCGCTGGCCTGGGGCTGCCCGCGGTGACCAACCTGCCGGCGCAATGGGCCTTCGAAGGGCAAGGGGCCAATATCAACGGGATGATCACCGGGGATCCAGCCAACTGGTTCGAGGCGCGGCGGGTTCGCTTCAATGCCCTGGTGCGGACCTTGCGGAGCGTCGATGCAAGGACGCCGGAGGTTCGCAACCGACTATCGAGGGAGGATGGCGTGCCGACCAACCTGCAACGTCCGCTGCGGGCGGAGTGGGTGACCACTGTCGAGGCCCTCACCAATCTCCGCTACTTCGATTACGGCGCGCCGCAAGGTGTGGCCCCGCAGCCGTTCTAGGTGCTCACCATGAAGAGTCGTCGACCCCACCCCAAGCCCGGCTCGCGTCGCGGCGACCGAGGCTTTGCCCTGTTTGCGGTCATCATTCTGATGGCGGTCATGACCGCGGCGGTCGCTCTCGCGCTCGACGACGCCGTCACCTCGGTGCGCAACTCGAGCGGAATTCGGGCGTCGGAGATGATCAAGTCGGGCCTGGACCGCGGGGTGAACGTCGCGATGCTCAGCTTGCAGGACTCCGACCCGACCGGGCTTCTCGACGATCCGGCCCAGTACGACTTGTTTGCGGGCGCGACGCCCCAGACGGGCGCAACCGAGCTCATCGATCCGCTCGGCGCACCGCTGAGCTTTCCGTACCCAGACCAGGGTCCCTACGCCAATCAGTACACGGTCCGGGTGGGCCTGCGCCCAGGACAAAGAACGCGCGCCCCGACCGGGGAGAACGTCAACAAGGCCTTCGGTCAGATTTTCGAGATACAGGTCGGGGTGGCCGCCACGGGTAACGCGGTCCCCCCCGCCGAGCAGCGGGTCTCCGTGGGGGTTCTGATTCCCCGTCGGATTTCCCACGCGAATTGAACGCGAGTTGAGAGAGGGAGCAGATCACCATGAGGATCCGGCACATTGTCCTGGTCGCGGCGGGGTTGGCCTTTTGGCCCGGTGCTGAGGCCCGCGCTGAATTCTGGACGGCCTTGGACACCGAACCCAAGCCGAACGTCGTCATCGCCGTCGACTCATCCGTTACGATGGGCATCGAACCCAACGCCTGCGGTGGCAATCACCGTTGCCACGCGAACCCGTTCAATACCCGGACGCGGTTGAGCGTCGCGAAGCGCGACCTGCTGGCCACGATTCCTTCCTTTCAGGACTACTTCGCGTTCGGTGGGTTCCGGTACCGCGGTTGTGGCTCGGCGCGCGTGCAGAGCCGCATCATTCCCAACAATCAGGATCTAGAGGGCTCGTTCAACGCGACCTACAATATGATTCAGAACACCGGGCACTGTAATAGCTCGGAGCGCCGCTTTCCGGGCGGACAGTCCCCTTCGTCCGGCTGCATTACCCCCACGGCCAACTGTTCCGGTGACCAAGCGATCCTGACCCAGATGGCCAACAATGGAGTGCCGGGCGTCAACGTGACCCCTCCCGCCAACTACTCGGCTCCGGTCGCCTGCGATATCCCGGGCGCGCCGGCTTTGAACATCACGGTGGAGTCGTTGGTGGCGGGTCGACTCGGCACTGCGGGCTTCAACTGGCCGAGCTTCGGCGGCACGCCCGACCGGTTGACCGTGCAGGCCGACCTCTGCACTCCGCTCGAAGCTGAGCTGTTGCGGATTCGTTCCGATATCCAGACGTGCACCTCGACGCCCACCGACGCGTGGGACATGAGCTTCTTGGGCGGCAACTGGTGTGATGCGACGACGATCGCCAACACGCTGTGCCAGCCGGGCAGCCTCTTTTACGGGACCTGCGTGTGCGACGCCGGCATTCCGGGTTGCAACGCAGGGGTGATTCCGCGCTCCGACTGCAACGTGATGCTGACGTGGAAGGCCCGCCAACAGGTCGCGGTATGCGAGACTTACAGCCCCAACTCATTCGGCGACTTCTACATGAACCACTGGACGCAGGCCGACAACATCGCGCGCGGGGGCGGCCCGGCCTTCTGTCGGGAGAACGTGTCGCTGTTCCTAACCGACGGTGCGTACGGCAACCGGGCCGGGGTCGTGGCCGAGGCCTTCAACGCGCAGCCGTTCTACCGATCAGCGGATGCGCTCTCGAATATGTTCGTGTTCCACATCTCGAACTCGTTCCGACGGCATGCCAACCAGATGATGTACGAGGTCTCCGGCCATCGCGAGCCGGTGGCTTTCCGGGCTCAGAACCGGCCCCGGATGCAGGAGTCGTTCAGCAAGGTCCTCAGCCGCATCTACAAGGGGGTGTACAGCGGCGCTTCCCTCACGCTCGACCCCATCGAACGGCGGGCGGTCATTCACTCGTTCACCGTCCCCGGTTTCGATTCGACGGGTACCGTTGGCGTCACCGACACCTACCTGGGGTTCCCGTCGCGCTTGTCGGTGCACGCGGTTCGACCGGACGGTGTGGTCGAGCCCATCCCCCTGTACGAAACGGACGAGCAGAGTCGGGTCAGCGCCGGCACCAACGGTTGCGGACCGATCCAAGTCCCCGCCAGCTTGACGACCGATATGGCGTACCCCGGGGTTCGTCATTCGGACCTGCTCGGGCCCGGTCGTGAATTCCGAAACCGCGTACCGCGGACTGTGAACATCACCGGCAGTCGCACCGACCGCGACGGTGACGGCAACCCCGACACCCACGTGCCGTTGACCTACGGTTACAGCTTTGGCCTGGGCCAGAGCACCCCGCTGATCGTGGACGCGCCTCAGGACGTCCCGACGGGCGGTGGGACGCCCGCCGACGCCTACAATCACCTGCAGACCACCCGAAATCGTCCTCGCGTCATTTACTACCAGTCGAACGGTTACGTGATCGGCGTGCACGGCGGTGACTACGACGCAACCCCCGGCTTCTTCGGCGATCGCGCGTACGCCTTCCAGTATGACGACAGCCGCAACTACGCGGGCAGCGAGGTCTTCCGATATCGTCCGGACGGCTGGTTCACGGCCACCGATACCCGCTTCAACTACGAGTTCAACGACGTGGTTCAGCAGCCGCTCATGACCGGGGAGTTGATCGCCCGCGAGATCTACGTCGACGGTGCCTACCGGACGGTGTTGCTCGGTAATCAGGGCAAGGAAGGTCGCGGCTACTTTGCCATCGACATCACGAATCCCTGCACGAACCCGGGGATGGTGAGCGAGTGGCTGTTGCCGGCGGGTAGCTACGCCAGCGGCGAGCCGAATCTCTATGAGTTCCCGATCAATAACGCGCCGTTCCGACGGCCCGTGCTGGTCGCGACGAGTGGTCTCGAAGCGACCAACAACGCGATCTACGCGTACGACATCGCCAACGGGGCCCTGGTCTCGTCGCAGCCGCTGCCGGCGCGCGCCGACCACTCGTACCCGACGGCGCCGGTTTGCGTCGACGCTTCCGGTGAAGGCGTGGTGACGCACTGCTATGCATTGCGTTCGGATGGCTTCTTGGCTCGGGTCGAAGTCACCCTGACGGGCCTGCAGCCCGCCGTTGACGTGACCCCGCGGGATGCGTCCAACAATGTCGTGACCCAGGCGCCGGGCCGAACCTTCTACACCCAACCGGTCGTGTTCTTCGACAATGACGGAGCGGTTGCCTTGGTGTTCGGGTCGGGCGACTACCAGAACCTTACCCAGGTCAGCGGAACCAACTATGTCTACAAGGTTCGGGATGAAAACACCCGACGGGTAGGTGTTCCCGCGGGCCCCACCGGGGTGGCCCAGGTCTGCGCGCCCGACGGCGTCGGTAACACGCACGGTATCTTCCGGCTCGGGGCGGGCGAGCGACTCATCAGCAAGCCGATCGTTGAGGGGGGGCTCGTCGCCTGGACGACTTACGTGTCCCGCACGACCGGTTGTACGTCCGGTGATGGGTACGCGTACATCATGAACTACGAGACCTGCTCGGATGCCGTGACCAACGGGCCCCGCCCGGTTGCGATCCCGATCGGTCCCGGCCTGCCCACAGCGCCGACGCTCCACCAGCAAGGCCAGCGTCTGTTGGTCAATACCTCGGCCGGTCCGACCGCGGCGCAGGTGGCCAACTTGGGGGTGAATACGGTCGGCAACGGCCGTCCGCTTCTCAAGCGCTTGTACTGGCGCCTCGAGATGAACAGCCAGTAGAGTTCGCCCATGGCCCGCCGTCGTCCAGCTGGTCCTTCTCGAGCAAGCGGCGGGTCTTCCGATCAGCCCCCGTCTGAGCCTCACGGCTCGGAGGAAGACGCTCCGAGTCGCTTGCCGGAGACCGCGAGGCGCCCTCGAGGTCGTAGTGAGGTTCGGGTCGAACCGGTGTCTCTTCGTCCGGGGCGGGCAACGCGCGCTCCGGACGAAACGTCCCCGTCGCCGCGATCCTCCCCTCGAAGCACCGAAGTCCTCCCTGGGGCCCCGTCCGCGTCGGCCGAACGACGTTTGAGGCTCCCCGTCCCAGGGATTCCCGCCGCAATGCCCGCGTCGAGGTCGGCACCGACGCCCACTCCGGTGGCGACCCCGACGCCCGACCCGAGCTCTCGGCTGCCCTCCGCCTCGTCTCCGTCGACGGGCGGGTTTCGGGAGGCCGGGCTTCAGGGTGAAGCGCGGTCGTCGGGGGCGTATCGACCCGTCCCGGGTAAGCATAGCCACCCGACCGATGAACCGAGCCCCTGGGTGGCCCGTGGAATCATGCTCGCTGCGGCGCTGACCCTGGCCGCGGTGGTCTACATCTTCCTGGGGCAAGGCGACGAGCCGGTGCCGATGAAGCCGTCCCCGACCATCGTCGACGTTCGGTCTCCAGATCCGTCCGTGGCGGACCGGTCGAAGCCATCGAGGCGCTTGGAACGGCCCCTCGGGCCGGCCGGCGGTTCAGGGGCGGTGAGGCCCGGCTCGGCAGGGCAAGCCGTCACGGCCTCCGATTTTGGTCGGTCCAGACATGTGCCGCCACCGGGAGGGCGACGACCGGCGACCGACCCCGTGGAGGGGCCCGTGTCGGTCGACCAGGTGGGTGAAATCACGATGTACGATCGTCCTTACGAAACGTATGACACGATCGATGAGACGCCATATATTCTGGTGTTCAGCCGTCCCGCCGGCTTGAAGGTCTTTCTCGACGGGTCACTCGCCGGAAGAACCCCGCTGCTGAGGCGGCGTCCTCCCGACGTCTCGCGCCTGAGAATTCGTATCGAAGGGCCAGGATACGTGCCGGTCGAGCAAACGGTGACTCCCGATCGATACGGACACCTGCGGATGGGCGTAGAGATGAAGCGGCGTCCGTGAACCGTTCCCGGTTGTTTGTTGAGTATTCGCTCGATAGGTTGCGGAGCAGCGAAAGCTGCCTTGCTTATGAGCGGGATCGTCGGTGCGTTCCACTTCGATAAGACCCAACGGATCGAACCCTCGATTCTCCAGCGGTCCCATGACGCGATTCGCTCGTTTGGCCTGGACGGGGGGGGCATCGTCAGCGTCGCGGGTTGCGGCCTGGGGCAGGCGCAGTCCCGGCTGGACGAAGCGCACGGTACCGGCAGTCCGATGTGGGACGCCGAACGACGGCTGGTGGCGGTTTTCGACGGCGTTCTGCGCGGGCGGCGAGAGCTGGAGGAGACCCTCGATAAGCACGGCCATCGCCTGAGGACGAAGACGCAAGTCGAGCTGGTGTTGGCGGCCTATCGCCAATGGGGGGTTGATTGCGTCGACCATCTCGAGGGGACGTTCGCGTTGGCGGTCTTCGATCGGCGAGCGCACACTCTCTATCTGGCTCGCGACCCGGTGGGCGTTCGACCTCTGTACATCTACCAAGACACTGGGCGCCTGTGCTTTTCTTCGGGGGTGCAAGGTATCCTGTCGCAAGACCGAATACCTCGAATCCTCGATCCTCGAGCGGCCGAAGACTTCCTGGCCGTCGGGTTCTTTCCTCGCGGACAAACGGGCCTTCGCGACGTTCGAGCGGTCGCGCCGGGACACGCGCTGTACGCGGACCGTCATCGGTTCCGAGAGTGGGCCTACTGGCGACCGGAATTTCGATCCGAGCGCGGTCATAATCTGGTTCAACACGTCCACCTGTTCTTGTCCGTGCTCGACAAGACGACCGAGCCGGTCACGAACGAATCGGTGACCGCGCTATCCGGGGGCGTGGGCTCCGCCGTGGTGGCCGCCGCCACGCACGACGCCGGTTCGCGGATCCCAGCGGTCACCGTTCACCGGAAATGGGCCGACGAGCGCCGCGCAGCCGCCGAAACGGCGAAGGCGCTCGACATCCCGTACTCGGAAGTCGAAGAGCCCGCGATCACGCCGGACGCCTGGTTGAACTTGGTCACCGACGCCGACGGCCCGGTCGACGCGAACGGCGCGGGCTGGATGACGCTGGCCCAGGCCCTGGCTTCGAAGGCCTCCATCGCCTGGACGGGGGCCGGCAATGGCTGGATCTTCGGATCCTCTGCTCGGTACCGCTCGGCGTGCCGTCGGCGTCCTTGGATCTTCTCGGCGCCCGCCATGGCGAGACGATGGCTTGGGTTGGGCGATGCGCTGGAGGGGTTGGCGCCCAACCCCAGCGTTCAAGCGGCGCCTGTCGCTTCGGAGCGATGGTCTCTCCGGCATCGCCGCCTTTACACCGCCGACTTCCGATATGGCTTGGGCGACTATCGGCCAGGGGCCCCGCGTGCCCCGGCCTACGAGGACCTTTCGGTGCTCGCCGCCCTGCAGCGTCGGGATGTGACGTCCACGTTGCCCTATGGGTTGCTCGCCATTTTGGCCAGAATCGAGCGTCTAACGGGTATGCAGTTGCGTCATCCGTTAGCCGATGTCCGGGTGATCGACCTGCTCTTTCGGACCCCTGACCGATATCGGCTCGACGTCGATTCAGACCGGGTCATACTGCGGCGCGCCGCGCGTCGATGGCTGCCCCCCCAGGTCACGCAGCGGCCCGCGATTTCGTCGCGAGCCCCGGTGGCCGCGTGGCTGCGTGGCCCGCTCATGGAAGTAGCCCAAGCGGAGTTGTTTTCGGACCAGCGCACCGGACTGTTCGCCGGTGACGCACTGCGAAGGGCCTGGTACCGCCTACTTCTGGGCGGTTCGCAGGAGGCCCGGACGTTGTGGCGAGTGGCTGCCTTTGAAGCATGGGCGCGGCGGACCTTGCGCTCCCCGGCCGATCGTTGACCCGCCCGAGGTGAGCGGCGATGCTCCACGTATTATGACTGGGCCTCCATATCCGCCCTTTGGAGGGGCGAAAGAAGGCGGCCCAGGGTTCCCCGACCTCCAGCCGGCCCCTTCCGGGTATACACCACACGGAGAGCCCGGGCCAGATGAAGAGTCCGGGATAGGGGGCGGCGGGCCTCCGTGGGGGGGCCCCAGGGGCCCGTTGAGAAGCCCACAGGGGGATCCGAGCGAACGCGGTCGCGCTCGGTCGGCGCTGACGACCGACATGGGGCTCGTGCCGGACGTTCAGGTCTGGCTGGGCGACATCGTCAAGACGATCAAGGGATTTCGAGTCTACGCTGACAACAACGAAATGCTCCTGAAGTTCCTCGAGCGATCTTTCATCGGTCTCGAATTCTTGCTGGGGCGCGATCCCGAACTCACGCTCTCCGTTCGAGAAGACCGCTTGTTGTACGGCAAAGAGGTCGTTCACCTAAATCAGGATCGACAGGACAGCCTGCCTTTTATCCTGTATCGGAATAGCTTCCGGCGGCTCGTTTTTGTTCGGGGCATCTCGAGAGAGGAGCTGTCGGGCCTTCTGAGAGCGATCAGCACCGATTACTCGACGCTCGAGTTTGCCGGCGAAGATCTCGTCACCTGTCTGTGGCGACTACAGCTTCCACATATCCGGTACCTCACTATCGACGCTCTTTCCCGCCACTACGTCGGTGACGGCGACGAAGACCGCAACGAGATCGAGCGTATCCAGGGCGATATCGAGAACATCGTCGCCGCGATCTACCGAACGAGCGCTACCGACGACGACCTGGTGGCCGGAGTGTCGATCTCCCGGGAAGACCTCGAGGCTCTGCGCGAGGTCCGGGCCGAGGACCCCGAAGATCTCGATGTACTCGACCACGCCACGGAGCGGGCCATCACCGATGTGCCAGAAACCCAGCTGAAGCTGATGCAGGATGACCTGCAATCGGAGACTCCGGAAGAACTCAGTCGCCGGATTATGGATATTTTGGTGCAGGTTCTCTTTCGAGAGACATCTGCCCAGCAGAGTGCTCAGACCATCGAGCTGATTCATCAGCTGTTCGACGGGATGCTGCTGGCGCGACGGTACTCCGACGCGATTCGCCTGATGCGAACGCTGCGGTGGTACGCCGAGTCGGCCGAAGACATGCAAGAGATGCATGTGGCTCGGCACCTGCTCACGATGTTCGGTACCGAGGCTCGTGTCCTTCCGGTGTTGGCGACGCTCAACGAGCAAAACGTCTCCGTTTCTACGTCTGAGCTGTTCGAATTCCTGCGTCTACTGGGCCCGGCGATCTCGCCATTTCTGTTGCGAGCTCTCGACCAGTTGACGTCGCCGGCCCACCGCCGGGCGACCTGTGAGCTGATCGTCGGACTGGGAGTGCCCAGCCTCGCCGAGCTCGCCGCGCTCGCGCAGACGACGAAGTGGTTCGTCGTGCGCGACATTCTGGGACTGGCTCAGCAGTACGACCTCGGCGAGATCGGACCGCTGGTGGCGATGGGGCTGAGCCACGATCACCCGAAGGTTCGCCAAACCGCGGTGTCAATGTTGCGTGGGTTCGGTCGCGGCACCGCTGATCAAGCGTTGTCGAGCAGGCTGCAGGACCCCGACCTCGACGTCCGGCTGAGCGTCTATCGGGTCGCCGCCGCCCGCAGAAGCCGGGAGATCGTTCCGAGCCTAGAAATGATCTTGGCGGGCGATAAGCTCGGCCAGCGGGATCCTCGGGAGCTGCGTCTGATGATGGCCGCCTACGCGGCCATAGCGGGAACGGGCGCGGTCGGGCTTCTCGATCGACTCCTCAATGCGGGCTTTTTTGCGAGTTTGACGAATACCGAGGTTCAGGTGGCCGCCGCTTACGCGCTCGCCTCGATCGGCACACCGGCGACACCGGCGCTGGTTCGCGGGTCGCGAACGCTGAACTCTAGAGTTCGCGAAGCGTGCAAGCGAGCCTTGCGCCGAGGCGGTGGTGCCGCCGGGGTTCGGGGCCAAGGTCCGGGTGATTCGCCGGAGGTGGCGGCGTCTCCGCGCGAGGTGACTCATCCAGGGCTACCCAGAACCGGTCACCTGGATGAACCGACCTCGGAGCTCGACCCCTACATCGACTATCTGGCCAGCCCCGCAGATGGGCACACTGACACGTTGGCTTCCGCGCCGCCCTTTCGGACGAATATTCCATTGTCGCAAGAGGCTCGGTATATTCCGCGGCCACTCGCCGCCACGCCGGCTCGGTCTCCACTGCCCCGGCAGACGGTTGCAAGTACGCACACCGACGAGCTTCCCGCCAATCTGCCCCCCGCGCCGACTGAAGACTTGCCGAATCCATCCGGTCAGCAGGTTCCGATGAGTGGGCGGCTCAATGTGTTGGGTACTAACTCTGTCGACATTGTGCCGAATGAGCTGCCTCCTCCAGAACAGTTCGGTACCGACCCGGGGCCGTTGGCGGAGCCCCCTCCCGTCGTCGGTAGCCAACCCCGTCTGGACGGGTTTGTTGCGACGAACGAAGTGTTCACGGAAATGCAGCGGTCCGAGCCGATCACACCTGGGCAGCTGTCCGAGCCGCTCGCGATTAGGGGAGCCATTCCGCCGACGCCAGGGTCGGCCGGGTCGCCGTTCCCCGTTGGCGAACCGCCATGGGCATCCCAGTCCGACCCTTCTGCGCCGACCGCGGCGAGCCCGGAATCGAGTCCACCGACCGAGGAGCAAGAACCGATGCCGATGACGGAGCCGCTCGGCGCGGCTCCGATCACGTTGCCGAGCCAGGCAGAAGCAGGCTTGGCGGTTGCGGAATTGCCGCCCTGGGAGGGGCCGCCTGCGCCCTCGCCGCAATTGCGGGAAGCCCCGCCGCTGGCCGCGTCGGCTTCTCCATGGTCTCACGACGATTCGGAAGATCCGACGCATCCGCACGCGCCGGCGATCGTGGTCAGCGAGCCGCCCGAGAGCGCGTCGGTCGCCCCCGAAAAGGCGCCTCCCATGCCGCCCGACGCCCGGTCCAAGCCTCCTGCGGCCGTACCGATCTCGGAGATGCCTTCTCGGTCGTCTTCGGACCGACCGCCCAGCGAGCACCGCCGTGCGAAAGAAGAGGCTCCGGTACCCCTGATCAGCGACGACGGGCCGATGTCGCTCGTCGACTACGACGAGCCGAACCCTCTGTTCGACCGTGATGTGCCACTCCCTTCAGTGGGGCCGGCGGCCAGACATATAACATCGATGGACCACTCGCCGCCTTCGGCGTTCGAAGGATCCTCTGTCGCCTCTTCCTGGGCGCCCTCCACATCGGACGGACCCGACTTGCGAGAGCTTCCAGAAATGCCGCGCGCCCGGACGCTTCGGCAGTCCGACGACCTGTCGCTGGCCGGCGTGAGTCTGCCTCCGGGCGGGGCGCAGGCGCTGGCCGACGCGGGCGCGGCTGACGCTCAACACAGCGATCCGGAGCCTGCGGCTCGGCCCGTGCTGGGCCGCTCCGAGCCGTTGGCGGGTTCGCCGGACCGGTCGGAGCCCCAAGGGGGCGTCCGCGCCCCTGCGGCGCCGGCCTCGTCGCCCAAGAGTATTTCATGGTCCGACGAAATCCCTGACCCTGATCGCGAAGAGACCTCGATATCGACGCCGACGCCGGACGACCTCCGACGCGGCCTCGCGCAATCCGTCGACCTGCCTGGCGTGCCGAGGCCGAGCGGCCCTCCACCGGTGGGGGCCGGTGGATCGGCGGCGCCGTTCTCGTCCGGTCGGTCATCATCGACCGTTGCTCGGCCTCCTCCGCCGCCTGCGGACCGGCCGGCCGGCGACCCAACAGCAGATTCGACCGTCGAACGGATCCGTCGAGCGAACCCGGTGCTGGCAGAGTTCGACCCGGAGCTCTTTGCCAACCCCCCGCCCCGGATGCCGCCCCCGGCGAAGCCCCGTCCTGATGCGACCGCCTCGGGAGCGACGACCGCAGCGGCGCCATCGTCCCCCCATTCGTCGTCGACCCCCGCCGAGGCGCTCGAGTGGGGCCGAGCCGAGCCTCCGCCCCGCTATCCGCCGCCGCGGAGGTCGAGCCCAGGCCCCTCCATGACCGAGGACCTCCAGCTCATGGAGGACGTCCCTGACCGCGAGGGTGGGAGCGACCAATGACGTTGACCGTGCATCCGCCGTCGCGGTCGGCGAAAGTCCAGATGCTCGGTCGCACGATGGTGCTGCAGATGCACATGGTCATCCGCACGCTCCGAATCCACGACCCCAGCAATCGAGCGCTTCTGATAGCCACCGAGAATCTAAAGGACACGATCAACACGCTGTGGGCGGCGCTCGACAAAGCCGTTCGCCTCCAGTTCGTGCAGGGCGTTGTTTACTTGAACGACATGCGGATTCGCTTCGATACGGCCGCTCACGACCAGGTCCAGACGCTTCAGCAGGAGTTCGCAGACCGTGGTTTGGGGGGGCTGGCGTTCGCGCGCCCGATCGACTCTTCGGCGCTTCGAGAATTCCTGCTGCAATTCTCACGGACGGTCTCTACCGACGATGAACGTCGTGAACTGAGGACTGCTCTAGAGGCGTTTCGAGACCTTGCCCTCGAGCTCCTCGAGCCGGCCGAGTTCAAAGAAGACCTGGAAGACGAGGCGCAGCTCCGGGTCGACAAGAAGACTTTCGCCCTTCAGACCTACGCCAAGGCGATCGTCGCGGTACGGGAGTTCGTCCGCGAGGCCCAAAGTGGGCGCGTACCGACCTCGAGCAAACTCCAGGTGACCCGAATCGTTCAAGACATGGTCGATGTCGCGACCGAGCGGGTCAACTTCCTGCTCAAGCTGGCGGCGATCAAAACTGCCGAAGAGTATGCATTCAACCACGCTGCCAACACCTGCGTTCTATCGATCGTTCTGGGGCGCTCTCTGGGGGTGGATCGACTGCGACTCGTCGACCTGGGTTTGAGCGCGCTGTTTGCCGACATCGGCTTTGCGATGCTGCCCGACGACCTGATCAACACCAGCGAACAGCTCGGCGAGGTCCAAAAAGGTGCGCTGCGAAACGCGATGGTTCGACAGATTCGGGCGCTCATTAGTGGTGGACCGATCAACGAGGGTTTGATGCGACGGGTGATCGTGGCGTTCGAACACCACATTCCGTTTCTCGATGCGCGAAGTGGAAAGCCCAATCAGCTTCACCTCTTCTCGAGAATCGTCAGCGTGGGCGATGCGTTCGATGCGTTGACCACGCGTCGGCCGTGGCGGGAAGGCTACACCGCTGACGAGGCCATCCGGATCCTGATGGAGGACGCGGGGCGGCGTTTCGACCCCGTCGTCGTCAAGGTCCTCATCAATCTGCTCGGGCTGTATCCGCTCGGGTGCCCTGTCCGCCTCGAAAGCGGCGAGACGGCTGTCGTGTACCACAACTCCAACGATCCGCGCTTATTCACCAGGCCGTGGGTCAAGGTCATTCTCGACGCCGAGGGTCAGCGCATCAAACGGACCATCGTCAGAAATCTAGCCAACGGCGAGGGTCCCACCCACGCTATCCATTCCGTCGTGCGACCGGGTGGACTCGTCGACATCGACCCGGCGATGGTCGCCATTCTTTGAGTGGCCGCCTACGAGGTCGGACTGTGCTCGTGGAAGCCCCCCGCGTCATCGACCGGGTGGTCGTCATGAAGCGATGACGGCGAAACTCGACGAAGTCCCAGCCGGCCGACGATCCGTCGCTCCCGACGGGCCCGGCGTATTGCATCCGAGTCAGCAACTTCGGTTTCGGGGCGCGGCGGCGTCGGCTCCAGCGTGATCGGCACTGGAGGAGCCAAAGGCGCCGCATCGATGATCAGATCGTCGGTGACGTTCATCGTTGGCGACGGCGTTGATGCGGCGCGCATGGAGGGGACCGTCGGCCTCAGCGACGGGTCCGTGGCCGCCGTCATGCGGGGTTGCGCGGTGGTCGCCCCGACCGGCAGATCGACCGGGATCGCGTCCACCAGCGGCGACCGATCGACGGTCTCGCCTTCCGCCTGCCGCATCGCTTCGATCATCAAGTAGGTGTTCGGCTTGAGGATGTTTCGGGGAATCGGAGACTGCCGGTACTCGATCCTGAACAGCCCAGGCCCCGGCTGCATCAGCGCATAGAAGACACTTTCGCCGGCGTTGGGGCCGCTAACGCCGCCGCACACCTGGCCGTCGTCGACCCGCAGCTCGCCGTTTAGGCCGTCCTCGTACTGCAGGATCAGGTGCGCCGTCTTCCGGCCCAGTTCGAGGCTCTGCACGATGTCGAGTGCGGTCATGTCTTTGAGGCTGCCGGAGACTCCGTCGAATTGGACCGTGGGAGCCCGTACCCCGCCGTCGCCGCGTCGTTTCAGCTCTCGACGGATCTTGGAAGTCATGACTTCGATGCTGTACGGCTTGACGACAAAGTCGTCGGCCCCGAGCTCGAGCGCCTTGGCGTGTCGAAACTCCTCACCCCGCGACGAGGTCAGGAAGATGGCCGCATCCTCGTTCTTCGAACGCAAGTCGAGCAGCAGGTTATAGCCGTCGATACCCGGGAGGGCGGCATCCAAGAACGCTACGGTCGGTCGAGCATCCCGGCAGATATCGCGGACCCGCTTCCCGTCGACGGCCACGATGACTTCGCAGTCTTCCTCGCGGACCCGTTCGGCGAGCGCCGTCGCGAGATCCGCGTCCCCGTCGGCAATGAGCACAACCGGTGGACCTTCGACGATCTCCACTGCCTCTTCGAAGATCGGTCCTCCCAGCAGCTCGGGCTCTTCATCCTGCTCGGGATACCAGCTAGTGATCGCCGCTCGCAGAGCCGTCCGTTTAGCCACGAAGACGACGATCTCGTTGACTCCCAGCACGACCTTGGTTTCGAGGATCGCTCGTTCATCGTACGGGTCGCAGACGGCCAAGCCGACCGACCGTTGCGACTCGTTGATCGAGATGGGGAGCATCATCGTCGCCTCTGCGGCCTCGCGGGGAAAACGCAGGAGGAGCTTTTCGGGCGGCGGCAGTGCAAGCAGTTCTTCTTCCGAGATGCTGGGCAGGTTGGCCTGAGCGGAGATCGACTGAAGGAGGTCGTCTTCGGAGACGGTTCCCGAAGCCACCAAGAGCTCGCCGATTCGGCCGCCTCGAGCACGTTGCTCGGCCAACGCGATCTCCATGTCCGACACCGACAAACTGCCTTGCTCGATGAGCAGTTGCCCGAGCGGCACCCGGTCGCCGGTGCTCAAGGAGTAGCTGCCGACGTGCAGAGCGCTTCCGCCCTCTGGCTGAGGGTGTCGTTGAGGACTGCCGGTGCGCATCGATGCGTGGCCGGGCATTCCGGGACCGAACTGGCGCCGCATGTAAACCGATAGGTCGCGGGTCGCAGCCCGTCGCGGCAGCTCGTTGGCCACCCGGGACAGCTCCCCGAGCAGGGCTCCCATGGTCTGGTATCGCGTATTGGGGTCGCGGGCGAGCGCCTTCATGCACAATTGGTCGACCGGCGAAGGCACATCGGGATTGAGGGACGACGGCAGGGGGATGGCCATCGAGACGATCATCTTGATCGTTTCTTTGTGTTCCTTGCCTCGGAACAGTCGGCGCCCAGTGAGCATCTCCCACAACACGACGCCGCTACTGAAAATATCCGACCGCTGGTCGACCTCTTGCCCCCGCACCTGTTCCGGCGACATGTATCCGAACTTGCCGTGCAGGTTGCCAGGCAGCTGAAAGCCGTCGTCCTTGGCCGCCAGCACCCGCGCGATGCCGAAATCGGTGAGCTTAACCTCGCCCTCGTTGGAGATCAGAATGTTCTGGGGTGATATATCGCGATGAATGATCCCCAGCGGGGTGCCGTCGGGCGCGCGGAATCGGTGGGCGTAGTCGAGGCCGGTCATGAACTCGGTCGCCACACAGAGGGCGAGCTCCAGCGGCAGGCGCTCCCGACGCCGATATGTATTCGAGAGTACGGCGGCCAGGTCCTTGCCGTGCACGTACTCCATCGCGATGTAGACCTGCCCGCCGATTTCGCCGAGATCGTGGACCTGTACGACGTTGAAATGGTTCAGGCTGGCCGCGAGCTTTGCTTCGTGGATGAGCATCTGAGCGAAGGTCGTGTTTTCGCTGTAGCGGGGATGAATCTTCTTGAGTGCGACGAACTTCTCGAAGCCCGAGTAACCGAGCATCTTGGCCAGGAAAATCTCCGCCATGCCCCCGTCACCGATGCGGTCGATGATGACGTAGGGTCCGAAGCGTTGGGGAGTTGATTTCGACACGGTTCGTCTCGCTTCTTCGATCATCGATGTTTGTCCATCGCGCCGAATTCCGCTGAATCCAGCCGCCGATGCGGTCAGTCGCGATGAACGAGGGCGAGTCTACAACGAATGTCAGAGCGCGTAACCCGAGACTGCGCTTCCATCGATTTGCCAGGCGCAACGTGCGGGGGTGCCCCAGCGCATGACATTGGACTCGAGCGGCGGCGGTTCGATGTGTTACGCGGTTGCGAAGCGCCATGTCTCGTCCGCTCGTGCATATCATCGACGGCTCCGGATACATTTTTCGGGCATTCTACGCGGTTCGTTCGCTTTCGACCGCGTCGGGAGACGCGACCAATGCGGTGTACGGCTTCTCGAATATGCTCGAAAAACTGCTACGGGAGGAACAGCCCACCCATATGGCCATCGTGTTCGATGCGGGTGGGGAAAACTTTCGGCACGACATCTTTCCTGAATACAAGGTTAACCGGTCTCCTCCACCGGAGGACCTTACGGCGCAGATTCCGCACATCCACCGCCTCGTCGATGTATTCAAACTCCGTCGATTCGTAGTCGAAGGCGTCGAAGCCGACGACGTCATCGCGACTCTGACGCGGCGCGCATTGGCTGAAAACCGGGATGTACGACTGATCACCGGCGACAAAGACCTCATGCAGCTCGTATGCGAGCACGTTACGCTCTGGGAACCGATGCGTGGCCATCGGTTCGGGCCCGATGAAGTTGCAGAGAAGATCGGTGTGCCGCCGGAGGTTGTCGGTGATGCCCTCGCGCTGGCGGGCGACAGCTCCGACAACGTTCCTGGGGTGAGCGGCATTGGGCCCAAAAAGGCCGCTCAGCTCCTCGGGCAGTACGGCGATTTGCAGGGTGTCCTGCAGGCGGCGGCCGACGGCAAGATCAAGGGCAAGATGGGCCAGAATCTCAAAGAACAGGCCGACATGGCCGAGCTGTCGCGGAAGCTGGTGACCCTCAGAGACGACGTGCCCCTCGATATCGAAGGCCTCGAAGAGCTCGCGTACTCCGGGCCCGACAAGCCGGCGGTGCGCAAGCTGTACGCCGAGCTGGAGTTCAGGAAACTCAGTCCGAAGCTCGGTGATGAGGACGAAGACGAGCCGCCGCCGCCGATCCCCGACGAGGACGATCAGGCGCTCTCGTTCGGCGTGACCATCGACCGGTCGGGCTATTACGTCGTGACGACCGAGGATGCGTTGAGCCAGCTCGCCGGTGATCTTCAGGCCGCGAAGACGGTCGGTTTCGCCCTCGAGCTGACGCCCGGGCCACTGATCGATGCCCGTGTGGTCGGGGTCGCTATCCAGGGATACGCTGGCCGGGCCGCCTACATCCCGATCGGGCACCGTGATGCGGAGGCACAGCTGACCTGGGATGTCGTCGTCGATGCGCTTCGTCCCATCTTCGAGGATCCCACGATTCGCAAAGTGAGCGCGGAATCGAAGGCGTTGGTGGGGCTCTTGGCGCGCGCCGACGTCGTCGTGCAAGGGCTCGGTTTCGACACCACCCTGGGGAGCTACCTACTGTTGCCGGATGAGACTCAGCACGGCGCGACGGCGGTAGCCAAGCGGTATCTCAATCATGAGCCCATCGAGCGGACCCATCTGACCACGGTAGGTCGCAAGCGTAGGTCCTTCGACGAGGTGCCGGTCGCCGAGGCCGCGGTTCACGTCGCCGAGCGTTCGGACATCGCTTTTTGTGCTTCGACTCCGATGAAGGAAGCGCTTCGCGAGGCCGATCTGCTGAATGTCATGAGGGACGTCGAGTTGCCGCTCATTCCCGTCCTTGCGTCGATGGAACTGGCCGGGATCGAAATCGACCTCGACCGACTGGCAGATATGTCGAGGCGCTTCAAGTCGGAGTTGGCCGAGCTGGAAGCCTCCGCTTACGAGGCGGCCGGCAAAGAGTTCAATCTGGGCTCTCCGAAGCAGCTGCAGAAGATTCTGTTCGAAGAACTCAAGCTCAAGATCGTCAAGAATACCAAGACGGGCCCGTCGACGGACCACTCGGTGCTCGAGGCCCTCGCCGAAGCCCACCCTCTTCCGAGCCGAATCCTCGAATATCGACAGGTTGAAAAGCTGAAGAGTACCTACGTCGACGCTCTGCCAAAGATGGTGTCCGAGGCCACGGGGAGGGTGCACACCCAGTTCAATCAGGCGACGGCGGCGACCGGGCGGCTGTCGTCCAAAGATCCCAACATGCAGAACATTCCGATTCGGACCGAGCTGGGGCGAGAGCTCCGCAAAGTGTTCGTGGCGGCAGAGGGCTACCAATTGATCTCGGTCGACTACTCGCAAGTCGAGTTGCGGATCTTGGCCCATTTTTGCCAGGACGAAGTCCTGGTGTCGGCGTTTCGGGACGGCGCCGACGTTCACACTCGGACGGCCTCCGTTTTGTTTCAGGTCTCGCCGGAAGACGTCACCCGAGAACAGAGAACCCAAGCCAAAGCCGTCAATTTCGGCGTCCTTTACGGGATGGGCGTCACTCGGCTGATGCGAGACCTGAAGATCACTCGCCAGACCGCCAGTCGCTTCATCACCGACTACTACGAGCGCCAACCGGGGGTGCAGGCGTTCATCGACGAAACTTTGGAGCAGGTGCGCGCGACCCGTGAGGTGCGAACCCTCCTCGGACGGCGGAGGATTCTCAAGGATATCAACTCGAAGAACCGCGGCGTGCGCAAGGCCGCGGAGCGGATGGCGGTCAACACGCCGATCCAAGGCAGTGCGGCCGACCTCATCAAGCTGGCCATGATCCGGGTGTGGGCTCTGTTGCAGGAGATTCACCCGAAGGCTCGGCTTCTGCTGCAGGTACACGACGAGTTACTGGTCGAAGCACCCGACCATGAGGCGGAAGCCGTCGCCGCCGTCGTCCAGCGCGAGATGCAGAATATCTTTCCCCTCAAGGTGCCGCTCGATGCGCAAGCGCACATCGGGTCAACATGGGACGACGCCCACTGAGGCGGCCTCGTATCGTCTTCTTGCGCCCAACGGAGCATCACTTCCCTTGCGCCAATCGGCGACTGCCCCTACGTTGCTGACGTGGGTACGACGCCGAGGCGGCCGTCGGGCACGGGCGCCCGGCCCTCGATGAACACGACGGCCTCGCCGGTCGCGTCCGCGCCTTCGTCGCCGTCATCTCCGGTCTCCGCCTCCGCTTCGTCGGCCGTACGCTCGACGGGTCCCGCCTTGCGCCCGTCGGTGCCTGGGGGGACGAAGCCGACGACCAATACCTCGACGTCGGTCGTCGCGCGGCCGACGAACAACCGTGCTTCACGGCGCCCGGCCGAACAAGACGGTTCGAGGTTGCTCAATCGGATTCGTGACCTCGAGGTCGAGCTGGATGAGCTGCACCAGGAGCTCGAACGGTCCGAACGTCGAGTCGAGGCCATGAAGCAGATCGGGCGAGCACTCGGCTCCAACCTCGAGCTCGACCCGCTCCTGTTGGAGATCGTCCAACGAACGACCGAGCTTCTCGAAGCCGATCGGACGACGCTCTTTTTGGCCGAGCCCGGCGAACAGGTGCTGTGGTCGAAGGTCATGGAAGGCCAAGAGCTGAAGGAAATCCGGATGCCGTTCGGATCGGGGGTTGCGGGGTGGGTCGCGGCGCACAATGAACCGCTGCATATCGAAGATGCGTACCGTGACGACCGGTTCAATCCCGATTTCGACCGGCGCTCCGGATACCGAACCCACCGCATGCTGGCATGGCCGGTCCGAGGGCCCCAGTCGGCGTCGATCCTCGGCGTGGTACAGGTGCTGAACAAGCTCGAGGGCCCCTTCAGTGCCACCGACGAACGTCTGCTCGAGGCGATAGCATCCGAAATCGGAGTTGCTCTCGAGGTTTCGCGTTTGTACCGCGAAGCAGTAGAGCGCTCCGAGGATCTCGAGCGCGCCCGGCGGGAGTTGAGCCTCCTGTTCGAGACGGAGCGCGCCATTTCGCAGGCTGAAGATCTGTCCGAGATGCTCGAGACGATCCTCGATACGGCGATGGCGACGATGAACGCGAAGTCGGGCGCGGTCCACGTGCTCGATGAGCGAGGTGTCAAGCTGGAGGTCTGCGCAGCTCGAGGCACTCACGCCGCTTCGCTTCGGCGCACGTCTTTGCAGGTTGGTGAGGGCATCATCGGTAACGTCACGAAAACCGGTGAGCCGGTGGTGCTGAACGACCTCGAAGGTCTCGAACGCGGCCGAATTCGGGCCAAATCCATCATCGCGGTCCCGATCAAAACGAAATACTCGGGACGCATCGGTGTCTTCGAGCTGATCAATCGGCGCGACAAGCAGGCTTTCAGCGAAGCGGACGTCAATATGCTCACCGTGGTCGCGTCGCAGGCCGGGCGTGCCATCAACGCAGAGCGCCGCCGCAAGGAACGCGAACGGTCCGAGCGCCTAGCTACGATCGGTCAGATGCTGTCGGGGGTCATTCATGACATCCGCACCCCCATGGGGCTCATCTACGGTTACACGGAGATGATGGTCGATTCCGACGACGCAGACCAGCGCTCGAAGTATGCGCAGCAGGTCAACCGGCAGATTGATGTCTTGTCGGCGATGACCGGTGACCTCCTCGCCTTCGCGCGGGGCGACCGCAACGTTCTCATTCGCAAGGTGTACATGAACAAGTTCATGCAAGAGATGGAGGACCATCTTCGGCATGAATTCGACGGGTCGGGCGTCGAGGTGGCGGTCGACGCGACCTATCGAGGCGCCGCGTACTTCGACGAGACCAAGCTCCGCCGCGTGTTCTACAACGTTGCCCGAAACGCTCACGAAGCGATGCCCGACGGAGGCCGATTTACCGTGTGGGAGGGCGTCGAGGACGACCGGCTGGTCTTCCATTTCGATGACACCGGTGGCGGGGTGCCCGACGAGCTAGCGGACCGGCTGTTCGAGCCCTTCGCGACGTCCGGCAAGATGGGCGGCACGGGGTTGGGGCTCGCGATGGTCCAGCAGATCGCCGACGAGCACCAAGGAACCGTGACCTACACCTCATCGAAGAAGGGTACGCGCTTCACCTTCTCGTTGCCGGTACGGCCGCCGGCCTGAGTTTCGTTGAATTCTGCCGGAGCGCTCGCTGCGCGCTGCAATGCAGGCTTCACGGCGCCCATCCGAGCGAGTCCGGCTTGGCAGCCCACGGTGGGCTGGGCCAGCCGACACCTCCCGGCTGGGCGCCGGGGGCGCTCGCCTCAATGGGAGGCGAGTAGGGCGTCGATGGTCGCCTGGTCGGCGCCCGGGAATTCGTATTCGTCGAGCTCGTCGGGGCTGACCAAGCGAAAGTCGTGCACGCCGATCTTTTGGATCTGGTCGACCCGGGTCAGTAAGCGGCATCGAAAGACACGAAAGTCGATGACGTAGGCATCGTATTCGTGCGTCACCGCGATGGCCGGCTCACCGACCACGACGTCGATCGCCATTTCTTCGGCGAGCTCGCGAGCGAGGGCGGCCTCATCCGTCTCGCCCTCTTCGACCCGACCGCCTGGAAACTCCCACAGGAGGGGAAGCGAACTGGTCGGCTTGCGCTGGGTGATCAGGTATCGACCGTCTTGCTCGATCTGCGCGGCGACCACGCGAATCCGGCGTTTGGGCATGGTGGTGATCAGTAGAATGCCACAAGACCCTCCCGCATACCACGGATCGCGTGACACCCGTCGCCGATGAGGTCGTAGTAGAACTGCGGAGTGACATCGCGAATGCTGTCGAGGCGGGCGTAGAGCGGCTCGAGCGCCGCTAGCGTGTCGAGGAGGTCGCCGGCCACGAGCTTCATTTCTTCCTTGAGGGCAGGGTCGGCGTCGATGAGGTCCCACTTGACGGCTAACGCCATGGTCTCGATGAGGTGGCCGTAGAACTTCAGCTCCTGGACCAGCAATAGCGGCCGGTAGTTCGGCTTCAGGTCGGCGAGCCGCCGATATAGGCGGCGCTCGGCCGCCCAGCGAAAACGGACGAGGTCGAGTTGAGTCTTTATCCGGGTGCGGAGCTCCGGATACGGGCCCGCGAGGCGGACCGTTCCCTGCACGAAATGCAGGCCGCCGCAGGTGTGGGCGTAGATGCCTTGCTTCTGTTTGACGACCAGGTCGGGCCGCCCCCTTTTCTTGAAGGGCACCAAAAACGCCTGTTCGCGCTCGAGCTGGGTCAGCGCTTCGGTCGCGAGTTCTTGTACGGCCACCGGGCCGTTGTGGGTCTGGATCCGACCGTCCGGCGGCGGGTGGATGGCGATGACAGACGCCAGCCACCCGAAGTTGTGCCAATCGCGACCACTTCGGGGCCGGTTGAAGGTCCACATAGCGTCGTCCATCAACTTGCCGAGCGTGGTTTCCCCCCCTTTGAACGCGAACGGCTGCTCGCGCGGCACGCCCACCTCTGCGAACGACTTCGCGATCATCGACGGGTGGGGCTCCAGCGGCTCGTTGCCGGACGTGCGGGGAGGAAAACCGTGAACGGTGCGCCCGTCGAGCTTTGCCACCTTCAGGTAGTCGCGGACGATCAGCTCGGTGACCGACGCTCCGTTCGTCGTTTTGAGGTCGCGTCCGAAGGCGATCAGCCCGTGCGCCATGGCCCAGGGATTCAAGGGGTCGGTGGCGCCCGCGCGAACATGGTTGCTCAGGCGCTCGATCGCTTCGCCGACCTGAACGGCGCTGGCCGGGTGCCGCGGAGGATCGTCTGGCCGGATGTACTCCGGCAGGCTCACGGGTGGCGCGGCGGCGGGCTCCGTCTGACTGGAGGCGGACGTATCGCGAGCCTCGGAGGAGCTTTGAACGTTGTCTGCGTCACTCGAATCGCCGCTTCGGGTGCATCCGGCGACCAGGGCCGCGGCCAAGACGGTGTAGACACGACTATGCACGCCCCGAATGTAGCAGCTCGACCGAGGATGATGCTTGACGCTCTGCCTCAGGCGCTCTAGTCCGTTCGACAGGGCCTTTAGCTCAGTTGGTAGAGCAGGGGATTTTTAATCCCAAGGTCGAGGGTTCGAGCCCCCCAGGGCCCACTTCTTCGCACACTGGATCCTTGGTTATATCTGAGGGATTCGCTTTGGTTTTTGGGTCTTTGCAGGACGTCTTGCCGGGACTGATTTTTGTGTCATAGGGCCCACAAATCCCATCGAAACCGAAGCGTCGGGCACACGATTGGCACAATTTCCGACTCGTCGGTCGCCGGGTTTTGGCGGGTCGAAGCCCATCGTCGCGCGCAATCGCGCCTCCAGGACGTCGGGCGTGAGGCGTTCGTAGACCCGCTCAACCATGGTGCTATCCCGGTGGCCCATGCAGGGCGCGATCAAGTCGGGCGGGGCGCCAGCGGCTCTTAGCCAGACCGCGATGGTGCGCCGTAGGTCGTTCGGTGAACAGGGCGGTGTGCCACTTCGCTGGCATGCGACCTTGATGTCGCGGCCAGCATTGCCCCAGCTGCGAAACAGGTAGCCGTCCGTACCCTCGCCGTGTTCGGCGGCATAGCGCAGCAACTCTTGTTGCGAGGGCAAGATGGTCGGAACTACCCGATCACGGGTGGCGCGCTTGGTCCCGCGAATTCGGACGCTGCTGTGGTCGGGAGCGATGTCCTCGCGTCGGGCGTCCTGTCAGGAAACTCGATCTAACCAATATCCTTGATATTTTCGACGCCTGATCAATCGGGCAGGCATCCACTGACAAGGCGTCGATCGAATTAAGGGACATGACGGGATGACGCGCTTCGACAAGGCCGATTGCGCGCGGCGCGCGGCCCGCACCAGTCG